>NZ_DGUN01000059.1 GCF_002395745.1 Fibrobacter sp. UBA4309
CCTTAGCGGCAGGAGCGGCAGCGGGTTTGGCTTCGGCCTTAGCGGCGGCCTTCGGAGCAGCCTTGGCAGGCTTTGCTTCGGGCTTGGCTTCTTCCTTGGCCGGTTCGGCAGCAGGAGCGCCAGGAGCGTGCGTATCGATCAATTCCATTTCGAACACGAGGAGGCTGTTACCCGGAATCTGCGGGCCACGGCCGTGCGGACCGTAAGCGAGGTCGCTCGGGATCCATGCAGTCACCTTGCCACCGACCTTCATGAGCTTGAGCATTTCGGTCCAGCCCGGAATCACGGCGTTAATCGGGAATTCGAGCGGCTGGCCACGGTCGACAGAGCTGTCGAACTTGGTGCCGTCGAGGAGCGTACCCGTGTAGTCCACCTTGACGATATCGGAATCGCTCGGGGTGGCACCGGTACCTTCGGTAATCACCTTGTACTGGAGGCCGCTTTCCGTGGTGATAACACCTTCGGCGGTCTTGTTAGAAGCGAGGAATGCTTCGCCGGCAGCCTTATTGGCTTCGGCAGCGATGCTATCCTTCTTGACCTTTTCGGCCTGACGGTCGGCAGAAAGCTTCTGGAGAGTTTCGAAAATGGTGGAATCGTTCATCAGGAACGCAGCAGAATCCTCGTTGTAGCGTTCCTTGAAAGCCTGGATGAACAAATCGATATCCAAATCGATGGAATCACGGGTGACCAGCTGGAAATGGGCCTGGGTACCGAAATGGGCACCGAGGGCGTAGCTGTACTTTTCCTTGTCCGTTACCAGGTTCTTCTTGACGGCAGGGCCCTGGCAGAACTGATCGCAACCAGTCATGAGCATGGCGACAACGCCAGCAGCGACTATCATTTTAGATTTCATAGATAATCCTCTTTTTGATATGAATTTGTCTCCATTTAAAATAGCAAATCCATTGTGATTTCGGTCACAGAATTACTTCTTTTTCATAAAGATTTCGTATATTTTGCGTGATATTTACATAAAAACGCAAAAAAAAGGATTCTCTTATGTGCGGAATCGTCGCCTATACCGGTCAGGAAGACGCCCTACCCATCCTCATCGGCGGACTCAAGAAGCTCGAGTACCGCGGTTATGACAGTTCGGGTATCGCCCTAATCGACAACGGCAAGATCAACGTCGTCCGTGCATCGGGCAAGATCAAGGCCCTCGAAGACAAGCTGAAACAGAATCCCGTAAAGGGAAACGTCGGCATCGCCCACACCCGCTGGGCGACCCACGGCGCCCCCACCGAAGAGAACGCGCACCCGCACTGCAGCTCCGACGGCAAGATATCCATTGTCCATAACGGCATTATCGAGAACTACGCCAGCCTCAAGGCCAAGCTCATCAGCGAAGGCGTGCAGTTCAAGTCCGAGACCGATACCGAAGTCGTCGTCCACCTTATCGCCCGTTTTTACGACGGCGATCTCAGGGCCGCGGTCCTGAAAGCCCTCTCCAAAATCGAGGGGACGTTCGGCCTCGCCGTCATCTGCAGCGACGAACCCGACACGCTTATCGGCGCCCGACGCGGCAGCCCGCTCATCCTGGGTATCGGCAACGAAAAAGACTTTTTCCTGGCAAGCGACGTATCTGCAATCATCAGCCACACCCAGAAGGTGGTCTATCTCGACGACAACGACGTCGTCCAGGTCAAGAAGGGCAGCTACTCTATCGTGAACATGAACCGCGACGAAGTCCAGCGCGAAGTCCAGGACGTGGAATTCGACGCCGACGCCGTCGCCAAGGGCGGGTTCCCGCATTTCATGCTCAAGGAAATCTTCGAACAGCCGGAAGTCCTCCGCAACACGATGCGCGGACGCCTGCTTATCAACGAAGGCAACGCCAAGCTCGCCGGTCTCGATACGAACATCAAGGAACTCCGGAACATCAACCGCATCATCATTACCGCGTGCGGCACCAGCTACTACGCGGGCATGGTCGGCGAATACATGATCGAGGAATTGGCCGGTGTGCCGGTCGAAGTCGAATACGCCTCGGAGTTCCGCTACAGGAACCCGATTATCAAGCCGGGCACGCTCGTGCTCGCCATCAGCCAGTCCGGCGAAACGGCCGATACCCTGGCCGCCCTCAAGGAAGCCCAGCAGAAGGGAGCCACGGCTCTCGCCATCTGTAACGGAGTCGGCTCGACCATCGCCCGTACAAGCGATGGCGGTGTCTACCTGCACGCCGGTCCCGAAATCGGCGTCGCGAGCACCAAGGCCTTCACCTCGCAGGTGACCGTGCTCGCCATGATCGCCCTTTTGCTCGGACGCCAGCGCAGGCTTTCTATCGAAAACGGCACGGACATCGTCAAGAGCATGCAGGACCTCCCCGCGCTCGTAGAAAGGACGCTCCAGCTTTCCGAAAGCATTGCCGAAATTGCCAAGCAGTATTCTACCGCGGGCAACTTCCTGTACCTGGGCCGCCACTTCAACTACCCGGTCGCGATGGAAGGCGCCCTGAAGCTCAAGGAAATCAGCTACATCCACGCCGAAGGCTATCCCGCCGCCGAAATGAAGCACGGCCCGATCGCCCTTATCGACGAGAACATGCCGGTGGTCGTCATCGCCCCGAAGGATTCCCTGTTCGACAAGATTATCAGCAACGTCCGCGAAATCAAGGCCCGCGGCGGCCGCGTCATCGCAATCACTACCGACGAATGCCATCCGCTCGACGAAATCGCGGACCATATCATCAAGGTGCCGCGGACGCTCCCGATGCTCATGCCGATTGTCACCTGCATCCCGCTGCAGCTTTTGGCCTACCATATCGCCGTGCTGCGCGGCAACGACGTGGACCAGCCGAGAAACCTCGCGAAGAGCGTGACGGTGGAATAGCGGCGCCTACGGCGCAGTTAATTGTTAATAGTTACTAGTTAATAGTTACTAGGATCTCTAATATCAAGAAGCTTCTTGAAAGTTGCAACACTCGGAACTGGTAACTCCGAACTCGTAACTCTTATTACTACATTTATTCCGTGATGCAAGAAGTCGAAGAACAGGAAGATTACGAAGTAAAGATCAGCTCGTTCAACGGGCCGATGGACTTGCTCGTATACCTGGTCCAGAAGAAGGAAATGTCCCTGGACCAGATTCCTATCGCCGAAATCGCCGACGACTTTTTGGCATGGGTCAACAAGATTGGCGTAGCCGACCTCTCGAAGGCGGGCGACTTCTTGTACATGGCAAGCCGCCTGATGGCCCTCAAGGTGCAGGAACTGCTCCCGGCCGAAGAACGCGACCCCGAACTCATCGAAGAATACAACGAAGACCGCGAAAAGCTGATGCAGGAGATGCTGGAATACCAGCGCTACAAGCAGGTCGCCGGAGGCCTCCAGGAAATGGAGGGAGAGAACTTCGGCACCTACAGCCGCGGCCGTCTCGAAAAGACGCAGAACGAAGAAGACACGCTTGCCGACGCCAACATCTGGCAGCTGTTCCGCGCCTACCAGAAGAGCCTCAAGACAAAGATTTCTGAAACGGTCCACCATATCGAACTGGACTACGTGACCATCCAGGACCGCCAGCAGGCCATCAACAACTACCTGAACGTCCATGGCCGTGCGCTGTTCGAGGACCTGCTCGACAACGACAGCCACCCCATCGTCGCGGCGGTGACGTTCATGGCGCTCCTCGAGATGATTAAGACCGACGAACTGGTGTTCCGCCAGAGCGAACTTTTCGGTCCCATCTGGATTTACCGCAAGAAGAACAATCCGGAATACGCCGACGAGATGGCGCGAGAGACGGTGTTCTTCTCCAAGGATCCGGATGTAAAGTCCGGACTCGTGGAAGTCATCCGCAACGAGGCCCTCGCCCGCTCGCAGGCAGGCAGCGTGGGCGATATCGCCGCGGTGATGAAGGAAGCCGTGCTGTGGACATCCCGCGGCAGGAACGTGACCGAAGAAGACCTGCAGGCGATGCTCGAGGGCCGCGAAGACCTGAGCGAAGTACAGGACGACCCGTTCGCCGACATGCTGCGCGAAGAACAGCCAACCGAACAAAATGCTGCCGGCCCCGTCCCGGAAACGCCCGCCACCGAGCCCGCCGTTGAAACGCCTGTCGCAGAAACGCCAGTCTCGGAAACGCCTGCAACGCCGATTGACGAGACGCCCGCCGCCGAGCCCGCTGAAGAAAAGCCCGCTAGTGAAAAGCCCGCCGACACGTCGCAGATGAGTGACGAGGAATTCGAAGCCTTCATGAAAAAGGCGCAGGCCTACTACTCCGAAGAAGCCGCGGAAGAAACTACAAACGAAAACATCGCCGAAGAATCCGGCGATGACGAAGACGAAGGCCCGACCGTCTACGGTGCGGACGACCAGTAGGAACTAATCCCAGTTGATGCTCGGCGGAGGATCCTTGAGGTCCTTGTTCTGCCTTGCGGCCTCGAACTTTTTCTGCAGGAGTTCCTGGCGGTTCTTCTGCGCTTCCTTGGCGGCAGCGAACTTCGCTTCCAAATCGGAACTGCGAGTGCTCTGCTCTTTCAAGAAATCGTCGAAAGATTTCGTCTCTTTCTTGTATTCCTTATGCGAGAGGACTTCGCCCGTATCGGCGTCCACGACGATTTCGCCCTTGCACATGGGGCATTCGATGGTAAGCGTCTTTACAGCCATAAGGCCTCCTAGTCCCTGCGCCCGCCGAGAAGCCCCGCGCGGTACGCCCAGTAGAGCAGTTGCAGAATGGAAGAAATCGCGGCGGCCACGTACGTGAGGCCCGCGGCAAAGAGCACTCCGGAAACCGTGTTGTATTCCCTACCCTGCGCCACAACGTCCATGCGGGCAAGCGCCTTCTTGGCGCGGGAACTGGCGTCGAATTCCACGGGAACGGTCACGAGCGTAAAGAGCGTCGCGGCGGCAAACAGGATGACGCCCACCAGAGCAAGGGAATAGCCGAGAGCGCGCCCAGCACTCATCAGCACGATACCGATAATCACGAGCCACGGACCGAGATTGCTGCCGATGTTCGCGACCGGCACAATGGCGGAACGCAGCCACATCGGGAAGTAGCCCTGCGCATGTTGGATAGCGTGGCCCACCTCGTGCGCGGCGACACCCGCAGCACTTGCGTTACGGCCGTAGTAGACTTCCTTCGAGAGGTTGAGCGTCTTGTTCAGCGGGTTGTAATGGTCCGAAAGGAACCCGTGGTGCACAAGCACCTTCACGTCGGTAATCCCGGCATCCATCAAGATAGCCTTCGCCACGTCGGCACCGGTAAGCCCGCTGGAAATGTTCACTTTCTGGCCCGCGGCAAAGCGGGTCTTGACCAGCATGGAGACACCGCCCGAAAGGGCGAGCGTCACCAGAAGAATCATCATGTATAAAGGATCGAACATCATAGTCTGTAATATACAAAAACTACATGTCGCCGATGTCTATCTTCGCCTTGTCGCGGGCGCGGGTCAACAACAGTCCCAAAAACAGGTATACAATCGCCTGGACGGCAAGCTGGTACAGCCTGGGTGCTACCTCGTAGATGTCGGCCCCCATCTGCTCGATAGAGAGCCAGGCCGGAACGGCAAACGTACTCGGCAAGATATACGAAATCGAGACCATCCACCGGGGCATTAGGTAACTGGGCCAGCTGAAATTCGCGAGGAACAGGATCGGGATGGAAAGGTAGAGGAACAGCTGCATGCTGGATTCGCGACGCAGGAACACCTGCGACACGACCATCCCCAAGTTGATGACGGATGCGAGGAACACGAGCGAAAATACGGCCATCGGCAGAATCTCACCGCGCCTGGGGAAATCGAAGATGTTGTAGATGATGCAGTGGTAGAAAAGGATGAAGGAGCAGTAATGCAAGAAGTATGCGAGCGAGCGCCCGAAATAGCGGATTTCCGCTGTTTCGTTTTCCACGGCGCTGTCGCGGAAACGCCGGCGGAAACGCCGGTGCGCTCGCGAGCCGCCCAGCACGCAGATGCCGATAATCAGCGACTGCTGCAGGATAACGACCAGCACGCTCGGGACAACGTAATTGGAGTAACTTCCCGAGCTGTTGAATAGCGTCTGGATGCTGATGGGAATCGGGTCGCGCATGGCCATCGCACTCGTGGACGGGACCTTCTTGGATAGCGCAATCTGCTTTACCTTGTGCGTTGCGCCCAGCGTAAGCGCGCACGTGGAGAATGCGGTCCCTATGGCACCGTGCAACATCACGTAGGCGCCGTGGGTAAAGATGTTCACCGATACCGGATGGTTACCGCGGATGTTCTTCTCCATATTCTCGGGAATCACCATGAAGCCGAAAATCTCTTCGCGGGCCATGGCGGCCTCGGCCTCCTGCATCTCGGCATAGACGGACTTCACGTTTACCTGCTGCGATGCCGCGGCCATCTGGATAAGCTGGCGGGACATCACCGTGTTGTCGAGGTCCACTACCGCGACAGGGACCTTCGTCACCGTCTGGTTGATGTAGGGCGTCGGATAATAGAACGCGTACAGGACTCCCGCCACCACCAAGAGCAGCACGGCCGCCGGGTCCGTGTAGAACAGTTTCCATTCCGCAAAGGCGACTTTCAAGAGGCGAAGAATCATGCGGACTCCTTCATCCACTCGACTTCCTTGCGCATGGCGCGCTTCCAGCGCATGGACATCAGGAACGCACCCAACAAGTTCCAGAATATGGCCATGCCTATGAGGATTTCAAGGGAATGCCACGAGGTTTCCATGCTGACATCGCCAAGCAGCATCATGGACTGGATCTTGAGTACGTGCGTCAGCGGAAGCACAAAGGCAAAACAGCGCACGGCAAAGGGCATCGACATCACGGGAAAAGTTTGCCCCGCGAACGCGAAAGCCGGGCTCCCGATAACACCCGCGGCACCTGTCGCAATCCTCATGACGCCCACCACGCCCACGAATACGATTCCCGCGCCCGAGCAGGCGCAAATCATGAACAGCTGTGCGGCCGCCGTCATGACGAATTCATCCAACGTAAGCGGAGCGAGTATGCGGTGGCAATACGCGTAGCAGCCAACGGACGCAAGCCAGAGGATAATGTTCATCGGGAATACGCTCGCAATCCAAAGGGTCAAGCGCGAACCGCCCGCATACTTGACCATCTCGGTAACGCGGTGATCCCTGAACGGGAAAGAGACTACATACACGCCCACGATCATCGCCGCGAGGTGGAAAATCGCCGTCACGAGACCGAGCGCCAAGAAGCCCTGGTAGTTGCCCTCGACGTTGCCCACGGAATGTATTTCCGTCTTGACCGGATCTTCGATTTGCGGAACAAATATCTCGCCACCCACAGACGAAAGTACGGCACGGATTTCCTTGGTCGCGAACATGTTGGTGAGGTAGTTCTGGCCGCTGGAATAGATAGGAATCACCGGGCTCTCGAGCCTGAGCGCCCTGCGTTCCAGTTCATTGGGCAGCACCAAAAATCCCTGGAGGTCACCCCGCACAACGGCGCGTTCGCACTCCTGCATGCTCCCGCATTCCATCTTGACATTGAGAACCGGGCTGGAGCGCAGGCGCGACTTTATCTTGTCGGCCAGCATGCTGTCGTCTTGCGCGACGATTCCTATGGGAACGTGCTGCACGATTTGCGAAGAGAACATTCCCATGGTAAAGAGGGAAACCCCTACGGGCAACACCAGAAGAATCATCCACAACACGATATTGTGGCTGAAGTAGATTTTCCTGATGGTATTCAGGAGTCCCTGCAAAAGCACGGCGACACTCCTGTTACTGGATAGCTTCCATCGGAAGCAATACGCTCATGCCGGGGCGAAGATTGTCTACCTTCCCTGTCGGGCGCAGGCGCACCTCGAACGTCTTGAGGTCGAATCCGCCGCTTTCCTTGCTGCTGCGCCAGGTGGCGTAATCGCCCACCGAAGCGATATAGCTTACCTCCATCTCGGCATCGCGATCCAATGCGGGAATATGGACGGTAAACTTGCGGCCCTTGTACACGTTCTTGAGCAAGTCTTCGCGGAGGTGGAATACCGCCCACGCGTCGTCAAGATCGGTCACCGCGATGACGGGCATGCCCGAGCCCACGACTTCGCCTTCCTCGGCGAGCTTGAGCGAGACTTCGCCGCTGATGGGGCTACGGATCTTTGTTTCTTCGAGATAGGCGTCGACTTCGGCCGTTGCGCCGCGGGCCTGCATCACGAGAGCGTTCGCAGCGGCCTTGTCTTCGCTGCGGGCGCCGGCCACGGCCTGGTTGTACTGCGCCTTTGCGGCGTCGGCAGCGGACTGGCTCGCCTTCATCTGCGTTTCGGCCTCGTCTCGCTTCTGGAGCGGGAGTACGCCTTCGTCAAAGAGTTTCTGCACACGGTCATAGGTGTTCTTGGCGAGAGTCGCCGCATCCTGGGCGCGGTCGGCCATGGCCTTGAGCGCCGTGATGTCTTCGCTGCGGGCTCCGTTACGGGCCTTGTTCGCCTGGGCGCGTGCGGCACCGAGGGCGCCCTGGGCCTGGATCTTCTTAGCCTCGATTTCGGGGCTGCTGATCAGGGCCACGATGGAATCCTTGAAAACAATGTCGCCCTCGTGGACGAACAGGCGCTCGATGCGGCCCGGGACCTTGCCCGCGACCAGGACGCGGCGGGCTTCCATCTGTCCTTGCAAGAACTGTTCGCGGGGGGCGGTCGCGAACTTCTGCAACTGCATGACTCCCAGGACGACCAGCGCGATGAGCGCCATGACCACGACGACTTTGCCAACCATCTTCAACGCTTCAATCATTGTGCTTTCTCCGTATTGACATTTGTTTCGGGCGCCGGCTGTTCCGTTGCCGCCGGTGTCGCAGGATTTTCTTTATTCTCGTTAGACGGGGTTGCCGGCTGCGGCTGTTCCGATGTTGCACGAGCAGTTGCCGTATCGGCAGGAGTCGCGGGCGCTTGTTCCGCCGTCTGTGTCGCGGGCAGTGGCAACGCAGCCGCAGACATCGCGGGTTCTTGTGCTGCAGCAGCGGGTGCCACAGATTTCTCGACCGGACGCAAGTCCTGCATCATCGTGCCCGCGTTGGCGACCTCGCCGCAAGCTTCCAACAGGCCAAGCCAGGCCACCACGGCATCGTAATGCGCCTTCAAGTCGGCCACCTGCAAACGCGACAGGGCCAGTTCCGCATCAACAACGTCCAGGCCGGTAGCAAGCCCGGCCTCGTAGGCCCTAGTCTGGCTACGCAGCGCCTCGTCGGCAAGCTCCCTCGTCTTGGTAAGGCTCGTCAGCCTGCCCTGCGCATGTTGCAATTCACGCCAGCGCTTTTCTACAAGCAAGTCAATATTGTCCAGCGTCTGTTCTTCCATGCTGGCCAGGGAGCGTTCCATCGCCTTCGCGTTTGCCACTTTCGAATGCGTTTCGCCACCCTTGAACAAATCCCACTGCATCTTGGCGCCCACGGCCCATTCCGGTTCGAGAATCGTCAAGTCCTTCGTATAGAGTTCCTTGTAGGCGAACAGGGCCACCGTCGGGTAGTAATCGGCACGGGCGGCGCTCACCGCATCCTGGCTGCGCTTGCGTTCCGTACGCAGCTGACGCAAGCCGGGGTGATTGTCCTTGGCCAGGTGCTTGAATTCATCCATGGAGCGCTTGACTTCGGGAGCTTCCACCGGAGTAATGGCGGTAAGACTCGTATCGGTATGCAACAGGCTTGCCAATGCCATACGGGCCAGGGACTGGTCACGCAACGCGTCTTCATAGGCATTCTGCGCTTCCGCCAAGGCCACCTCGGCACGGAGCCGCTCGGCCTTGCTGATCTGCCCGCCCGCTTCCAATTTCTTGGAACGTTCCAGATGCTCTTCCAGGTTCCGCATCGTAGTCTCGCGCATCACGGTCAGCTCTTCGGCCAGGCGCAAGGTGAAGTACTTTGTCGCCACATCCATCAAGATGGTGTTCTGCGCCATATCGAACTCGGCCTTGCGGGCGTTCACGTTCTCCTTGGCGGCATCATAGGCGGAGTAGATCTTGAATCCCGTAAAAATGGGCCAGATGGCGGTGAGGCGAGCATTGAAGAACACGTCGTCCTGCACCTTCATGCTAAAATCAGTATTGTCGATCTGGCCGGAAAACTCCTTGCTCGCACCTTCTGCGTACTGCACCGCGGCATCGTTTGTCGCCTTGCTGGTCACTACCCCGTTCCAAATATCGCCCGAGCGGGTATCCACATAGGCCTTGGCCGCAGCCTCGTCCATTCCTGCCGCGCGTGCCTGCGCCACAGCCTCCTGGTAGGCCTTGGCATAGGCCCCGTTATAGGTGGACACATAAGCCTTGGAATAAGCCGCCGCACCGGCAATATCGCTCAACGGCTTCTGCAGAGTCCGCAAGTCGATATTTATCGGATCGTCAATCTTCGTGACGCTCGCCGTTAACGTAAGGGAGGGCATGAACCTGGAACGCGCCTCGGTGCGTCCGCTTTCGGCCATTTCGACCTTGGCCTTTTCCGCCTTGATCTGGGAATTGCCCGCCTTGGCCATTTCCAAAGCATCCTGCAAGGAAATCGGTGCAGAATGGGCAGCCACAAACCCGCCAATAATGCATAAGACTATCCGTTTCATAGCAACTCAAAAAATACAAAAATTGTAAAACAAGAAACCGCCCCAAAAGGGCGGTTTTCTCGCTTTTTTCAAAAATTATCTTACAATTTACTTTTTTCCAATCGTGGGCGCTGCAGCCTTCCATGCAGAAGCTTCGTAACCCATGGTCGTCGTAGTGACACGCTGCAGGCTATAACCAAAGCCATCAGCCTCTCCCAAACCCGGCCAACCATCGGAATAGAGCGTAGCGTCGTGCCAGATGTAGAAGTAATTGACATTCGGGCTAGATCCTTCCTTGGAGTAGGGTTCCTTCACGGCGATTGTTTCACTGCGGTTGGAAAGTTTACCGCTATAGGTAACAATCATGACATCGTTGGGAATGGAAAATGCCTTGCGCACCAGATCTGCACCCCAGTTGGTAATGCCGGCATTCGCCATGACGACAGGATCGAGCTGGGCCGGAATCAGGAGCATCAGGGCGTGGGCAGCCAAGGTCGTCGTGTTGGAGAATTCCAGATTGATACCTTCTACCTTCCATCCCTTCGAAACAGAGCCGCTATAAAGAAGAACATCTTCATCGCTATCGTTCACCAGTTCCATAAATTCGAACGGCAACGCACTATTTTCATCCGGATGATAATGAATCTCGTTGATATAGACGGAACCCTTCTTAAGCGCGGAATTCGGTTCGCCCGGAGTTGCCGTGGCAAGCGGTCCCTGCGCCGTAGAACCATCGGAAAGGTCGACAACACCGCTCGTACCCGTGTTTGCAGGCACCCAGATACTGGATTCTTCGCCTTCCAGGGAACCACGCAGATAGAACTCTCCACCATCGGGGCTTACCACCAGTTCTTCGCTAAAGTTATCGACAGCGTCGAGCACTACATAGCCCTTGGCCGGAATCACCGTAGGAACGGTACCCGACTTGATAGTGAGCGTCTGCTTGCGGCGCTTGATTTCAAGCGTCCAGCCGGCGACATCGACAGCCTCGCTGCCGGAATTGTAGAGTTCAATCCAGGCGTTGCTGCCGGAGACATTGGGCATAATTTCGTTGATGCGGACCGAAGCCGGAGTAATCCATTCGTCGTTGCCGACACCGGGAATGCCCTTATCGATCTTGCTTGCAGCCCAGGAGCTCGGCTGGGCGGCGTTGCCACCCTTGTACACGAGGGTACGGCCCTTGCCGTCGGCGAGGCTCGGCCAAGGAGGTTCGTTGCTGAACGCGCAGCTCACGTCACCTTCGCCCATAACCTTCACGTTAACGACATCACCTTCGTTCACCAGCTTCATGGTAGCCGCATTGTCCCACGGGCCAAACAGGCGTCCCGCGAAGTCCGGATAGGTTTCCTTGAACTTTGCCAGGTCGTTAGCGACAACGACATACTCACCCTTCTTCAGCGGTTCGGCAGGGAAAATATAATCCACCGCTCCACTCAAGTGGAGGTTGAAATTCTGCATGTTGTCCATGTCCATGCCGCCGGCGATGTAGATTTCCACCCATTCCAGGGCAGAGCCATCCGGGGCATTGTACATGATTTCGGAGCAGGCCATCTGGGGTTCCGCATTATCGGGAATAGACGAACTCGACTGCGGAGTTACGCCACCGCTGGAACCGGGAACAGTCCCGCCGCTAGAAAGGGTTGGGTCCTGGTTCGCGGACGATTCCGTCGGCTGGTCTTCGCCGGACTCAGCCGGATTGTCTCCGGAGCATGCGGCAACCATAGCAAGGGCGGCGATTCCCGCACCGGACAAAATCCATTTTTTCATATCCATAGAGATATCCTCGTTATAACCTTTCCTAATCTATATTAAAATCTTAAAAATTGCCAGCCAATTTAGTCCAGTACGGACTCTTGAATCGGCGCGGGTTCTCGTAAACGCGTTTCCATTCGGCGGCGGCATTCCCGAATTTTGAAAAAGCGCCGTGTTTCAGGTTAAAAGCTCGGATCAGGTCAATCATCCAGTACGGAACCTGTGAGCACGGACACTTGAGTTCGAGCACGGCATCGCAACCCGGCAAAAAGAAGCGCGGGATACCGGTAGAATGCATGTATTGCGGTTCCACCGTATAGTCAAAGCCGTTCTCTTCGCGGAAGCGCATGCCCGTATCGATGGTCACACGGGAATATTCCTCGCGTAGCCCGAACCAGGCGCGGCGCTTGTACTGCGTCAAGAGGCGCGGGTGCGCATTGTGCAAGTGCGTCTTGTACAAGAAGTCCTTGATGTACATGCGGTCCTTTTCGCTCTTGCAAGGAAAGTCCGCCGGATCCATGTTCCAGACCTCGCCGGGATTGATTCCCTTGATGGTTCCGCGGCTCTTGTAACAGATGCTACGAATCTTGCGCTTGACCTCGAAATGGAACGTACCGTCTTGCGGAGGATTTTCGCCGTAGGTACGGATGCGCATATTGAACCTGTCCAGGAGCTGTTTCTTTTTCCAGCCCAGGAAAGTCCACTTGGGGCTATCCAGGTACAAGTTCGTAATGTAGTAGAATCCGCCCGGGGTAATCTTGGAATAATAGTCTTCCTCGCAATACGGCTTTAAGAAATCGCCAATCGCGTCGGCCCACTCCACGGGGATGTGGTACTTGAGTTCGAACCTCTCGAGAAGGCTAAATCCACGGGCTTCGGCCATATTACTTCAGCCCTTCGCGGAGATGGTTGACGACACCCTGACGCGCCAAGCCGCCCGCATAATCGAGCAATGCGAGGTACTGCAAAAAGATGTCGTATTCAAGCTTCACAGCCTTCATGTCGCTCTCGAGAGCGCTTTCCTTGGCACGGAGCAGCAGGAGCGGATCGGAACCCGCATTGCGGGCGAACTGTTCCATGAAACCGCTTGCGTTCACCTGTTCGGCATACTCCTTCTGAACCTTCCACTGGCCAATCAATGCGAGAACTTCTTCGGTCAGGCGGGCAACCTTCTGGTTTACCTCGCGCACGTCGTCCAGGTAGTCGCTTTCGGCATCGAGGGAGGCCACCTGCTGACGCAAGTCGCTATCCTTGTTGCTGTCGAAGAACGGCAAACGGATGGCCAAGTTCACGAAGAACTTGTCGGCAGTCTTGCGGTTGTCTTTGTCCGGGATAAGGAATCTGGCCGTCTCATGACAATTAAGCCCATCCTGGCAACCAGTTTCTTTTTTGAAATCATTCATATATGTAGAATCTCCGGTAGAACCTGGGGAATAATCACCCGTACCAGAAACATCCCCCCATTTCATTTCCTTATACTTTTCCATGAGGGATTCAATCTGCAGGGAATAGCCAATACCGATATGCGAGATGTAGTCGCGGCCCTTGCTCACATCCTGTTTCGCGCGGGCAACTTCGCTGTCGCGCTTGCCCTTCGCCATGGCCACCTGCGGGAAGTTTTCGCTCACTTCCACACCGCCAGAAAGATTCTGTTCCAGTTCTTCCATTGTCGGGAGGAAAGACGTGTCGAGGTCGACACCATCGAAATCGGGCACCCAGATTTTCATCTTGAGTTCGGCATCGCGCAGTGCCGTGCTGTCCGAAAGCAGTGCGGCCTTGTACGAAGCGCTCTTCTCTAGCGCTGTCATCAGGTCTTCCGGATTGAACGTCGCCGACCCGGACTTGAGGTGGAGCACTTCAACTCGGTCGGCATTGACCTGGGCCAGCTGCTTGTTGATTTCGTAAATCTTCTTGCGCAGCACGTAGCGCACGCCTCTTTCGTAGCGGTCATAGAGAAGCAGAGAACGCTCAACGGCAAACCGGGCCTGTTCATAGTTCTTTTCGGCTTCGTAGCGAGCCCTGTCGGCGCTGCCTTCGCCAAACGTCTTGGGAGTCATGCGCAGTTCAAAATCGTGCTTGGCAAAGCTGAAACCATCCAGCTGGTAGCGGAGTTCCATCTTGTCCCAAAGTTTGGTTCCCTGCGAAGAAGAAGTCGCCTCGGCTCGCTTCTGCGCGGCCATATAACGGGGATCCTTTTCGGCAGACTGGATCAACTGGTCCCACGTGAGCGGGCCGGCAAAAACAGCTACAGAAAGAGCGAGGGGAAGAAAGGCAACAGACCTCATTACTTCTTACCATCCTTAACGAGAATCTTGCCGTGGACTTCGGCAATGGACACCATCTCGCCCAGCAAGAACGAATTGTCCTCGGGAATCTTGATAGTCACTTCGCGACCGTACACCGGCAGTTCGGGCATTTTCCACATACGGGTCGGGAACGGGACGATACGGCTGGAAAGACCGACAACCTCGCCCTTCACGGCCTTGCCCGTACCGGCAAGCGTAGTCACCTTCACGGTCTCGCCCACGTCCATGTTCTGGTAAATCTGTTCGTTGATGTAACCGCGCACGAGCGTCGGGCGCTTGTGGGTAAGCGTCACGATCGGGGCGAAGCTCGAAACCTTTTCGCCGTCACGCACGTTCACGTCGCCGACGACCCAGTTTTCCTTGGCCACCTGGATAAGGTCTTCCTGCTGCTTCTGGAGTTCGGCGAGTTCCTTCTTGAGGTTCTCGGCCTCGCTCTTGCCGCTCGTCTTCTGGAGCCTGCCGCTACCGCGCAGCAAGGCAATCTGTTCGTTGGCGCTCTTGGTCGCCAGCGCGAGTTCGTTCTTGAGGCTCTTGATGCGCATGGCCATGGCGTCGTTGCCGTCGCTGCTGGACTTCGAGTTCGAAAGGCTCTTGAGCTTGGCAGAAATGGCCTTGTTGTTCTGGTATTCCGTCTCGAGGTTCCTGATTTCGACATTCAGCGCGAGCCTGCGCGTTTCCAGGTTCGCCTTGACTTCGGCCACCTTCTGGTCGATTTCGGCAGAACTCAGATTGCTACGGCCCTCGATGGCATCGAGTTCACGGGTCACTTCGGAAATGCGGAGAGTGAGGTCGGGACGGTTGATTTCGACAATCGTATCGCCCACCTGGACTTCCTGTCCAGGCACCACATGCACCTTCACGATTTCCGTGGCGCTCGGCACGCTGATAATCGTCTCGCTCGCTTCGGCGATGCCGCGGAACATGGCGACCTTGCCCTGGTAGACAAAACCGAGGGCGATGGCGAAAATGACGCAGACGATCCAAGCAATGGAAAGCTTGTGACCGTAAACATAGGCAACACCCGCATTGTTCTTGTGGGCATTCCAGAAATTGTCGAGGAGATCTTCTAGAAAACGCATTGTCTATCTCCTTACATCTCGGTGGTGGCGTCCTGCATCATGAACTGCACGTCCGAGATGCCTTCGAGCTTGGAAAGTTCGTTCAGGATTTCTGCAGCAGGCTTGGTCGCACGGAGACGGACCTGGTAGGCCACGTCGAGCCTTGCCCCGCCGTCGACTTCACGCATGGTAATCAGGATGAACGTCTTGAGGCTTGTCTTCATGATATGTTCGACCTGTTCACGGACAGGGCCTTCGTTCGGGAGGGCGAAGCGGAGCATGCCGTCGAAGAAGTGCTTGGTACCGAGACCCGTACGGGAAAGGAGGAATGCCACACAGCAGAAGGCGATCGTACCGCCGACGGCGGCACCCCAGGCGTACACACCGCAACCGATGCCCGCACCCAGCGCAGCGAATATGAACATGATATCGCGCGGGTCCTTGAAGCTCGTACGGAAGCGGACCACCGAGAGGGCACCCATCATACCGAGACCGCGACCGACGTTATCGCCGATAGCCTGCATGATCATCGCCGCCGCAACGGCGCTCAAGACGATGCCCTGGACAAAGTTTCTAGAATAGGACAGACCGAGGAAGGTCTTTTCGTAAGTCCAACCGATAGCCGAAGAAAGGATAAAGGCCAGACAAAGTGTATAGGCCAACGTGATGATTGTCGCGTTGGTCGTGCTGGATTGGACCGCAAGAAGGTCAAGCATGAGTCACTCCGTGTATGTTTTTGCTTTCTGTTTCCATAATCTACTTAAAAAAACGAACTTTTTTAACAATTATGTGTAAAAACAGATGAACAAAAAGCTGTTAAATTCCTATCCCGACACCCATCGGGACCTTTTACCGCAAAAATAAATAAAAGGCCCCCAAATCCCATGTAAATAAGAATTTATAAAAGAGTTTCCGTTGTAAAGCCGTACACCGAAAACACGCTTTTTACACGAAAAAAAATCCCCGCCGAAGCGGGGGGACGAATTTTTTTACTAGCCAAAACTATAATCAAAAAAAGATGGCCGAAACCATCTTTTTTTCAAATCCAAGATTTGAAGAAGAAACGGAATTGTCCGTTCAACCCAGCCGAAGCTAGAAGAAAAAAGAAGATGGCGCAAAGCCATCCTCTTATAACGCTTTAGGTCTTGAAAAAGAAGCGAGCAGGACCAGGAGCCGAGCCCCCGTAGCGTATTGTAATACGTGAGGGGGCGAGCGACGCCGTAATGCGAAGCTTATTTTTTCAAGAACTCATTAATACCAGCTGCTGCGCGGCGCCCTTCTCCCATTGCCAAAATGACAGTGGCAGCGCCGAGCACGATGTCACCACCGGCATAAACCTTCTCCATGAAGGTCTTGTTGGCAGCGGCATCTTCGAGAAGGATGTGACCCTTCTTGTCGACGGAGAGTTCCGGCGTGGTGTTGCTGATAAGCGGGTTGGAACCGTTACCGATAGCAACGAGCACGGTGTCGCATTCGATTTCGAAGCTTGCACCTTCGACCTTGACCGGACGCGGACGGCCCTTTTCATCGGGTTCGCCGAGTTCGTACTTGTCGACGAGCATGCCGCGAACGTGGCCGGCTTCGTCGCCAAGGATCTTGGCCGGGTTCTGCAAGACGCAGAATTCGACACCCTCTTCCTGGGCATGGAGAACTTCTTCCTTACGGGCCGGGAGTTCGTTCATGCTGCGGCGGTAAACGATGCGGACCTTTTCGGCACCAAGACGGAGGGCCATACGGGCAGCGTCCATGGCGACGTTACCGCCACCGAGAACGACCACGTTCTTGCCGGGCCACATCGGAGTATCGGCATGTTCCTTGTCGTAGGCGCGCATGAGGTTGGCGCGGGTCAGGTATTCGTTAGCGGCGAACACACCGACGAGGTTTTCACCTTCGATATTCATGAAGAGCGGGAGGCCAGCACCGGTACCGACGAACACGGCATCGAAGCCATCCTTTTCAATCAAGTCCTTGAGCTTGCGAGTACGACCGATGACAAAATTTGTCTCAAACTTCACGCCCATGGCAGCGAGAGATTCGATTTCGTTGTCAACGATCTTCTTGGGCAGACGGAATTCAGGAATGCCGTAGCGGACCACGCCACCGAGCTTGTGGAAAGCTTCGAAGATGGTCACGTCGTGGCCTTCGCGGCGCACGTCAGCAGCGACAACCAGACCGGCAGGACCGGAACCGATCACAGCCACCTTCTTGCCGGTAGCGGGCTTCACGGCCGGCACAGAGGCTCCACCGTTGTTGCGTTCGTAGTCGGCAGCAAAGCGTTCCAGGCGGCCGATAGCCACAGCCTGGTTCACGTCCTTGTGCATCTTGCCCATGGTGCAGTTCATCTGGCACTGGCGTTCCTGCGGGCAAACACGGCCGCAGATAGCCGGCAAGAGGCTCGTTTCCTTAATCTTAGCGATAGCGGCCTTGAAGTCACCTTCGGCAATCTTCGCGATGAAGGCCGGAATGTCGATGTGCACCGGGCAGCTTTCGACGCAAGGCTGGTTCTTACAAGCGAGGCAGCGGTTAGCTTCCACAATAGCCTGAGCTTCGGTGTAACCCTGGGCCACTTCTTCCATCACGCGGGCGCGGTAGCTGGGTTCAAGCTGCGGCATCGGCTGGGCCGGAATGGCAGTCTTGTCCTTCGGCTTGAGCGGCTTCGGGAGGGCGTTAATCTTTTCAAGTTCCACCTTGGCGGCGGCGTCCAACTGTTCACGAGTCAAATGTTCAGACATTACTTGCTCTCCTTGGCCTTTGCGTCAGCCATCTTATCAATGTTGCACTTGTGGCCGTCGTTGGCACCGAAGCGGTGCAAGGCTTCCTGTTCCTGGGGCTTGAAGGCGCCCATACGCTGGAGCATGTTGTTCCAGTCGACTTCGTGGCCGTCGAATTCCGGGCCATCGACGCAGACGAACTTCGTCTTGCCGCCGATAGTCACGCGGCAGCCACCGCACATGCCGGTCCCGTCCACCATGATGCTGTTGAGGCTCACGACGGTCTTCACGCCGTAGGGCTTGGTGGTGAGGGCGCAGAACTTCATCATGATCGGAGGACCGATGGCGAGCACCATGTCGGGCTTGCCCTTCGTGTCTTCGCAGAGTTCCTTCAGCGGTTCGGTCACGAGACCCTTGCGGCCGTAGGAGCCGTCGTCGGTCATGAAAATGATTTCGTCGGCGAGGGCGGTCATTTCTTCCTTCATGAGGAAGAGGCTCTCGTTACGGGCACCCATGATGAT
>NZ_DGUN01000073.1 GCF_002395745.1 Fibrobacter sp. UBA4309
GTTCGTGTCGCCCTTCAGGAACCACAGCAGTTCGTGGATGATGGAGCGCAAGTGAAGCTTCTTGGTCGTGAGGCACGGGAAACCCTTCGAGAGGTCGAAGCGGGTCTGGCGGCCAAAAACGGAGCGCGTGCCGGTGCCCGTACGGTCGGAGCGGTCCACGCCGTTGTCGATAATGTCTTGGAGGAGGTCGAGGTATTGCTGCATATCTGTAATTTAATAAAAGACGAAAGACGATAGACGAAAGACGATAGATTTTTTTGCTCATTACGCGCGTAGCGCCATTCTTCCTCTTTCGTCTTTCGTCTGTAGCCGCGTGGTTTGGTAAGTTTACCAACCTACGCGGCGTTCTTTCGTCTAAAATAGATCTATCCGCTTGTACTGCTTCACGGCCTTGTCGCCTTCTACGGACCTTTCGCGGAGCAGCATATTCAGCGCCTGCAGAATCAGGTCCTGCGTATGCTTGGGCACGGGCTTCTTGCCGAGGCGCGCCTTCTGCACCATCTTGTGGTTCAGATTCACGGGGAGCTTCTCGACCAGGTCGTGGTTCGAGGCGTTCAGTTCTGTCAGAATTTCGTCTAGCTTGGTCATGCCACAAATGTAAAAAAGACCCCGGCCTTTCGACCGGGAGTCTTTTCAAAGAGTTTGTCCGTTATCGGCTATTCCTGGCCAAACGGGCTGTCGCACTTGGTACCATCGTTGTCCGGGGTCACGAAGTGCATTTCGATACGGCGGTTCATCTCGCGGCCTTCCGCAGTGGAGTTGTCGTCCACCGGGCAGCTGGAGCCCATACCGATAGCCTTGATGCGCTTCTTGTCCACGCCGAACTTGGTCAGGGTCTTCATCACTTCCTTGGCGCGGTTTTCGGAGAGCTTCTGGTTGCTCTTTTCCTTACCCACGTTGTCGGTATGACCCTGGATGACAATCTTGAGATCCTTGTAGGAATCATCCGTGGAGAGCTTCTTGGCGACGCTCTTCAAGATGTTCTTGGCGTTGGATTCGAGAGTTGCCTTACCGGACTTGAAGGTCACGCCGTCAAGCTTTTCTGCAGCCTTCTTCGGGCAGCCGTGGCCGTCGTCGCCAGCCACATCCGGGCAGCGGTCAATGCCGGTACAGGTGCCTTCGAACTGCTTCTGGAGCTTCTTGTTGGATACCCATTCAGAGCAGACGCCGTCCTTATCGGCATCCGGATCGTCGTCCATCGGACAACCCTTGTTCCATTCCGGACCCGGTTCGTCTTCGCAGCGGTCGTAACCGCGGCAGACATCCTTGAACTGGTCGAGCATCTTCTGCTTCGTGACCCACGGAGAGCAGAGGCTGTCGGCATCGGGGTCCGGATTCTCGGCCGGGCAACCCTTGTTCCATTCCGGACCGCTTTCTGCCGGGCACTTGTCAACGCCATGGCAGATGGAGGCAAAGTCCTTAGTCATACCCTTCTCGGAGACCCACGGAGCGCAGAGGCTGTCGCCGTCGGCATCCGGATTGTCCATCGGGCAACCCTGGGCAAATGCTTCACCCGGTTCGGTCGGGCACTTGTCGATACCGGTACAAATACCGTCGTACTGTTCGAGGAGGTTCTTCTGGGTCACCCATTCGTCGCAGATGCCGTCCTTGTCGGTATCCGGTTCGCCGAGCGGGCAGCCTTCGTTACCGGCAGGGCCGAATTCGGTCGGGCACTTGTCGATACCCTTACAGGTCTTGTCGATGAACCATTCGTTCTTGATCTTGTCGTCTTCGATAGCCTTTTCGAAGTAGTAGCCCATCTTCTTCTGGGTCACCCATTCGTCGCAGAGGCCGTCACCGTCACTATCCGGATCATCCCACGGGCAGCCCTTATTGGCCTTCGGACCCGCTTCACCCGGACACATGTCGTAACCCTTACAGATGTCGGCGAAGTCACCGAGCTTGCCCTTGTCGGTCACCCACGGAGAGCACATGCCGTCTTCATCCGGGTCCGGATTGTCTTCCGGGCAACCCATGTTGGTCACCGGGCCAGCCTGGGCCGGGCAGCTGTCGATACCTTCGCAAATGCCCTTAAACTTCTTGCTCATCTTCTTCTGGCTTACCCATGCATCGCAGACGCCGTCCTTATCCGGGTCCGGTTCGTCGAGCGGGCAGCCGTCGTCGCCTTCGCCAGCTTCGTTCGGGCATTCGTCGATGCCTTCGCAAATGTCGCCGAATTCGCCTTCGAATCCCTTTTCAGCCACCCAGGAGTCGCAAACGCCATCTTCGTCAGCATCGGGGTTGCCGAGCGGGCAGCCCTTGTTGAGGCGGTGGCCATAGTCATCCGGGCAATCATCTTCATCATCCGTCACGCCGTCGCCGTCGCGGTCCTGAGCCAGCAAGAAGCCGCTCCAAGTGATACCGCCGTAAACCGTGTATTCCGGGTTCACGCGGGTCTGGTAGACTGCAGCGCCCCACGGGCGGTCCGCATTTTCCATGACGCGGGTTCCGGTAACGAACTTGTCGCCACCGAGGTAGTAAGAAGCACCGACGTGGATGTCCATGCCGATAGGCAGGTGGAACACCAGGGCGCCGGTCAGCTGCTTCATGTCGAGTTCCTCGTCGAGTCCGTTGAACTTGAACTTGTCAAGCTGGATATCCCAGTAGTATTCCACGAACACAGAAAGGAAGTCGAGCAAATACATGTCGAGGGCCGCGCTCATGAACGGCATGGAGAGATAGTTGTCGTTGAGCGTGTAACGGTAGCCGCCGTTCAACAAGACGACGAGCGGGACCGCGTCGACCTTCTCGAGGTCGGCAGACACGGCAAGGCCGGCCGTAAGCGTGTTGTTCTTGGAACCGAACGGGAAAGCGATGCCGTTCGTGTTGTTGATGTATTCCGGCTCACGGATCCACACGCCCTGCTTTTCGTTGTTCGCCGTACCGAAAGCAAAACGGCCGAACACAGCCACGTCCATGGGCTGGTCTTCGGGAAGCGGGAACCTGGCCTTCAAGTCAGCACGGATGTTGCCGATGTAGCCGTTCTTGGTGGAGTTGATCGGGGACGGGTCGCAGGTCGCGGGCTGTAGCACGGTGCCGTCCGGTGCCAGGATCGGGTTGGCCTCTTCGGCCGTACAGGCGGTCTGGCCAGTAAACTGGTCGTAGTAAATCGGGAGCGTCACGCCGATATCGAAATAGTTCAAGATACCGATAGCGAAACCCGTGTAGAAGCTCATGCCGGTGAAGTCATTGATCGTGGCCTTCTGTTGCATGCCAACCGGCGTGAAGTCGACCATCGAATAGCCGACGCCCGTCATGGGATCAGCTACAAGCGGATACATGTCGTTTCCGAAGGTCGCATCACCAAGCAATGTAAACGCGAGTTTAGAATGGCCCAGAGATTGAGCCGATTGAGTCTTATTGACACCGACCATTCCGTATTTGTTAATGGTCTGCGGGTGACCCGCATAGGCAGCGACTGCCAGCGCCAACGCCAAACCAGGCAATACTCGTTTCATAGAGTCTCCTTAATTAGTAGGTTTTCCCTAAACTTATACTGCACAAAATATAATTCTTATAAAGGACATCTGGCCTGCCGAACTGCCAAAAATGAGACGAAAAACACACTTTTACCCCCTCCAGGGTCATTTATAAACAATTTTTTACATCTTTGGGCAGAAATCCCTCGAAAATTTCGGGATGTTCCCGACAAAGACTGGTCACCCCCCGGCGTCCTATTATAATATGGTCAATTACCGGAATCTGGATGATTTTGCCGGCCGCACACAGGATACGCGTGATGCCGAAGTCCTCCTGGCTGGGCTCCGTATTGCCCGAAGGGTGATTGTGGGCAAAGATGACGGAAACCGCCCGGTCCTCGATGGCACAGGCGAATGCCTCGCGCGGATGTACGGGGGCCTGGTTCACGAGCCCGCGCGTCAGCTCGTGGACCTTGATTATGTTGTTCGCAGAATCCAGGGAAACTTGTACAAAATGCTCCTGGCGCTCGTATTTCAGGTATGCGAGGCGTTTCACTAGGTCTTCGGGACTCTTTACCGGGCACACCTTCCCTCCCAGCACGTAGCGCGCCGACAGTTCCAGGCATGCGAGCACCTGGGTGGCCTTGACCATGCCGAGGCCGCGTATCTTGACCAAGGAGTCGAGCGAAGGGAGTTCGCTTGCCCGCGAGAGGTGTTCCGACAAGTTGCGTGAAAGTTCGAATACATCGCAACTGTGCGTGCCGCTGCCGAGCACAATCGCGAAAAGTTCCTCGTTGCTCAGGGATTTCGGGCCAAATTTCTGGATTTTTTCCCGCGGGAGTAGTTCCACGTCTTGAGAAAGGGGGTAAAGTTCGTCCATGTTGTTCCTTTTTTTTGGGGCGTCCATACCCATATAACGGATTTTTCCCGGAAAATGTGCTTTTTTCGCACTATTTTTTTGCAGGCCCAAAATCGGGACTCAAAAGAGCCGTTTTCAAGACAGCAAAAACAAACAAAGCCAAAAGTTTACACCAAAACACACCATTTTTAAAAGTGCTTTTTGAAAAACACACAAAAGTTATAGTAAAACATCACAATTTCAAACACAAGCCAAGCAAACAACCACAAAATTGAATAAAATTTTTATAATTTATCAAAATCAAAAGCCATTCCAAGTTGCCAAGTTCCAGGACAATAGTTATATTTTTCCATATAATTGAAAAAATTACACTTCAAAACAGGAAAAATTATGGCAAATAAAACCTTAAGCGGTGCCGAAGTGATTATCGAATGCCTGAAACGCGAAGGCATCGACACCATTTTCGGCTATCCTGGTGGATCCGCCATCCCAATGTTTGACGCGATTCTCGATTCCAATATTAAAGTCGTCCTCAGCCGCCACGAACAGGGCGCCACCCACATGGCCGACGGCTATGCCCGCCAGACGGGCAAGGTCGGCGTCGCCCTCGTGACCAGCGGTCCGGGCGCTACCAATACCTTTACCGGCATCTACACCGCCCTCATGGATTCGAGCCCCATCGTGGTGCTCGCCGCCCAGACGACCACCCCGAACCTCGGCAAGGACGCCTTCCAGGAATGCGACACGAGCGGCATGACGTTCGCGGCCGTGAAGCATTCTTACCTGGTGAAGGATTCCAACGACCTCCCGCGCGTGATGAAGGAAGCCTTCCACATCGCCCGTACGGGTCGCCCGGGCCCGGTGCTCATCGACCTTCCGAAGGACGTGACCGCAGGCCCCTGCACAGCACCCTTCACCGACCAGATGGACCTGCCCGGCTACAAGATTCCGACTTACGCCTCTACCGAGAGCGTCGAGAAGGCCGCCGAATTCCTCAAGAATTCCAAGAAGCCGCTGCTGCTCGTGGGCCACGGCGCCATGATCAGCGGAGCAAGCCGCCAGGTGCGCGAGCTCGCCGAAAAGCTGAATGCCCCGGTGTGCTGCACCATGCTCGGCCTCGGCGCCTTCCCCGTCGACCACGAACTTTCGCTCGGCATGCTCGGCATGCACGGCACCATCTACGCGAACAAGGCCGTGCTCGACTGCGACCTGATCCTCTCTATCGGTAGCCGCTGGGACGACCGCATTACCGGAAAGCTCGAAGTGTTCTGCAAGGACGCCATCAAGATGCACATCGACATCGACCCCGCCGAAGAAGGCAAGGTGTTGCAGCCGGACGTGTTCATGTGCGGCGACGCGAAGCTCGTGCTCGAACAGTTGCTCCCGATGGTCCACAAGCTCGACACCGCCGACTGGGTCAAGACTTGCCAGACCTGGAAAAAGCGCTTCCCGCTCACCTATCCCAAGCAGGGCGGCTTACGCATGCAGCACGTGATTGCTACTGCAAGCAAGCTCACCGACGGCAAGGCCATCGTCACGACCGACGTAGGCCAGCACCAGATGTGGGTCGCCCAGTTCTTCCATATAAACTATCCGCGCCAGCTCCACTCCAGCGGTGGCGCAGGCACGATGGGCTTCGGCTTCCCCGCAGCCATCGGCGCCGCATTCGGCAACGAGACCGGCTGGCCAGTGCTCAGCTTCAGCGGTGACGGCGGTTTCCAGATGACCGAAGCGGAACTCGCGACCGCGGCCATCCACAAGCTTCCCATCAAGATCTTCGTGATGGACAACAAGTACCTCGGCATGGTGCGCCAGTGGCAGGAACTCTTCTACGACCACCGCTACAGTAGCGTGGACATGATGGGCAACCCCGACTTCGTGAAGCTCGCCGAAGCCTACGGCATCCCGGGACTGCGCATCAAGCGCGCCGCCGACGCCGAACGCGTTATCCAAAAGGCGCTCGAATACAACGAAGGTCCGATTCTCATCCACTGCGAATGCGAAAAGGAAGACAACGTGTTCCCGATGATCCCAGCCGGCGCCCCGCTCACCGCCATGATTACCGAACCGCCCAAGGCGCAGCTCGAAAAACCCACGGGATCGACGTAATAGGAGGACATTACCATGATAAAAGACATAGCACATTCTATCAGTTTGTTGGTGGCGAACCGCCCGGGCGTGCTCGTGCGTATCGCCCTCGTGTTCTCCCGCCGTGGCTACAACATCGATTCCCTCGTTGTCTCCCCCACGCTCGACCCGAACTTCAGCCGCATGAACATCATCGCCCACGGCAATCCCGAGATCCTGATGCAGATTATCAAGCAGCTCGAGAAGCTCGTGGACGTTGTGCAGGCGAAGGACCATACCGGCACGGACGCCGTCGAGAAGGAACTCGCGCTCATCAAGGTGCGTTGCACTCCGGACCAGCGTACCGAAATTCTGCAGCTGTGCGACCATTTCCACGCCAATACCGTGGACATGACCGCCACGTCCATGATTATCCAGATTACGGGCAACAGCCAGAAGGTCGACACGCTCAAGAGCCTCTTGCAGAAGTTCGAGATTGTCGAATACATCCGCACGGGCAAGGTCATCATGCTCCGCGGCGAAGACAAGACTTAAGCCGTATTATCAAGATACAGGGAAAAACCGCCTTTTGGGGCGGTTTTTCTTGTTTTTGGTCACGGAGTATTGCATTCCTTTTTTTTACAGCCGTTTTCCCTCAAAAAAATGTATTTTCGTACAAAGTGTGGAGGTATTAATGAAAATCGAAAAAAGGAAGGTGAGCAGCGCCATAGCTGCCACACTCGGTATAACTGCTTCGTTCGCATTGAGCGCCTGTGACGACAGCATGTCGGCAACCGGAGATGCCGTTACTCCCGACAACAACACGCCCAATTCCGTTGAAAGCGTCCCCGGCTCCGCCGACTCGCAGGGACCCGCCAGCAGCGCCGATGCGAATGTCCCCACCAGCGACGCATCCGTCACTTCCAGCGAGCCCCTGACGCCCTCAAGTTCGAGCCAGGCCGTCGACATTCCCCTGAGCAACGAACCTGTCAGCAGTTCCGTACAAGAAGCGCTCTCCTCCCTGATGGAATCGAGCAGTTCCGAAGCGGCACCAGCAAGTTCTGTGACAGTTCCGGAATCCTCCAGCGAGGCTTTGCCCGCGAGTTCCGCCACCACGCCGTCAAGTTCTTCGAGCAACGGATGGAACAATTGGCCATTAGACCCCACAAGTTCTTCTAACGACTACAGCGATGTATGCCCGGATGATGACCCGTGGTGCATCCAAGTGCACATGTGCGAAGACCGCCCTGGCGGCTGTATGGCCGCAAGCATGGTCACCACCTTCGAGCGCGACGATATCACGGGATGAACCTAGTCCTATGCCTTACGGAACAGTGCAATTTGCGCTGTTCCTATTGCTATTATAAGGAAACGCAGGCCTGCCGCCATGCGGTCATGGATAATGCGACTCTTGAACAGGCAATACGCACAGGACTCGAGCGGACCATTTCGTTCAAGCAAAAACACCTCATCGTTTCATTTTTCGGAGGCGAACCGCTCCTGCGCAAAGACGCCATCATGGGCGGCGTCGGCTTCGCAAAAGCTCTGGTTGCCGAAGCCATGGTGCAACACCGCATCGGCACCGACTTCCGGCTGAGTTTCGTGATCAATACGAACGGGACATTGTTCGACGACGCTTTCCTGGATTTTTGCGAAAGGGAGAAGTTCACCATTTTCCTCTCGCTCGACGGTCCCGGATACCACCACGACATTGCGCGCCGCACCACCGACGGGCGCGGCAGTTTCAAGGATATCGAATGGAACATCCCGAGGCTCGTGAAGCTCGGCGCCACCGCGCTCAGCACCATCACGCGTGCGCATGTAGGCACGCTTGCCGAAAGCATCCGCTGGCTTCACGAACAGGGTTTCAAGAGCATCGCCACCGCAGTGGACTTCGACGGCAAATGGACCGGAGACGAATTCGAGAACCTCGCCGACCAATACCGCGAAATGGCGCAGTATTGGCTTGAATGCCGCAAGGCGGGCGAAAAATTCTTTCTCGGGACCATTCAGGACAAAATAAAGCTCCTAGTTCTGGAAAAGAGATTCAGGCAGTATTCCTGCCACGTTTACGACGGCACCATCGGCGTCGCGACGAACGGCAACATTTTCCCGTGCTCGCGGTTCATCACCTCGAAGGAGAGCGCGCCGTACCTGCAAGGGAACGTATTTACCGGATTTGACGAAGGCGCCTGCAAAAAGCTACGCGATTTCCTGGAAAGCGACAAGCAGGAATGCGAAGGATGCGCCATCCGCTACCGCTGTTGCATGCACGAATGCGCGTGCACGTCGTTCTACACCACAGGCACTTTGGAAGGCGTCTCGGCAGAAGTCTGCACGCACGAACGCATGCTCGCGGAGATATGCGATAAACTAATTTCTAACTAATCCTGGAATCTACTTGACAAGAACCTTACGCAGGTAGTTCCCGGTACGCGTGGAGGCCTTCACCAGGTAAACGCCCTTGCGGTGGAACGTATTCCATACAAATTCTCTTCCGACGCCCTCGCCCACCTTGTGTCCGTTCATGTCATAGACGCTCCAGGCGGCATTGGAATTCACCGAGAGACGCATGCTGGATTTCATGTCGACAAGGCGGATGCCTTCGGGAATCTCTTCGAGCACCTTCTCTATGCCGATATCCCCGGAATCGGGCGGCATCACGACAGACGTGTCGGGCAACTCGATCTTGGTCAACGAAGAGGAATCGCCGGCAGTCGGCTGTTTCGGGTTGTCAATGGCGTCAACAACGTTCACGAACACGCCGCTCATGAGCGAAGTGCCGAACCAGGCCAGGAACTGGTCAAAATACATCTCGTTGTGGAGGGTGTCCTCGAGCGCGCCGGACGTATCCTTGGCGAGACCGAAATAATCGCCGCCTTCGTAGAACTTGCCCATTTCTTCACTGAAGGCAATCCTGTCGGCCTTCTCGCCCACGGCCATGGCGGCCGTAGCCCACATGCCGATTGTCAGATGGCTATGTTCCCTGCGGTAGCGCCAGGTGGTCGAATCCTTTTCGCCGTTGAATTCCATCCACTTGTCATCGGCGGGCAGAAGTTCGCCGGCCTTCTCGATCTGATAGAAGTTCGATGCGGCAGCACCGCCCTTGCCGTTGATGAACTTGAGCGCGTTCTTGAGGAATTCCTTGGCACGGCTTTCGTCGAACCAGATGGCGTCAATGGCGCAGCGCCAAAGGATACGGATAGCGTCCTTGAAAAAGGCGCGGCTGTTGAAATAGGCGTTGTAGCCCAGGCCTTCGGAACCGACCCAGCCGCCG
This sequence comes from Fibrobacter sp. UBA4309, assembly GCF_002395745.1. Lineage (GTDB taxonomy): Bacteria > Fibrobacterota > Fibrobacteria > Fibrobacterales > Fibrobacteraceae > Fibrobacter. The sequence continues at coordinate 9,623 of NZ_DGUN01000073.1, forward strand.
TCCGGAGTCATCCAGTCGGGAACCATGCCCATGCTGTAGCCGGGGCTCTTGGAAATAATCTCGTAGCTCTTGTCGACGGCCTTGGTCCAGCGCAAAGCGTCGTTCTTGTCGAACTTCTCGAAGACCTTGTACCATGCCGGGGAGAAATAGCCCGGGTTCACGAAATCGTATCCACCCCAGTCGGCACCGGGAGCGACAACGCCTTCGGAACGGATCTGTTTTGATTCCCACATCTTGTCCAGGAGTTTCTGGGCCTGTTCCGCATAAGTCTTCTGCAGGAACGGCGAAGTATAGGCGGTCCACTTGCCGGCAGAGACGAGCTTGTCCGCAAAGATCAGGGCAAGCGCGATATCTTCTTCGGCATCGGTAGCGGCGCCGTGGCCGCCTTCCGGGATGTTGCCGTCGGGATTCATGTGCCAGTCGTGGTAGCTCCCCTGCCACATGATCTCGCTCGCCTTTTCCCACATCTTGTTGAAGCGTTCCTGGTCGTTGGCGTAGAGGGCCACCAGCATGCCGTAGCCGACGCCTTCGCTTACCGCGTCACCCGGCTTTTCGCTCTTGGGACGGTGAATAAGGCCGGCACCCGCGCTGTACGGATTGATATTGCGGCGGACAAGACCTTGCCAGGTGCTGTCGAGAGCCGCGTTCCAGTAGGACGCGTCGACCTTGGGCTGTGCACTGGGCAAGTCAAGGACAGCAAAAGAGAATGTAGTTGCGGCAGCAACGACAAGCGGCAAAACGATTTTAAGATTCATAAGACCTCCACACACCAAAGCACTATCCCCAAAAGCCAATATAATTTTTTTAGAAACCGAGGACAGCCTCGGAGATCTCGAAAGCCTCGTCAGAGCCGTCATCCGCGTAATCGGCGACGAATTCGCCCCAGCTTTCGCTCACACCGCAGCCGATACCGACTTCCATAGAAGACCACTTGAAGACGCCATATACGCGTTCGTAGCGTTCCATGAGCTCCGATAAGAATTCTTCGGGAAATTCGCCATCGACAACCATGGAACCATCCATCGCCAGGAGTTCTTCTTCGGGGAGTTCCTCGAAACGGCATTCGTACTCGTCTTTCATGACTTCGTCAACGGAATACCAGTCGCCGGTATCTTCGCTGGGGAGTTCCACCTCGGGGTAATTGGAAGTCATTTCTTCCCAGATCTGGGAAAGGGCGTCCCTCTCCCCCACAAAGCGCATCAGTATTCGGTATTCCATACCCAAAATATAATAGAAAAACAAAATAAAAAAACGAACTCGGTGAGCCCGTCTCGTAGAAACACGAAGGGGTAGACACGTTGTGTCTACCCCTTCGTGGAGGTGAGGGGAGTCGAACCCCTGTCCAAAATCACGTCCATGCACGTTCCTACAAGCTTTCCCTTCGTATTTAAGATCTCGTCTTATCCACGCCCAAGAAGGTCGGCGCAGAGTTTGACCAGCCTAGTAAATCTCGGACGCATTCCCCAGGCATGGATGCATCCTATCCCATATTGCGACCGGACGTTCACCCCGATGGGAGCGGAATGAGGCCCGGCGTTGCCTTTAATTAGGCAGCGAGTGCGTAGTTTTCGTCAGCACTTATTTTTTTTCAGACTTTTTTACGAGTGCCCTCGTCTGAGACCTCGGCTTGCAACTAACACTTCGGCGACCCTGTCGAAACCAGATCACCCCCGTGCGAAGCACCGGGGGTGATCTGGTTGAGAGCACCCCCAAATACTTGAGGTATATCAAAATATATAAAAATAAAGGAAAAAAGGAAGATGTGAAAAGCGAAAACTACTTAGCGTCTTTCACACAGCGAACAGAATAAGCCCAATCCTCATTTTCTCTCGTTAACATACTGTTCGGGCTATCGTGATGAAATTCCATAACCCAATCGTAGATGATGTCGCCATCTTCGACAATAAACCAATAACCAACTTCTGTACCTAATGCATAATATTGCCCTGATGAGATCCGTCTCCCACCGGGACTCGCCGAAAAACCATACGTGTCGAGACCAGGTCTACCATCTTCGTTCCACCCCACCATGGATCTAAGCTTGTCTCCACCTTTCAGTTGTCCACTAAGATCGGGGCCTGTAAGAGCGTATGCTTCATCATAAGATGGCAAATGCCAACCATCGGGACACGCTTTTAACGCAGCCGACCATGTATACATGCGACCATATGTAGCGCAATATTTAGACGAATCATTGTAACAATAGCTGTTGGCACTTTCAAAGTTCAGGTTTTCGGCCATCCATGTGATGTTATCGATTACAATCGTCTTGTAGACCTGCCCATCACGGCTGTCAGTCATCTCTCCGTACGAAATTGCCGGGTTCAGAAATTGCCAAGAGCTCTTTTCACTAGAACTTGATTTCACGCTACTGGAGCTTGACTTTGCACTGCTGGAACTCGATTTCACGCTACTGGAGCTCGACTTTGCACTGCTGGAACTCGATTTCGCGCTACTGGAGCTAGATTTTGCACTACTGGAACTTGATTTCACGCTGCTAGAGCTCGACGGTTTCGACTCCCCCGTGATACAGCGGACAGACATTCCCCACCCATCAGCCAGATCGTATGCGCCGATGGAGGCATACGGCAGGTTCCATCCTAGATACACCGCGTATACCAAGCCAGCGCTATCCGATGCTGTCCACATATTGGTGCACCATCCCAGCGAAGAACCATAGCCGCTGCTGGCCTTGTAGCTTCCCGGGAGCATCGCAAACCCATATTTGTCCGTGCCCAAATAACCGTCGTCCCTGGTCCAGCCGGTATCGGCCATGAGCACAACCGCAGAGCTGTCTTCCCCGACAAAGTGAAGCAGTTCCCGCAATTCTTCTATGGTCGGCAGGTGCGTCCCGCTCGGGCATGCCTTCTTGGCGTTATCCCAGTCGTAGAGCGATCCATACTTGTCGCAGTTCTCGGGCTTGCCGGAATGGCAATAGCTCGTCACGTCGTTGCCCCTGTAGTTGACGTTTTCCGCGAACCACGTCTGCGAACCGATTGTCACCATGCGGTACTTTTTGCCGTCACGCGGGTCTACGAAAACCTTGCCGTTGCCTGCTTCGGAGCTGCCAGACGAATTCACCGATGAAGACGTCCCCGACGAGGAAGATGTCGCCGACGATACTTTGTCCGAAGAAGAATCTACGGAGGAAGAAGACGAATCCTTGCTTGTAGAGGACTTGTCTTCTGCGGAACTCGACGAATCCTTGCCTGTAGAGGACTCGGAATATTCGTCGTCATCGGAGTCCGACGACACTTTGTCCGAAGAAGACGATTCCTTCCCCAGTTCGTCTTCGCGGATCCATTTCCCGGAATAGCAGAAATACTCCACCTCATCTTGCACGACATAGACAAACTCGCCCCTACGCGAATCGGTACATTTGCCCAAATCGTAAATGGTATTGACCTCCTTGGACAACGAATTATCGTACGTAACGGAGTCATCCTCGCCCGAGCACGAGGCAAGCAAGGCGGTCAAGATACAGCCGGTCAAAATTTTACGCATAAGAGGCTCCTGTTCCCTGAAATATATATTAAAAGCCAGGCTTGGAGCAATACCCCAGGGCCTAATCCTGCGGTTTGTACGTCTTGCTGTGGGTAATCTCGATGAACATCGCGAACATCTTCTCGTTCGAAGACGGCCACAAGGAAACGATTATCATCAAGACCGGCATCAAGCGGTAAAAGCGAAAATTTCTCAAGCCGTGGGACGGCTCGCCGGACCGGCCAGGTTCTGCTGGCGTTCGTGCAGGTGTTTCCAGTAACGTACGGGCAGGCAGCGGCGCAACAGGCGCGGATTCAGGCGTTCCTTGATGGCCATGGTGTCGTAATAGGACTTCCACATGCGCGTGAACTCGTCGGGAGGGGCTTTCTCCGCAATGGAGCGCGAAAGCGTATCCGTGTCGGGCAAGTCGAGAATCTCGGTGTGGCGGCCGTCGTAAAACGCCCCGTAACAGCGCTTGACATCGACGATGGCCCAGCGCCCGTTGGGGAAACGCCCGCGGAAATGCCCGACAATCATCTCTAGGATATCGTATTTCGGCTCGATTTCGGCAATGTAGGAGCCGTCGGGAGCCTTGTTGAAACGGACCATCCCAAGCATGCCGCCGGCTTCGTGACGCACGGCGCGGGCAAGCAGGAACAGCGGGAGCATCTCCGAGCTCGTCGGATTGCGGGCGAAGCCGGGATCGGACTTGGAAAAAAGCACGCGCAGGTAGGCAAGGATTTTCATCTCCACGCCGCGTTCCTCGGAACGGAAAGCCGTCTCGAGCAGGTTGAGCACGTCCTCCCCCGCCATATTCACGACGGCGCGACGCAGGCGGGATGCAGAATCAGCATTCGTCTCTACATGGAATGGCTGCATAAAGAGGTCCACAGACGGCGTCACGTCGGAATCGTAGGGGCGTTCCGGGACGATGTCGCCAACGTCCAGACGCTGGCGGTACGTCTCGAAGACAACGCTCAAGAAACCGTCGAAAGAAGAATCGTATGAGATGGAGAGAGACATGTGGGATGTGGGGTGTGGGATGGTCGCGGTTACCGAGTCATCCCGATTTAGTGATTAGTGGTTAGTGGCTAGTGGTTAGGATGTCTCGATTATTACATTCCTGTATACTAACCACTTAAATAAAAGTGATGGTTCCTCCTTCGGAGGATGACAGGCCAAGGATGACTGCTCATTGCTCATAGCTCACAGTTAGACGGCGATGCTGAGCTGGGCAGGAGCCGGGAGCGAGGGCGCCTGCAACTGGCTGAAAAAGTCAAGCTGGGCGGGTTTAGGGCGGGCAATCAACAGCGGGCGCAACATCTCGGGGTAAAGCCTGCGCAAGTTCGCAGGAACATCCGGGTTGAAGATGAAATACTTCGCGCGCTTGAGGACTACCCCCATCTTCTTGAGCTGTTCCAGGCGGATTTTGCAAAAACGGCGGCCGCTCACGATAAGCTGTGCCGACTTCACGCCGATTCCCGGGACGCGCAAAATCATCTCGTAGTCGGCGGTCTGCAAATCTATCGGGAAGAACTCCGGATGGCGCAACGCCCACATGGCCTTCGGGTCCAAATCCGGATCGAGGTTCGGGTTCGACTCGTCCAGAATCTCTTCGTGGCCGAAATGGTAAAAACGCATGAGCCAGTCGGCCTGGTAAAGGCGGTGCTCGCGGAGCAGAGGCGGCTTTGTCGTGAGCGCGGGCAGGCGCTTGTCGGCATTCACAGGGATGTAGCCCGAGAAATAGACGCGCTTCATGCGCTGCTGGTGATAGAAGCCCGCGGAAAGGCGCAGAATCTGCAGGTCGGACTCCCCCGACGCCCCCACGATCATCTGCGTGCTCTGCCCCGCCGGCAAGAACTTCGGCGTATAGCGGGAACGCTTGCCCGCAGAGTATTCCAGCTTGCGTTCAGCCAAAAAGTTCATCGGCCTGAAGATGGATTCGTAGTTCTTCTCGGGAGCGAGGTACTGCAATTGCCTGTCGGATGGAATCTCGACATTCACGCTGCTGCGGTCGGCGTAGAGGCCCGCCTCGTAGAGCAGGCGCGGGCTCGCCCCCGGAATCGCCTTCAGGTGGATATAGCCGCCAAAGCGGTGGACCGTGCGCAGCTCCTTCGCCACGTAAACGAGCTTTTCCATGGTGGCGTCGGGGCTCCCGACAACGGCGGAACTGAGGAAGAGCCCCTCGATGTAGTTACGGCGGTAGAATTCCAGCGTAAGGTCGATGAGTTCCCTAGGCGTGAAAGTGGCGCGGGGGATATCGTTGCTGCGGCGGTTGATGCAGTAGGCGCAATCGTACTTGCAGGCATTGCTGAACAGTACCTTCAACAGCGAAATGCAGCGGCCGTCGGCCGACCACGTATGGCATATTCCCGCACTGCAGCCGCTACCGAGCCCGCCCTTGGGCGCCCCGCGGCTGGATCCGCTCGAAGAACACGACACGTCGTACTTGGCCGCGTCTCCCAGAATATTAAGCTTTTCTTGTAGGTTCATCTTTACACCTGCCCTTATGTACACCAATATAATAAATAGTGCACAGAAAAGCAAGTGCTATTTTGACCAATTCTACTTTAGCGTTCTCAGCAGCGAATCCAGACGCGACGTGATCTGCTCTACGCCCTCATGGCATAGGTGGTCGTAATCGACAGCCATATTGTCGGTATAGTCATGCCCGCCCATCTTGTTTTCATCCATCAGGACGAAGTTGGGATATGTATGACCGAGTTCCTTGAGCCGGTCCAAAAGCTTCGCCGTCAGGCTCCGACGAATGCCGTAACGGCCAAATGATCCCGTCTGGCGGTAACCCGGATTCTGCGGGAAGACCATGCCGACGACATAGATATCCCTGTCAGCGGCACTCCGCACGATTTCTTTCAATGCGTCAAAAGAACTCTCAATCCATTCCGGATGTTCGTCAAATCGCGTGCTATCCCCTTCGACTGCCGCAGGGCCACCCCAGGAATCGCACACGGTCCCAGTAAAACGTCCCCGGTCATCGGTATAGGTGTAGCCCAGTTCCGAGCCTGGCGACTCCTGAACCGCTTCGAGCATTCCCTTCGGGACACCCGCCTCCCAGAAGTCGTGACTGGCGTCGTAGACATAGCCTGGATAGCGGACCGCGTCGTCTACAAAGAAGTTCCCACCGCCAACGACATCGAGTTTGGACCAGAAATCGAAATCCAGCGAAACGACGACATACTTGAGTCTTTTCAGATGCCTGTAAAGGTAGTTGTTCAACAGGTCTCTCGATGCATGGATGGAATTCGGAGTATGCGCGAAGTTCACCGCAAAGAAGCCGTCTCCGAAAGCGGAAGGACTCAGCGAATACATCGGGCGCGACGAGCCCAGAATCGCCACATTCACGGAGTCGTAATACCGCCAAAGCAATTCCATCTTGTAACGCATGATAATCGGTCCCCATCCATCGCCGGGCAAGGAATAGATTCCGGCACTATCCAAATCGAGCGATTCGTCCGCATACCCGCGGAAATCCTTCACCCATACGCATGGATGCCAGAGTTCTTCGCCCTCGAGGATTCCTGTCACCGACGAATCCGCAACATTCACAAAGACTATCCTGGAATGGGCACCGTCCGCATTGGCCAGCGTCGCGACAGCAAGACTGGACGAAACCCATTCCGCATGGTCGAAGGAATAGCCTTCCGGTGCAGGGATGCTGCCGACCAGGTTTCCCGTACTGTCGGCAACCAGGAGGCGTTCGTGTACACCGTATTCTGCACCCGAGAACTCACGGCCGGCATTCCCACCGAAATCGAGGAACAGAGTGCGGCGGCTACCATCTTTCGAAAGGCTGGCATTACAGGCCTGTTCACCGCCATACCAGACCGTATCGCGTGAGCCGACACGCGCGCGCAGAAGCGACGAGCCTGTCACTGCAAGGCCTTCTACAACTCCATCGTGATAAGCGCCGTCAAAAAGTTTTTGCGGCGTTCCGAACTTTCCCTTCGCAAAGGGAACCTGCCATGTGGATTTTGCGGAGAACAGCGCGTCGTCATTGTTGTTGCCCGCATCCGAAACATAGACGATAACCGTATCGCCGGCGGCGGTAACGCGCCAGCGCGGGATAGCCGCCGATTCCACATCAAGCTTCACGAGCCCAGAACCGCGTGCATCCAGGTTTCGCACATAGACGCTAGACTTTTTGCCGACCCCTTCCAGACCCGTGCAGAACGCGACTTTACTGCCGTCCGGAGAAATGTCCGGATGGTACGAATCCAGGGTGTCCACAATTTCCACGACAGACAGCATCGCATCGGAATAGTTGACATAGGCCAAGTTTCCCGTTTCGTCGTTGCGGAAAACGAGCTTGGTCTGGTATGTCCCGGTAAGCGACCTCACACCCGAAAAGTTGAGCAGTTCCACGAAACTTCCCTTTCCCGTCTTGCCGTCACTTCCCATCCAGACGGCATCGGGAATCCGGCCAAGAGCCTCGCGGAAGCCAACGTAATCCGACCGCGTCGCCGAAGTCACCGTATAGACATCGCCTCGGCCGTACCAGTTGATGGCCGACGCAGCGTTGCGGAAGCTTCCGCCCTTGACGATACGTTCTCCAAGAGACCCTCCGTCAGGCGCACCGGCATAGTTCGTGACAGACGTGTCCCTGAATAGTCCAAGCCAGTCGTTTACCCACTCCATCGCGTTCCCGGCCATATCGCAAAAATCACCGTCAGCGGAAACACCTGTACAGACGCCATGCAACTTGTAGCCCGAATTGTCGGAAGACCACGCCGCATCGGGATTCCATTCACGCTGTGCGGCATAGACCCATTCCGCTTCTGTCGGAAGACGGAATCCGAAAACCTCGGGCCGGAACACAAGTCCATCCATATTCACGCAATGCCCGCTCTCGTCGAACGTTACGGACACGTAGGCATACACGGTATCCATGCCGGATTCGCGACTCCGGGCATTCAAGTAAAGGATTGCATCGTAATAGGTCACATCGACGACAGGCAAGGAATCATCTTCACAAGCGGAAGGCCTCCTTATCAATCCGGAATATTCGCCGCAAGTGACCTCGTTCCTCGCCAAGAAGTAATTGTAGGTGAAGTTCACGTTCATCTTGGGGCGTTCATTGAACTTGGCGGCATCGGCAGAAGTCCCGAGCGTAACAGAATTCCCCGCCGACAGGACACGCACCATTCCGGGCCACGAATCCCTTTCCGAAAGGTCCGGGGGCGTCGAATAGGAGCAGGCACCCAGAAGAACCGCAAAGGCGACAAACAAGGAAGTTGCTACACGGGACATGGGGAATCCTAGTCCTTTACGCAGCGGATATAGCCGTAGCAGATTTCATCGAGGTAGGTCACTTCCGCATGATTCAGCATACACCTGAAGGTAAAATCGTAAGAAGCACCCGAAACGACCGGCATTATGGGGAAATCATTGTCGGCAAGCAGCGTACCCAAGCCCAAGTTCCTATATTCCGCGTTGCCCGCGGAATCCCTGCACATGTAGCCGCCGGGAAGCAAGGAGAAACCAAGGTCGTCGAACCCGTTCAGGCTTTCGCCTTCGTAATCGTCCCACCCGTCGGCAGACTTCAGGGTCATCGCGACCGAGCGACGGATTTCTTCCGCAGACTTGATGAGTTTCCGGTAATCCGTTGTATCGGGCACGTGCCAGCCCTTGGGACACTCCGTATTGGAGCTCCTGACCCGGTACAGCCTGCCGTACTTGTCGCAATTTTCCTCCTTGTCGTCGTAACAGGGAGCCAGTTCGGCGCCGACGTAATACCTGAACCTCAGATTCTCGGCCATCCACACCTGGTCGCCGATCGTTACCGTGCGATACGTGCGGTTGTCGCGCAGGTCCTTGAGCAAGCCAGTAGACGGGTCGTACTCGCTACCCTTACCGCGGCGCTTGTCAGACATAACGTCATAAACCCAAACACTGTCCTCACACCTGAACGAGACTCCGTCTTCTTCGACAGGGAGCACCTTGCCTTCGCGCCCTTCATTACATTCGGGAAGGTCCGCTCGCGTCTTCGCGATAGGCCTCTCGCCCACCGGGTTGAAGGATTCGTCGTCATCGCAGGCGGCAAGGGCTGCAAGGAAAGCAAACGACGCGACAAGCGGCAAGACGGAACGGAAAGGGATATTCATAGACATGAGACTCCAAATTCTGGATAAAATTTACAAAATGGGCCACGCCTTTTTTCAAGATTCTACATTTGCGCACATGAAACGCATCGAGGTTGTCGCGGGAATCATCTGTACCGGATCTCCGGAGGGGCCGGACGTCAGGTATTTCGCCACGCAACGCGGCTACGGCGACTACAAGGACTTCTGGGAATTCCCGGGCGGCAAGATGGAACCCGGAGAAACACCGCAGCAGGCTCTCGCGCGTGAACTCCGGGAAGAGCTGGCAATCGACGTGAACGTGGGCCGGTTCCTGTGCACGGTAGAGCACGACTACCCCGCTTTCCACCTGACCATGCACTGCTACTTCTGCGCCATCGCAGGCGGCAAGGCCCCCGAACTCCTGGAACACGAGGCTGCGCGCTGGCTTAGCCCCGCGGAGCTCCACAGCGTGAACTGGCTCCCCGCCGACATCAAGGTCGTCGAGGCGCTGGAAAAATAGCACCCCGTACCCAAAACAAAAAGCCCCTCCCAAGATCTCGGGAGGGGAAAATTAATCGTCTTTTAGACTATTTTACGGTAATTGCACGTGCCTGCGAGCCAATGCTCACCAGATACGTTCCCGCGCTGGGGACACCCAGGTTGAAGTTTCCGGAATCGACGACTCCCCTCTTCAAGACGTGGCCCTGCAAGTCAAGCAGAGTATAGGCCTTCCCTACCTGTGCACCGGCAATCTGAAGCGTACGCCCGACAGTCTCGATAGAGAATTGCGGCACCTGGGCAAGCGTCGGCAAGGCTTCCTTACTGGAGCTGGACTTCGCGGTACTGCTGGAAGACTTGGCGCCACTGGAGCTGGACTTCACAGAGCTGC
>NZ_DGUN01000039.1 GCF_002395745.1 Fibrobacter sp. UBA4309
CGTTCACCAACCCGCTTCCGGAACACCTCGACATGATGCTCGGTGGCAACCTCAAGGATTGCAACGCCGAAGCTTACGACCTTGTTCTGAACGGCGTGGAAATCGGTGGCGGTTCTATCCGTATTCACAACCCGGAAGTCCAGGAAAAGGTGTTCCGTTTGCTCGGCCTCTCTGAAGAACAGGTTAAGGAAAAGTTCGGCTTCTTCGTCGACGCCTTCAAGTACGGCGCTCCTCCGCACGGTGGCTTGGCCTTTGGTTTGGACCGCGTTGTTGCTACCATGGAAGGTGAAGAATCCATCCGCGACTTCATCGCGTTCCCGAAGAACACCAGCGCTTCGAGCCCGATGGACCAGTGCCCGAGCGAAGTCGACCTCCAGCAGTTGCAGGACATCCACATTAGCGTGCAGATGCCCAAGACTGCTGAGAAGAAGTAATCGCAAGCCGAGAGTCGCGCCCAAGTTTACTTGGGCATGACCGAGGCGAAGATTACTGCACTCGAAGAGTGCCAGTAAGCCGAGAGTGTCATGCCCGCCGCCGGGCGGGCACCTCCCTTTCAATAATGAAGAAATCCCGCGGGAGTCCGCGGGATTCTTTTTTGCTGTTATAAAAAGGAGATCCCCGCACAGTGGCGGGGATGACAGCCTTCGCGGGGATGACAGCCTTTGTCGGAGATCCCCGACCAAGTCGGGGATGACAACGCTAATTACTCGGCGAAGTAGGCCTTCGCCTTGGCGACAACGTCTTCGACCTTGACCATGGAGAAATCCTTCTCGTTACGGAACTTCCATTCGACTTCGCTGTTGGCGAGGCCCTTCTTGCCGATGGCGATACGCACCGGAGAACCCCAGAGGTCGGCGTCCTTGAACTTCACGCCCGGACGTTCGTCGCGGTCGTCCACGAGCACGTCGATGCCGGCTGCTTCGAGTTCCTTCTCGAACTTTTCGGCGAGTTCCACGAGTTCGGCTTCCTTGCCGATCGGGACGATTTCCACCTGGAAGGGCGCGATGGACTTGGGCCAAATCGGTCCGAAGTCATCGTGGCTGTTTTCCACGACGGATGCCATCAGGCGGCCCACGCCGATGCCGTAGCAGCCCATGATGGCCGGAGCGGTCGTCTTTTCGGCGGTGAGGAACTTGGCGCCCATGGATTCAGAGAACTTGGTGCCGAGCTTGAAGATGTTGCCCATTTCGATGCCGCGAGTTTCCGTGAGGAGTTCGCCGCAGCAGGGGCACTTGCAGACTTCGGAAGCTTCGGCGATGTCGGCCACTTCGAACTTCGGGAAGTCGCGCTTCGGGTTGCAATGCTTGAAGTGGAAGCCTTCTTCGTTCGCGCCCGTCACGAGGTCGAAGGAATCTGCAATCGCTTCGTCCACGATGATGCGCGTGTCGTGAGAATTAATCGGGGAAGCAAAACCCGGAACCATGCCGCAAGCCTTGATGAGGCTGTCTTCGGCCGGGTAAAGTTCCTTCGCCTTCAGCAAGTTGTGGAGCTTGATTTCGGAAACGTCGAGGTTGCCCGGAACCACGACCGTGATGAGCTTGCCTTCGAAGTCGAAGAACACGCACTTGGCGGTAGATTCGGCAGGAACGTTCAGGAACTTGGTGAGTTCGTCGATGCTTTCGCTGTTCGGCGTGGCGACCTTTTCGAGGGCTGCGTTTTCGTCGCCCTTGAACGGCACGCGCTGGAATTTCGCGATTTCGCGGTTGGCTTGGTAGCCGCACTTCTTGCAAAGAATCAGGTAGTCTTCGCCGTTCGGAGTGTCGAGCATGAATTCGTGAGCGACCTTACCGCCCATGATGCCGGTATCGCTCTGCACCACCACCGGTTCAATGCCCACGCGACGGTAGATGCGGAGGTAGGCGTCGTATTCTTCCTGGTAGTGACGGTCCAGGTCTTCCTGGCTGGTGTGGAAGCTGTAAGCATCCTTCATCAGGAATTCGCGGACGCGGATTAGGCCGCCGCGGGCACGGGCTTCGTCACGGTACTTGGTCTTGAACTGGTAGAGCATCACCGGCAGCTGCTTGTAGCTGTTGAGCACGTAGCGCACGAGGTCGGTCATGGCTTCTTCGTGCGTCATAGCGAGCACCATGTTGTGGTTGTTGCGGTCCTTGAAGCGCAGGAGTTCTTCGCCGATAGCCTGGTAACGGCCCGATTCGCTCCAGAGTTCTGCGGTCTGCACCACCGGCAGGTCCACTTCGATACCGCCAATCTTGTTCATTTCTTCGCGGATGATGTTCACAATCTTCTGGATCACGCGGAAACCCATCGGCATCATGGAGTAGATACCGGTAGAAACGGGCTTGATGTAGCCGCCGCGCATCAAGAAGATGTGGCTCGGCATGGTGGCATCGCTCGGCGTTTCGCGGAGCGTGACGTAAAAGTACTTGGAGAGTTTCATTTTTTTGCCTTTTTAAATTTTACGGCGTAAATCTAGAAAAAACGGAACCCCGCGCACTTGCGCTTTTCTAAATTGTATCGCATGAACAAGATCAAGACCGCCACGCTGCAAGGCAAGTGGACCGGCGATGCCGAGTCCAACAACAGATGGTACGTAGAGCAGGCGCTCGCGCTCAAGGGCAAGGGCATCGACCTGGTCGTGCTGCCCGAAATGTTCCACACTCCGTATTTCCCGTTCGAGGAGAATGCCGACTTTTTCGACATGGCTATCGAGAAGGACAGCCCGCTCGTAAAGCAGTGGCAGGGCATCGCCAAGGAAATCGGGGCGGTCATCGTGTTCCCGTTCTTCGAGAAGCGCGCCCGCGGCATATACCACAACAGCGCCTTCGTGTTCGAACGTGACGGCAGCATCGCAGGGCTGTACCGCAAGAGCCACATCCCCGACGATCCCGCCTTTTACGAGAAGTACTACTTTATCCCCGGCGACACGGGCTTCGAGCCCATCAAAACCTCGGCCGGGACGCTCGGCGTGCTCATCTGCTGGGACCAGTGGTTCCCCGAAGCCGCCCGCATCATGAGCCTCAAGGGCGCCGACATCCTCATCTACCCCACCGCCATCGGCTGGATGAAGTCCGAACCCAAGGAAATCTACCCGCGCCAGCAGGACAGCTGGGTGACCGTGATGCGCGGGCACGCCATCGCGAACCGCACGTTCGTGCTTTCGGCCAACCGCATCGGTACCGAGGGCGAACTCACGTTCTGGGGCACCTCGTTCGTGGCCGCTCCCGACGGATTCCTGATGCACAAGTGCGACGTCGACTTCCTGGGAGCAAGCATTGTCGAGGTCAACTTGGCCGAAACCGAGGAAAACCGCCGCTGGTGGCCGCATTTCCGCGACCGCCGCGTAGACCTTTACCAGGACATCTTGAAAATCTGGGGAAACGACTAGGGCCTGAATAATTTATATTCAGGTCATGGATTTCACGGATTCACGCTTTACCGTCGTACACCACAGGAACGTGTGGGGCGAATGGGTATTCACGTTCGAAGGGGCCAAGCTTTGCGGCCTCCGTTTCAACGCGACTCCCGACGAAGACGGCAACAGCGCTGCCGTGCGCCCGAGCAGCGTGCAAGCATGCGCCTACGCGGGCCCCGAAAGCGAGGCTAAGGTCCGTGGCCGCACCGCGCAGGTGTACTCCAAGGCTGTCCGCGAGCTCAACAGCTTCCTCGCCGGAAAACTCAAGGAATTCAGCGTCCCCATCAAGATGCACGGCACGGATTTCCAGACGCTCGTTTGGGAGAAGGTCCGCGAGATTCCCTATGGCGAAACACGCACGTACAAGCAGGTCGCCGATTCCATCGGGCACCCGGGCGCCGAACGCGCCGTGGGCAACGCACTTCACCAGAATCCGATGCTTATAATAATCCCCTGCCATCGCGTCATCAACAGCAGGGGAAAACTTAGCGGCTACGCGCTCGGCACCGACATCAAGCGCCGGCTGCTCTGCATGGAAGGCGCCATCCAGAACGAACTCGAACTGGAATAGCGCTTAATTAATCAACCAAATTAGCCCACAAAGATGCGGCCGTTGCGGAACAGCTGCATCCACGGGCCATCTTCGCCCCAGTCCGCCGGGTGCCAAGAGTACTGGCAGGTACGGAACACGCGTTCGGGGTGCGGCATCATCACGAGGGCGCGGCCATCTTCGGAGCAGAGGCCGTTGATGCCGAACGGAGAGCCGTTGGGGTTCAGCGGGTAGCGTTCGGTGTATTCGTGCTTGCCATCCACGTAACGCAGCGCCACGAGACCGGTCTTGAGGCAGGCTTCGGCGGCTTCGCGGCTAGCGAATTCCGCGCGGCCTTCGCCGTGTGCGACCGCAATCGGGAGCACGGAGCCTGCCATGCCCTTGAGGAGCACGGCCGGAGTGTCTTCGACCTTGAGCGTGCAGAAGCGGGCCTCGAAGCGTTCGGAGAGGTTCTGCACAAAGCGCGGCCAGTGCTTGGCACCCGGAATCAAGTCCTTGAGGTTGGAGACCATCTGGCAGCCGTTGCAGACGCCGAGCGTGAAGGTGTCCTTGCGGTTGAAGTAAGCCTCGAATTCGGCACGGGCCTTCGGGTTGAAGAGAATGCTCTTGGCCCAACCTTCACCGGCACCGAGAACGTCACCGTAGCTGAAGCCACCGCAAGCCACGAGACCGTTGAAGTCCTTGAGGCTTACGCGGCCTTCGAGAATGTCGGTCATGTGAACGTCGATGGATTCGAAGCCGGCCTTCTGGAAGGCAGCAGCCATTTCGAGTTCGCCGTTGACGCCCTGTTCACGCAGGATTGCCATCTTCGGACGGCTTGCGAAATCCTTCACAATCTTGGCGGACGCCGCCACGTCGAAGGTGACCTTCGGCGTGATACCCGGATTGTCCTGTTCCAGCTTGAGCTTGTATTCGCTTTCGGCACAATCCGGGTTATCGCGGAGGGCCGCGATGCGGCGGGTCGTGTCGCTCCAGATGGCGCGGAGATCCGAGAGGCCTTCGGCGTAGTCGCCGATGACCAGGTTGTAAGTATCGTTGAGTGTCGCGATTTCAGAAACCGTATCGCCGAGGCCGACGGCTTCGAAAGCAGCCTTAACAGCAGCGAGGTCGGCATTCTTCACCTGAAGCACGGCACCCAGTTCTTCGTTGAAGAGGGCGTCGATGAGGTTGCCCTTGAGGGCATCGGCCTTCACCGTCACGCCCACGTGGCCGGCGAACGCCATTTCGGCAAGCGTCGTGTAGAGGCCGCCATCGCTCTTGTCGTGGTAGGCCATAATCTTGCCTGCCGCATTGAGCTTCTGGATGGTTTCGAAGAAGGCGCGGAGTTCCTTGGCGCTGTCCACATCCGGAGCCTTATCGCCAAGGTTGCAGTAAACCTGGGCTGCGATGGAAGCGCCCATGCGGTTCTTGCCGCGAGCGAGGTCCACGAGAACAAGCGTAGAATCCTTATCTTGCAAGAGCTGCGGGGTAAGCGTCTTGCGCACATCGGCGCACGGAGCAAACGCACTGATGACCAAAGAAATCGGAGCGGTCACGCGGTGGCTACCCTGAGCGTCAGACCACACGGTGCTCATGCTCATGGAGTCCTTGCCCACCGGAATCGTAATGCCAAGTTCCGGGCAGAGTTCCATACCGATAGACTTCACGGCTTCGTAGAGGTCTGCGCCATCGCCTTCGTAGTTCGGCGTGGCCATCCAGTTTGCGGACAAGTTCACGCGGCCCATATCGGGCACGCAAGCTGCAGCCATGTTCGTAAGGGATTCCGCCACCGTCATGCGGGCAGCGGCAGCCGGAGAAATCAAGGCAACCGGGGCGCGTTCACCCATGCTCATCACTTCACCTTCGTAAGTGTCGAGCGTTGCGCTTGTCACGGCACAGTCGGCGACAGGCACCTGCCACGGGCCAACCATCTGGTCGCGGCAAATCATACCCGTCACGCTACGGTCACCGATAGAAATCAAGAACGTCTTGTCGGCGACGGTCGGGTTTGCGAGCACGCGGTGCGCCACATCCTTGATGGAAGCATCGGCCGGGACGACCTGAGACGAAAGCGGGCGCTTCTGGCTCTTTTCGTTACGGATCATGCGGGGCGGCTTGCCGAGGAGCACGCCGAGCGGCATGTCAATCGGAGTCGTGCCGAAGTGCTTGTCAGTAAGAGTGAGGTGCTTTTCGGGGATAGCCTCGCCCACCACAGCGTACGGGCAGCGTTCACGCTTACAAATCGCATCGAACACGTCGAGCTTGTCACCCGCAATAGCGATAACGTAACGTTCCTGGGATTCGTTACTCCAGATTTCGAACGGGCTCATGCCCGGTTCATCGTTCGGCACGTTGCGGAGTTCAAACTTACCGCCGAGACCGCCATCGTTCACGAGTTCCGGGAAGGCGTTCGAAAGTCCACCTGCACCCACGTCGTGAATAAAGGTAATCGGGTTCTCTTCGTCCATCGCCCAGCAGCGGTCGATGACTTCCTGGCAGCGGCGTTCCATTTCGGGGTTTTCGCGCTGCACGGAGGCAAAGTCGAGAGATTCGTTACCGGCACCGTTCTGCACGGAGCTGGCTGCACCACCACCAAGGCCAATGAGCATTGCCGGACCGCCGAGCACAATCAGGTGGTCACCCGGGTCGATGTGGCCCTTCTCGATATGCTGGTGCTTGATGTTGCCAAGACCGCCAGCCAACATAATCGGCTTGTGGTAACCGCGGACTTCCTTGCCGTTCTGGGCGTCGACTTCCTGTTCGAAAGTACGGAAGTAACCGAGAATGTTCGGACGGCCATATTCGTTGTTGAATGCGGCACCGCCGAGCGGGCCTTCAATCATGATGTCGAGGGCAGACGCAATGCGGGACGGGCTACCAAAGTCCTTTTCCCACGGCTGGACTGCACCCGGAAGCTTGAGGTTCGAGACGCTGAAGCCCGTGAGGCCGGCCTTCGGCTTGGATCCCTTACCCGTGGCACCTTCGTCACGGATTTCGCCACCACTACCGGTAGCGGCACCCGGGAACGGAGAAATGGCCGTCGGGTGGTTGTGGGTCTCGACCTTCATGAGAATGTCGACTTCTTCGTTGTGGAAGTCGTACTTGTTGTTGCGCGGGTCGGCGTAGTAGCGGCCAGCGACAGCGCCCTTCATCACGGCGGCGTTGTCCTTGTAGGCGCTAAAGATGTTGGAGTTGTGGAGCTGGTAGGTGTTCTTGATCATCTGGAACAGGGACTTGTCCTGCTTCACGCCATCGATAGTCCATTCGGCACCGAACACCTTGTGGCGGCAGTGTTCCGAGTTGGCCTGCGCGAACATGTAGAGTTCCACGTCGGTCGGATTGCGCTTGAGCTCGGTGAAATTCTTGACCAAGTAATCGATTTCGTCCGGAGAAAGAGCGAGGCCCATTTCCTTGTCGGCCTTCACGAGGGCGTCGCGGCCCTGGTCGAGCACCGGAATCACATTCAGCGGGCGCGGTTCTTCCTTGCTGAAGAGAACTTCCAGGGAAGCGGTGTCGGCGAAAACGGCCTGCGTCATGCGGTCGTGAATCTTGGCCGAGATTTTTTCGCGGGCACCGGCAGGCACGGCACCTTCAAACTTCACGTAGTAAGCGATAGCGCGTTCGATACGCTTGATAGCCGGGAGGCCGCAAATGTGAGCGATATCGGTAGCCTTGGAGCTCCACGGGCTGATGGTTCCCGGACGCGGGCAAACCACGAAGAGTTCGCCTTCGAGAGCCTTGGGTTCGCGGGCCGGACCGTAGTGCAGCACCTTCTTCAGAGTTTCGGTTTCTGCATCGGTCAGGTCGGCGGACAAATCCACCACGTGCAGGAATTCAGCGTAAACGGAAGCGACAGAAAGGCCTGCGCTCTTGAAATCGGAAGAAAGTTTCTGGAGACGGAAATCCGACAGAGCCGGCGTACCACGAAGAATGAGCATTATTAACCTCGGTTTGATTTTTTACGAGGTAAATTTAGAAATTAGACGAAAGACGAAAGACGAAAGACGAAAGAGAAAGCGCAACAAAAAACGGCCCGGAGAGCGGGTCGTTTTTGGTGAAATCGTATCTCGTTGAGAGGCAATAAGATAGAGGTTCGCGAGGATTATTCCTCGTATTCTTCCTCTTCTTCGCTCGGGGCGGTGGCAGCCGGGGTCACCAGGCCGAGCAGCGCGCTCACGTCGATGGAGCTCAGGTTGTTGAGGAACCACACGTCGGTCTTCTTGTCCGTATCCACCTTGTCGAACTTGGAATCGATGAAGTAGAACGTGGAAGCCTCGAAGTGGCGGGTCATCTTCACCTTGCTGTTGGAACCCTTGGTGGCCGGGAAGTACTTGGCTTCGAGCTTGGCCATGTCCTGGGAAGACTTTGCCGTCTGGATACCTTCGCAAGCGAGCGCCCAGACCATCTTGTTCACGTCGATGGAGTTACCGACGTATTCCACGATCTTGCTTGTGGCCTTGAACGTGTTCTGGGTGGTCTTGTTGTAATGTTCGGTGGCCTGGTCCACGTAGTTGCCCTTCTGCATCAGGAGCATGGCCGCAATAGCCACAAGGAGGACTGTCAAAACGATTGCAATATTCTTGATATTCATTCTCTAGTCTCCTTATTCGAAGTGGAACTCAGCCGGAGCTTCGAGCTTGAAGTTAGACGCCATGTTCAGTTCCACGAGGGCCTTGTAGTCGGTAGCCTTGAGCTTGCCCTTCGCGAAGGTGAAGCTGATGGAGCAGTTCTTGCCGCAGGCCACTTCCTTCACGCCGCCCTCGTCCTTCAGCAGGAACTTGTCGGCGAGGCCGCCCTTCTCGTTGATGTCGTTCTGCACCTTGGGCGGAATGCCCGCGGCGGTAAACACGTAAGAAAGCTGCTTGAAGCGGGCAGCCTGGTCGCCTTCGATGGCCTTGACGGCCGCATTGAAGCTCTTTTCCGTCTTGTCGCCGGTGATGGTCGCGTAGACGAGCTTCCAAGCCATGCCGTTCTGGTCGACAGACTTCCACAATTCCTGCAACACGCCGTTCGCGGATTCCTGGAACGCGCCAACCTGCTCCTTCACGGAGGCCTGAGCCTGATCGTTATAATTGCCCTTGAGCACCATCATGAGCACAATGAGCGCCACGATGATGACTGCATCGACAATCGCCAAAATCTTGAATTTTTTATTGTCCATATAGTCCCTTAATAGAGGTTTACACTTTTAATCTATTTCCAAATTAGAAAAATGCAAGCAAAAACTTGTTAAAAAGCGGAAATTTAACTGATTTAGCCAGCCCATAATGCTTTTTTTTATATTTTGGGCAATATGAGCGAAAAAGACGAGACCCCCAAGCTGCCATCCCAGGTCATTTTTGACAACCTAAAGGAACTCCTGAGGGCCAAGAATACCGCGCACGAATCCATGTTCAAGTTCCACTGGAAAAAGATGTGGCCGTTCAGCCTCATCTGGCCGCAGGTGGACTACGAGCGAATCGTGCGCCTCATGAGCGAAATCCGCAAGAACGCGATTACGCAGGGGAACCTCGTCGCCGAAGCCAATTCCAAGGCCAAGCCGTTCGAAAAGAATTTCCTCAATGCGCTCCCCGCCTACCTCGACGCGCTCGACGTATCGTGCCAAAAGCTCTCCGCCGCCGCGCAGTGGAAGCAGGACATGCTCCAGAAAAAACTGCATCACGACGTGAAGATGGTCCGCGACGTATCGGAATGGAGCAAGATCCTGAAGGAATACGAAAAGGCACAGAACGACCTTGTCCGCGCCGGCGCGCTAGTGCAAATGGGCTGGGGCGAGGTTGTTCAAAAAAAAAGTGGTTAGTGGTTAAACTGCCTACAGCCTCATCAACGCTTTCGCCAGGTCCAGACGCCACTTGATTTTCTGGAGAATCCCCGCCGGGGATTTTTCTATATGCGTCGCGCTGGCCGCGTGCAGGCGGTAGTCTATCAGCGATTCGGGAATGTACGACACGCTGAAGAATTTCTCGGCTATCAGACCCAGCCACTGATCGTGCATCGGCAAGTTCTTGGGGAAAGGCAACGCCTTTTCGAGCAGTTCGCGCCGGAAGGCCATGCAGCAGCCGGTATAGCCGTTCACGAGCCAGTTCCTGAGAATTCCGCTGCCGTACGGACGGATAGAGCTATACAAACCGCCGCGCACAAAGGCCTCGTCCAGGCCGTTGTTCACCCAGCGCAACAAGTTGGCGTCGTGCATCACGAGAGTCGAATCGCGTAACACGGCGACACACCTCTCCACCTTCCCGGGCAGCCAGACATCGTCCTGGTCGGCAAGGAAAATGATATCGTTGCGCGCCTGCTTCAGGGCGCGTTCCAGGTTGTAGATGGGTCCAAGCCGTTTCTCGCCGGCAGCGATAACGCGGATGCGCGCATCTGCAAGCAGGGCAATCTTGTCCAGAGTCCCGTCGGTAGAGCCATCGTCGGCAATAACGACCTCGCCCAATTCAGGGAGCTGCAGCAAGATGCTCTCGAGCTGTTCCTCGATATACGCGGCGCCGTTGTAGGTGGCCATGCAGACCGAAATAGAAGGGAGTGTATTCACGTCATTCTGCATCCGAGCCCCCTAGCACTTGAGGAACCGTTTCGGGATAAAGAGTTTCGGGAGGCGCAGCAAGAATGCGGGCGAAAGGCTCGCGAGCTCGGGCAGCTTGCGGAAAGCCTCTCCCCTGTCCTTGTAGGCCAGGGTCGAAAACCAGCGGGCCTTCCAGCGGCGGCAAGCGGTACGGTACAGTTTGTGGCCCTTGTACAGCTCGAGCAGCCGCAAGATTTCGCGGTACATGCGGCCATGGTCGCCATGCATGTTTTCGCCGTGGACGCGGTAGTAGCAGCATACGAAATCGGCCGAAGCCGGCTGAGGGCCGTACTTATAAAGAATCGCGAGGTAAAGCGGCATGTCCTCGAAATAGAAGCGCTTGTCGTACCCGCCCAGGTCGCGCACCACGTCGGTCACGAGCATCTCGGAACAGCCGTGCAACGCGCGGTCGCTCACGATTACCTGTTCAAAGCTCACCTGCGGTACGTTTTTCATGTAAAGCGGAATCACGTCCTTGGCCACGTGGCCATTTTCGTCCATTTCTTTAACTTGTCCGAAACAAGCAACGTTGTTTACATGACGTGCCAAAAAATCGCTCTGTTTCTTGAGCCTGTCGGGCGGCATGATGTCGTCGGAAGCGAAGGAGCAGTAATATTTGCCGCGAGCCATCGACAGGAGTTCGTTCATCGTGGCGACAAGCCCCTGGTTCGGCCTGTGCACATAACGGAAACCGAGTTCGCCCTGCAGCTTTTCCAGGATATCGGGCGAATGGTCCGTACTGCCGTCGTCAATCACGACAAGTTCAAAATCTACACCCTTCTGTTCCATCACGGAACGCACCGCGGCTTCCACGTACTGTTCGTGGTTGTAGCTCGCCATGACTACCGAAACGAGCGGCACATGCTCCCGCTGCTCCATCTCCACGCCTTCCGCGAACGCCTTCACGTACACGTCCTCGGTCATTTTCTCGGCGAACATGTTGGTTATGGAGTATTCCACTTAAGCCTCCGCACAACAACGAAAAGCACGACAAACGTCACGAAGTTCTCGAGCGCATAGGCCATCATGGGGCCCTGCATCTCGAACAGGCGTATACCCACGAACGTGGCGATAGCGAACAGCAGGTTCGCCCCCACCTCCACGAAGAGGAACGCCCTGGTTTCGCGACGGGCAATCAGCACCATGCCGAAGCACCATCCTCCCGAACGGAAAAAGTCGCCCAGGAGCTGGATGGGCATGTAGTACGCCGCGGGGGCGTAACTTTCCGAAAGCAATATGGCAACAACCAGGCTACGGAAGAAAAACAGAATAATGCAGAAGATGAGCGTGAATCCGATCATCCGCACGAAAATCGGATAGAATTCCTTGCGGAAGCTTTCACGGGTCATCTCGCGGCTAATGCGCGGCAATATCAGCACTCCGAGCACCGCCGAGAAAATCGACGCGAAGAAATCCGAAATCTTGTAGACGCCCTGCCAGATTCCGGCCGCGTTCCAACCCAGTTCGGCACCCACGAGCGAGCGCACGAACATGAGCACGAGCGGCGCCACAATCATAGGCACGAGCCCCATCACGGCATAAGAAAGCCACGGGCCGCGAATATCCAAGGCCGATTCCCTGAACGTCTTGATGTTGAATCCGGCACGCGACGCCACGCGGGCCGCAAAGAACCCCGCCACCACCGACTGCGTCGCGATAATGGAGAGCACCGAAAGGCGGCCGGTATAAAGGAAAAACGCCACCCAGAGCATCTGGAAAAGCGAAGCGACAATCTGGATAACCGCCCAGCGCCGCACCTTCCCCAGCCCGTTCATCACCGAAGAGCAGATGGTGACAATATTCATGGCCAGGATTCCCGGGAGCGCAAACAGGATAGCCGCCTGCACAAGACGCGGCGGGACTCCCGGCAAGAACTTATCGAGCGGGGCGGCAAAGCAGAAGATGGCAGCGAGAATACAGGTGGCGACAGTCGCAAAAGTGGTAAGGCGGAACCCGCCGCGCCAAACGCCGTGGAGGTTCTTCAGGTTGTCCCTGTTCTGCGCGGTCAGGCTTACCCAGCCGTTCTGCATCGCAAGGCTAGACGTGGCCTGGCCGATGCTCATCCAGTTCATGAACTGCCCCACGCACGCGAATGCGGCCGGCGGCAGAAAGACGGCGAGCAGCTTGTTGATCACGAAGGCTCGGAGCGTGTTGAAAAGCGTCACCGAACCCGAGCCGAAAAACAGCTTCCAGATTTTAGAAGAACTGTCCACCATCAACCGCCTATTTCCCGGATGACCTTCGCCGGGACTCCCCCGATGACGACGTTCGCGGGGAAATCGCCGGATACTACGGCACCCGCGGCCACCACGGAATTCTTGCCGATGGTCGTGCCCTTCAGGACCGTCACGCGGTCGCCAATCCATACGTTGTCGGCGATTACGACCTTGCCCGTTTTCGGGGTTCCCGTAAGCCTGCGCGAAGCTTCTATGTCGTGGAAGTCGCTGTCCATCACGGTCACCGACGTCCCGATAAGCACGTTGTCGCCTATCTCGATGCCGGGGCCTTCCGAGACGGCGGTAAAGCGGTTGCAAATCTGGCAGTTCTTGCCGATGGCAATTTTGGAATCAGCATTGCGCGGGTTCAAAAAGACATAGGAAGTCCAAAAATCGGCATCGGCGATGTAGCCGAAGATGGTGCCGTCCCCGACCGTGACGCGCCCCTTGCCTTCACAGAGCACGGGTGCGATGGAGCAGAACTTGCCCTTCGCCTTGGCCGTCGAAATGCACCTGTAAAAACGCACGCGCGACGTACGGACCAGCTTTCGGAGGATTCTAGCACACAAACTCATTCAACGCTCCAATGATTTCGGTAACTTGCGCATCCGTCAGCACCTGCGAAACGGGAACGCTGATGACGGTTTCGGCCATCGATTCCGCAATCGGGAATTTCGGATTCGCGGGAAGCAAAAAGCTTTCGCCCCCGAGGCCAGTCGCATACGCATCCTGCCTGTGCGGAGGAATCGGGTAAAAGATAAGCGTCCCGATACCGCGTGATTCCAGGTGCTTCTGCAAGGCCTCGCGAGTCTTGCGGTCGGGCGTGCGCAGCGTAAACACGTGCCAAACGTGTTCTTCCGGATTCGCGGGAATCCCGGGCAGGCGCAACAGCGGGTTCTTCACTTCGCTCACGTAACGGGCCGCAATTTCACGGCGGCGCGCGTTCCAGGAATCGAGATGCGGCAACTTAGCGAGCAAAAATGCGGCCTGGATTTCGTCGAGGCGGGAATTCACACCGCGGTACTTGTTCACGTACTTCTGTTCGGAACCGTAGTTGCCGAGCATCCGCACCACGCGGCCCAGTTCTTCATCGTCGGTGACGACCATGCCGGCATCGCCAAGGGCACCGAGGTTCTTTGTTGGGTAAAAGCTGTAGGCGACCGCGACGCTCTTTACGGCGACGTTTTTTGCACCATGCGATTGCGCGGCGTCCTCGAAAACCAACAGCCCCCGTTCCTCGGCAAATTTCCAAATAGCGGGCATGTCGGCCAAGCGCCCGTACAGGTGCACCGCCAGAATCCCGCGCGTTTTCACGCTACAGGCGTCCGCAAGCCTGGCCGGGTCAATATTAAAAGTCTTTTCGTCCGGTTCCACCAATACGGGAACCAGGCCTGCCGCGTTCACGGCAAGCACCGTCGCGATATACGTATTCGCCGGCACCAGGATTTCGTCGCCCGGTTCGAGACGCCCGAGCTCGATGGAGGCGCGTAACATGAGGGTCAGCGCATCGAGACCGTTCCCGACACCTACGCCATGGGCATAGCCGCAATACGCGGCGAATTCCTTCTCGAATCGTTCGCAATACGAGCCGCGGATGTACCAGCCGGACTCCACGACCGCCGTGGCGGCATCCTTCAGCGCATCCATGTAGGGCGCGTTCACCTGTTTCAAGTCGAGGAAGGGAATCTTCATCTGCACTCCCCCGCGCCAACGCGCGTCCCGTCAAATTCAAAAACGTACTTCAGGTCCACAAAGCAGCCGACAGTCTCCTTGAACGAGCAGAGCCCCACGTTGGGCACGCCATTCACGGACGCCGGCCCGACATCCAAGAAGTCGAAACCCGCCTCGCGGTAGAACTCGAACGTCTTGTAGGCCACCATGTTCATCGGCTTCGCCTTGCCGTCATTCGGCACGTCGCCCCAGTAGATGACCTGCGCAATCCTTGGCGACACGCGGTACACTATGGCGGCGGCGATCGGCGCACCCGCCTGGTAGAGCGTAAAGAAATCCATGTCCACGACGGCCGCAGTCTTCTCGAGGGCCTCGAGGCTCATTTTCAGGTCGTAGTTCTTGCTTTCGCGGTTCTCGCGGATAACCCCGTACGAAACGGCACGGCCTTCGGCGGAATCTTCCCTGCGGAAATCGAAACCTGCCGCAAGCGCCGTCTTCAGGTTGCGGCGGGCCATGCGCTTAGTTAGCAGCGATTCGTAAGGCTTGCCCAGGTCGAAAGCATAGTCCAGGTCGGTATAGCTCAGGGCAAAGCCGCTGCGGAACATCGAAGAGACCGTCTTCGAAAGCAGGGACTTGGCATAGAGCATGGGCGGCAGCACGATATTCAGCTTCTTGCCGTTATCGCGCGCAAACGCCACGAGGCCCGCCATCGCATTATCCACCTGCTCCACCGGAATCTCGTCGTCCTTGTAGGCAAAGCCGCCAAAGGGAGCCGAGAAGGGCGAAAGCCATTCGTCGCCGCGTTCGCCGAAAACGATACCCATGCGGTAGCCGTCATCGTCAAAGGTCAAAAAGCGCACCGCGTCGACCTTGTCGGCGTTCAGCAGGTTAAAGTCCGTGCGCAGGTAGCTGGCGACCGGATTTGCAAAATGGCGAGCGTATTCGTCCGCTGTAATCTCGACCCAGGCCATCTACCCTCTCTTGAAAGCGAGGTAATCGCTGTATTTGCGCCAGTAGTCGCTCTCGTCAAACTCGTGCGATGTCAGCACCAGGCAGATGGAGCCCGAAGAGAAATTCAGTTCTTCGGCCCAGACTCCGGGCGGAACATGCAGGCCGTAGTACGGACGGTCCAGCCTGTAAATCTTCTCGTTCTTGCCGTCGGAAACCTTCACGTCAAAGGCGCCGCTCGCCGCCACGAGCATCTGGTGACATTCCTTGTGCGCGTGTCCGCCGCGGTTCTCGCCGCCGGGAATGTCGTACAGATAGAAGATGCGCTTCACATCGAAGGGAATTTCCCTGGAATTCTCGAGCGAGGTCAGGCTGCCGGAACGTTCGCTGTGGCGCGGGAGCGTCAGGAGAGAGCAGTCGTCAATGGTAGCAGCCTTCACTGCCGCGAGGTCCGGGGCCTTGTTTCCCTCGGTATCCGGAGCATACTGCAAAGGCGTCGGAGTCCATGCGGACTTGATACGGCAAAAATCTTCGCGTTCCCAGATGTAGTCGTCTTCTTCGTACGGCGTAGAAGAAATCACGAGCGCCAAGGAGTTCGTCGAGAAATTGTCGAGCGTACGGTAGTGCATGGGCGGCAGGTAGAGCCCGTAATAGGAGCGCGAAAGCGAATAGCGTTTCTCTTCTACCCCGTCGTGAATCACGGCGTCGAAACTCCCGGAAAGGGCGACAATCACTTCGTGCTGGTTCTTGAAGGCGTGGCTCCCGCGGAGTTCGCCGCCGGGAACGTCATAAATCCAGTAACAACGCCTGAACCGGAACGGCACATGCTTCTGCGATTCCACGACGCTCAGGTTCCCGCGTTCGTCTAGGAACTTGGGAAACTGGACAATCTGCGCTTTTGCTCCAAAATCAGGCATTTTCTGTTCAATATACAAAAAAGCGTACAGATGTAGCGCAAAAAAAGGCCTTTTCGTTTCACCGATTTGCCCGAATTTCGCTTTTTTCCTATATTTATGCATATGAGTGAATATTTGCATAAATCCAGCATCGGCCCCGTGGAGCCAAAGGACTTCGTCAAGGACTATGGCGAGGCCGGTTTTGTGCTGGAAAACGGAAAGACGCTCCCCGCGCTCAACATCCGTTACGAGACTTACGGCAAGCTGAACGCCACAGCCGACAACGCGGTGTGGATCTGCTCGCCCTTGACCGCCGATGCGCACGCCGCCGGCTGGTACACCGAAAACGACAAGAAGGCCGGCTGGTGGGACGAGCTCATCGGCCCCGGCAAGGCCATCGACACGGACCGCTTCTTCGTGGTCTGCAGCAACATTTTGGGCGGATGCAAGGGCACCACGGGCCCCGCAACCATCAACCCGCGCACGGGCAAGCCCTACGGCAGCACCTTCCCCATCATCACCATCGGCGACATGGTGCATGCGCAAAAGGAACTCGCCGACGGCCTCGGCATCAAGGAATTCTACTGCGTGCTTGGCGGCTCCATGGGCGGTTTCCAGGCCATGAAATGGGCCATCTACTACCCGCAACAGGTGAAGAGAATCGTGATCATCGCGAGTTCACCGCGCTTCTCGAGCCAGGCGCTCGGATTCGAGGTCGTGGCCCGCGACGTGATTACGCAGGACCCGGACTTTAACGGCGGCGACTACTACGACAAGGCGCAGAAGCCCGACGTGGGCCTCGCGAACGCACGCAAGCTCGCCCATATCACGTACCTCAGCGCCATCGGCATGGAACAGAAGTTCAAGCGCGCACAAGCGCAAGAGAACAAGAGCCACGCCGTCACTTACAGCACGCCGTTCGATTTGAACCTGCCCATCGAAAGCTACCTGCGCTACCAGGGCAAAAAGTTCGTGGACCGCTTCGACGCGAACAGCTACCTGCATATCGCGCACGCCACCGACGCCTTCGACTTGGAAACCGAATACGGCAGCATCGAGAACGCGTTCAAGGATATAGGCGCCGAGGTGCTGAACGTGAACCTCTCCACCGACTGGCTGTTCCCGCCGCACGAGAGCCGCCGCATCACGAGCGCGCTGCTGAACGTCGGCAAGACGGTCACGAGCCTCGAACTCGACACGCAGTTCGGGCACGACGGATTCCTCATCGAAGTGGGCGAACTCGGCAAGGCCGTTGGCCGCTTCCTCGATTCGAAGATTATCCCGCAGCAGGGCACGCAGGCGGTACCCGTGTTCCACGAGGAGAGCGACTTCAAGCTGCTCGGCAAGCTCGTGAAGGAAGGCAGCCACGTGCTCGACCTCGGTTGCGGCAGTGGCGACTTGCTCGACTTCCTCGCAAAGAAGAAGAACGCGACCGGATTCGGCATCGAGAAGAACATCACCGGCATTCTGGACTGCATCGAAAAAGACGTGCAGGTCATCCAGCGCGACTTGGACGACCGCGGCATATCGGACCTGAAGGACGGAAGCTTCGACTACGCGATTATCAACCGCACCATCCAGGAAATCCGTGACCCCGTGGCCCTTTTGAACGAGCTGTTGCGCGTCGCAAAGAAAGCCATCGTCACGTTCCCGAATTTCGGTCACTGGACCACCCGCGGAAGCCTCATGCTCCACGGTCGCATGCCCAAGTCCAAGGAACTGCCCTACGAGTGGTACGACACTCCGAACATCCGCCTCTTGACGGTAAAGGACTTCTACACGCTCTGCAAAAAGGAAGGGTTCAAGATAGAGAACATCAACTTCCAGAGCGAGCACACGCTGAGCAAGATCCTGACCGCTTTCGGGCTCAAGAACTTCGGTTCGGAACACGTCATCGCGACCATCAGCAAGGCCTAAGCCGCGCGCAGTCACGCAATTAAAAACGCCCCGCGACATTAAATCGCGAGGCTTTTTTAATGCCTAAAGGTGGCGTTATTTCCGTTTAACAACCCGCTGGGTCACCAGGCCGTTCGCCGTCTCGATCTTCACCACGTACACGCCGCGGTTCATGGCGCTCACGTCCATGGCGGCACTCTCGAGGCCGGCCCTGGCATAGACCATGTGGCCCTGGGCATCGTAAATGAACAGGCGCTTCACATCGGCGACATTGCCCAGATACATGAGCGTATTGCCGGCCAGACGGACCGACGCACCGTGATGCTTAAAGACGAGCGGAATCGCCTTGGTGGAATCCTTCACCGTCGTATCCTTCTTCGACGTATCGGCCGCGGGCTTGAAGGCATCCGGATTGTAGGCTACGGCCACCTTGTAAAGGGCGCTCTTGGAACTGTCGGCAGAATAGATATCGAACTCTATCGTATCGCTAATGTCGTAGTATTTGTCCTGCACGTATTTTTTGGAGAAAGACCCGTGCGGGCCACCCCAAGAAATCATCGCACGCTTGAGGTTCATCTCGAACGGCAGATCCACCTTCACAAACTTCTTTTCCTGGTCAATCTTTCCCGGAATCCTGACGGAGCCGACCTGCACAAAGAAATGGCGCAATTCCGCAACGTCCGTTTCCACGGACCAGCTCGATATCACACTGATGGACCTCTTCTGCTTATCTTCGTTGACCGTCGTTACCTTTATCTTATTCGAATAATCCCAGTAAGTGTCCGAATCGAAGGAATAATCGAACATGAAGAACGGGTTCATGGCTATCGGGAACACGTCGAAATCATCTTCGTAGGAATTCTTGATCTTCTTGTTCATGGGAATCTTGAACTGCAACGCCGTTTCGCCGGGGTAAGCGGAAATGTACGAGTAATGGCCGCCCCTCAACGAATAATCATAGACAATCACATCGGTTATCTTGTACAGCGGCCAGACTTCTTTTTGCCTCTTGAGCTTGATGGCATACACCTTCTTGTCATAGCCCTTGCTCATGCGCACGTACATGCCGCCGTCGCCACTCATTTTCCCGGAAACGCTCAAGGTCGAGGAATCCGTCGCCCACGAGAGATTCTTGCAGCTCCTCCACACATCGTACATGCTGTAGTAATCTTCAGGGCTGCACGTGAACAGCTTGGACGCGACCGTGCCATTGTACGGAAGGTCAAAGATAACCGAGCCCGTATCGTCGGCAGATTCGGGATCATAGACAGTTCTCGGATAAACGAACTGGTTGAGAACGGTATCCACCAAGGCGATTTCGTACAAGAAATTCACGGGATCGACATAATCGAACTTGAACTTGTAGTAATAGTAGGGAGTCCCCGCCTCAGAAGACACCTTCACCACCGTATTCTCCAGGTCGAACGGCGTCGCAGAAGAGACGCTTTCCATCGGTTCACCCTTGTAATACCAGGTCTTCGTTGCCAACGAATTTACGCCGACACCTGTATACGTCTCGGCCGGATTGTAACGGCCGTACAGGCGGGTCTTCACGGAATCGGGAACCCACTTGTAAATCTTGAGGGTAACCGTTCCCGTATCGCCCGAAGCGTTCGGATGTTCGATTGTCGTACCTTCCGTACAGAGGTTCCCCGCCTTCACCAGTTCCGCCTTCGTTCCGCTCGAAGCCGTCTTGGAAAGCTTGCAGAACCCGGCAACAGTGGCCCTGGCATTCGTATCGCCGGGCACCTTCCCGATAGAAAGCACGATCGTCTGTTTCTCGGTACCCGACTTGGCGCTAAACGTATAGGTGACGGGGCCGTCGGTAAAGTCCTGGGCCGTAGAGGGGCTCACGCTCCCAAAGTAGCCGCTAAAGGAAGGCTTGATGCTGTCGAGCCTCGCCTTGAAGGGAATCAAAAGCGAGATGCTGTCGCCCGATTTCACGTACTCGGACATGTTCGGCACGGACGCACCGGCAACCATGATTTCGCTCTGCAAGCCGATGAAGATGGAGCTGACGCTCACGTTGCATTCCTTCGTAGAAGAAGTCTGGGCCTGTAGCGCAATCTTGGTAAAAGCATCGCACTGCACGTCGACTTCCTGCCCGCTCTTGAACGAGCCAATCTCGTACCAGGGATCGGTCGGGAAATAAGAATCGTAGCCGTATGCGGCCATGTTATTGCCATCGCTGCAACTGCTGGTGTAGTTCACCACGAGCTTCTGATAGCCCGCATCGCAATCGGGAGCAGAAACGACAATCGCCGACGAGAACTTGTCGCCCTTGATGGTCGTCTTCAACACGCCGTTTTCCTTGGTCCACGAAGACCAGGAATCCTGATCTTCCTCGAGTTTTGCGCTCTCGGTCTTGTAGCCGTTATGATCGACAAAGTCGACAATGATAGCGGCAAAGGCGGAGCTTGCCATGAATAAAAGAGCTACGGTGGCAGAAAGGTGACGCATCTATCCCTCCATCTTTTCAGTTTGTAAAAAAAAATAAACAACCGATTCGGGATTAATATAGATAAATATTCCTCATTTTTTTCATCTTTATTTCAAATAAATCCGCGAACGTATAAACATGCACATTTCAGCCATTTTTGGGCCTTAAATCGACCTTCAAGTACGCATTTTTTTCTATGTTCTCCCGAAAAATAAAGCGAGTAATAGGCACTATGTCCATCATTTCCATGACCGGGTTCGGCAAGAGCGAATCCACCCTGAACGGAACCACCTGCGTTATCGAAGTGCGCAGCGTGAACAGCCGTTTTCTTGAAATCTCGAGCAAGATCCCGAAGAACTTCGCCTACCTCGAAAACGACTTCAAGGCGCAAATCAAGGAAAAGCTCGCCCGCGGCTCGGTGAACCTCTCCATCACGCTCGGCGAAGGATCTGTCGGGAACATCCCCGTGTGCTATAACGAAACGGCGGTGAACAAGTTCGTGGAAATCACCAAGGCCATGCAGGCCAAGTACGGCATCGCCGGCGAAATCAAGCTCGAACATATCCTCGCGATCCCCGAAGTACTGCAGTTTACCGATGCCGGCGCCGACAACGAAGTCTGGGAAAAGCACCTGAAGGCAGAACTGGACAAGGCCTTGGACGGGGTCATCGCCATGCGTGAAAAGGAAGGTGCGAACCTCGCAGCCGACCTCACGAAGCGAGTCGCCCACCTGGAAGATGTTCTCGCGAAGGTCGAAGTACTTGATCCGCAGCGCATCGAGACTTGGAAGGTCAAATTCAAGGAACGCATTGACGCCCTGATGAAGGACAGTGAGATCGACGACGTGCGCCTGTTGCAGGAAGCCTGCATCATGGCCGACAAGTTGGACATCCACGAAGAGATTACGCGATTCCACAGCCACAACAAGCTGTTCCTGGATGCGCTCAAGAAGGGCGGCGCGCAGGGGAAGAACCTCGGGTTTATCCTTCAGGAGATGGGCCGCGAAGCGAATACGCTCGGGACAAAATGCCAGAGCGCCGACATCGCGGCACTAGCCATCGAACTCAAGAACGAAATCGAGTGCATTAGGGAACAAAGCCTAAATATCGCGTAATTAAATGTCTTCCCCGACTTGGTCGGGGACCTCCTTTATAAAAAGGAGATGCCCGCCTTCGCGGGCATGACAATCACTGCGGGCATGACACGCACTGCAAAAAGCCTTAAGCTTTCTTCTTTTTCTTGTCCTTCATCTGGACGCGGCGGCTACCGGAGCGCAGGCGATCCCACGGGGCAAAAGCCATAGTCCCGAAGGTAAAGCCGAAGAACCACACGACAAAGGCTAGCCAAAGCACAGCGGCACCGGCAACCTGCCTGCCCGTAACCTGCGCCATATCCACTGACGTCGCGACTACCGCCAACAGGCCGCCGATAGTCACGGGCAAAACCATGCGCTTGCCCGCCTTGACAATGGCACCCGTCGCAGGCGTCCCCTCGCCCAGTTCCTTGCCGGCATTCAGCGCAAACGCGACAACGCCCGCAAAGCCGAGTGCGCTCAGCGCCGCCCAAGAAAGCCATGCGTTATCGGGAGCGACCGGGCACCAAGCCAGGAATCCGGTAAGCAGCAGCCAAGAAAGGGCGAACGGGAACAACACATTCGAAAGGCCTATCTTGGCCACGAACAAAAGCACCAGCGAGACCGCGGCGAACACGCCGTAGAACACCAGCTGCATGCCCTCGGAACCATCGAGCAGCACGAGCGACCCGACAAAGGCCGCCACGGCAACCAAGCTGCCCACGCCGCTCTTGACACCGCCAAAGACAAAGAAAAGCACAAAGGCCGCAACCGCAGCGACACCGAGATACTTCGCGCCGCCCAAGGCTTCACCGCCCATGTCGGCCATCCACATTCCCAGGGATTCCGATGCGCCCAGCGGGAGCGAACTCATCACCTGCCACCCCGTCGCAACAAACATCACAGAAAAAAGAACCAAGAAGAACAAAAAGATCAACCTGAACTGGACCATGCGTTCCAAAAATTTTTGCACGACACCGGGCTTATCCCTCAAATCCATTTATTACCTCGAAATTAAAAGTTTCTGTTTCTTTGTCCAAGTACTCTTCTTGAAATCGCCTGCCGCGGCGACGTTGTTGCGTACAACATAATGATACAGGCCGTTGGCCAGTTTACGCCCGTGGTTGTCGCGGCCGTCCCAGTGCGTAACGCCAGAGACTGCGTTCTTGATGACCTTGACCAGACGGCCGTTCTGGTTGTAGATAAAGATATCCACCCGTGAATCACGGTCGACAGCCAGGTTCTTGAAATAGAACGTGGTCCCCTTCTTGCCCATCGGATTCGGAACGTTGAACACGTCGGCAAGGCCGTCTTTCAGTTCGCCCGTGATTTCCACGTACACCCTGCGCGTTCCCGTATTGCCAAGCACATCCATCGCCTGCACGCGGAACTCGTATTCGCCTTCGGGGTACGCCTCGGAGGTAAACGTCTTGCGCAGCACCACGCGCCTGGAACTCTGTTCGATATACGGATACGGATGATACGGATCCTCGACGCCGGTCACCTCGAAAGAAATGCCTTCGTCGGCCTGTTCGCGGAAATCGAGAGCCGTAGAATCCTCGATGACCACCTGCAGGCAGGCGGGAGACTGCAATTTGACGTGCTGGCCTTCGGCAAAGGATGTCGCCTGGCCGCCAGAATAGCAGGACTGTATCTTGATAATCGGCGGGACAGAATCTTGCAGGGAATCCGCGTAGCTCGACATGCCCGAAATCATGATATTGGACTTGAGCAGGCGCGCGATATTGCGGTCTTTCGCGGAGTAGGCCCAGGCAGAAAATTCGGCGGCGGTATCGCCAAAGTTCAGCTTTCTCGGAGTCACGAATTCCGTCTCGAAACGGCCCCCGACCACCGGGATGTCTTCAGAATAGAGCAGGGCGCCTTCGTACACGACTCCCACGGAGTCCTCGACACCGGAGGCCCTGTATATCGAGAGGCCGAGTTTCTTGTTCACGCGGCCTTCACGCAGCGATACGCTGATGGTGCCGTTGTTCATGTTCGACACCGTTCCCGAAATCTTCATCTTGTCGAGCGCCTTGAGCGAATCGATAGGGTTGTCGAGCGTCACCGTATTCTTGGCGATAGGCATCTTGATTACGGGTTCGCCGATGTACACGTAGCGTTCGTTATTGTAGCGTTCCTGCGAGTAATAACGTACAACGTTGTTCTTGAGCTTCTGGAAGGCTTCGCCGTACGTGATGCCGCTTTCGCTAAGCGCATTCGAGAGCAGCGTCTTGCCGAGAGTCCTGTTGTGCGGGCCCAGAGTCTCGCGGGTCGCGCCCACGGAGGCAATGGAACCGGCGCGCGGGGCGACCAGGAATTCTTCGGAAAGCGAACGCCCTATGCCGTCGTCAAAGCGCGCCACCGTACAGGAGAAAGAATTCAAGATTGTGTAGCGGCCCCTGTTGTTGAGGCGCGGTATGTAACCGACCTTCAAGAGGCCTTCCGAGGCCCAGTCCGTCTTGGAGCCGTGCCCGTAATAAGACGTCATCAGGATTCCCTGGTTCAGCAGGTTCAGCAGGTCGTTCGACGCCTCCTTTTTCTGGCCGGCGGCATCGTAGGTGTAGTCGATAAGGTAAATCTTCTTGATGTTCCAGCGGAAATTGAGCGTGGTAGAAAGCTTGTCGAGCGTTGTCGCGATTTCTTCGGCAAAGGTCGTGTGACCTGTGTTGTCCTTTGTCGTGCCGTTCATCGCATCGTCGGCAGAGAGCAACATGTTGGAACGCCACGAGCCGTGATCGTACTTGCCCACCTGCTCGTAATCCCTGACCTTGCCGATGTAGGCGGAAAATTCGGACGGAGTGTTCACGGGCAGGCGGCCCATGGCCACGTCGAGGTCGTAATTGCCGAAGCGAACGTTCTCGCCGGAATCGAGCACGGCAAAGAAATCCTCTACCACGGCGTCTTCGACTTCGTACGGCGGCATGTAGTTCGTAGCCGACACCACCACGTTCTTGTAGTCGTAATGGCCGGTACCCACCAGCAACACGAACTTGAGCGACGGGCACACGGAATAGGCGTAAGAGATATAGTTGCGGATGGCCACCGGCGAGGCGCTGCCGCCCGTATAGTGGCGGTAGATATCGCTTGCCGCAACGACCGTGGTACGCACCGGGAACACGGTGGAATCGCTTGCGCGGAAATTGCCCAGCGACACGGACTGTGCCGCAAAAATGTCGGGAGTGATGATCAGGTATTCCGTTTCGGAATTTATCTTGGCGATGTTGCCCAGCATGCCCGAAGGCTTCGCGGCAATGCCCACGACCTTGGCGGGTTTCTTGAGACTCCTGGACCTGTACGCCAGGTAACGCACGTCGTCTTCGGCAGAGACGCTGTCCTTGGCCACGCCGTTGGCGATTTTCAGCAGGCCGACCGGTTCCAGGTTCACGAACTTCATCACGCGCGTGTCGGAGGCGGAACCCACGGGGATGTTGATGATTCCCGAGACCTTGCCGGGCAAGAGCCATTCCGAGGAATCGACAACCGGAGTCCACTGGTAAGCGAGCGAGTAGCCGTCGAAGCGGTCGTACTGGAAGTCGTTCGGCAACATCGTGAGTTCGAACCTGTTGCCCGATTTCTTCAGGCCGGGATTGTCTATGCGGAATCCGCCCGTAGGCAACAGCGCCGTCGAGCGCCTCTCGAACTTCTGGCCGTTCACCTTGAACGTGAAATTCACGTTTTCCGTGCGCTCTATGAGCGGCTTGCCCGACAGTTCCAGGGACGGGACCTGGTCCGAAAGGCCGTCGGGCGACTTGCGGCCGTCTACGGCGGAGGCCCACACGGCGCGATGCGGGAAAAACGACACGGCGACATACTGCTTGCCGCCATCTACCATGCTTTCCAGGCTGTTCGTCTGGGGCATGTCCAAAATCATCTCGTCGACGACGGTGGTATCGAGTCTGTGGTGCCAGACCCAGAACCATTCCTTGCCCGTGGTGGACTCGTACTCCAGCGGCTTGCCGTAATAGGTATCGCGGAGGAACACGTCCTTTTCGGCGCGCACGTAGCGGAGCCAGTCGATGTTCTTGCCGGAGCCCGAGGGGGCTGCGGCGCCGGCGTCGAGACGCTTGCCGGTACCGGATTCACTCCAGCCGAGCGCAAAATGCTGGTAGTAGGAATAGGGAGAAACGGAATAGAAGTAGTCCATCTTGCCGTTCTCGAACGCGGGGTCTTCGCGGTCGCAGCGCTTCCAGAAACTGGTGCCGTAGCCGACGAACACAATCGTGTCGCCTTCGTCGAAGATTCCGTTGCCCTTGCCCGAAGAACCGCCGTGGTCGCGGACTTCTATCGGGATTTCAAAGAGGTGCGTGGGGGCGCGGAGGTCGGCCCCGGGGACTTGCGCGGCCAGCGTGTCGGGCGACGCGCCGTACATGCGGAGACGGTCGACACGGATACCGTGGAGGTCGTCCTGGCGTCCCTGTTCCTGCATGGCGATGCGGAAGTCCGCGTAACTCACGGCGTAGAGGCCGTCTTCGGCAACAGTAGAGATGTTCTTGTCGCCGACCAGCACCTGCGCCAGGAAATGCACATCGGCAATCTCGGAGGCGGCGGCGCGGCGTAGCGCCTTGCGGCGCGGGGACTGCGCTACGCCGAAGCGGGCGGCGCCCTTGGGGTTCCGTACGCGCGAAACCGCCCGCGCGCCGGGGTTCACCCCGGTGCCCGCCGCCGGGAATCCGACGTCGAGCCTGAAACTCTTCCTCAAGGCGAACGAGCCGCCATGCTTCACGAAAAGCGGGACCGCCACATCTACAATCCAGAGGCCGTCACGCTGGTACGGGGCGCTGACCGATGTACCGCCGAATTTTAGCCCGGCGCCTTTGCAGAAAGGCCTGTTGAGCGGCACGACCTGCTTGTCGGCCACCGAGACCGAGGGCTTCTCGTTGCCCGGAACCGCGATATGGTAGATGCGCGAGGGCACGGCGTTGCCGGATTCGTACGAGGCGTCTTCGGGGACGAACGTGAAGCCTTCCACCACCTCGCCCAGGTCGTTCACACAGGGGTGCACCGCGTCGTCGATCACCTCGTCGTTCAGCACGAACCGCGAACGCGTATCCTCGACAACCGAAGACGCGAAAGACGCCACCGCGAAAGCCACTAAAGCCAGAAAAAGTCTCTTGTACATCAACACGTTCTTAAACTACAAAATTGATTATGGGTTGGTAACAGTCATCTCGTAGAATCCGTTACCGCTGGTGCGCATTTCCACGATTTCGCCCCCTGCGGCCTTTTTCTTGAAAAGCGTGAACATTTCGGGTTTCACGCCCTTCATCAAGATAGCCTCCAGTTCTTTTTCGCTAATAAACGCCCCGGCGTTCCATTCGGGCATGTACCAGTGCCACGGCTGCCAGTTGAACATGCCGCGGGTGGACTGCACAAAGGCGCGCAGCATCAGGGAATACTCGTAACGCAAGAAGTCCATGTAGTCGCGCAGTTCCGCATGCTTCTCGACGAAGGTCTTCTTGGAATAGTCGCTGTCGAAACGCAGCGGCGTGTTGTCGGGCTTGCTGTAGGTAAAGCGCACCCGCTTGTCGTTGGCCGTTATCTTGAGGTCGGGCTTGTCCAGGTGCACGAACTCCCCCGGAGCCACCTGCCTGTAGTCGCGGAACACGACCGACGGGGTGAGCACGCGGTTCATGGAAAGCTTCTCGGGCTTCGCGTCGAAGGCGGCCACCTCGTAAAAGAGCAGTACCTCGCCCTTGCCCTTGGGTACGAGCACGGCGAGAAGCGGCTTGGAACGTTCCGACAGCACCCAGACCATCTCGGGCTTGTCCTTCTGCTTCAGGAGCGGGTCGAGCGCGAGCATCACCGAGGGGTCCTTCACGCCGTTCACGTCCCACTCCATCCACGTGCCGGTCCCGCCCACGGAATCGAGCACCGCGAAAAGGCGGTCGCCGCTGAAAGCTTCCTTCGAGCTCACCGCGCCGTAAATCTTGGCAGCGGGCTTCGCAGCGACCACACATACGGCGAAGGTGAGCAAGACAAGGCTAAAAACAAGGCGTCTCATCTTCACCTAGAATCCGATGGGTTCCAGAAGGCTTTCGTCGAGGCGGGAATACGTCATGTGGTATTCCTTCTCTATCCAGTAGAGCGCGAGCTTGCGGCCCGTCCAGTTTTTCTTGACCGCGATGGACTCGATTCCCTTGGTAATCAGCGGGATGGTGCCCGGGAGGTCCAGCTTCCAGGTTTGGTCATCCCATTCGAAAAGCATGATAGGCACTTCGGGGCTCTTGGCAAGGCCGATGCTGCCGCGGTCGTTCTTGACCTTCATGGGGCCGAGCTTGAGGCGGGTAAAGCGGTCGAGCATGCCGCTCTTGCTCAGGAGCATGTAGAGCATGCGGTCTTCTTCGGTTTCCCAGAGGTGCTCGCGTTCGTAAAGGCGGTACATGAGAATCACGTAGGCTTCGTAGAACTGGCAGGTATCCAGGTCTTCGGGCTTGTAGACGCGGGCATGGTTCTCGAGCGTGTCGAGCCAGTATTCCGAGGAGTCCGTCAAGAAATCGTACAGGGTCTCGGCACTGGCGCCTTCGCGAACCGACGCCAGGAAGTTGTGGAACATGAGTTCCAGCGCCGACTGCTTGTCCATGGCGCGTTCCTGGACCTTGGCGTTCTTCTCCTGGGCCGTCTCGGGGGCCTTCGTGTCGGCGGAACCGGCGCAAGCCGCAAAAACAACCGCCAACAGCAACAGGGGCAACAAAAGAAATTTATTTTTCAAGTCATGCATC
This sequence comes from Fibrobacter sp. UBA4309, assembly GCF_002395745.1. Classification (GTDB taxonomy): domain Bacteria; phylum Fibrobacterota; class Fibrobacteria; order Fibrobacterales; family Fibrobacteraceae; genus Fibrobacter. The sequence continues at coordinate 28,332 of NZ_DGUN01000039.1, forward strand.
GCGATACCTATCTTAGAATGAGTCTGGATGAACTGCTCTCCGCCTGTACCCAGAAGGGGTTCCAGGGAAGCGGTCCCGGCGGCCAGCACCGCAACAAGACCAATACCGGAGTATGGCTCACCCTACGCGAATACAATTTAGAAATCAAATCGTGCGAAGCGAGAAGCGCCAAAGAAAATAGGACCCATGCGCTGCACCGCATGCAGATGGCGCTTGCGCTAAACGTCCGCGAGACCCCTCCCGAAAAAGAAATTCCCTTCCCCGGCAGCAACGGGCATATCCAAACGGGAAACGCGCTGTTCCCGCTGTTCGTGGCACACGTATTCGACATCATGGCGGCCAAGAACGGCGACACCAAGGCCGCGGCGCAAGCGTTCGGCATCAGCCCGAGCGCCCTCGTCAAGATTCTGCGGCAAGACAAGGCGTGCGCCGAAAAGCTCCAGGGGCAACGCGTCGCCGGCGGCAAGTCCCGACTCAAGCTTTAGTTTAAAGTCCCGACTCAGGCTTTAGTCCCGACTAAAGCATTAATTTTTTAGTTCAAAAACGGAACAAATCCGGGCAAAAATCCGTTTTATAGGTAAGGACACCCTAATCCACAGGAGGTATACATGCGTCCTTCCCTAAAAACGTGCGCCCTAGCCGGCGCGGTTCTTTCCGTATGCGCCTTTTTTGCGACAGGCTGCAGCGAGAGCGAAAGCTCGTCGGCCCGGCCCGCAATCCAGGCTACCGCATCGGTCACCATGAAGCTCGACTACATCAGGGCACCGCTTTCGGACAGCCTGGTGCTGGACTGCTACGGCGCCGACACGCTCCACTACAGCATCGACCCGGAATCGCCCTACATAGAACTCGACCTCTTCCCGAGCGAAAAATGGAAATTCGAGGCCAGGCTCTATGCCAACGGGGCACTGATGCAGCAGGGCGAAGTCACCGCCAGGCTCGAGGCCGGCACCGCCATCGACATCGCGATACAGATGCACGCCATCGTCGGGTTCGTCTACGTGGAAATCCCGCTCGGGCTAAGGAACCCGGCAGGAATCGCTAGCGGTTCCATGACGCTGGAAGGCGGCGGCGCGAGCTACACCTACCCCATGCAGGTCGCCGGTTCCACCGCGGTATTCAAGAGCGAAATGCTCCCGCTCGGCTACGACTACGGGCTCACCATCACCATGCGCGACTCCACGGGCACCGACATCTACCGCGTCAGCGAGACTTTCCGGCTCGACGAATCGAGCCCCGTCCCCGAATTACAGATAAAGTCACTCCGCGCCGACGTGCATTTCGACATCAAGTTCTCGGCCGACGTGAACATGAACATCAGCACGGCGCTCCCCGCCAAGCGCACCGCCCCCAGGCCGGGCGACCTGCTCATCACGGAATTCATGACGTCTCCCCTGCGTTCCGATTCCACGCAGTACGAGTTCATCGAACTCTACAACGGCACGCTCGATACGCTGCTGCTCGCGGGCTGCACGCTCGGCGCCACCTCGCAGGAATCCAAAGGCTGGCCCATCACGCTCGAATACATAGCCCCGGGCAAGTCCGCCGTATTCGGAGATTCATCGGCCAATACGCCGCAAAAGTACCGCAACACCGCCACCTGGGGCGACCTCACCAATACCAAGGGGAGCATCGTGCTCGCCTGTGGCGGGAATCCTATAGACTCGCTGTTCTATTCCGCCACGCAAGACACCGTGCTGAACAACCTTGTGCCCAACAGTTCCGCCACCACCAAGAACCCGCTCAGCACGCACCTGGGCATAGACCGCTGGGATTCCCGCGAAAATTCCGACAGCTGGTGCATAGGCGGCCCGACCCCCGGCGTTGTCGAGACATGCGGCTAACCCGCACATAAGACAAAACCCCGCCGCGAGGCAGGGTTTTCATTTTTGCGCTTTTTTGCGGACTTAAAAAATTATCCGTGCAGCTGCGTGTTCGGGCGTTCCATGTCGAACAGGCGGCGCAACAGTTCCGTCTTGGCGGGGTCGCGTTCGTCCGGCAGGGTAAGCGGGCCCATGTTGATGGCCACCAGGATAGAGCCCGGATAGTTGTTCACGCTCTTGATGAAGTCGCTGCTCGAGACACCTTCGGTGTAGAAGTCCACGACAAACGTGTCCCAGTCCTCGTTCTCTATCTGCTCCAGGGCCTCTTCTTCAGTCTTCACGGCCTTGATGGTTGCGCCGACAAGCAAATCCGAGAGGACCTCGAGGCAGGCGTTGCGGTGGACGTCGTCGTCTTCCCAAATCAAGACGCGTCTTTCGCTGTAATCACGGACCTCGGGCTGTTCGCTTTCGGCAAGTTCTTCGTCGTCGAAAAACGCCTTGGCGGACTCGTCCATTTCTTCATCTTCAAATTCGTCGATTTCTTTTGCCATAACGTCTTTAAATATAGTAAAAAACTTGCCACCTTCCCCATGTTTTTCTATTTTTGCGCCCAAAAATCAACAAAACATAGGCAATCCATGGATCAGACAAAAATCAGAAACGTAGCCATCATCGCCCACGTTGACCACGGTAAGACTACCCTGGTGGACCAGCTTCTCAAGCAGTGCGGAACCTTCCACGAAAACGAAGAAGTCAACGAACGCGTGATGGACAGCGACAACCTGGAACGCGAACGCGGCATCACCATCCTCAGCAAGAACACGAGCGTCATGTACAAGGGATACCGCGTGAACATCGTCGATACCCCGGGGCACGCCGACTTCGGCGGCCAGGTGGAACGCGTTCTCGGTACCGTGGACGGCGTACTTCTGGTTGTGGACGCCTTCGAAGGCCCCATGGCCCAGACCCGCTTCGTGACGCAGAAGGCCCTCGAACTCGGCCTCACCCCAATCGTCGTCGTGAACAAGATAGACCGCGACGGCTGCAACCCGCACGGCGCCTTGGACAAGGTGTTCGACCTGTTCTGCGAACTCAACGCCACCGAAGAACAGCTTGACTTCGGTTACGTGTACGGCAGCGGCCGCAAGGGCATCTGCAAGGCCGAAGTGGAAGACCCGGACGGAGACTTCAGCATCCTCATGGACAAGATTATCGAGCGCATCCCGGCCCCCAAGGGCGACCCCGCCGCCGAACCGCTGCTGCAGATTGCCTCGCTCGAATACTCCACGTTCCTCGGCCGCCTCGCCGTGGGCCGCGTGCAGCAGGGCACCATCAAGCCCAACCAGACCTACGCCCAGGCCTTCACCGACGGCACCGTGAAGACCATCCGCCCGCAGAAGATTCTGCGCTACGAAGGCCTCACCCCCAAGCCGGTCGACGAAGCCGGTCCGGGCGAAATCATCCTTATCGCGGGCCTCGACACGTTCGACATCGGCGACACCATCAGCGCCACGAGCAACCCGGTGCACCTCCCCCGCATCCATATAGACCCGCCCACCATCTCCATGGTGTTCACCGTGAACACCTCGCCGCTCGCCGGCAAGTACGGCGGCAAGTTCATGACGGGTAACCAGCTCCAGGAACGCCTGGAACGCGCCCACATGGCCGACCCCGCCCTCCTCGTGGAGAAGGTCGACGGCGCATCCACGTTCAAGGTATCGGGCCGCGGTATTTTGCACCTCACCATCCTCGTCGAGAACATGAGGCGCGAACTCTACGAATTCACCATCGGGTCCCCGCAGGTGATTTTCCAGACCGACGACAACGGCAAGCTCCTCGAGCCCGTCGAAGACTTCAAGGTCGAAGTCCCGAACGAGTTCAGCGGCGCCTGCATCCAGGAAATCCAGCAGAGAAAGGGCGAAATGGTCAACATGACCACCGACGACAACGACCGCGTGTCCCTCGAGTTCATCGTACCGAGCCGCGGCCTCATCGGCATCCGCCCGAAGCTGCTCTCGCTCTCGAAGGGTTACGCCGTGACGCAGTCCTTCTTCAAGGAATACCAGCCGTACAAGGGTGAAATTCCGGCCCGCGTGAACGGCGTACTCATCGCCAAGGAACCGGGCGAAGCCGCCAGCTACGCGCTCTCCAACCTCGAAGACCGTGGCTACCTCATAATCGGCCCCGGTGCCGAAGTCTATCCGGGCATGATCGTGGGCGAACACAACCGCGACGTGGACATCACCGTGAACGTCACCAAGGGCAAGCACCTCACCAACATGCGCTCCAAGTCGGCCGACGACATGATCCAGTTGACGCCGTACCGCCGCATGACTTTGGAAGAATGCGTCACCTTCATCAACGAGGACGAGTGCATCGAGGTCACTCCCGAAATCTTGCGCCTGCGCAAGAACGAGCTCGACCCCATCAAGCGCAAGCAGATGTCCAAGAAGCCCGCCGAAGACGACGACTAAAAGAGGTGCCCGCCTTTTTCACTGTCATCCCCGGCTTGGCCGGGGATCTCCTTTTTTATATAAAGGGGAAGGCCTTCCCCTCGTTGCAGCCACATGTAAACATGTGTCTTCCACTACCCCTTCGTTCCGCTGCACTTGTCATCCCCGCCTTTTTTACTGTCATCCCCGCCTTTTTCACTGTCATCCCCGGCTTGGCCGGGGATCTCCCTTCGCTGTTATAAAAAGGAGGTGCCCGCCTA
>NZ_DGUN01000070.1 GCF_002395745.1 Fibrobacter sp. UBA4309
AAGTGCTGCGCTCCAGCTTCCCGGCAGGGACGGTGAGCGGCGCCCCGAAAATCAGCGCGATTGAAATCCTTTCTGGCCTCGAAAAGGTCAAGCGTCGCTTCTACGCTGGTGCGGTTGGCTACATGGAATCTGATGGCGACCTGGATTTCTGCATCGCTATCCGTTGCTGCCTCAAGCAGGGCAAGACCATCAGCCTGCAGGCCGGTGGTGGCATTGTCGCGGCCAGCAACGCCGACCGCGAATTTGAAGAAACGAACGAAAAGCTCGGAGCAATCAGAGCCGTATTGGAGGGGGAAAATTAAAAGTTAGATGGCGGATCAGGTCCGCCATGACGTAAAAACGTCATTCCGGGCTTGACCCGGAATCTAGTCAAACCCCGAGTAACAAACATTTAAAAATGCGGATAAAAAAATGATTATCATCATAGACAACTACGACTCTTTTACTTACAACGTCTACCAGGCGCTTGCAAAAATCACTAACGAAGAAATCCGCGTGCTCCGTAGCCGCGAATGCACCGTCGCCGACATCGAAAAGCTCTCCCCGAGCCGCCTCATCGTGAGTCCGGGCCCGGGCCGTCCCGAAGACGCCGGCATTTCCGTGGAAGCCATCAAGCACTTTGCGGGCAAGCTCCCGATTTTGGGCGTGTGCCTCGGTCACCAGGCCATCGGTTACGCCTTCGGCGCAAAGATTGTGCAGGCCAAGTTCATCAAGCACGGCATCGCCGAAGAAATCGACCTGGACGGCAAGGGCCTCTTCCGCACCATCGGCAAGAAGAACATCTTCACGCGTTACCACAGCCTGGTTGTTGACGAAGCGACACTCTCTCCGGACTTCGAAGTGACCGCCCGCGCTACCGACGGCGACATCATGGGCATCCGCCACAAGACGCTCCCGATTGAAGGCGTGCAATTCCACCCGGAATCTATCGCGAGCGGCCGCGCCGACGAATTCTTCAAGGCGTTCCTCAACTACCGTCGCGAACCGCTTGACGTGCGCGGAATCTTGAACACGCTTACCGAAGGCAAGGACTTGACCCGCGAAACCGCCGAAATGTTCATGGAAGACTTGACCGACGGCATCATGGATGAACGCCAGATGGCCGCTATCCTTACCGCACTTTCCAGCAAGGGCCCTGTTGCCGATGAAATCGCCGGCTGCGCGAAGGTACTCAGCAGCAAGAAGCGCAAGTTCCCCTACAGCGGCGACGAACTCACGGACATCGTGGGTACCGGTGGCGACGGCAAGGGCAGCTTCAACGTGAGCTCGCTCTCCGGCCTTATCGCTGCAAGCTGTGGCGCAAAGATTGCTAAGCACGGCAACCGCGCGGTTTCCAGTAAGTCCGGCGCCGCCGACTTCTATACGGCTGCAGGCTTCAAGCTCGACATGGTTCCCGAAAAGGCAGCTTCCGTCATCGACAAGACGAACTTTGTGTTCCTGATGGCGCCTGTCTACCACAGTGCCATGCGCTTTGCGGGCCCGGTTCGCGGCGTTCTCGGCGTGAAGACCATCATGAACCTGCTCGGCCCCCTCACGAACCCGGCCGAAGCCAAGTACCTGATGCTCGGTGTCTATAGCACGACCGTGCTGGAACCGTTTACCAAGGCGGCGAAGGCCCTCGGCGCCAAGCGCGTGATGGTCGCCATCAGTGACGACGGCTACGACGAAATTTCGCCCTGCGTGCCGACGACCATCGCCGAAATCCTGGAAGATGGCGAGTACAAGACTTACCGCATCGACCCCAAGGACTTCGGCATCCCCTCCGTGGATCCCGAAGACCTCGCCGGCGGTACGGGTGTCGACAACTTCAACCTCGCTCTCGACGTGCTGAACGGCAAGGGCCGCCCGGGCATCAAGTACGCCTGCGCCCTGAACGCCGGTGCCGCCCTCTACATCAGCAAGAAGGCAGCCAGCATCAAGGAAGGCTTCGACAAGGCCATGAAGGCGATGGAAGACGGCTCGGTCCTGAAAAAGATTGAAGAAGTCAAGGTCGAAACAAATTCGTAACAGAGATCCCCGCCTTCGCGGGGATGACAATGGCAGCAAAATGAGTGAAGATATTCTTGCGAAGATAGTGCGGATGCGCAAAGCCGACATCGAACGGCTTGGGCTTAACTTTGGCATCGACATTCCGGAAAAGCGCCGCGTAGGCCATACGGAATTTCTCGGCAATGCGGGTGCGATTCTCGAAGTCAAGCGCGCATCGCCATCGAAGGGCGATATCGCTCCGGACTTGGACCCGATTGGGCTCGCGACGACTTACGCCGAAGCGCATGCCCAGGCGGTTTCGGTGCTGACCGAAGGCAATTTCTTCAAAGGCTCGCTCCGCGACTTGATTGCGGTTGCAGACCTGATGGAAAAGCGCCGTCAGCAGGGACTGCATGCCTGCGCCGTGCTCCGCAAGGATTTCTTGCTGTACGAAGACGAAATCGATATCGCCTACCGTTGCGGGGCCGATGCCGTTCTTTTGATTGCGCGCATCCTGGATGACGAGCAGCTCGTCAAGATGGCAAGGCGAGCACAGTCTTTTGACATGCAGGCGTTCGTAGAAGTCCGCGAAACCGACGACTTCCGCAAACTGCAAATCGTAACGGATGCCCTCGGCGATGCGGCGGCAAAGACGATTGTCGCAGGCGTCAACTCGCGCGACCTCGCCACGTTCCACACGGACCCGCTAGTGCCCGCGGGCGTCCGCAACAACCTCCCGGCGAAGGCCGTCTTTGAATCGGGCATCCACACGCCGCCCGACGCCGACTATGCGCGCAGCCTCGGCTTTACGGGAATCCTCGTAGGCGAAGCCGTCGCGAAGAACCCGACGCTCGCCAAAGAAGTGGTTGGTGCATTCGAAAGCGGGTGTGAAAACGCCCGAGGCAAGTTCTGGAAAAAATACGCTGAATGTCGCGATGCCCTCCGCATCTCTCACGCGAGCCGTCCGCTCATAAAAATCTGCGGCATCACGCGCGAAGAAGATGGCATGCTCGCCACCGAACTCGGAGCTGACATGCTCGGTTTCGTATTCAGCACCACAAAGCGCCTCACGAACGAAAAATTCGTGCGCACTTTTGTCGCAGAAATTCGTGCAACGCGCTCGCCCGAAAGCACTCCCCTCTTCGTGGGCGTCATCACCGACCCGGATTCTCCCGAAGGGCAAACCGCCATCAAGCTCGCCCGTGAAGGCATCCTCGACGCCGTGCAGTTCCACGGAATCGCGCCGTCTGCCACCAACACCTCCCTCGCCCACTACTGCGCAGCCCGCATGGGCGAAGCTTCCGACTTCGAGCAGGTTGATAGCCTCCGCAAGAACGGAGAGCCGCGCGTCTTGCTAGATGCGAAAGTCGAAGGCATTCCCGGCGGTACCGGCAAACAGATTCCCGAATCCTTACTGCGAGAAAAAGCAGGCGACATCCCGCTTTGGCTTGCAGGCGGCATCACGCCCGAAAACATCACTGCAATTTGCAAGAAGTTCCAGCCGGAACTCATCGACGTTTCGAGCGGAGTCGAAGCAACTCCGGGAATCAAGGATCCCGAGAAAATGCGAGCGCTGTTCAGCGCAGTAACTAGTCTTTAACGCAACGGACGGACTGACCGTCTTCCTTGAAGACGGAACCGCCACCGACACCGAACGTTTCGCTTACCGTCCAGATTTCGACATTACGGGGGCCGCCAAATTCCGACTTGTCTTCTTTCGAAGTCCAGAAATAAGCCTCCCTGCCCATGTCCACGAATTTGTTAAAGTAATATCTTCCGGAATAAAGCACTCCGAATCCCATGTCATCGGCACCATCGAGAACGCCGACATCATACAGAGCCTGCCATTCGTCGTCACCAGGGACATGGAAACCATCCGGGCAGTTACCTCGCTGGGTTCCAGACAAATTCGCATACGATTTCAGGAAGGAGTCGTCGATATTCATCGCCGCAGTCCAGGTGTAGAGGCGGCCGTACGTATCGCAATTAGATTCCTTGCCGTCATAACACCAGCTACCATTCTTGATCTTGCAAGAGAAATAATTGAGGTTTTCGGCCATCCAGGTCTGCGTACCGATAGTCGTCACCTTATAGACCTTGCCGTCACGGGCATCGCAAATGGTATTCGGTTCAAGCGTTGCAGGACACGCTACCGCGGCCGCCTCGGTGCAGGAATCATCTTCGCCCGAAGCGGAACTGGAATCGTCGCAAGCCACAAAAGCCAACATTGCGGCCAAAAATAGAGTCTTATAGATATAATTCATGTGGTACCCCCTGTTGTTTTTCAATATAGCAAATCTTTTTTCAGTCTGTTATTATATTTATTTTCAAAAAAATCCCTGAAAAAGGGACAAGTATAAGAACCGACACATGGCAACATCTCGACAGGCAAAAATTCGAAGCATCACGGTACTCATTGTCGCAGCATTGCTGTTGGAATTGACGACCGCCGTTCAGTACATCTCGATGCGCAGCTCCATCGGCTCGCAAATTCAAGAAATGGCTCGTCGCGACCTGAGCGCCACGAACCGGACCGCCGAAGTAAAAAAGATTGCCGAGAGTGCCCTTGCAGACGTCCTTCCCGAGGTTGAACGGCTAGTGGAAAACGACCAAGAGGATTCCCTGCACAAGGCGCTACAGGACATTGTCGCAAGGCACCCCGAGATTGTCGGCATCGATTTCGTCTATCGCGTCGGGAGCGACAATGTCCGCAACGGATACTTCACTTACAGGGACGAAGAGCACCATAAAGTAGTGGACACCATCATCGATTTCGACTTCACCGAACGGAGCTGGTACCGCGAAGGTCTTCATGGCAACGGATTCTGGAGCGAGCCCTACATGAGCCGTTACTACGAAGTCCTAATGTCCACGTTCTCTCGTCCCGTGCACAATAGCGCAGGCGAAGTCATCGCCGTCATCGGTGCCGATATCCCCATGCTGGAACTTTCGGCGCTAGCATCCCAGCTCTACGGCAACCAGCAGCGTTTGCTGCTCCCCGTCATTATCCTCCATATATTCGGCCTTTTGGTTCTCGCCTTCATCATCTACCGCAGCATCCACAGCGTCAGCCGCCTCAACGAAGTCAACGCCGAAAAGGAATTCATCAACCGCGAGCTCGGCATCGCCAACCGCATTCAAACGGCAATGCTGCCGACAGCGATGCCCGAAAATAAGAATGTCGAAGTCGTGGGCAGCCAGGTTCCCGCCAAGCAAGTCGGCGGCGACTTCTACGATTACTTTATACGCGACAACAAGCTGTTCTTCAACATCGGCGATGTTTGCGGCAAGGGAATCCCCGCTGCATTGGTGATGTCCATGACACAAGCCGTTTTCCGTACGGTTGCTTCCAAAGAAGATAGCCCTGCCAACATTGTGCGCGACATGAACGCCATCGCAAGCCGCGGGAACAGCACCGGGATGTTCTCCACGCTGTTCGTCGGCATCCTTGACCTCGCCACAGGGAAATTGAGTTACAGCAACGCCGGCCACGACAGGCCCCTTATCATCACAGGCAAGAAAACCCGCCAGGTAGAAGCAAAATCCAATATTCCTATCGGCATCATGGAAGAAGCGAAATACCAGGACGTCGAAACCTCCGTTATACCCGGCGACATGATTATGCTCTATACCGACGGCCTGACCGAAGCAATGAACGAAGAAAAGAAACTTTTCGGGTTCCCGAGCATCATCAGCACCATCGGCGACGCGCCCGAACCGGGATTTACGACACCGCAGCAACTGCTCGACAGCATGAAGCAGGCCGTAGCGCAATTCGTTTGCGGCGCAGAACAAAGCGACGACCTGACGATGCTAGCCATCTTATACAAGGGTGCCTAATTGTCAATTTTCAAACATGCGCAAGAACATCGCCATATTTTCAGCGGCCGCAATCGCCGCCATCACTCTCGGGGCCTGCGACTCCAACGGGGACTTCATTCTCGTAGACGATGAAGGCCGCTTTTTGGGAATGGACCCGGTCTACAACTACTGCGAAGACCATGTTTGCCTCCCCGCAGCCGAAATGTTGCACCGTCCGACGACACTCCAGATTTCGTTCATCGCATTTGACACCATCACGAGCGTGTACCTGGAAACACTCGATTGCAAACTGCTCGAGAACGAGAGCGCGGATTCGGTACACCCCACATGCGTCACGAACATCAAGGTAGGCGACAGCGATTCCATTATAAACATGCCGCCTTTTGATTACTACAACAGGCATTACAATTATGGCATGAGCATCGACCCCGACGGCGACAACCATTTACGTTTCACCCTCGTCGACATAAAAGGCGAAGAGAAAAAGTTTGACATAGACCTTAATTTGTACGCAAAGATATACCATAAGGTTTCTGCCGGCGACCACGATACGGCCTACTTCTCGTTCCCCGAGGGGCTTAACACGCTAGAGGGCTACACGCTCGACACGAACTTCGACAGGTCGCAACTGCCAAGCGGCACCGAGTTCGAAACCATCGAGAGATGTTCTATCGCAAGCTACGAATACGACTACGATCTCGACACTGCCTACAAATGCGTCTCGTGCCCCGCATGGATGGACGATTCTACCCGGCGCGAGGCCCTCAAGAACAATGACTGCCCTTTCTACATGGCCGAATCACCCGAGAAATGCGACGGGGACACGCTCTACGTCCTCCCTAGAAGATGGGAGCAGAAAGACATAGCCTGCCTGCACTTCACGGCGACCGACCTACCCCAAGACGTCGCCATCGCCGACATGTTCTCGACTTCGCGCATCAAGAACAACTACGAAGCCGACAAGGCCTACCGCGACGCTAGTTTCTTGAACATATGGCAAGCAACGTTCCGTCTCGGGAACCAGGGCTCGTTCAAGACCGACAGCCTGGTCATCAACGTGCGCGCCCCATACAGTTACGGCGAATAGAAAAGGAACCGCACCTAGAACATTACCCTGTAAGGGATTTGCCTGTCGAAACGGCGGCCCTTCAGGTCGCGGTAGTTTTTATGCGTCGCCCCGCGCATATCGGCAGGGCGTGCACGACGAAGGTCCCGTATCACGGTTGTCGAATCCTTCGCCGTAGAATCGCCCGCGACAATGGACGTCGTGTCGGTCGCGGAGGTATCGCGCGCAGTCGTGTCCTGCGGCTGCACAGTCGAAGTATCCGTGCCCGCGCCGGCAGATTTTTCCACAAGCACCTCGACGCGGCCCGTATATTCGGTACCGTCATTCCCCTTCACGGTATACTTGAACGAGGCAAGTCCGCTGAAATTCGCCTTGGGCGCAAACTTTGCCGTATAGCCGTCACCCGCAAGTTCCACGGTTCCATTCTCCGCAGCAGACACGCTGTAGGTCGGCGATACATCCTTGAACCCGCGCGTAATCGTGCGCAGGTCAAAATCGATGGACTTGCCGCCCGCAGCCGTCGCATGCATGGCTCCCAGCCAGTTGATATACTTCTCGATGCGCACGTAGCCATCGCTTTCCTTGGTCATGGCATCGTCTTTTGACTTGTCATAACCCATCGCCTCTTCGAAGTAATCCGGCATGCCGTCCTTGTCGGAATCGGTCGCGGCCTTCCCCGCAATCACCTCTCCCCAGCCGTTATTGATTTTGATTCCCATGGCGCCAACGCTTTTCACCAGGGCTCCTTCCTTCCCAAGTGTCCCCACCTGGTGCCATATCAGGGAATCAATGTCGTCGTACGGGAGCACGCCGCTCTGTGACGTCACGTAGCGCCAAGCGCTAGCCGCATTGAGCATTGGGCCGCTCGTCGTAAGTTCGCTCCAAGGTTTCGAAAGTTCCTCGCCCACACCCTGGTAGTAGTAAATGCTTGAAGGCCCGCCGTTCAGTTTTCCGTCGCGGTCCGTGTCGATCATGTTGCCGCTCGCGTAGATGCTCTGGTTCTTGTCTACCTGGAACCACGGGTTACTCCCCTTCGGGCCATAGACAAAGTAATTATTCACGATATCGTGATTGAAATGCGCGCTCGTATGTGTCGTGTAGCCCGCCTCGAAGTTGTAGAGGATGTTGTTCACGAACACGTCGTTAATCTTGTCAAGCGGGTTACGGTTGTGCGTGTTCACGAAGGCGTTGTAGTACCAAGCCCAAGTGCCATCCACCGACTCAATGTGCGCACCGAACTGCTGCCCGATGGGGTTTGCAATCAGCGAGTTCTGCACCGTAATGCCCGTAACGCGGTAGCTTGCATTGTCCGAAGAACCGCCGAAGTTGTTCCACGGTGCAAGTTCCACCGAGCAGTGGTCCACAATTACGTTCTTGGAATCGTAAAGGTTGAGCGCATCATCCTTCTCGGACGCGGTATTTTCGCCCGGACGGATTCGCAGATAGCGGATGATGATATTGCTCTGCTTGCCGGTACTGAGCTTGCCGCCGTGAATGGCGATTCCCTCGCCCGGGGCCGTCTGCCCCGCGATGGTAATGTTACTCTTGATAGAAACCGCCGTCTTGATGTTGATGACGCCACCCACGTCAAAGACCACAATACGGTTGCCCTGGCTCACCGCATCGCGGAAGGAACCCGCGCCGTCGTCGTTCAGGTTCGTCACGTGGTAAACGCTGCCGCCACGGCCACCCGTAACCTGCGCACCGAAGCCAAGCGCCTCCGGGAAAGCCAGCGGCTCGGCACCTGCCCCGACAAAACCAAACACTGTTAGGCAAAGCGCCGAAACTGCCGTTTTTGTACCAAACATTCCCATAATCGACCATCCTTTCATCTTATTATACTAAAAATTTATCGCGTCAGGTAAAAACCCCTATGTTTTCGCTGCTTCAAGAGGCGTCCCTGCGTGTCGTAAATGCGTCCAAGGCCATTTACATACTTTCTCTGCGCACGCAGCCTTAACGATGTTGTCGTGGAATCTCCTGTCGCAGTCGTATCGCCCGCGACAACAGATGTCGTGTCGTTTTCGTCTTGTCCGCCCTGCGAAGCGTTCACGGCAAGTCCCTGCGTCACGCCGATGTAGCGGCTAAAGGTATCGCCCGCGTTGTCCTTCAGTGTAAATTGCACGTAGCCCGCACCCGCAAAGCTGTCGGCGAGTTTCACCGTCAACCTGGAACCGCTCACGGTCGCCGTCACGCCGCTCGGGGCCGACACGGTGTAGGTCCCGCCGTCGTAACCGCGGGTAAACTGCGAAAGGTCTATCACTTGGGTTTCGCCCTTCGCGAAGGTGTAGTGCGCGCGGGCCATCCATTCCAGGTAGCGCTCCAGTTCCGTCCAGCCATCGCCCAGGCGGTCCCTGTTCGCTTCGCTAAAGTCACCGCTCTTCGACTTCGGATTGTACCCGTACATATTTTCCCACCAGTCGGGAAGTCCATCGAAATCACTATCGTAATCGTCCGCCCAGCTCACACTCGGATACGGTTCCCAACCCTTGATGTTCGCCGTATCCTTCACGTCGGTTTCGCGGTCGGGAATGCCCGCCATGCCGCCCACGGAACCCTTCATGCTATAGGATCCGTTCTTGGTCTCGTTTATCACGCGGGTATCGTGATTGTCAAGTACCGGCATGCGCTGGCCCACATCGCTCAGCACATCCTTGTAGGCGGCCTTCGCACTCTGGACAGTCGCATACGAGGCAAAGAAAGGCTTGCTGTTCCAGGGTTCCCAATCCAGCACCTGCCCGCCAGAAAGCGAATACTCGCGACCGCAATTGTCGTTGGTGCCGTCGCAGGTGAACTTGCCGCCCGCAGCCTCGAGAATATTGTTGTGGTAGTAATACGCCTGCGAACCTTTGCCCGTACCTTCGAACTGCGCACGCAATGTATAGCCGTGCAAGGTAGTGGCGGCGCCCTCCTTGTAGTAATTGCCCACGAAGTTCACCTCGTGCGCACCGCCATCGGTCACGCGGCTCACCCAGTTATAGACAACGTTGTTGAATATGTCAAGGCGACCCGCGTAGTAGCCGTTCCCGTCGAGGCCACCGCCCAGGCTCCAGTTGCGGCCCGCATTATGCGCAAGCAGGTTGTGGTGGAAACTGCCGATATCGCCGCCGATAGTCGCCGCATACCCGTGTCCCGTCCCGACAGGGTAATTCTGGTGGTCCGCAATGTTCAGCGCCTCCGAAATCAGTGTGCGCTGCAGCGTAAGGTTCTTGCCACCTCGGCTACTGAAGGCTTCGTCAATCGTCCAGCTGATGCTTGCATGGTCCAATATGCTGTGGTCGCCGCCAGTGAGCCCCATGCCGTCGTAGGTGGCACCGTAACCCAGGCGCACGCGCATGAAGCGGATAACCATATCCTTGCCCGTGAACCCGATGGGGGCGCTCTTGATGGTAATTCCCTTGCCGGGAGCCGTCTGCCCCGCAATCGTCACGTAATCCTGATTGCAGACCAGGCGCGATTTCAGCTGGATCATTCCCGACACCTTGAACACGATGGTACGCGGGCCAATTTCTGCCGTGCACGCCTCGCGCAAGGAGCCTGCACCGTCATCGTTCAGGTTCGTCACGTACACTACCTTGCCGCCGCGGCCACCCAGGGCGTTGCGGCCATAACCTTCGGCACCATCAAACGCTAAACGCCCAGGCTTGAAAGACCAGATATTCCCTGCCGTGACCGTTCCGTTCGCATCGACCTCATCTACGCGCCAGTAGTATGTCTGGAGCGGAGTCGTACCGCTCACCTTATACGAACTGCCGGATTGTTCACCCTTGTAAACCGCAGTGCTCGAGGGCGTTGCCGCAAGCACAGCCGCCGAATCCGTCCCGAAATAGACGCGATGCTTTACGGCCGACTTCGCCGCCGTCCACGAAAGCGTCAGCGCCCCGCTTTCGTGCGGAGCGTGATAATCCAAATCCGTCGGAGAAGGGCTTGTAGCCTGTGCCGCCGCATTGGGCACATTCAGTTCAAAGCCGTTCAGGGTAACCGTGCCCGTATTCAACTTTATCGCGGTCGAGGCACCCGTACCGCTTACATTAAAAGTCACGTAGGCAATCGCCGCCTCGCCTGTTGAGAGCGCACGATTCGTGGGCTTGACCGACGCCTGCTTCGAGTTGTTCACGTAGACATCGATGCTGTTACTCGCCACCGTTCCATCAACATTGTTCAGGTACAAAAGGAGGCTGTGCGTCCCTGCCGCAAGATTCGAGAAGGTAAGAGTGATGTTCCCGCCATTTTCGACCATCACGCCGTCGCACACAAGGCGCGCATAGCTCGGGGACTGCACCCCGGCCTTGTACCAGTTGGCCTTGAGGTTCGCGCTTCCGGCGACATGCACCTTCACGCCCGAAAGCGTCGTATCTTTCGAAGCGACACCCGAAACCACCCAGGGCACGTAATTCGGTTCCGTAACCTCGCTCGAATTGCGGCCGCTCATGTCAAAATCGACCTTGATGACGGGCGATGCGGCAAAGGCAAGCGCCGCCGAGAGGCCCAATACGCGAATAGAGTTCAAACATCCCATACATAACTCCTTTCTGCCCACAAAAATACCCTCGAATTTGCTCCGGGGGTAGGGTAAAAAAAATTTCCAGTTGTCCGCGGACTACGGCGGGCACCTGTGGTGCAAAAAAACGCCCCGGCTTCCGCCGGGACGTATCGTTTAGTTAGGAAACTACCGTTCTACTCTTACCTGCACCGCATTCTGCATCGTGCGACCATTGAACTTGACACGGACCATGTAGACGCCTTCGGGGAGAGCCCTGATTTCTCGGGACAAGTCAGACGCTCCTGCCGGAACATTTCTTGCAAGGCGCGCCACCTGGTGGCCAGTCATGTCAAAGAAATCCACCTGGGCATACCCCGATTCGCGGGCAATCAGCGTACCATCTGCAAGATTCAGGTGTATTCCGGCAGCAATGCGAATGTTACCCGCAAAGTCGTCTTCTGCGGTGTAATCGCCACGGGTAAGTCCCGTCGTTCCCGAAGAGTCTCCCGCGACTTCAGCGCTCAAGGTGTCTATCGCTGAGAGTTGCGTTGAATCCTCAAAAAGCACCACGCCTTCGACATCAAAACCGATCTGATCGATGTTCGGTGCACCCGCCTCTTCCAGCGATTTCAGATAAAGCACATTCAACCCCTTCTGGAGCGAAACACCCACCGAGACGCTATCCCAGGTATCCCAATCGGCAGTGGGCTTGAACGTCAGCGAACCGACCAGGTCTTCATTCATCTTCACCATAATGCGACGCGTATCCGTTTTGCCGTGGGCGTAGCGCAGCACCATTGTTGCATTCTTGTATTCCTTCGGCGAAACCAGGTGGTAAATGCCGTAGCTATCGAGACTGTTTTCGAAATCGTAGAATCCCGTGCCGCGGAAATTCTCGTGGTTGTCGGCAAAGGCTCCCTTTGCATCGGTCGGTACCGCCGCCTCGATATCGCTCCGAACCATAAGAGGAGCAGGTCCCGATTCCACGACACTCAGGATGGTGAATTTTCCGTTGCGAGTCGCTTCGCCAAAGTCAGCATTCCCGCCTTTCGTCGTAATCGTATAGGTAAACTCGCCCTCGACAACGGGAGTCCCGCTAAAATAGAGCGATGATGTCGTCGCATTCCACACGGCCGTCACGCCTGCCGGGAGCCCGTCAACATTCGCCCCATCCGCATGCTGGATCGCGAAGGTGAACGGGACAATCGAATCACCCTTCACAATCACCTGGCTCGAACTACCTGCGCCCTGCTTGACAATCGCGGCCGCCTTCGGCGTGTTGTCGCCTATCAGCACAATGTCCGGCTTCGGGAACTTGCCCTTGTTGCCATGCAGCCAAAAACCCAGATGCGGCGGCTGGTTGTAGGCGGTATTCTGCCAGCTCATGCCATTGCGATAAACCGGATCGTGCGCAAGCGTGTACATGCGATGTTCGGTAGGCGTGGTCGTCGTGTAAATGTAAAGCTTGGAGGCTCCATCGTGCAAGATGACTTCCTCGCGCCAGTCGCCCAGAATGTCACCGCTGAAATTCGGTGTCGCCTTGGTGGTATTGCAGCTGTTGCCCTGCATCTGGAAAAGCGTATTGCTCTGTTGCTTTGCATGGTCCCACTTGCTGATGGTCGTATTGTCCAAAAGTTCGTCAAGCAGGTCACCATCCCAG
>NZ_DGUN01000016.1 GCF_002395745.1 Fibrobacter sp. UBA4309
CGGGGGGCTTTTTTTATATACCCGCAATTTTTCGCGGTGTGGATAACCTATCAACGCTAATAATATATCGATGCAAAATCCTGTACCGTTTTATCCCCTCAGAATCTATTTTCAACTAGAGTACATGAGGTTTGTGAATGTATCGTTGTTTGGGTTTGATTTTTTTCCTTATTTTTGCTGTTGCCGCCAATGCCACATTGACGGTGCACTTGCAGTCGCCTTATCGCGACGATGCCACGCGTGCCGAATTTATTCCGCATGTACTGGGCGGAGCGGGCGGTGGTTATAACCCGATTTTTGGGGAAGGCTCCCCGACAATCATGAAAAGCGAGGGTGACGGCTGGTATTCGTACACCTGGGACAAGACGATTGCCGACTTCCAAGACTGGATGACGTTCAATATCGGTTTTTACCCGAATACGGACGACAACAACTACAACAACAATAACGGTGTCTCGTGGCTCCAATTTGGTGAGATTAAGATTGCTGCGTTCTTCGGTAATGAAACGGAACTGTGGCTCTACACGAATACGACGAGCAAGAGCTATACGAAATCCTTCATGGCTCCGGGTTCCAAGATTGTCTGGTTCAAGAGTCCGTGGGGCAATCGCGCTCTCCCGCAGATGCGGTTTGGTGCCGACTCCGTGCTTATGCGCTTTGTTGAAGGGGACGCTTCGATGTGCGGATGGTTCTACGGATCCATTACGCCCGCGATGATGGCGAACAATCCGATCCAGACTGCATATTTCAATCGTTACATGGCACCGTGGCTTTCGGTGCCTACGGATAGGGAATCTACTATCGACTTGTCCGCTGCCCTCCAGATTCAAGATACGATATTTGTCGATGGGACTGCCGCAAATGCGGAGATTTCGTTCGAGAAGGGTTCCGCCGGGCAGTGCTTCGATCCGACGCGCAGGCTCCATATCTACCATCCGTGGCGCAACAACACGAGCTTCCGAGACAGTTCCTTCTTTATCACGATAGACAACAACATCATGAACACGCCGACCAAGCTGAGTGACGAGGGCGAATATCCGTTCTGGTACCATGTGGATTTCCCGGACACCCTGGTTTCTTCTGCGCAGTGGAATTCCACGTGGGCGTGGTTCCAGATTCTTCGCGGCAGCAACGAATGGCCGCAGCATCCCTACTTTGCGCAGGAAAGTCGCCCGCTTGCCCAGGACCTTTTCCCGACGGGCGTTTACGAGGTCTGGTTCTATACGAGTACCAAGATGGGCGTGAAGGATTTCGTTTACTATCCGCCGGAACCGAAAACGGTTCGCTTGCTTTCTCCCTGGGACAACATGTCTCCCTCGATGCTTGTGGGCGGCGATACGGTCAAGATGGGACCGATTTCTCCGGATACGTGCGGTTGGTACCAGGGAACGTACTACAAGCATACGGACGACTGGGGTGTAGTATTCAAGCAGTCCTTCGGTATGGAATTCTACGGCGGCAACGGTACCGTAGAGGAAGGAAAGATTGTAGACTCGCTGATTTCCCTGGACGAGGTGCTGGCTGCCGTTGATACGGTCTGGGTCTATCCGTATCCGGTGTCGAACAGCGCGCCGAAACTGGATTTGGCGTATCCCGAACGCCTGGGTGTCTGCCCCACGATGAAGATTTCTGCGCTTGTGGTGGACTGGGCCGGCGAATCGTTCCATGACAGCATCGACGTGGATTTCGGCAACATCTACGGTGGTAGCGAGTATACGACGGTTACCTACCTCGATTCTACCGGAACGCTTTCGACCAACAAGGTTTGCGGCGGGCTCGTGAAGGGGATGGTGCAGGACACGCTGGTGAACGGCCTGCCCGCCCGCGTTGATTCGTCCAAGTACCCGTGGGGAATGTGCTCGGCTGCGCGCGAAATCGAGAAGTGGTTCGTTCCCCAGGTTGTCGCGAGGAACAACGGAAAGGAATACACGAATGCCGTCTGTCGCGATATCGACCTGACGCTCGACGAGGAGGGCTTCTGGCTTGCCGATATCACGAACCCGACGGACTGTAACGATCCGCAGCATCCGGGATTCTACCCGATTGACGATTTCGAATTCCTGGACGAGGCGAAGACTATTCGCAATCCGAAGTACGACCACGACATCAGCGGTTGCAACCACAATTACAGTTTTGCGATGAAGGTTTCGGCCCAGTTCCGTTACGTGAGGGGACAGTACTTCGAGTTCCGTGGCGATGACGATGTGTGGGTGTTCATCAACAACAGGCTTGTGGTGGATATCGGTGGTTGCCATAATCCCGAAGAAGGGGCAGTGGATCTCGATACCATGGGACTTGTCGAGGGTCAGGAATATCCGTTCCATATTTTCTTCTCTGAAAGGAATGCGACCGGTTCGAATTTCAAGATGCGGACTTCCATCAACCTGCAGACGCAAAAGACATACTTGCCACGCGAGGTACCGCATACCGACGGCCTGATAGAATACAACATTTTGCAATTGCTGATAGACGAGTCCATCAGCTGCGACGTATCGAGCACGACCAAGATCGATACCACGCTTGCGCAGTCGATATTCGTGCTGTACGACGGGAACGGGTTCTTGCCCAAGGAAGGAAAACTCCTGGATCCGGGAACGAACTATGGCGGAATCTACGTCAACGAGAACATGGCCGGGTTCATTATCGATACGAGTGCAATTGTCCGCGCCCGCGCGCTTCCTTCGGGGAATTACCTGCTCCGCTATGCGCTGGCGTCGGATCCGTCGCAGTACAGCGAACTGATTTTCTCCGTCCCGGAATATCCGCTTTCGGAAATCGCGTTTGTCAACGAACAGGATGAACCGATACGCGACGTGGAAGGGAATATCGTCGAGGTCATCGACA
This sequence comes from Fibrobacter sp. UBA4309, assembly GCF_002395745.1. Classification (GTDB taxonomy): domain Bacteria; phylum Fibrobacterota; class Fibrobacteria; order Fibrobacterales; family Fibrobacteraceae; genus Fibrobacter. The sequence goes on from NZ_DGUN01000016.1 coordinate 2,845, forward strand.
ATGTGGCCCTGGGCGAGTATGCTTTCGTGACGTATCCTGTAAGGATAACGCTCCTATTCTTGAATACGATTCTCGATTCCAACGTGGTGACGCTAAACCTGTCGACTTCGGATTCCCTGGTATTCTTCAACAAGAACAACGAACAGGTGACATCGATAGAGACGGACGGTACGGGCTTTGCCGATTTCTACGTGATGGGTACGGCCGACGTGGTGAACGGTTCGTTCACTATCGGCGGCAACGCGGTCGGGAATACGCTCACGTGGAAAAACATCAATCTCAAGAAACCTCCTGTCCCGTATGCGACAAAGGGCTGGATGTTCGACCGCAACGGTGACGGTGTGGGTGACAGCATCTGCGTCGTGTACAACGAGATATTCGATGAAGACGTCCCCGATACGCTCGACTGGATGTTCGGCGATTCGGTGAGCCACAAGATTTCTTCTGTCGCAGAAGTCCAGAAATATATTGAGCAGGATTCGATGATTGTCATCACTGCCGATTCCCTGCTCAACCATGTGTTCACGGGCAAGGACAACGATATATACAACGGCATGTTCCGTTACCACTATACTCATGTGGACGACGAGTCGGGAGATGTCGTGCCGCTGGATATGAAGGCCTCCCTTCAGGACAAGATTGGCCCGGTGCTCATGAAGGCGATGATTGTCCCGCAATCCGAAACGTATAGCAAGCTCACGCTTACGCTGAGCGAAGGGATGAAGTTCAACAACGAGGATGCCCGATCGCTCTTTGAATTCAAGATGTGGCGTATGGGCGAAGAGGCGTCTGCCAGGGCGGTAATTTCTTCTATAACGCAGAAGCGCAACAAGGCGCAGATGGAACTGCTTTTCTATGCTCCCGAAGGCGGCGTGATTCCGACTGTCGGCGACAGCGTGCGTCTTGTGCCTAACGGAGTTTTTGACCTGAGCGGGAATCCTTCCCATATAAACAATGCCTGGGTGCGCATCACGGGCGAACCGCGAGCCGAAACGGAAGTCGTGAATTTTGTGCGGGTCTATGCGGATACCTTGCCGGAATGGACGTACGAGAAGCCTGTAAAGCCGATATCGGTACCGATGGGCGAGTCGATCAAGGATGTCATGGGTCGCGAAGGCTATCCGGGATACTTGTTGCGTTATGAATTGGGTGAACTCGTCTTGTCCGATGAAATGCTTTCGAAGGTGAAGATAAAGTGGGAAATCAGCTACTTTACCAATCTGGGACAGTATGTGAACAGCGCGAGCGGCGAAATCGCCTGTAACGATTCGTCCGTGTTCAACCTGGAACCGTCCTTGCCGAAAAACTGCCGCGACAACCCAGGGAATATATTCCTGGAATGGAACCTGCGCAGCAAGGGCGGCCGTATCGTAGGGACGGGAGCGTATATCTCCAAGTTCTATTACAAGATTGTTGCCGGCAAGGATGCCGTTACGAGCAAGGACGACACGTACACTCTCGGCATCAAGCGGGTTAAATAGGATATTTGTCCTTGGCGGCCTCGAGTTCGGCGCTCGTCTTTTCCCACGCTTCGTATAGCTGGTCGACTTTTTTCCTGTTGTCGTCCATGTCTTTTGCGATGGCGGTGATGGCGTTGCCGTCGCCGCTTTCCGATGCGGTGACGAGTTTCGCCTCGAGTTCGCCACCGAGCGATTCAGCTTTCGCGATATCTGCTTCAAGGCGGGCGAGTTCCTTTTCAAGCGGCTTGATGACCTTGGAACGTTCGGCGATGTAGTCGGCACGGGCCTTGCGGTCCATGCTGGCGCGCGGTACGGCTGCCGTTGCGGAGGCCTTGCCGGTATTGGATGCGTCGCCTTCCACGTCGATGTTCGAAACCTTGATGTTCGCGGAATTGGATCCGCCCGGTTTCTTTTCGGACGCCCAGCCTACCTTTTCGAGGAAGTCAGCATACGTGCCTTCGAATATACGGCATGTCCCGCCGTCAAAGACGACGAGGCGGTTTGCGAAGGCGTGCAGGAGTTCTTCGTCGTGGGTTACCACGAGGGCGGTGCCTTCGTAATCTTCGAGAGCGTCGATAAGGCTCTCGATGCTTTCCATGTCCAGGTGGTTCGTCGGTTCGTCGAGCAGGAGCATGTTGCATGGGCTCGCGAGAATCTTTCCGAGCAGAACGCGGCTCCGCTCGCCACCGGAAAGTACCTTCACCTTCTTTAACGCGGCGTCGCCGCTGAACATCATGAGACCCGCGAGGCCGCGGGCGCGGCTCTTCTGCGAAACTTCTTCGATGGCGGTCGCGATTTCTTCTTCGACGGTATTGTCGAGATTCAGTCGATTGATGTTTGTCTGCCCGAAATAGTTTATCTGCAGGTTCGGATTGTAGCTGATTTCGCCTGCGCTCGGCTGTAGCTCCTTGGCAATCAGGTTCAGGAGTGTCGTTTTGCCGCGTCCGTTCGGGCCGATGACTGCGATGCGGTCGCCCTTGAAAACTTCCATCGTGAGATCGGTGATGAGTTCCGGACCGTTGGGGTAGGCAAAATGCAGTCCCTTGATTTGTAGCATTCTCTTGCCCGGGAACGGCGTCTCGGTAAAGCTGAAGTCCAGGTTCCTTTCGTGCGTGAGACGCTCGCCGTTGGCAAGTTTTGCCGCGGCCTTGATCTTGGACTGCACCATGGCGGCTTTCGCGGCCTTGTAGCGGAACCGTTCAATGACGCGTTCCAGCTGTTCCTTCTTGCGCTGCTCGTTTTCTTGCGTGCGCATCGCCACTTCTTCTTCTTCGGCGATGGTTTCGCGGAGCTTTTCGACGGAGCCCTTTACCTTGCGCATCTTGTGGCGGTGAATGCCGACGGTGTGCGTGCAGACTTCGTCCATAAAGTGGTGGTCGTGCGTAATCAGCAGCACTTCGCCCTTCCATGCGCGCAAGAAGCGACTGAGCCAGCGCATGGATACGATGTCGAGGTAGTTCGTGGGTTCGTCGAGCAGCAGCATGTCGGGCTCGCTCGCCAGTACTTTCGCGAGGTTCAGGCGGATCTGGAAACCGCCCGAAAGGAGCATGGGGCTTTTGTGCATGGATTCTTCGTCGAATCCGAGACCGAAAAGGATGGCTTCGACCTTGTGTTCTTCAATCCATCCGTCTTCGTTTACCTTGAGTACGCTGCAGGCTTCTTCGTGTACCGTGGCGTGCGTAAAGTTTATGTGCTGCTGCAGATAGCCGATCGTATAGTTCTTGGGAATGTCGATGCTTCCGCCGTCAATACATTCCTGGCCCAGGATCATCTTGAAGAGCGTGGACTTGCCGCAGCCATTGCGGCCCACCAGTCCGACACGTTCGTGGTCGCCAACGAGCATGCTGGCTCCGTCGAGCAACACTTGTTCGCCAAAGGATTTAGAAACGTTCTGTACCTGGATCACGTGGACAAATTTAGAATTTTTTATAACTTTTGGAATGATTTTATACAAAAAGGATATTACGCCCGTGATAAGTGGAAAACGTCTCTGGATAGGTATATGCGTGCTGGTTTTGATTGCTGCCTCGGCGGTTGAAATCTGGTATTCCTGCGAGAAAAGCTCAGAAGAAAGCGCCCTGGACGATGGTTCCCGGGTAGTGTTCAGCGACGAGGCCTTATGGAAATCCATGCTGGCGGTGAAGACGGACAAGGAGCTGGGCGAACCTTACAAGGTATATCCCATAGATGTCGCGTATCCGGACGGGAACAGCTATCATGCGACGCTTGTGGAATACCCGTTCGGGGAATCCCCGCGTGCCGTAAAGACTGCGACGGATTCCGTGCGGGTCGCAGAAGGTGCCGATAGCGCTAATGTGGTGCCGGTTGTAAAAGAAGAGAAGTTCCCTCGCGGTATTATGCTGTACCTTCACGGGTTCAACGATTATTTCTTCCACAAGGAGATGGCGGAGAAGGCCGACTCGGCCGGCTTTGCCTTCTTTGCGATCGATATCCATAACGCCGGACGTTCCTTGAGGGAAGGCGACCCGCGCTGCGATATGCGGAACATAAGGGAGTTCTTCCGGGAACTGGATTTTGCCGTGGCACTTAGCCGCCAGGTGGTCAAGGAACGCGTAGAGAAGATGGCTATCGCGCGGATGCGTGACAGCATAGGCGATGGCGTGCCGGATTCTTTGGCGCAGCAGTCGCTTCTCGATGCAGTGAACCGCGCGCTTGCGCTCCCGTACGTGCTGGAAGGGCATTCGCAGGGCGGGCTGATCATGTCGCTGTATGCGGATTCACGCCAAGGAGAAAATTTTGCGGCTGTCGTATTGAACAGCCCCTTTGTCGAGATGAATTTCAACTGGATCATGCGCAAGGCGGTGGCTCCGTTGCTTTCGGAACTGGCTATTTATTTCCCCGACGCCGCGCTCCCTGCTACGGGTAACGACAATTACGCAAAATCGCTGCATCGCGGTGATTATGGCGAATGGGAATACAATACGGAATACAAGACGCCGCTCCGCCCGAAACAGTATATCGGGTGGGTGCGTGCGATTCACAAGGGACAGCGGAAGCTCCAGAAAGGATTGCATATAAATTCGCCTGTCTTGGTGATGCGCAGCGGATGCAGTGTCGACGAAGACGAATGGGTGGAAGACTACATGCGTTGTGACGGCGTGCTGGACGTGGAGCACATCGGGGAATTCGCTCCGGGGCTCGGCGGCAACGTGACGCTGGAAACTCTCGAGGGGGCCCTGCACGATGTCTTGCTTTCTAAACGCGAGGTCCGCGACGACGCCTACGGGCGTATGTTCCGCTTTGTCGACGGCGTTCTAGGACGTCCGTAATCTACATTTATGCGAATATTTGCATAAATGCATTGACAAGATATAGTCTTTTTCTATATTTGCCTATCGAACGGATAGGAATGTTTTGCGATTGTGGCGACGGCCTGTGGCGAATTATCTTTCGTCTTTCGTCTATCGTCTTTCGTCTAACATACCTCACTATCTATATTTTAAGGCTATAACAAACAAGAGGCAAAAATGTCCAAGATCGAAACTTTGTGCGTACAGGGCGGCTGGCAGCCGAAAAACGGCGAACCGCGCGTCCTCCCCATTTACCAGAGCACCACTTTCAAGTACGAGTCCAGCAACGCGATGGCCGACCTGTTCGACCTGAAGGCCAGCGGCTACTTCTACACGCGCTTGCAGAACCCGACCAACGATGCCGTGGCATCCAAGATTGCGGCCATGGAAGGCGGTGTCGCTGCGATGCTCACGAGTTCCGGTCAGGCGGCGAACTTCTTCGCCGTGTTCAACATCTGCGAGGCGGGCGACCACTTCATTAGCACCAGCGCCATCTACGGCGGTACGAGCAACCTCTTCAGCGTTACCATGAAGAAGCTCGGCATCGAATGCACGTTCGTGGACCAGGATGCGAGCGACGAAGAAATCGAAAAGGCCTTCCGCCCGAACACCAAGTGCTTCTTCGGCGAGACTGTGGCAAACCCTGCCGGCAAGATTCTCGACCTCAAGCGCTTCGCCGACATCGCCCACAAGCACGGCGTGCCGATGATTGTGGACAACACGTTCCCGACTCCGATTCTTTGCCGCCCGATTGATTTCGGCGTGGACATCGTGACGCATTCCACCACCAAGTACATGGACGGTCACGCGATGGCCGTGGGTGGCTGCATCGTGGATAGCGGAAACTTCGACTGGGAAGCCCATCACGACAAGTTCAAGGGCCTCACCGAACCGGATCCGAGCTACCACGGCCTTGCCTACACGAAGGCTTTCGGCAAGGGCGCCTTCATCACGAAGGCTACGGCCCAGCTCATGCGCGACCTCGGCAGCATCCAGGCTCCGCAGAATGCGTTCCTCCTGAACGTTGGCCTCGAAACGCTTCACCTGCGCATGCCGCGCCACTGCGAAAACGCTCTCGCCTGCGCGAAGTTCCTACAGAACCACCCGAAGGTGGCCTGGGTCGATTACGCGGGCCTCGAGGGCAACAAGTACCACGAACTTGCCAAGAAGCAGTTCAAGGGCGGGCTCCCCTGCGGCGTGCTCACGTTCGGCATCAAGGGTGGCCGTGAAAAGAGCATCCAGTTCATGGACAACCTCAAGATGATTTGCATCGTGACCCACGTGGCCGACGCCCGCAGCTGCGTGCTGCATCCGGCAAGCCACACGCACCGTCAGCTCAGCGACGAACAGCTCATCGAAGCAGGCGTCGCGCCTGACTTGATCCGCTTCAGCGTGGGTATTGAGAACGTCGAAGACATCATCGCCGACCTGACTCAGGCTCTCGACAAGGTGTAATTGTCGACGTACATTTAAAAAGGCGACCGCGAGGTCGCTTTTTTTATCTGCTTCGCAGATTCTAAACATTGCGCCTCGGTCATGTGCAAGCTAGCTTGCACGCGACTCTCGGCTTGTCGCTTTTTTTTGTGCGCGGTATTCTTATTTCAGCCCGTTGTTCCTGTAGAAGGGAATGTCGGCGAGGACTTCTTCTACCCAGCGGCTCCTTGACGGGTTCTTGCGCCATTCGCTGTTCAGCCCCTGCATGTCGCGTAACGGGTAGAATGCGGCGATGGCGTCTTCTGTATTCTGGACGCTGTCGAGCGCGACCTTGAGCTGATGGGCTCCGGCGAAAATCTGTTCCAGCCCGTAGCCGGATTCGATTGCGAGCAGTCCCTTTTCGTGGTTGCTGCCTTCGTAATTGAAGTCGAAAGAAGACGTATGCCGAATGATGGACATCAGGAGTGCGGGATCGATTCCTTCGCGGATGCTCGCTTCCATCGCGGGTAGGCCGCAGAGCTGTTCATTGTCCCAGAGCTTGCCGCGGTATGCCACCTTGAGTTCGTGGCTGGAATTCCCGTTGATAATCTGGACAACATAACGCGGACCGAGTTTCTTCTGTATGCCCTTGACGATATTGATGCTGCGGTTCTTGAACTGCTTGTAGCCGTCGAAATAGATGACGATAATGTCGTCTATTTGCGAAAGGCGTGGCTTGGTAGGATTCTTTACGATGTCGTTGTAGACGCCGAGAATTGTCGGGAGCACGTAGGCGAGTTCCGGCTGGGGAGCGTACAGGTCGCAAGTGGAATCCATGATGAAGGCGCCCTGTTCCTGCAACGAGAGTATAAGCGATTGCGCATAGCCTTCGAAGATCGGCCTGGAATCGATTTCCTGGTCCTCGTGCGACGGGAGCAGCGCATAGACGACGATAATGGTGGCTATGGTTAAAATGACGACGACGAGCGCCTTGCGGACTTTGGCGCTCCGCCAGAGAATCCTGAGCCATCCCCTTCCCTTCGGGGTCCGCCCGAGGAAAATGGCGAGGAATAGGATAATCGCGAGCCATAGCGATATGAGGATATGGAAGACCACGATTTCAATATAAATTCTATTTTTGTACCGTATGATGGATCCGTTGAAAAATGTTGTGGTAATAGGCGATCGCGTGCTGATTAAACCGCTTGAAGCATCGAACAAGACCGATAGCGGGCTTTTCTTGCCGCCCAGCGTAAAGGAAAGGAATGCGGTGCATACGGGAATCGTGATGCGCGTCGGCCCCGGCTACCCGGTGCCCGTCACTCAGGATCCGGACGCCATGTTCCGCGAGGATGGCGGAAACCAGGTGAACTACGTCCCGCTGCAGGTGCACGAAGGCGACGAGGCCCTGTACCTCCATGCCAACGGCACCGAGCTGGAAATAAACGGGGAGCAATACGTAATCGTCGGGCAGAATGCGATTCTACTCGTGATGCGTAACGAGATTCCCGACAGTGTAGACGGCCTGTAACAGGCTAGAACGTCTTCTGGTTCGCGATGAGCTCGTGGGCCTCTTTGATCTTGTTGATGATAGTCTTGGTCGATTCGAAGAGATCGGTGACCTGTTCCTGGGATTTCTTGAAGAATTCCTTGTGACAGAAAAGGTCGTCCTTCGATGCCTTGATGTCGTTGAACACGTTGCGGAGAATCTGGAGGTTCTTTGTCTCGTGTTCTGCCGCGGCCTGGATTTCTACGCGGATTTCTGCCAGCAGTTTCTTCTTCTGTTCAATGACCTCGGGAGAGTTTTCCATGAGGATGTACGTGGGGAGCGTTCCGAAGTCTTCGAATTTGCCTTGCGGCTTGGTCTGCGAATTCTGGAGTCCGCGTGCGTACGTGTTGCGTAGGCCGATGCTCTTGACGGCGGAATCGATGGAAATGGTGCAGCTGGACGTTCCGTGGTAATTGCAACGGACGCGCTTCTCTTCTTGCTTGAGTTCGTTCAACGGGTTGAAATCGCCGTCACTTTCGACATAGCGGAGCGGGACATACAGAGGTGCGGGTTCGCCGGCGATATTTATTTTGTACAAAACGCAGGGCTCGTTGTTGAACATCTTGGTTTCGTACAGGTTGTTGCTGGTAAACAGGATGTGCTTTACTCGGGCGAGCAGGTCGTCGGCATCGTAAGGATTCTTGATGATATCGGGGATTTCCTTGAGAATCCTGTCGCGGACGATATTCTTGTAGTTGTCGATGATGGTCGTGTTCGACATGGTACGACCCCAGATGGGAGTCCCGAGGAAGAACGTGTCGGTAATGCGGGTCTCGGAGCGTCCGTTGAAGAACGCGGCGGCCTTGATGATGTTCGTGAGCGCGATCCACTTGCGGATAGGGACATAGATGTTGTTCTCGTCGCAAGTCTTTGCGATTTCGCCGATGATGTAGAGTGTATCTTCGGAGAGGGCGACCTTCTTGATTTCTTCGTTCCACTGGGTCACTTCGTCGGCAGAGACGGTTAGTCCGGCGGATACGTGAACGCTGGTGGTGTCGCCCTGGGTCATGAGCAGCTTGCAGAGCGCATCCGAGGAGATGCTGTCGGGGAGGGCGACGATGAGCGTAATCTTGTCGGTAATCTCGGTGCGGTTCAACGCGACTTCGGGACGGATGTCGCCCGAGATGATGAGCGATGCCTTTTGACGGTCCTCGAGGGCGATGTGGACGTTCGATTTGGATTTTTCTTCGAACGGGTTGAAACTTTGGAAAATAATCAGGTTGTATGTCTCGAGAGCCTTCGGCAGTTCCTGCTCGCGCTTGCCGAGCTTGAGAATCTTGACGTTCTTGAATGCCGCGGTGATGCGGTCAATGACGAGGGACTTTCCGGAACCGGAACGTCCGTAGAGATAGAATGGTTCGCCGACGAGTGTCGTGAGAAAGCCCAGCTGGATGCAGAATTCGCGTTCCGGTATGCTTGCGGTAATCGCCTGCATGAGCTCGGAGATTCTTTTTGTGAGTGTCATTTTCAATCCTTCTTCATTCCGTTATCAAAAAAAATAACATGATTTGCTTGGCGAGAACGGCCTTGCGTTTAAAAAAGGGCCGAAATGGCTCTCTGCGCGCTTGCCGAGACGACCGTTTCTTGATAGGCGATGTAGACTTGCCGGTTCTTGAGAGTCTGCGCCGCGAGCCTCGCGGAATCTTTTTCGGTGATGACGACGGTACTGCCTTGACACAGCAGTTTGGACAAACGTTGTCCCAAATAGGGGCTGTGGTCGGGCATCGCGATGTGCCGGACAGGCTTGATTCCCCGGGTGGCGAGATCCCTGACAAACCTTTCCGGGGAGCCGATGCCGCACAGGGAATAGTCGGGATTTTCCGGACAGGCTTCTCCGTCGGAATTGCGAACGCTGTCGATGCGGAACAGGATGTCTGGTTCTTCCAGTATCAGCGCCGGCTTGTCGTGATCCTGTTCCAGGCTGCGGTTCAAGCCTGCGGGCACGAGGTCGCGGATATGGCGGGGGAGGTCGCCGCGGTCTAGGCGGATGACGGTGGCGCCCGTGAGCCTGGAATCTTCGAAGCCGTCGTCGCACAGGATTATATCGAAATCGCGGTCCAGCTCGTGTGCGGTCCGGTATCGGTTGCCTGTAGTAAAGACTTTTACTTGCGGGGCGCCTGCCAGTTTGCGGCGGAGCATCTCGGCTTCGTCCTTTGCCTTGCTGTGGCAAAGGATGGCGACGTGCTGTCCCGGTTTGCCGAACGAGCCTTCGTCGAGCTTCTGAGCGAGCCAGGCGCAGAAGGGTGTTTTGCCCGCTCCGCCGATCCTGAAGCTTCCAATTACGTATAAAGTTGCGTATTCAAGCGGTACTCCTGGCCGCAGGAATAGTCGATGATGCAACCGGTAGGCTATTCGATAGCATTGCGCGAGGAACAGCAGCAAAAAGCGGAGCATTGTCTTGGACAGCTCGGGGAAAAATCCGAGACTAAAGAATGATTTTGTTCCGCAACTGCTGCAGGTACAGGTCGGCGAGTACGAGTGCCGCCATGCTTTCGACAATTACGGGCGCGCGGACGGCAACGCAAGGGTCGTGGCGACCCTTGGCGGCGAGTTCGCCGTTTTCGCCATCGCGGCTTGCCGTTTTCTGCCTTTGCGAAATCGTTGCCGTCGGCTTGAACGCCATGCGGCAAAGGATGTTTTCGCCATTGCTGATGCCGCCTACGATACCGCCGGCGTTGTTCGTGCGGGTATGGTAGGCCTTGCCGTCAAAGAAAATTTCGTCGTTGTGTTTGCTGCCGTGCATGCGCGTCCCGGCAAAACCGCTCCCGACTTCGAATCCCTTGCAGGCCGGGATGCTGAGCATTGCTTGGGCGAGCAGGGCGTCGAGGCGGTCGAACACGGGTTCGCCGAGCGTCGCGGGAACGTTTTTCACGACAAGGCGGACCGTTCCGCCGATGCTGTCTCCGGCGCTCTTTGCCGCAAGCACGGCGGCTTCCATCTGGGCGCTTGCCGCCGTGTCGGGGCAGCGTACCGGCGAAGCCTCGATGGCTTCGCGGCTAATCTTGTCGGCTTCCACTGCCGGGCATTCGATTTCGCCGATGGAGTCCACCCAGGCGATGAACTCGGTCCCTGCGAGCTGCTTCAGGAGCAGCTGCGCGACCGCTCCCGCGGCTACGCGGCCTATCGTCTCGCGTGCGGAGCTCCGTCCGCCGCCGCGATAGTCGCGGAAACCGTACTTCTGGTCGTAGCAGAGGTCGGCATGTCCCGGACGGTACCATTTGGCGATGTCGGCATAGTCGTTGCTATGCTGGTCCTCGTTGAACACGACGAAGGAAATGGGCGTTCCCGTGGTTTTTCCTTCGAAAACGCCGCTCAGGATCCTCACCTTGTCCTTTTCGTCGCGGGCGGTGGTCGTTTTGCCTTGCCCGGGACGCCTACGGTCCAGGAATTTCTGGATATCTTCCTCGCAAAGGGGGAGTCCGGCTGGGCAGCCGTCCAGGACGGCCCCGACGGCGGGTCCATGTGATTCGCCCCACGTTGTGACGGAAAAAAGCTTACCAAAAGTGCTTGCCATGCCCAAAATATAGATAAAGACTGCAAAAATCCTAATTATCCTTGTTTAAAACGCCAAAAGTTTATTATCTTTTACATTGGTTTTTAGGAGATGATTGTGCCAAGATTAGGATCCATAATTGCGCTCGTCGTGCTCGCACTTTCTATGGAAGTGTTTGCGCAGCGCCATACTGAGTTGGAATTTGCCGGCATTCCTTTTGGCGTATCTCGTGAAACAGTCGTCGAGGAACTTATGAAAATGGGCTACGACACCTATGACCAGGGCGGTCATACCCAGGTGCCGGTGTTCAAGTTCGGCGACCTCCCTGTCCAGGTAGACTTTATTTTTAACAAGAACGAGAAGTTCTATGCCTTCGAAATCCGCACGGGCCGTGTGGAAGAAGCCCGCAAGGGCAAGGCTTTCGAGGCAGTGGAATACATGTCGGAGCAGTTTACGCTCAAGTACGGCAAGCCTTCCGCAGACCCCACGATCAAGGAACATACGCTCCATTCGGGCCGCAACATCTACCAGGAATGGTACGGCGTGAAGCTCCTGAATGCCGCGACTTCCGTTATCAAGCAGGGTGAAAGGTATTTCGCCGTTGGCGTCGTCGAGCATCGCACGCTTGCCAAGGAAGCCGCCCCGACAAAGAAGGCCAAGGAAAAAACTTCGGCCGAACCGGTGTTCTAGGTCAGACCGGACCGGACACCTAAGTCCAAGTCAGAAAACAAGTTAAGAGACCGGACCGCCAGTGCCGGTGTGACCTACGTCACGCAAATTAGTTTGTATGAATGTCGCTAGGGCTTGGCGGAGTTGCACTTCGGGCAACGGCCGCGCAGGTAAAGGGACGCGCTAGAAAGGGAGCTCCCGCGGGGGAGCATTTTTTCGCATTCCGCCGGGGATTCCATGATGTCGATGACCGCGCCGCACCGTTCGCACTGGAAGTGGCTGTGCGGTATGGTTTCCCCATCGTAACGGAGATAGCCTTCGCCAAAATCGAGCGGTACGACAAGGCCGCACTTTGCCAGGAGCTCCAGCGTATTGTAGACGGTCGTTCGTGAAAGTCCCGGGTGTTCAGGCAACAGCGCCTGGTATATGGAGTCGACCGAGGGGTGGACCTTGTTTTCCCTCAGGTAGTCGAAAATCACCAGCCTTTGAGCGGAAGGCCTTATATGGTGATTCTGTAGGATTACTGCGCTCGATATCATCTTGAAAAACGGGGTGCGGCTAACTTCGGCAGGTCTGCTTCTCAAGGTAAATTGTAATAATTACAATTAGCTCTTGAACTTGTCGAGGGCGTTGTTCGGGCCGATAAGGAACAGTACGTCGTCTTCCTGGAGCACGATGTCGGCCAGGTTACCGATCTTGGGGGTCGGTTCCTGCGGGTCGCGGATGGCGATGACCTGTACCCCGTACTTGTGGGTGATGTTCAGGTCCTTCAGCGTCTTCCCGATGAATTCTTCGGGGCACACCACTTCCACGATGCTGAAGCCTTCCATGAACGGCAAGAAGTCGAGCATGTTCGGGCGGTTCAGGCGTTCGGCAAGTGCAATGGCGCTGTCGCGTTCCGGGTGGAAGATGTCCGAGACGCCGAGCTTTTCGAGGATGCTCGAGTGGGCGGCGCTACTGGACTTCGCGATGATGTGCTTGACACCGAGTTCCTTGAGGTTCAGCACGGTGAGGAGGCTTGCCTCCAGGTTCTCGCCAATGCAGACAATCACGGAGTCCGCCTTCTGGAGCGGGATGCTCGCGAGCTGCTTCTTGCGGGTGGAGTCGGCGACCATGGCCTGCGATACGGTGCTGGAGATGTCCTGCACTTTTTCGGGATGGTTGTCCACCACGAGCACGTCGTGCCCGAGGCTCGTCAGGTGACGGGCGAGGAAGATGGCAGAGTTGCCGAGACCGATAATGATGTACTGCTTAGATGCCATGGGCTATAATTTAGTAATCAATCCCTAATTATCAATTATCAATTATCAATTATCAATTGATGATTAGCCCACCATGATGTCTTCTTCGGCAAACCAGGTGGTGTTCTTGACCTGACCGGCCACTGCCGAGATGAGGAAGAGCGGCCCCATACGTCCGATAAACATGACGCAGCATATGACTATCTTGCCGACCGTGCTGAGCTCGCCCGTGAGACCCATGGAAAGCCCGCAGGTACTGTAGGCGCTCACCACCTCGAACAGAACCTTGAGGAAGGGGGTCCCGTTTTCGTTGAATCCGATTCCGGCGGGGATTTCGGTGCAGAGCAGAACCATGGTCGCAAGAGCGATGACCACGATGGCCACCACGAAGATTCGCACGGCCTTGTCGACCGTTGTTTCGGGAATGGTGCGGCCCAGCACCTGGGTCTTTTCGCGGCCGAGCAGGCGGTTGAAGCCGAGCAACCCGATGACAGCCGCCGTGGTGACCTTGATGCCGCCGCCGCAGCTACCGGGGTTGGCCCCGATGAACATGATGATGATAAAGAAGAACAGCGAGGAGGCGCAGAGGGCCGGGGTGTCCACCGTGTTGAGTCCGGCGGTACGGCTCGTGAAGGCCATGAAGAACGTGGTCTGGAGTTTGTCGAAGAAAGAGAGTCCGTTGAGGCTGTTGCCCCATTCGGTGAGCATGAAGGCGATTATGCTTGCGACGACGATGATGAGCGTGCAGAACGTCGCGATGCGGGTGTGCAATGAAATCTTGCGGAACTTGCGACGCTTGAAGTCGAAGGCGTACTGCAGTTCCGTGATGGCGAGGAAGCCGAATCCGCCCGCGAGCGCGAGGATGCAGGTGGTGACGTTCATGACGGGGTTCAGCTGGAACTGTACGAGCGAGTCGGGGAACAGCGTGAACCCGACGTTACAGAACGAGCTGACCGCCTGGAACAGGGAACAGAATATGCGGTCGTACATCTCCATCCCGCTGAACTGCGTGAAGTAGACGACCCCGCCGATAGCTTCGAGGATGAACGTGAAGGGGAGCACCGCCATGAGGATTCTCTTCGCGTCGACGTTGCCCTCCTGCGTAAAATTCGAGAGCAGTACGGACTGGTGGTTGAATCCGGGGTGCATGCCGGCAAGCAAGATGAGCACCGTAGATACGGTCATGATACCGAGGCCGCCCAGCTGCATCAGGACGACGAGGACCCAGTTGCCGAATCCGGTGAACGTGGTGCTGATGTCGATGACGGAAAGTCCCGTGACGCATACGGCGGAAGTCGCCGTAAAGAGAGCCTGCAAGAAGTCGATGGGTTCGCGAGTAGAGACGGGCAAACGGAGAAGTACGGCTCCGACCGTTATAATCATCAGGTAGCCCAGCACGACCAGCGTGAGGGGGTTCGCCTGTTTCTTGGCCTTGAAGACGTTCTCGGAAGTCGTATCCGTGAATGCCTGGTACTTTGAACGTAGCATAGAGCGAAATATAGCATTTTTCTAAATTTGACCGCATTATGAAGAATCTGCGGGCTATATTGATGCCGATTGCGATAATCCTCGGGATTCTTATCCCGCAGGCGCACGTGCTTTCGCCGATGATGCCGTTTTTGATCGGCTCGATGATGTTCCTTACGTTCGTGACGAAAATTCCGCCCCAGACGCACGGCTACACCTTCAAGATCGAAATCCGCGCTCTCGTGGTGAGTCTATTGCTCGTTGCTGCTCTCGCCGGAATCGTGAAGTTGTTTAACCTCCCGCGCGAGGTGCTGCTCGGCGGCGCCATCATCGCGCTTTGTCCGCCGGCAAACGCGGCCCCCGCCATGGCGAAGATGCTCGGCGGTTCGGCATCGCTCGCATTGAAGATTTTCTTGAGCGGTAACCTCATCGCCTGTTTCTCGATTCCCGTCGTGTTCGGCTACCTCACCGGTACCGAAGCGAACTTGAGCGAAATCGCGATGAAGATGTTCAACACCATCCAGCCCATCATCAGCATCCCGCTTGCGTTTGCGCTTGGCCTGCGCGCCTTTTATCCGGAACTTGCCGACCGCGCCGCGAAATTCCAGAAGTACACGATGTTCATCTGGACGTTCTCGGTATTCGTGATTTTGGCGAAGGCGAGTTACGATATCCGCGAGATGGGCTTTACGGAACTGTGGAATAGCGGCAAGCTCCCCTTGATGGCGGGCATCTCGCTGATTCTCTGCATTCTTCTCTATGCGCTCGGCTGGTATGTCGAAAGGAATCGCCGCCCCATCGAAAGCGCGCAGAGCATGGGCCAGAAGAATACGACGCTCGTCATCTGGATTTCTACCTTGTATGCAGGCCCCGTGGTGGCGCTTGCCCCGACTTGCTACGTGGTGTGGCAGAACCTGGTGCTGAGTTTCTTGTCGGCGCGCATCAAGCCGGAGGACCCTGCAGGTACGGAGCCGGCAAAGAAGGAGTAGTTTCCCGTGACTCCCGCTGAACTTGTCAAGCGCCTGCTGGCCGAACAGGATTTGAAGTACCGCGACTTCCATGCGTCGCTGTTGCCGAACATCGACAAGAAATCGATTATCGGCGTGCGCGTGCCCACGATGAGGAAAATCGCGAAGGAATTTGCTTCGTCTGCGACGCCGGTAGAACTCGGCAAGTTCCTGGACAAGCTGCCGCACAAGTATTTTGAGGAGAATCAGGTTCACCTCTTTGTGGTGGAACGCATCAAGGATTTTGACGAATGCCTCGCCCGCATAGAACAGTTCTTGCCTTACATAGACAACTGGGCGGTATGCGACGGCAAGTCGCCTAAGGCCTTGCTCAAGGACGAGACACGCTTTCTGGCGAGCATTGAAAAATGGCTCAAGTCGCGCGAGCCTTACACGGTGCGGTTCGGCGTGAACATGCTCATGAACTTTTTTTTGGATGAGCGGTTCGAAAAACGCTTCTTGAAATGGATTGCCGCTATTGACGAGAACGTTTTCGACGATTCCGATTCGGGCGCCGCGGGCGCTAAGGCACGCCCCACCGACCGCTACTACGTGCAGATGGTTATCGCCTGGTACTTCGCGACCGCCCTCGCCAAGCAATGGGACGCGACGTTCCCCTACATCAAGGGCCGTAAACTCTCGCCCTGGATTCACAACAAGACCATCCAGAAAGCATGCGAAAGCTACCGCATTACGGCGGAGCAAAAAGAAACTCTGCGCAAGTTGAAATAATTTGGGTGCGGAATCGCTCCGCTCGGTCATGACCAAGTACACTTGGTCGCGACTCTCGCCTTACGCATTTGTCATCACGCACCAGCGGCTTCGAGTCTCGCTACGTGGCAGTATGCAAGCTCTTTGGTTTTTTCATCACGGAGATGCAGGCTGGAGCCTTCGCAGTAGCGCCAGTATTTGCAATCCTTGCATTCGCCGATTTTTGCCCAGCTGCGGTCGCGCATCACCTGGTAGCGGTTCTGCCATACATCCCAGAAGTCGTCCTTGTAGATGTTGCCCTGGATGTAGTCGCCGCGCAGGCTCGGGCAAGCCGAGATACTTCCGTCGCAAAGCACCGATGCGATATTCACTCCCGCCCAGCAGAAAAACGGGTTGTTGCGGACGACTTTTTCGTAGCTTCCGAGGAACCCTTCGCAGTCGTAGTTCACGTTGATCATCTGCTTCTTTTTCGCTTCGCGGATAAATTCAAAAGTTTGGCGGAACTCGTCGTTCGTGAGCATGAATAGCGGGTTGTCCTTGGCGCGTCCCTTCGGGAACACGTTCGAGACTCTCCAGTTCCTGACACCGAGATTCACGAGCAGGTTGTGCAGCTGCGGGAGTTCTTTCAGGTTCTTCTTGTTCACGCACGTCATCACGTCGAAGGTGAGTTCCTCGACGCTGGCCGCCATGTGGATGGCCCGCACGGCGCGTTCAAAGCTGTGCGGGTTACCGCGGAAAAGGTTGTGGTTTTCTTCGAGGCCGTCCAGGCTGATGGTGAGCGAGCGCAGTCCCGCATTCATGAGATTGGTAAAGCGTTCGGGATTTAGGCCAAGCCCGTTTGTCACCATGCCCCAGGCATAGCCGCGATTCTTGATTTCCTGTGCGCATTCCTCGAGGTCGGCGCGCATCAGCGGTTCGCCGCCGGTAATCACTACGGCAAAGTTCCTGGGATCGATATGCGGCGCGATGCTGTCCAGTACCCGCAAGAAATCTTCGCGGGGCATGTCCGGAATGGCGTCGGCAACGCAGTCGCTACCGCAATGCTGGCAATGCAGGTTGCAGCGCAGCGTGCATTCCCAAAAGAAGTACGTGAGCGGGTGCGCCTTGATTTCGTTGTGACGATAAAGACGGTACGCCTCGAGTGCGAGTTTTTTCTTTATGCCGAGTTTCATTATTTTAGGGATGCATTACCGTGTTCGAGACGCCGTAAAGGGGCTGTGCTTCTACGAGGGTGTCGGGGCCGCAAATGTCGCTCGGGCATCCGTACAGGTCTACCGCGCCGTCTAGGATAGTGTACTTGGACTGGAATTCGGCATAGTTGTAGACCTTGCCGTCGTCGCACTTGTACGTCGTTTCCTTGACGACCACGGTGCCGTACTTGGCACAAACCTGGTCTCCGCTGCACTGCGGGGTCTGCTCCGTCTCCTTTTCCTCTTCTACGCAGGTGACGCCGTCTTCGCAGGCAATCTTCTTGCCCTTCCGTTCGCAAGTGAACATCACGCCGTACTTGGGAGCGACCATTTCGCTGCTGGAACTGGGCATTAAGACGCCGTACTTTGCCGCGACCATGCTGGAGCTCATCGGTACGCCATACTTGGGCACAATCATTTCGCCGCTGGAACTCCTGGCCACGGAACCGGAACTCCCGATGTTAGGGGTATCGGAGGAGCTGGCCGCCGACGTCCCGGTGTCAGAACTTTCTGCAGCCGTTTCGGACGAAGCCGGATTGTCGGTTGCGCTAGATTCCGGGGCTGCTTCGGTGGAGTTGGAAGATGCTCCTTCGGTCGAAGCGCTCGAGCCCGGGGGCGTTACCGCGGCGCTGGAGGCGGGCTGGTCGATGGAGGCGCTGGATGCAGGTTCTTCGGATGCATTGCTGGAGGCGGTGTCGTCACAGCTGGCCCAGAAGAAGGCGGTCATCGAGAGCAAGATTTTTTTCCAGTGCCTGTAAAACATCTGAAACTCCTTTTTGGACAAAGTGGTTAACCTTTTTAATATATATAAACAGTTCTCGCTTTGCAAGTAGGTTGCATTTTTACGTGATAAATGGGTTCGATAGATTCCAAAACGCCTTATATGGGAAAATGTTTGACATTTGAAGGGCAAAGGGGTATATTTATTTACATGAAGGGATTGGTTCAAAAATTTACAGCTGTTTCGGCGGCTTTCGGCGTTGCGTGCCTTGCGGGCATTGCATCCCCTGCGCATGCGCAGACCAAGGTCGTCGTGGATCCGGGAAAAAAGTACCAGGTTTTCGAAGGCTGGGGCACTAGCCTCTGCTGGTGGGCCGTGAAGGCGGGCGCCTGGAGCGAGGCGAACCGCAGCAAGCTCATCGGTGCGATTGCCGACCCCGATACGGGACTGGGCTACACGATTTTCCGCTACAACATCGGCGGCGGCGACCAGCCGGGCCATGACCACCTTACGAAGGGTGATGGTGGCGGCAAGGTTCCAGGTTACAAGCCGACAGAAAAAGGCGATTACGACTGGACGGCCGACCCGTACCAGCGCGCGATTGCATTGGAACTCGCCAAGCGCGTGAAGGACCCGATTTTCGAGGCGTTCAGCAATTCGCCCCCGTGGTGGATGACCAAGAGCGGCTGCGTTTCGGGAAGTAGCGACGGCAGCGACAACCTCAAGGAAGACTATTTCGACGACTTCGCGGACTACCTCTCCGAAGTGGCGCTCCATTTCAAGACGGAATGGGGGCTCACGTTCCGCACGGTGGAACCGTTCAACGAGCCTAGCGCCGGCTGGTGGAAGTCGAACGGCGGGCAGGAAGGTTGCGGCTTCAAGAACAACCAGTCCAGGATGATTGTGGAACTCGGCAAGGCGCTCCAGAAGAAGGGGCTCTTCCCGGAAACGTCGGTGAGCGCTGCCGACGAGACGTCCATCAAGCAGGCGCACGACCAGCTGGGCAACTACACCGCGGAGGCGCTCTCTTACCTGGGTCAGGTGAACACGCACAGCTATTCCGACGGCAGTTACCGCAAGCAGCTCTTCAACCGCGCCTTCGGCCTGAACAAGCGCCTTTGGCAGTCCGAGACGGGCCCGCTCAGCAAGAGCGGCGACGAGCATATCGCGCTCTGGATGGCGAACGTGATTATCCAGGACCTGCGCGACATGCATGCGGAAGCGTGGGTGGACTGGCAGATCGGCGACCCGGCCGAGAACTGGCGCAGCCTCGCGCTCAACCACAGCAAGCAGACTTTCACGCCGAACGCGCGCTACTACATGCATGCCGCTTTCAGCCGCTACATCCGTCCGGGATCCCGCATTATCGATAGCGACAACGGCAATACGCTCGCGGCACTCACGCCCGACGGCGCCCTGGTGCTTATCGTGCGCAACAGCGGCTCTAGCGACGTGAAGTACAGCTTCGACCTGGGCGAGTTCGTGAAGATTGGCACGAGCGCGAAGGTGGTGCGGTTCGAACTGCCCGGCAGCTTGACCAAACAATCCGATATCGCGATTTCGGGCAAGGCGCTCTCGATGACGGCGAAGGCCAACACGATTACCACGATGGTGATTGACGGTGCCGAGGGCGGCGCCTGCAAGCCGGATTCCATTATCCCGTATTCTAAAATCAACAATAACGATGGCTGGTCCACCGAAACCGAAATATCGCTTTCCAAGGGCGACTCGCTCTCGATTGGCCCGCATCCGTGGGAAGGCGGTCGCTGGGTATGGACCGGCCCGAAGGGCTTTACCTCCACGAACCGCGAAATACACCTCGGCAAGATGGACGGCACCATGAGCGGCTACTACAAGGCGGTCCACACGAACGCCTCGGGCTGCGAAGGCTCCGTGACGTTCAAGGTGGTGGTGGACGATCCGGCGCACCCGTTCGTGGAACCCGATACGACGGACACGACCATCACGGCGTTGCGCGGTTTCGACGGGCGTGTTTCGGAAATCCGTGCGGGAATCCCGGTGCAGGTATTTGACTTGCAGGGACACCTCCTGAAAAGTATGCCGGAATTCCGCCCGCAGGAGTTCCGTCCGGGAATATATGTCGTGAAGCAGGGGCGTCACGTGCGCCAGATTCGAGTACGGTAATTCTGAATTGCTATACTTTGTCCATGCTTTTACAGACAAAAATCCAAAAAATCGTTTTCTCCATTCTCGCCATCCTTCTCCTCGTTACCACGGTCAAGGACTGGTTTGACTTTCACGCTTGCGGCGCTGTGAGCGTCTGCCTTTCCGATGCCGGACAGCTCCAGCTTTATACGAAGTTCGCGATGTCCGTCATGCTGACGGCATTGGCTTTTGTGACGGCTGCCAACGGGTTCAGCGTGCGTGATGGCAAGATCTTGCGCATAGCCTTCATCTTCTCGCTGCTCGCCGACTTCAGCTTCAGCATGATCAAGGCGATTGCTCCCGATACGGGTTCGTTGAGCACGGCGCTTGGCATCGCCTGTTTCATGGTTTTCCAGACGGTCCTTATCTACAGGCATTCGCGTACGTCCGAATCCGACAACAGCATTCCCAAGATTTACTGGCTCCTGGCGGTCGCGCTTGTTGCCGCCGTGGTGCTCGGTGCGACCAAGATTCTCGATTTTACGGTCGCTCTCGTGGTCGCCTATGCCGTATTTCTCATCACCTCGATTGTCGTGGGTATTCTTGCTCCGCGCAAGGGCTTCTACCCCGCAGAGAACGCCAAGTTTGTGCGCATCGGCATGATCGTCTGGTTCTTCGGAGATGCGCTGGTCGGACTTTCCATGATATCCGGCGACGACCATAGCGCCCTGCAGATGGTTGCGACGTTGGCCAACAATTTCATCTGGTGGGTGTACGTGCCCTCGCAGCTCCTGGTAATCCGCTCTTGCGTCAAGCCCAAGGCCTAGCCTAAAAAAAGAAATCGCCCAGGGCCAATAAGGTGCTGGGCTTTTTTTTGTACAAAAAAAGGCATCCTACACGGTGGAACACTCGAAACTACTATTATGAAATGATAGCAGTGCCTTGGTGCTTCGTTTTTCGCGTCGTAGCGCGCCTAAACTAGACCACAAGAGCAACGAGCTGAATTAATCTTGTTAGATCGGGCGTTAATCCGTGTGATGCCTATATTCTAAATATAAACCCGGACAAAAGAAAAAGCAATAGCCTGGACGCTATAATTTGTACTTTGTTTGTCAGGTTTCTGTAAAAAAACTATTCCCAGTCCTTGGGTTGCTCGATTCCTTCTTCCAGGAGGCTGGAGATGTCCTTGATGCTCTGGTCTACCTGTTCACGGTACACCTTGGCCTGATGGAGCCTGCGTTTGGCTTCGAACAGCTGCTGGGCCATTTCCAGGGCGAGGAGCGCCAGGCGTTTCCCGGCTTCGAGGTTGTACCTGCCGTAGCTTTCGTAACGTTCGTCGATGTAGTCGACAATTTCCTTCAGGTCCGCATCGGAGAGGTCCGTGCGGATCTGGAGCCGTTCCTTGGCAACGTTGATACTTATGGATCTGTGTGTTTCTACGTCTGCCATTATTTCATTCCTACGCCGAATGGATCATCGTCCATCAGCCAGTTTAGCCGAAAAAATTTGTTTGCGAGCCTCCATTGCTCGCAGAGAATAAATCGTTGTCTTTTTCGTTAGCGCCATGAACTTCGATGGGGAGGTCTTCGTCTTCAGAAATCTGGTTGAAATCCAGGACAGGTTCTTCCTGGGCGGTTTCGTCGATAGATTCTGCGGCCTGCTCTTCGACAGCAGGTTCTTCGGCGGCAGGTTCTTCGGCAACAGGTTCTTCGGCAACGGGGTCGACTGCGGGAGCGGGTTCTTCGGTGGCGGCCGGTTCTGCCGCTGCCGCGGGTTCGTCCGGGGTCAGGGACTGGTCGATCGGGAATTCGGTCCCGAGTTCGTTTTCGATGGTGGCGAGAAGCTGCTTGAACTTTTCCTGGGCCTCGGCGATTTCTTCGCCCTGTGCCTGGATGGTGTCGTTCATCTTCTCGATGGCGTTCGCCTTTTCGGCGATGTCCGCGTTCAGGGCATCGATGGAGGCGCTCTTTTCGGCCAGCTGGTTGTTGAGGCTGTCGATACAGGAATCCTTTTCCGTGAGGGCGCTCTTGAGGGTCGCGATTTCTTCGCATTGGGCGGACAGCTGTCCGCGGAGCCCGTTGATTTCGTCAATCTTGATGTTCAACGCTTCTGTCTGGGCGGTCACCTGGTTTTCGCGGGCGGTGAGGGCCGCCTTGCATTCGACCAGCTCGGAGCTGGCGGTATTCAGGAGCATGTTTTTGTCTTGTAGTTCTGCCTTTGTGCCGGCAAGAGCCTGTTTTAGCCCTGCAACCTCTTGGCGAAGGTTGCGTATGGTGACAAGTACGCTGTCGACCTTTTGTGATAGAAGGTTGATGTTCTCTAGATTCATTTTCGCTCCGTTGTGTTCAAGGGGAAAATCCCTTAATAAGATATATAAAAAAACAGCGTAAGGTAGTAATTTTTTGAAAATTATGTATGGTTCCTTTTTTACTTTTGACAGAGTATGCTTCCCGTGAACGAACACATCGAACGCCGCCTGGCCGAGCTCCCCGCACTGCCGGGGGTGTACATCATGCGGAACTCGCAGGGGAAGATTATCTACATAGGCAAGGCGAAGGTGCTCAAGAACCGCGTCCGGAGCTACTTTGACGGCAGCGACCATGCGGGCCACCGCGCGGCAACCCTGATGCTGCCGCATATCCGCGACATCGAGTGGATTATTACGGAGAGCGAGTCCGAGGCGCTTATCCTGGAAGCGAACCTTATCCGTAAGCACACGCCCAAGTACAACGTTCTCCTGAAAGACGACAAGCATTTCCCGTACCTCGCGTTCTCGGTGCACGAGGACTTCCCGAGGCTGTTCCTCTCGAGGGCGGTCCGGAAGGACGGCTGCCAGTACTACGGGCCCTACATGAATTCCCGTATGATAGGCCAGCTGCAGGACATTGCCGCCCGCCTGTTCAAGATTCGCGAGTGCAAGCTCAAGCTCCCGCTCGCAAGGCCTGCGAGACCCTGCCTCAACTACTATATAGGCCGGTGCAGCGCCCCCTGCGCGGGGCTTATAACCAAGGAAGAGTACCGCGAGTCGGTGCTCCAGACGCAGATGTTGCTGAACGGAAAGCGCGACGACCTTATCGGGCAATGGGAGCGCGAGATGCAGGAGGCGAGCGACCGGCTGGATTTCGAGACCGCGATGAAGAAGCGCGACGCCATCGAGGCCTTGCGTGCGACGGGAATCCACCAGAAGACCGACGTGACGGACCCGAACCTCTCGCTGGACGTGCTCAGCCTGCGCCGCAACGGGACGATGGCGGCCGCCGTGATTTTCGAGTACAGGAACGGCGTGCTTAGCGGCCGCCGCCACTACCGCCTGGAATGCAAGCTCGAAGAAGACGAGGCGGGCATCCTGCAGCAGATGCTGGTGCAGTGGTACCTGGACGTGGAGCACATCCCGGGCGAGATTGCGACCGACGTGGCGCTGGAAGCGGACCGCGAGCCCCTGGAGCAGGCGCTCGCCAAGAACGCGGGCCACAAGGTGAATGTCACGAACCCGCAGCGCGGCGAGAAGGTTGGGTTCCTCAAGCTGGCCGGCGCGAACGTCGACATGATCCTTGTGGAGATGCGCGCCGAGGTGCAGAAGTACAGCGAGATAGACCAGAGCGTGTTTGAACTGCAGAAGGTGCTGGGCCTCAAGAAGACCCCCTTCCGCATCGAGTGCGTCGATATTTCGCACCTGTCGGGCACGAACACGGTGGCAAGCCTCGTCGCCTTCAAGAACGGCAAGCCCGACAAGGCGAACTACCGCAAGTTCATCATCAAGACGGTCACGGGCGTGGACGACTTCGCGAGCATGCGCGAGGTGATGACCCGCCGAATCCGCAGGCTGGAAGAGGAGGGTACGCCCATGCCCGACCTCTGGGTATGCGACGGTGGCAAGGGCCAGGTGGACGCCACCATGGAAATCCTGAAGGAGCTCGGGCACGACAAGGACCTGCCGCTTATCGGGCTCGCGAAGCGCCTGGAAGAAATCGTGTTTCCCGACGACCGCAAGAGCATCGTGCTGCACCGCACGAGTCCCGCGCTAAAACTGCTGCAGAACGCCCGCGACGAGGCGCACCGCTTCGCCATCACGTACCAGCGGAGCAAGCGCAAGAAGGACCTGGAAGTGGAATGGCTCAAGATGCCCGGCGTGGGCCACGAGACCCGCGTGAAGATCCTCTCCAAGTACAGGAGCGCCGAGGCCTTCATGGCCGCCCCGCTCGAGGATATCGTCGATCTGCTGGGTAAAGTCCGCGGGAACAGCGTCCGCGAACAGGTCGCGAAGTACTGCGCCGACTTTATCACTCCTCCGGAAAAATAAAGATGAGAATGCCAAAAAAAATCCCCGACCGTGTCGGGGTTTTTGGTCTAGGTCCTTCGCACAATGTGCTCGGGATGGCGTTCAGGTTATTCCTGCACGCAACGGACGCTGAAGAACTTGGACTTGGAGTCGACCTGGAAGAATTTCTTCACGGGGTCTTCCTTGTCGTAATCGGGGTGCTTTTCCACGATGATTACGGCGAAGCTGTCGCCCTTGTTGGATTCGAAGTTCTTGTCTCCGCTTTGCGGCTCGGCCGATGTCCAGTGGAATCCCATCTTTTCGGTAAAGTCGCAGCTGCCGTCCTTGCAGCGGCCGCTGTAACTCCACGTGTAGGAGGAGTCGTCAATCGCGGCCTGGGCTTCGGCTCTGGAGGGGAGTCTCCATCCCTGCGGGCAGGCTCTCGTGGCGACGATGTAGTTGTAGAGTCTACCGTAGGTTTCGCAGTTGCTGTCGTCGTCGTTGAAGCATTCGCTGTTGCTGGTCTCGTAGTCGAGGTCCTGGGTCATCCAGAGCTTCCCGCCGACTTCCTTGAGGCCGTAGGTCTTGCCGTTGCGGTTGTCGGTCAGCGTCGTGTGGTCGTCGCTCAGTGTCGGGGGTTCGTCGGACGGGATCTCGATAGTGACTCCGCCCTGAGAAGAACTGGATTCGGTGGACGGGGAACTCTTGGCTGCGGACGAAGAGGAAATGTTCGCTTCGCAGCCTTCGTTCCAGCAGAAGGTTGTGGCGCTGCTGTAGTAGGGACTGGACACCTTTTCGGTGTTTGTCGAGACGTAGACCTTGTCGACGATGGTATCTTTCTTTACCTTCGTGGAGTCCTTTACAAAGACGCTGTCCTGCATCGTCGAACCCTGGGAGCTGGATGCGGTTTTGCTTTCAGATGATGTGACTGTAGACTGTTCTTCCTGTTCGTCTTCGACCGCTGCCAGGTCGGAAGACGAGGTACATGCCGAAATAAGGGAAAGAGCGCTAAAAATGCTGAAAAAAGCGATGTAACGTTTCATATACTGAAATATACTTTAGTTTTTTGGACATGACGGAAAAAACTTTTTTACTATCTTTTTCGTCACTATGAGCAATGTTGAAGTTTTCGACACCACATTCGCCATAACCATCCTGGTTATCATGGCGGTCTGCATTCCTACGGTTCTCCTCCTGGCGAACTGGTTCCTGCACCCGGGTAAAATCAAGCAGGTTCTCATCAAGGGCTCTGCATATGAGTGTGGCCTGGCTCACGTTTCCGGTACGGCGAACGAACGCTATCCGGTGAAGTACTATATGGTGGCCATGCTTTTCCTGGTCTTCGACCTCGAAGTGGCGTTTCTCTACCCGTGGACCGTCCAGTTCCTGGGCGCCGGCTGGGAACTCCTGATCGTGCTTCTCGGTTTCTTGCTGATTCTTGAAGCGGGCTATATCTACCTGTACAAGAAGGGTGTGCTGGACTGGACGAGCATTAAAGATTAGTAGAGTGTTCTATCTCAAATAAATAAGGTGCGGACCCCGTTGCGGGGTCCGCGTCTTGTTATGAGACCGTTCGTGCTAGAATCAGTAAGACAAGTACAGGGCTGGCACTCACTCTCGCAACCGCCCCAGTTTAATAACTGGGGCTTTGTTGCTCACGTAAGACCGCTTGAGGTATGAAAAATGAGCCTTGGTGGCTTATTGATAAAAATAATTGATTAAAAACGCAAAAATTATGCATTGGACATTATGAATTTAAGGAGGTATATTAAAAGCGTAAACAAGAAAAGCCTTAACAAAGGAGCCTGAAATGAAACTCGTTAACAAAATTGCAATGACACTCGCCTGCACCTTGATCCTGGCTGTCACGGTCTTTGCCAAGAGCGCCTATGTCGCTGTCGACAACTTGCCCGAAACGATCAAGACGTTTGTCGCCCAGCAGTTCCCTAACCAGCAAATCCTCTATGCCGAAAAGGAAGGAAGTTATTTCGAAAAGGCCAAGTTCGAGCTCGGCCTGGATAGCGGCGCGAAACTCGAAGTCGATGAAGACGGAAACTGGGAGAAGGTCGAAAACAAGGTCGACGGCGTCCCTGCCATTTTTGTTCCCAAGGAAATTGCCAATTACATAAAGGCGAAATATGCGACCGTTGCCGTGACGAAGATTGACAGGGAAGACGGAGGTTTCGAAGTAGAACTTGCTAACCGGAAGGAACTGAAATTCAACAAGCGGTTCAAGCTGGTTAAAGTAGACGACTGAGTTTCTTATGCTCCAAGAACCAAGCAGTCCCGAACGGGACTGCTTTTCTTGTAGTCTTTTCTAGAAAGCTTCGCGGATGTAGAACGTGACGCCTATCTGCTCGAAGTCTATCCACGAGAAGTCGGCGCGGGCGTAGAGTTTCTCGCTCATGTTGAGCGCGAACTGGCCGCCAAAACCGAGCCCGGTGTGCCACTTGTTCCGCATGAGGTCGCTGAAGTAGTCGCCCGTCTTGCCGCCTTCAAAGAAGATGTTGCCCGCGAGCCGCCAGAACAGGGCCTTGCGGAATTCGGTCTGCAGGAATAATGCCTGTTCGCCGTTGAAATAGTTCGTCTTGACGCCGCGGAAGCGCTTGATGCCGTCGGGCCCGGCGAGCATGTCGAACGGGACGTCCCCGCTGACCCGCTGCCACAGGAAGCCTGCGGCCATGGATGTGTTCCAGATGAACTCGCTGTAGCCGCGCATGTCGAGCTCTTGCGAACGGAATGCGTAGTCGCCCAGTGCACCGGGATAGAACTTGTGGTCCCACTGGATTAGGTAGCCGTGCCGCGCCCAGTTGAGGTTGTCGCGCGTGTCGTAGCTGAAGTGGTAGCCGAACCCGTTGCGCCAGCCGTCTACGTTGCCGGGATGTTCTATGGGGCCGCTGTAATCGTCGAAATCGAATTCGCTATGGTTGATGCGGTAGACTATCCCGTATTTGAATGCCGACCAGCTTTGCGGGAGCAAGAAGTTCGTTTCTATCAGGCCTTCGCTGTAAAAAGTCGAACGCGTCAGCTGGCGGAATTCGTCCTTGTCGGGATCGTTGCCGAATCCGTAGAAGTTGGTGCTCCAGCTTTCGTAGAAGAGGTAGACCTTGCCCGATACGCGGTCGTGCATCAAGAAGAACAGCGGCGAGATGGACGCGGAATACTGGTCTTCGGTGGTGGCGTAGGCGATGATGTCGAGCTCGCTGGTGCGCCCGCCCTCGAAGGAGGGCTTGAAAAAGAGGTTGCCCATGAGGCCGTATTCGAACTTGGTCTCCTCGGTGTAGCCGAGTACGGGGACGACGGCGTAGCGCTGGAAGCTGTCTTTTTCGCTTTTGGCCGCAGAGTCCGATTGCGCGTGGGCCGATACCGCAAAGGCCGCGACGAGGGCGGCCATGGCGGATAGGGCTTTTCGGGCAAGATTACTCACTGCAAGAAATTTAGAAAAATACCGCCTCCGTGCGAAAGGCCTGTTTTTACAATTTGTAAACGATATAAATTCGGCCGGGTGGGAAGGGGGTTCCGAAAAAATCTAGATAAACCTATGGAAAGTATGGGATGTCAAAAGAGGAGGAGTTATGAACAAGTCGGTTCATTTTCTTTTGGCGTTGGGCGTTACCGCGGCAATGGCTGCGCAGGCACCGCTCAATTACGATGTCGAGAACCGGGGCAAGGACCTGGGAGCTACGGCAGGTGAACTCAAATCCAACAAAAAGTTGCCCAACCCGTTCGAATTCCACGACGGTTCCAAGGTCACCAAGTTTGATGACTGGAGCAAGCGCCGTAACGAAATCAAGGCAGATATCGAGAAGTACGAAATTGGCGACAAGCCGATTCCTTCCGACGTGAGCGCCACCTACAGCGGCGGCACCCTCACGGTGACGGTGAAGGAAGGCGGCAAGACGATGACAATCACGTCTAAGTTCAGCATTCCCTCGGGCAACGGGCCGCACCCGATTATCATCGGCATGAACAGCGGTACGGGTTCGCTTTCTTCGAGCATCTTCAGCGGCTTTGTGCAGGTGCCCTTCAGCCACGACCAGGTGGCGAAATACTCCATGAACGGCCAGAAGGACACGGGCGTGGGCTTCTACAAGTTCTATGGCAACAAGAATTCCAATGGTGACTATTCCGCATGGTCTTGGGGCGTGAGCCGCCTGATTGACGGTCTTGCGCTGATTGCCGACGAGTACCACCTCGATATGAGCAAGATTGCGGTTACGGGCTGTTCCTATGCGGGCAAGATGGCGCTCTTTGCGGGTGCCTTCGACGAACGCGTGACGCTCACCATCGCTCAGGAATCGGGTGGCGGCGGCATCAACTCGTGGCGCACTTCCGCAGACTTTGCGAGCCGCGGCACGAACATCGAGAAGATTGACAACACGAACTACAGCTGGTTCATGCAGAGCCTGCAGCGCCAAGACCCGTACAAGTTGCCGCACGACCATCACGAACTCATTGCCATGATTGCCCCGCGTGCGGTGATTGCTCTTGGCAACCCCGGTTACGAATGGCTGGGCGACGAATCGGGCTACAAGTCCATGATGGCGGCGACTGAAGTGTGGAAGGCCATGGGCATCGAAGACCGTATAGGTTTTGACTTTACCGGCGGCCATGAGCACTGTCAGGCGGCCAGTAGCCAGACCAAGTCCGTGACGGCGTTCGTGGACAAGTTCCTCCGCAACAAGGATGCCAATACCGATATCCACGTGAAGCCCACGAACGGCAAGGGATTCAAGATTGACAACTATGGTGACTGGATTGACTGGGAAACGCCGAATCTCCCGTTCGAGGCCGCTCCGGGGCCCGATACGACCGCTTCTATCGACACGAGCTCGACGGATACGGCTACCACGTCTTGTGGCACGGGCCTCGCCAAGCCGGAACTCGGCATGCACGTCTCGATGGGCCGTCTCGAAATTACCGGCGCTCCGGCCGGAGCCCGCGTGAAGCTCTTCGACGTGCGCGGCAATGTGGTGGCTCAGTTCGGCGAAACCGGCGGCATGCTGCCGAAGGCCGGCAAGGGCAGGCTCCTCGCTATTGTCGAGAGTGCTGCTGGCGTGCGTCTCATGACAAAGGTCATCAACAATACAGGCTTCTAAAACAATACTCCTCATGCAACGCCGCACGGGTTTCCGTGCGGCTTTTTTTATGGGCTTCGCATATGCTAAACTTTTTCTAAATTGCATTTGCGATGCCTATTCTTTCTGCACAGAACATCTTGCTCCGTTTTGGCGGCCCGCCGCTTTTAGACAACGTGTCGTTCGATATCGAGGCGGGTGACCGCATTTGCCTGGTGGGCCGTAACGGCGAAGGAAAGAGTACGCTGCTCAAGATTCTGACAGGCGAGATGGAGGCGAACTCGGGCGATATCGTCAAGAAGTCGGGACTCCGCGTGAGCCGCATGATCCAGGAAATCCCCGCCCATATGGAAGGTACGGTCCGTGATGTAGTGATGTCCGGGGTTGCTGCCGTGACGGGCAATCACGACGCCGGAGACTCCGCGCGCAATAGCCATGCCGAAGCCATCCTCGGAAAGACGGGTATCGCGGCGGACGCCTTGTACGACAGCCTTTCGGGAGGGCAGAAGCGTCGCGTGCTATTTGCACGGGCTGTTGCCGAGAATCCCGACCTGCTGCTTTTGGACGAGCCGACGAACCATCTGGACATTCCTGCCATCCAGTGGCTGGAAGGAATCGTTTCGCGCCTGGAATGCGCCGTGCTTTTCGTGAGTCACGACCGCGCCTTCGTGCGGCGCGTGGCGACCCGCATTTTTGAACTGGACCGCGGCCGTGTGCGTTCCTGGGATTTCCCGTACGACAAGTTCGTGCAGTTCAGGGACCAGGCCCTTGCCGAAGAAGAAAAAGCGAACGCGCTTTTCGATAAGCGCCTGGCCGAAGAAGAAGTCTGGATACGCAAGGGCATCCAGGCGCGGCGGACCCGGAACGAGGGCCGCGTGCGTGCGCTGATCAAGATGCGGCAGGAACGTGCGGAACGGCGCACGCGCACCGGATCGGTGAACATGCAGATTACGGAGGCCGAACGATCCGGGCGCCTGGTAGCGCGACTCACCGACGTCACGTATTCCTACGAAGGGGCTCCCCTGATAAACGGTTTTTCCGCCGAAGTCTCCCGTGGCGACCGCATCGGCATTGTTGGCCCGAACGGTTCCGGCAAAACGACTTTATTGCGCTTGATTCTGGGCGAACTCAAGCCCGACTCGGGCGAAGTGCGCCTGGGGACGAACTTGCAGGTTGCCTATTTTGACCAGATGCGTACGCGCCTGCGCGAAGACAAGTCGCTTGTCGAAAATATCGGAGACGGCCAGGCCTACATCACCTTGAACGGTGTCAAGCGCCATGTGTTAAGTTATCTGCAAGATTTCCTGTTCTCGGCGGAGCGGGCACGCGGTCCCATTAGCGCCCTGAGCGGCGGCGAAAGGAACCGACTTTTGCTCGCCTGTCTCTTTAGCCACCCGAGCAACGTGCTCGTGCTCGACGAGCCTACCAACGACCTGGACATGGAAACGCTCGACCTCTTGGCGGAACTTTTGGCCGACTACAAGGGAACGGTTTTGACCGTAAGTCACGATAGAGCCTTCCTGGATTCTGTCGTAACAAGTATTTTTGCCATCGAAGACGGCGGAAACGTGTTTGAAGCCGTCGGTGGATACACGGATTACGAAAATAAACGCAAGATTCGCGAAAAAGAAAAGGCGAATGCTGCTAAAATAGCCGAAGAAAAGGCGAATTTCAAGAAAAATGCCCAGGCGCAAGGACGCTCCGGTGCTGAAAATGCGGAAAATTCGGCAAATACGGCCAAAAAGCGCAAGCGTAGCTATAACGAAGAACGCGAATATGCCGCTCTTCCGGAGAAAATCGAGAAACTTGAAGCTGAAATTGCCGGTATTCAGGCGGAACTTGCCAAGCCGGAAGTCTATACGGATGCAAATCGCATTATTGAGCTGCAAAAGTCCCTCGCCGAACACGAAACGGACCTCGAAAACGCCTATAATCGGTTCGGCGAGCTTGATGCCATCTAAAAACGCCCTTTTTGGACTGAATTCGCCGTTGTAAATTGTCCAAACTAAATTTCGGCTCCCTCTTGTGACAAAGCGCACATTTTGATATAATTTTATATAGTAATGTAATTAAAAAATAACAAGGGAGACTCCGATGGCTACTGAAAGAAAAATTTCCTCCATGCTGGTTTTCGGCGTGGTTGCCTGCATGTTCTCGGTGACGTCCGCCGCTACGGCAGAACGCATTGTGTGGGATGAAGACGGAGTTAGCGAGACGTATCCCCCGCAGAATCCGTACAAGTACACTAACCCGGCATCCAATTCGGAAGTGACCCTTACTTGGAAAAAGCCCAAGGCTACGGACGTTCCCTATGTTCTTGGCGGTACGTTCACTTCTAGCAACGCAAAGACGGACGATGGCGCCGGATTCGGATTCGTTTGGGCTGTGGACGAGGAGTATGAAACGCAGACGACTAACCTTTCTGCGTTTACCGGCGTCTGTCTGAACTATTCTGCGACAAATCCGGTTCGTCTGGATTTTGTGCAGGCGACAATTGATGATTACAACTATTTCGGCACCCTGCTTCCGACGACCAATGGCCAAAAGATAAACAAGTTTGTGGCTTTCGCCGATCTTGAACTGGGCTGGGCTAAAACGACTTCGACCAATAAGTGGAACGTCAAGCAACAGAATGGCCTCCAGTTCAGCTATAAGGGAGAACATGTTAAGAAATATGGTGTCAGCAACGAAGTTTACATTTACGCCGTGCGCCTTGCCGACGAATGCCCGCAGCATGCTCCCGAAGTGAATGCCAGTTTTGAAACGGAGTATGAACTGAACGAAGGCGAAAAGCTTGTTCTCAAGATGTCCGATATTTTCAGCGACGCTGACGGTGACGATCTGTCGATATCGGCGACCTTTAGCGGGAACAAGGACGTGGTCTCCTCGTACGACGATACGCAGCACACCACGTTGAAGGACGCTATCGAGTTTACGGTGAATCCGAATCCGAAAACCGATAAATATACCATGGTGATTACGGCGACCGATCCGTCTGGCAGAAAGGCCTCGGTGTCCATCGCCATTACTCCGATAGACATCCCGCATGCACCGACAATCAGGGATACGACGTACGTGGTGACCCAGGGCCAGACTGTTTCCTGTACGGGCAAGAGCTGCACTCTCTATGATTTCGCTACAGATCTCGACGGGGATGAAATCGATCTCGTTCTTGACGAAGAACCGGAAACAGGATCCTTCACGTTTGATAAAGATATGGGACATTTTACCTACAAGGCTCCTGGCGATTTCTATGGCGAGGTCTACTTCTCGCTCTATGCGGTCGAGACAAAAAATCCCAAGAGCGTAAGCGATACGGTGAAGTTCAAGATTAAAGTCCTGGACATCAACGACCCGCCGGTTGTGGAAATCCTGGATTCGATGATTACCTATACGATAGGCGACGGTGACGAATTCGTGGTGACTCTCGACGATCCGAAGTCGTTTATTTCGGTCGACGAAGATTTCACGGACTCCATCTGGGTCCTGATTTCTGATGAGAATGCCGTGTTTAGCGACGTGGACTCGGATATCGAAATGCGCGTGAAGACCAATGGACTGGTAAAGGCCGAAATCAAGAAAGTCGGCAAGGTTTCGTACATTGTGGTTACCGCCAAGAAGGATGCCAATGGCCTTGCCAAGGTGACGTACTATGCCGATGACGGAGAGTTCACTGCGGGAGTGGATTTCTACGTGAAGGTTGCCCCGGTGGATGACCCGCCGCTGGCTGTTGCCGATGCATACGATGTCTTCGAAGACAGTACTATGACCATTGCCGCCAAGAACGGTGTACTTGCAAACGACGTGAATCCGGACGATTCCGAAGTCCTGCTGGTTGCAGTGCTTGTCAAGGGGGCCAGCCATGGCGAAGTCAAGCTGTCGAAGGATGGCGGATTTACGTACACCCCGACGGCGGACTATGTCGGTGAGGACTTCTTCACCTACTATGTCTATACGGACGACGAAAACAAGACCAAGTCGGATACGGTCAAGGTGACGTTGAACGTGCAGGATGTGAGCGATGGCCCGACTATCACTATCGATCCGGCGATAGTCGATACGACCATTGAAGAAGACAATGCCAAGGGAATCATCTTCTCGAAGGTGGTTGTCGCTTCCTGGTTCCAGAGTGAGGGAAAGATAACCTTGGCGGCTTCCAGCGACGACAAGAAGACTACTTCGGAAATCACTACCGCAAACGCCCTTTCTATCAAGCTGGCAAAGGATGCCGTGGGCGATGCCTATGTGACGGTGTCCGCGACGGATGAAGAAGGCGGTACCTCGAAACTGAAGGTTCACGTGAAGATTACGCCGGTGAACGACAAGCCGGTTGTGTTGAAGACGGATACCATCAATATCAAGGAAGTCGACGATTGGACCGTCAAGATTGCCATGACGGATTACGTGAAGGATATCGATGGCGATACGCTGGAATACACTCCGAATCTTGCCGCCATGCTGGCTAGGAAGGTGGATGTCGTAGTCAAGGGCGATACGCTGGTGCTTTCGGCCAAGGAAACGGCAACGTTTGAAAAGGGCGACCTGCTTGCCTTCGGCGTAAAGTGCGCCGATGCCACCACCTATGTGACCGCGAGTATTTATGTCCGGGTGGGCTCTGATGGCGCTATCGGTACCAGAGCTATCGCTGCCGCTCCGACGGCGAGCTGGCGTGGTGCCATTGCTGCCAATCGTGGCGTGGCTGCCATGATGGATATGCAGGGCCGCGTGATGTGGAAGTCAGCGTTGCCTGCGTCCGAAGCCGACGTGCGTAACGCCGCCGCAAAGGTGCAGGGCCGCAAGATCCTCCGCGTCAACAACCAGACCTGGACGATTAAGTAACCCGCATTTGTCATCCCCGCGCAGGCGGGGATCTTTTATAAATGAGAAAAGCCCCGCGGAAGCGGGGCTTTTCTGTAATGCGTTGATCGCTTATTTCACAAGAGCTTCAGTATCCAGCGCGATGAGCAACTCTTCGTTCGTTGCGACGACCATCGCGGTCGGGGTACCGTCCTTCGAAATGATGTGGCCGGATTCCTTGCCGTTCTTCTCGTTGCGGGCTTCGTCGATCTGGTAGCCGAGAATCTTGAGGTTGTCCATCGCCATCTTGCGGACAAGCTTGCTGTTCTCGCCGATACCGCCGGTGAACACCAGCGCGTCGATGCGCGGGAGAGCCATGGCGATGCCGCCGATTTCGCGGGTAAGCCTGTAGGCGAACGTTTCGAGAGCGATCTGTGCGCCGACGTGGCCTTCGCTTGCGGCCTGCGTCAGGGTGCGCATGTCGTTGCTGAGCCCGGAGAGGCCGAGCAGGCCCGATTCCTTGTTCACGAGCTTGTCGAGGCGGTCGATATCGTAGCCGTACTTCTTGCTGATGAAGAAGAGGATGGCCGGGTCGATGCTTCCGGAGCGGGTGCCCATGATGAGGCCTTCCAGCGGGGTGAATCCCATGGTGGTGTCTACGCACTGGCCGTTCAAAATGGCGGAGCAACTGGAACCGTTACCGAGGTGAGCCGTAATGAGGCAGACTTCTTCGGGCTTCTTGCCTAGGATCTTGGCGGCCTCGCCGGTCACGAAGCGGTGGCTTGTGCCGTGTGCGCCGTAGCGGCGGATCTTGTCTTCTTCGTAGAACTTGTAGGGAATGCCGTAGAGGTAGGCCTTGCGCGGCATCGTCTGGTGGAAGGCGGTGTCGAATACGGCGACCTGCGGGAGCTTCGGGAAGAACTTGGTGGCGCATTCCATGCCGGTCGTGTGTGCGGGTTCGTGCAGCGGGGCGAACAGCGTGATGCTGCGGATGTAGTCGATGACTTCCTGGCTGACCTTCTCGCTCTTGATGTACTTGCCGCCATGCACCACGCGGTGGCCGATGGCCTCGATGGTGTCGATGAGCTTCTGTTCGGCGAGGAACTTCTGCACTTCGGCGACGGCTTCGGCGTGCGTCGGGCAGTCGAAATTGAAGTCGATGTTGCCTTCGGGGCCCTTGGCCTTGACGTGACCATTCACGCCGATGTTTTCGACGAGGCCGCTAGAGATGGATTCCTTGGTCTGGGTGTCGATAACGGCGAACTTGACCGAGGAGCTGCCGCAATTGAGAACGAGTACGCGCATATTAGTAAACAGTGGTTAGTGGTTGGTGGTTGGGGGTCCGCGAAGGATCCTGTGCCGATGTTCTTGAGAGAAATTATAGCATTTTGAGGTGTGGCTGGCTTTGGAATGCGTATTTGAATTATCTACATTGGGGGCGATGCCCTCCAAATCCACCCGTACATTTGTTTCGCACGAGTTTCCGGCGGTTTACGACAGGAATTCCCGTGTATTGCTGCTTGGCTCGATTCCTTCGCCCAAGTCCCGCGAGATGGGGTTCTATTACGGGCATCCGCAGAACCGCTTCTGGAAGGTGCTCGCGCAGGTCCTCGGCGAACCTGTCCCCGAGTCGATTCCCCAGAAAAAGGCGATGCTCAAGAGGCATCACGTTGCGCTGTGGGATGTGCTGGAAAGCTGCACTATCGTCGGTGCGAGTGACACGAGCATCGAGGATGTCGTTCCGAACAAGATAGGCGAACTCGTCAAGAAGTCGAAGGTCTCGCACATTTTCTGTACGGGAGCCACGGCCCACAAGCTGTACCAGAAATACTGCGCCAGGGATGTCGGTATCGATGCCGAAAGGCTTCCGTCCACTTCGCCCGCGAACTGTGCGGTTTCCCTGGAAGAACTGGTCGTGGCGTACAGCGCGATTGCCCAAATATTCTAAATTCATGACGATGCTCAAGAAAATCGCAGATTTTGACAACCGTGTTTCGGTATACTGGACCAACCGTCACTTTTCGGAAAGGGTGAACGGCTGGCTCAAGTTTTACGTGCGCCTCGGCGACGGCTACATTTGGGCCGCTTTTGCGCTGTTCGTCTTCTTGAAGGTCGGCTGGGACCGCTTTTTGCCGATCCTCTGGCAGGCGCTGATGGCGCTCGCGGTTAGCCTTGTGCTTTACGAGGTGGTTAAACTCAATACCAAACGCCCGCGCCCGTTCGCGGCGAACCCGCAAATCAAGGCGGAAGTTCCGCCGCTCGACAAGTACAGCTTCCCTTCGGGTCACACGATGAACAACCTGGCGGTGGCTTCGGCGGTGTTCTTCGCGGTGCCGCAGTACGGCTGGCTCATGATCCTCTTGCCGCTTACGTGGGGACTTTTGCGCGTGTACTTTGGCGTGCACTGGCTCACGGACATTTTGTGCGGCTTTGTCCTGGGCATTTTGAGTTTTGTCATTGGGCACTTGATTTGGATAACGATTTTTTAGGGAATTGTGTCATTCTTGGACTTTGTTTTGGGAAAAGATTTTTTTGGGTCGCTGGCGAGTGACGAGCGCGTGTTCCTCCTGATACGTCACGGAGAACGCAACCACATTACGCCTAACGACCCCGATTACGGCGCGCATGTGGGTCTTACGGAACGCGGTCGCGAGCAGGCTTTCTCGCTTGGCCGGAGCATCCCCGACGGCGACATGGTCTTTTTCTCGAGCCCGGTAGGACGCTGTATGGAAACGGCCCGTTGCATCGGGGAAGGGCACGGGCTTCGCGAGGTCCATGTGGAACCGCTCGGTTGCCTTGGCGATTTTTTCGTGCAGGACCAGGGCGAGTTCGAAAAGGTGCTGCGCGCCGGGTTTTACGAGGGAATCTGTGAATGGCTAGAAAGTGAGGCATCGGGAGTACCGCGCACCGGCGCTGGCGCATTCTACCCGTTGGCAAGCCGCTCCAGAGAGATGCTTTCGACGATGCTCGAAAAGGGTTGCGCACGTTTCAATATCTTCGCGACGCACGACGCCTGGGTGGTCCCTTGCCTCACGCACTTCTGTAAAATGCGTTTCACGCCCCAGCGCTGGATGAACTACCTCACCGGAATGGCCGTGGTGACTGGCCCGGAAGGGAAGACTCCGCGCAGGATCGTTCCCGTGACCGGTCTCGAAACGGGGTGGCTGGAGTTCTAGTCCTATGCCTTTAAATATTGTACGCAACGACATTACCAAGGTCAAGGCCGACGCAATAGTCAATTCCGCGAACAGGAAGCCTATTTGCGGTGGCGGTACCGAATACCATATTTATGAGGCCGCCGGTCGCGAAGATTTGCTGAAGGCCCGCGAGCAGGTAGGCCCGCTGAATGTTGCCGAGGTGGCGGTGACGCCCGCGTTCGCGCTAGACGCGAAGTACATCGTTCACACCGTGGGCCCCAAGTGGAACGACGGCAAGTCCGGCGAAGTTGCCGCACTCGCAAATTGCTACCGTAATGCGCTCGAGAAGGCAAAGGAACTGGGCTGCGAATCCATCGCCTTCCCGCTTATTTCTAGCGGGGTGTTCCGGTTCCCGAAGGATTACGCTGTAAGGATTGCGACGCAGGCCATTGGCGATTTCTTGCAGACAAACGAAATGCTGGTGACGCTCGTGGTTTTTGACCGCAAGGCGTTCGAAGTCTCCGAGGACTTGTACAGCGACATCCAGGCGTTTGTCGACGACAATTACGTACAGGAAAAGTACGGAGAACGCAACATTCCCGACGAA
Source organism: Fibrobacter sp. UBA4309 (assembly GCF_002395745.1). GTDB lineage: Bacteria > Fibrobacterota > Fibrobacteria > Fibrobacterales > Fibrobacteraceae > Fibrobacter. The sequence goes on from NZ_DGUN01000016.1 coordinate 41,060, forward strand.
GAGCGGTACTATGCACTTGAAGAACCGCGCGGTAACATTCCTCTGGAGGAATGTAGCGACGAATTCATCGAAAATAGATTATCTATTGCCGATGGACAAGCGAAGAAACATGCGGAAAAATGTTCGGCAAGCCTCGATGACATTCTCGCGAAACCAGGCGAAACCTTCTGCGACAAACTTTTCAATCTCATTCACGAGAAGAACCTGGACGACGTGGATGTCTACAAGAAGGCGAATCTCGACCGCAAGCACTTCTCAAAAATCCGCAGCAACGTGAAGTACAAGCCCACCAAGAAGACGGTCCTCGCGCTCGCCATTGCGCTCCACCTGAACATGGACGAAACAAAAGACTTGCTCGCCCGCGCGGAACTCGCGCTTTCGCCCTCCAACAGGGGCGACCTGGTCGTTTCGTACTTTATCGAGCGCGGAATGTACGATATCTGGGAAATCAATAACATGCTTTTCAAGTTCGGGCTGCCGACTCTAGGCGTATAACTGCCAAAATTCGCTCAAAAACGCCAATTTAAAATGTCGCCTGCCAGGCGACCAAATCGCCTCACCTAGCATCTATTATTGCCATCGTTAACCGGTCGCAAACGCGAAGGTGCGAACGCACCAAGCCAGTGACCACTACCTAAGCCGCACGAATAGCGGCACGGAGGCAATCATGAAACAGGGACTCACCGAAATCGTATTTATCCTGGACCGCAGCGGTTCCATGAGCGGGCTCGAAAAGGATACTATCGGGGGCTTCAACAGCACCATCGACAAGCAGAAGCAAGAGGCGGGCGAAGCATTCGTTTCCACCGTGCTCTTCGATACCGAAATGGAAGTGCTCCACGACCGCGCCCCGCTCGCGCGTATCGAACCCCTGACCGAAAAGGAATACTATGCCCGCGGCGGCACCGCGCTCCTTGACGCCATCGGCGGGGCAATCCATCACATCGGAAACGTGCACAAGTACGCCCGCGACGAAGACCGTCCCGAAAAGACCATCTTCGTCATCACCACCGACGGCTACGAAAATGCAAGCCGCAAGTATTCCGCCGAACGCGTGAAGCAGATGATCGAGCGGCAGAAGCAGAAGTACGGCTGGGAATTCATCTTCCTCGGTTCAAACATCGATGCCATCGAGACCGCAAGGAACTTCGGCATCGACGAGGATCGCGCCGCAAACTTCGTGAACGACAAATCCGGAATCGGAGTCATGTACGAGGCGCAATGCTGCCTGATGAGCGATATTCGCCATAACCGCAAGAACGCCCGCCAGTGGAAGGCAACGGTCGATGCCGACTACGCAAAGCGTGGTAACCACAACGGGAAATAGCCATGTGTGGCGGCTGCGAATAATGTCATTTTATGACATTACAAGAATATATATTTATGGGCGAAGCATTTTTCGGCGAGGGCAATATGGAAAAGGTCGAATTGATCAGGAGATACTACCCCGAGGGGGAACTGTTCGAAGAAGCGGAAACCGTGAACGGGGTGAAGCATGGCAAGAGCGTTCTGTTCTACAGGAGCGGCGCCCGTTTGGGCGAGGATAACTTCTGCAACGGGTTGCTGGAGGGCGAATCATGGAGTTATTATGAGAGTGGAGCGGTCCGGTGGCGCTGCGAGTACCGCAGGGGCCTAGTCACGGGCAAGGAATACGGCTATTACGAGAATGGTCGATTGATGAAGGTGACCGAGTATGTTGATGGGATGGTTGTGGATTCCGACATTCCCGTTTACGACGAGTTGGGGATCCTGAGGCATACCGAGAAGTGGCGGAACGGGTACTGCCGCGCATATTTTCGCGATGGCCGCATCATTTACGAAGGCGCCCGCGTGAATAACGAGCGTGTCGGCATCCAGAAGCAGTACAATCCGGACGGGAGCCTCCGCCGTGAGGAATTCTACTGGAGGGGCCGCCGGTATGGAAAGCTCCGCCAGTTCGACAGGTCTGGGGTTCTCTTGAGCGAAACCGAATATGCAAACGGGATGCGCCAGGGTTACGAGCGGCTCTACAATCCGGACGGAACCGTGTACAGGAAATCGTTGTACGTGGATGACCAGTACTGCGGCGGAAAGTCGCTGGATTACGACGAGGGCGTACTCCGCTCCGAATGCAACATGAATTATGAACTTCCTGACGGCGAGGAAGTGAACTATAACGAAAACGGTACGGTCCAGTCAAGAATCCCGTACAGCAAGGGTATGGCTGTAGATGGCAAGTACGAAAGTTACGCAGAAGACGGAACTGTCGACGGCTATATCGAATACGTGAATAACAGAAGCGTTATTACCGATCTCGATGGCAACTTGAAATACGAGGCCGTATTTTACCGCAATCATCTGAACGGGCACTGTTGCATGTACACCTCTGAGTTCGAGAAGTTAGATGGCTATTTTGTCGATGACGAGTTCTACGAAACCAAGGAGGAATTCCTGGACGTGAGCTTTGAACTCATGGCCAATATATGCCTTGAGAATTTTGCAGATGCGTTCCCGGAATATACCGTGGAAACGTACAAGGACTTTTTTGCCGACGCTTACGAGAAGGCGGAAAACTCTCCTGCGGCGCAAACAGTATACCACGACTATGCGGAACTCGAGAATCCCGGTCCCGATGGAATTCCCGAAGGGCGGCTCGTGGATTACCTGGTGCGCGAATTCGTGCTCAGGCTGCGCCTTCCCAACGATGGCGAAACCGAGAGGGATATTGTTAAGGGCCTGAAGGAACTCCTGGAAATGCAGTAGTTCGGGGCGCTGTACCCACTTACCAAAAATTAGTGTATATTCATGAGTATGAAAAGTCGCATGTTCATACTCGCGCTAGCCCTCGCGGCGGTGCAATCCTTCGGCGCCGTGTATTACGTGGCGACCGACGGCGACGATAGCGCGGCGGGTACAAAAGACAAGCCCTTCGCCTCGCTCAACAAGGCGAATACCGTGGTGCATGCGGGCGACACCGTGTGGGTACGCGGAGGCATCTACGACCTGCGCGATACCGTCTTTTTCGCACGGTACAAAATGACTGCGGCAATAGTCTTGACGGCAAGCGGCGAGAGCGACAACAACCGCATCCATTACCTCGCTTACCCGGGCGAGCGCCCGATTTTTGATGGCGCGAACCTCCCCGTGGCCGCAGGCACGGACCATAGCGACGGCACACCCGAGGGCGCGATGTACACGTCTCCCATCGTGATTTCGGCAAAGTATTTGCACTTGAAGGGTTTCGAGGTGCGGAACACGCCCATGAAACACAACTCGAATTCCGGCGTTTTCCTTTACGCGAGCAAGCACATTTTCTTGGAAAATATGGACAGCCACCATAATGCGGGCCCTGGATTCTTCGCGAACGATGGCGCACCGGATGGCGGCGGACACATCTTCTTGAACTGCGATGCCCACGACAACTACGACCCCTTGGGCTGGCAGGGCGACGGCGAAAACGCCGACGGCTTCGGCGCGCATTACCAGAAGCCGGGCGAGGGCGATACGACCAAGTTCATCGGGTGCCGCGCCTGGTGGAACAGCGACGACGGCTTCGACTTCATCAACCAGGAATTCCCCGTGGTGCTGGAGAACTGCTACGCCATGGGGAACGGCTACAGCGATTACGGACTTGGAAACCCGAAGAACGGCAACGGGCACGGCATCAAGATGGGCGAGAGCACCCTCGGCGGCGGGCGCCATACCATCAAGTTCTGCGCCGCCTGGAAAAACAAGGCTACGGGCTTTTACGCGAACTACACCGGCGTGGGCAGCAAGTGGCTCAACAACACGTCTTACATGAACAAGGACCGCGAATTTGCCATGGCATCGACGCTCTTCGATTCCGAAGGGAACCGCATTGCCGAAGTAGCACCGCTCACCGGCGACAACGCGCACGTGCTCAAGAACAACATTGCCTTCCCGAACAAGAATTCGCAAGTCGGGGAGTGCTGGGAGTATATACCGAGCCAGAACATCGACCGTTATGTGGAATGCCCCGCCGGCGAGAACAACACATGGAACCTGAAACTCGACCTGACGGTCGACGATTTTGAAAGTCTTGACGACCCGAGCATGACCGTCACGGGCAAGGACCTCTCGACCATCGCGGGAATATTGGGCCCGCGTAACGCGGACGGTAGCTTGCCAGACGTGGGCTTCTTGAAACTCAAGAAAGGGAGCCGTGCCATCGACAAGGGCGAAGATTTGGGATTCCCGTTTGCGGGCGATGCGCCCGACCTTGGCGCATTCGAATACGGGATGAGTTCGTCACGTCATTCCGGGCTTGACCCGGAATCTAGTGGCTCTGTCGTCGGGTCGAGCAGCTCGTCACGTCATTCCGGGCTTGACCCGGAATCTAGCAGTTCCGCGGAAAGCGCTGCCTCCATCGCCATGCCCCGCAACGGGTATTTACCTGGGCTGCACGCCACCCGTGGTGCCGCACTTGTTTTCGACCTACAGGGCCGTCATATCAGAACGATAAAAGTCCCCGGCACCTATATAGTGCGCTACGGCAGTGAAATCCGGAAAGTGCAGGTGAACCCTTAGCCAAACTTAAATATCTTGATATCCACTAGTACCAACTTACGGGAAAACCTTACCCGCGAAGCTAGGTTAACTACATTTGCGAAAGCGCATATAGCGGACATATTTCAACATGGCGGATGGCGTTATTATCAAGGGAATCGACATAATCGAATTCGCCAAAGTTTTCAAGGGAACAGCGATAGGCGTTCGTCAACTTCTTTTCCCGCATCATAATCCAAAGGCTTTTCATTCCGCCTTGCGTTCCCGCCTTCACCTCTATAGGTGTTACGCGTGCATTGCGGGCATCTAGATAATCCACCTCTGCCAGGCTATTTCTTTCAGTTCGGCTCCAGTAGAAAATTTCATGACGAATATTTGGCGTCTTATATCTGAGGATTTCCAGCCCCGCAACCATTTCGGCTAAAGCGCCCTTGTTGACCAAATCAGCTCCGCTCGCAGTTAATATCTGCGAAACAATCTCGGAAATATCGCCCAAATTCAAATTTTGGAGCCTAAGTTGTAGGCCAGGATCCAACAAGAGAACTTTTTGCGTTCCCGAGTCAGCTTCACTCCCCAAGGGAAGGCCGTTGGCGCTTGACCTTGCAACAGGGATGGCAAGCCCAGCAAGAGTCAGCAGATGCAGGGCTTCCTGAACTTTTTCAGTCCTATATTCCCCGACCTTCGAATAAGTGAATTTATGCGTAATCTGGGAAGCGATACTTCGAAATGTTTTTCTTAACAAGGTCGGGTCAACCTTCTTTTTGTATTTCGCAAAATCATCTTCGTACGTGACTAGAATGTCGTCTTGGATAGTCTGACATTCCAGGTAATTATGGCTTTGAACCCACCTTACCACGGATTCGGGCATTCCGCCTACCAACATGTATGTTCTGAAGTACTCCACCAGTTTGTCGTGGACCGTTTGTGGCAATGGCTTTTGCGGGGACGATTGGTTCCTGACTTTTAACAGGGCCATTTGCCCATTTGCTTCGAGAAACTCATCAAAAGTCATCGGATGCATGAACATGGAATGGATTCGCCCTACGCCGAATGTCGGTATGTCGTTAAGAGCAAATTCCAACAGTGATCCCGCCGCCACGACATGTAAATCGGGCATGTCTTCCTTGAAAAAGCGCAGGGACATAATAGCATCCACACATCCCTGAATTTCGTCCAAGAATAGTAGAGTTTTCCCTACAACAATCGGAGTCCCCGTAATGGCGGAAAGTTCAGAAACAATGCGGGATACATCCAAATTAGTCGTAAAGACAGCCTTGAATTCAGGATGCTTTTCAAAATTTATCTCGACCATGTGTTCGAAATTTTCGCCTAGGTGGCGGACAGCACTGGACTTGCCCACCTGGCGGGCCCCCCGCAATAAAAGCGGTTTATGCCTGGGGGAATTGGCCCATTCCGATAAATACCTGTCAATCAGCCTGCTAAAGTACATTTTGACCGTCTTCTGTAAAAATCTAAAGATAAATATATAACTTTTTAGTAAAAATCCAAAGAAATAATTCAATAAATTTTGTAAAAATCCAAAGAAATGACATAATTTTGCACCTCAAGATGACCTTTTCTTCAAAATCGGCTTTTTTCAAAGGCGAAAGGGAAAATCCCTTCGAGAGAGTGGACCAGAACAAGGCGATGCTCTGGTTCTACGAGCAAGGTTATTCCATCACGGGCGATGAAAGAGGCTTGATTGACGAATATAGGTGCTACGTGAGGGAATTTCGTGAAGACGACGGCGTGCCTGAAGGTTTCAAGGCGCTACTGTTCAACCGGTACATGAAAATGTCCTTTTCCGTAGTTGACTCAATCCCAGATTTCAAGGCCTTTTACGAGGAATACTACGGATGAATTTATTGGAGGGGGAGGCCTTCCCCTCGCTCCAGACCAAGCCGTGGCATGAGCCTGCCCCGGACTTGTTCCGGGGCTACTCCTTCTCCTAGGGGCTCCGCCCCTAAAACCCCGGAGTCGGGAAATCACACGAACTCGACTACGAGTTGTTTGCCGAGGGCATGCGCTAGCTTGTAGAGTGTTTCGACGGAAGGCGAGCCCTTCGGAGTCTCGAATCGCTGGTACGCTTGCGGGGTGATGTTTGCGCGACGCGCCACATCGCTTTTCTTTTGACCCCTGCGCG
>NZ_DGUN01000067.1:0-20496 GCF_002395745.1 Fibrobacter sp. UBA4309
GAAGTGACTACCACTTGGCGAGGGCGTTGGAAATAATCAGGTCCTGCATCTTCTCGATGGCTCGGGCCTGGCCATGGCGGTCCTCGGACTCGTTCTTCTGGATATCGTACGTTCCGTCCGCCGAAAGCGACTTGCTCTCGTAGATAATGCGTTCTTTCACGTTGTCGTAGAACTTGACGCTCACGCGTATCGTGACACGGTACGTTTCCACATCGCTGTTGCTGTTGTAGTTCTCGGGCTTGTTCGTGTAGCTAAGGAGCGTCATCTCGAAATCGGCGTTGGCGTTCTCGTTCACCAGGCGCACGCCACCCGCGTTCCTCTTGAACATGTCGACAACGGCCGTATGGATATTGTTCGCAAGCACCGGGTCCAGGGTCTTGTCCTCGACCTCGTGTATCTGGACTGTCTTAATATGGCTAGGCAGCGTCGAAGCCGTAAAGCTGTAGCAGCCCGCCAAAAGACCCGCAACGAAGGTCACTGCGACAAAAAGCAACAATCGGGACAAATTCCTAGAAAGCATACCGCAAATTTAAAAACAAATGCGCCAGGCAAAGAATTGGACATAAAAAAAGCACCCCCGCGGGAGTGCTTTTAATGCTGGAATTCAGTGAAACCCTAGAGGGCCGTCTTGAACGTCCTGGAGCCGACCTTCACGATGTACATGCCCTTGGCACCGGTGTAGACCTTCTGCTGGTTTCCAAGACCGCGAACAGTGCGGACAACGTGGCCGAGGCTGTTGAATACGGTGATGGACTTGCCCTGGGCATTGGCTACGACGATGTAGTTGTCAGACGTAAACACGGAAACTGCAAGCAGGCTCGGGTCTACGGGCAGAGCTTCGGTAGAAGAAGACAATCCCCAATGGTTGCCGCCAGAAGAGGACCTGGCTACGACGCTGGAAGAAGACCTTCCGAACGAACCGGACGACCTAGCGATAGAACCAGAGGACTTCGCTACAGAGGACGAAGATGCCGGACCGCTAGCAGAAGATTCGACGCTGGAAGAGGATTCCGGCTTGCTTGCGCCAATCGGGCCATTCAGGTCGTATCCCTTCACGAAGTTCCAGATATCGGAAACGTCTGCCTTGGAGGGGCTATGCTGACGGCCCTCGAGCTTCAAGTGCTTCACATAGATGCCGTTTTCACAGGGGCCCCAGGTGTAGAGCGTAGCCTTGTTCTCGCTGTTCGGATGATTGTTCTCGACTTGCGCCTGCGAGGGGCACTTGAACTGGTCACGGTAATTCTTCAAGTTGTTTTCGAGACCATCGTAGCCCACCACGTTGTCGCTGGTTCCGTGGGTATGGAATATAGGCACCGGACGCTGAGCCGTGCCGGCGCCCATCATCAGGTAACCGGAGCAGGGAGCAAAGGCGGCAATCTTGTCGGCAATCTTGCCCATGGCATGGTAGCTGAGCATACCGCCCATGGAGAAGCCCGACATATACACGCGCTTTTTGTCAATCTTGTAGTCGGTGGCCAACTGGTCGATAATCTGCGTAATCCATTTGGTATCCTGGTCACCACTGATATCCCAGGTGCTGTAACCCGTTGCGCCCTTGGGATAGGCTACAACAAAGCCCGCCGTATCGGCAACCGCTTCCCAGTGGGTATTGGACTGCTGGTAATTGGGGTCCTGGTCCATGCCGTGGAAAGACATGAGCAACGGACTGTTATCTTTAAGACCTGCCGGAGCATAGACATAGACATCCCTGCCCGAGACGGACACCCTTTTGTAGTCGTTGATGGATTTACCGCCTCCGCCACCCCATTGGGCGAAAGAAAGCGTAGCCGCAGCTAGCAGAAGTATTGGAAACTTCATCTCTGTACTCCTCTGAATTTTCCGTTTGTTTACATTGTGTTTGCCTCCATAACCGAACCCATTTATAATGTATATCAATAACGCGGGAGTGTGACCGCTGTCACCAAAATAGCGGTGTAAACGAATACAACAGCGCCCATTCAAGCCACATTTCCCTAACCGCAATCATCTAAAAAAAAGCGAAAAAACATGCTTTTAGCGCTTCAGACGAAAGATTAGAGAAAAACGGACTCGTCCTATGCAAAAGTTGCTAAATTGGCGCTCATTCTGAGCGCATTTAGCTAGGCTCGGCCATGTCAAAACAAAAATTATTTTGACGTCTGCGACGTCCGTGGCTACGGCTCGAAAATGCAAAAACAAGTTTTTTGCGCTTTCTCGCCTTGCACACTTTTGCCGCGGCACTCGCCTTTTGCTAAATTTCACCGCGTAAAATTTTTATCATCCGAGGCATAAAATGCTTGACATCAAGAAAATCCGCGAAAATCCGGAATACTACATTGCTGAAACCGAAAAGAAGTACACCACGGTGAGCCTGAAGGACGTTCTCGAAATCGACAACGAACGCCGCCCGCTCCTCACCGAAGTGGAACGCCTCAAGAGCGAACGCAACGCCGAATCCAAGAAAATTGGCGACCTCAAGAAGAAGGGCGAAAACGCCGACGAAGCCGTGGCCGCCATGCGCGCGCTCGGCGACAAGATCGACGAACTTGACAAGAAACTCAAGGACCTCGACTACAAGCAGACCGAAATGCTCATGCACGTGCCGAACATCGCCCCGCGTTCCCCCGAAGGCAAGGACTCTAGCGACAACGTGGTGGAAAAAGACGGCCCGATTCCGTTTGACTACTACACCAAGAACGACGACTTCGCCCGCGTGGACCACAAGACCCTGGGCGAACGCCTCGGCATTTTTGACTTCGAACGCGGCGCCAAGATTTCCGGCTCCGGCTTCCCGGTCTACCGCGGTCTCGGTTCCCGCCTGGAACGCGCCCTCATCCAGTTCTTCCTCGACGAACACCAGAAGAACGGCTTCGAGGAATTCACGCCTCCGTACCTCGTGACCCGCAATACCATGCGCGGCACGGGCCAGCTCCCGAAGTTCGAAGAAGACATGTACCGCTGCGACAAGGACGACGACCTCTTCCTCATCCCGACTGCAGAAGTGCCTCTGACCAACCTTTACGCCGGCGAAGTGATTCCGGAATCCGAACTCCCGAAGCGCATCTGCGCCTACTCCGCCTGCTTCCGCCGCGAAGCTGGCTCCTACGGCAAGGATACCCGCGGACTGCTGCGCCTGCACCAGTTCAACAAGGTGGAAATGGTTTACTTCGCCCATCCGGAACACAGCTACGAAGACCACGAGGAACTCACCCGCTTCGGCGAAAAGCTCCTGGAAAAGCTCGGCCTCCCCTACCACCGTCTGGCCCTCTGCAAGGGCGACCTCGGTTTCGGTGCCGCCAAGTGCTACGACCTCGAAGTCTACGCCCCGGTCGAAAAGAAGTGGCTCGAAGTCAGCTCCTGCTCGAACTTCGAAGACTACCAGGCACGCCGCGCCAACATCAAGACGAAGATCGGCGGCAAGAACGTCTACGTGCATACGCTGAACGGTTCCGGCCTCGCCACTCCGCGCGTGATGGTCGGCATCTGCGACAACTACCAGCAGAAGGACGGCTCGCTCAAGATCCCGGAAGTACTTCGTCCGTACATGGGTGGGCTTGAGGTTATTAAACCGAAAGCCTAACCATGTGTGAAGATTTTTCGTCAAGAAAAATCTGAGTGCGAGGTTTCGCAAGAAACCTTGCCTGCTCGTTAGGGTGGCATGGAACGCATCGAGCCGAAGAAGTAGTCCGGTTCGCGGACAGCCGCGACATTCTGAAAAAAAATTAAGCAAGGTCAGGCGGCCTTGCTTTTTTGCTAGTCCTTCAGGCAGCGCACGGAATAGCCGACACCCTTCCTGTTGGTATAGCTGCCCCAGAACTTGTCCGTTGCGTAATAGAGATCCCAGTACGGGGCATGGCTGGCATTGTCGGATTCTTCCGAAGTCCAGAAACCGGCATCATGAAAGAGATCGTCGAATGTTCCGTCCAGATTGCGACGTCCGGCAGGCTTGGCGTTGAAGCCGTAGCGATTCGTGCCAACGGAGCACTCTTCATCTTCCTGGTCGCATTCCATCCAGCCTTCGGCAGACTTCAGGCTCGTTCCCACATTTTCCTTGTCGCGCAGCTTGGAATTTTCATCTTGCACGAAACTGATCAGGACGTCGATTTCGGCCTTGGACGGGATATGCCAGCCTTCGGGACAAACGCCGCGATGCTTGAGACCGATGGAATCCTTGGCAAAAGCGCTCTGGAAAGAAACGTCTAGACCGACAGCGGCGGTCCAGGTATACAGACGGCCGTACGACTTGCAATTTTCGTAATCGTTTTCGTAGCACCAGCCTTCGTCCACGGAATAACGCAGGTTTTCAGCCATCCAGCGCTGATTGCCTATCTGGACGGTCTTGTAACGCTCGCCGTCACGGCTGTCGCAAATCATATCTGCCGGAGTCCCTTCACAGGGGTCCTTCACAACATCTTTTTCGGGAGACTTGAATCGACCGGGTCTCTTGGTTCCCCTTACCGCAACAGAAGACGAAGAAACACTCTCGGAAGAAGAACTTTCTACAGCCGCCGTATCTTCGGTTACCGCTTCAGAAGAGCTTACGGGAGCAGGGGCGACCTTTGGAGGCTGTTCAACAGTTTTTACAGGCGCACGCACTTCGCGCGGAGCCTCTTCGTTGTTGCATCCGGAAACAATCAGAACACAAAAAATAAAAGCGATTATTTCTGCGAAGGTCTTCAACTTTTCCCCTTACATCAATAAAAATATACATTGTTTTTGCATATAGATTAATTTTTTTTGGTTTATCTGCCCTAAAAACCTTTTTTATGGATATTTTTTAACAATCATCCCTTTTTCAATGGAACTAATCTATATTTAAAACATTCTTTTAACCCTCCAAAAGAAGGATATGACATGAACATTAAATTGATGACTCTGACCGCGGCGTTCGCCTTTGCAACTGCCATGGCTCAAGAACCGTCCGAAGCTCCCGCCCAGACGGCCACTCAGGACGATGCAGCCAGTTTCCAGGAACCGGCTCCGGCTCAGGAAGCAGAAGCTCCGGCTCCCGCACCCGCTCCCGCACCGGCCCCGGTCGCCGAACCCGCTCCGGTCGCTGAAGCTCCCGCAGAACCGACAGACACTTCCGCAGTCAACTTCAATGTGACCCGCGCAAGAGCTTACAACAACGTCAATAACCAGGCCGCAGCTTCCACTATCGGCGACAACTTGGCTTCTCCGTACCAGATGGCCGGCAAGAAGCTCGTCTACATGGAACCGACCAACTCCTTCGCAGCCGTCTCCTTCGGCACGGGCCTCACCAAGTTCATCGCATTTGACAACTCCCAGGGTCTCGGTCTGACTACCGTCGGTATCGCCAGCAACTCCTTCGGTGTTTCTCTTAGCTACGCCCTCGGAAAGCAGTGGTCTTCTACCGAAGTGACCACCTCCGAAACCAAGACAACGACCGACGAATCCGTCGTGAACGGCGGTGACCGCATCGACGCTACCTTCGCCGCTCCTCTTGGCGGACTGGACCTCACCATCCACGCTGCATGGCTCACCTACCAGCGTGAACTCAAGACCAACAAAGAAGTCAAGAGCGCAGACAACACCGTCAAGGACGAAACCGACCAGGATTACTGGGATATCTTCGGTTCCGTGATGCTTTCCAACACTCCGTCCGCCAAGGCTATCTCTTGGGCTGCCGGCGTTGCCGTGACGCGTCATGAGAACTTTGTCGAACGCAAGCACACCGACAAGGCCAACTCCGACAACAACTTCAAGACCGAAGTTACCGGCGAAAGCGCCTACATCGCGGTCACCCCGATGTTCAACATCGGTGGCGCAATTCTCTCTGCAAGCAATGCACGCGTCCTTCTCGGCGTGAACACCTCCGTTCCTCTGCATTTCGCCGACGAAATCAAGGAAAAGGCAGAATTCGAAGACGACGACGTGAACAAGGACAACTTCTTCACGGTGGACCTCATTGCTGAACCGAACATCTTCGCTGAACTCGGCCTCGGCAAGTGCTGGATGGTCTTCGGCGGTGCCAGCTACATCTGGGATGTATTCGGCATGCAGAACGAAGAATTCATCAAGGACTACAAGGATAGCGACAACAAGGAAACCACCAAGAACACTGTCATGTCGATGCAGACCGGCGTGACCACTGTCCAGGCCGGTGCCCGCTTCCAGTACAGCAACTTCGCTCTCGAAGCTTCCATCGCCAACGCCATGTACAACAATCCGCTCACCGGATTCAACGGTGGCAACATGATCGCCAACCTCGGTGCGTTCATCAACTTCTAATAGGAGAAATTAACCATGAAAAAAATCATTTCCGCATTTGCAGCAACAGTGGTGATTTCTACCTTGGCCGCCTGTACCGCAGCTGACGATTCCACCATTTCCGGCCCGCGCATGGGCAAGGTGATTGTTGACCCCGGTAGCAGCCAGCAGTCTGGCCAGCAGGGCAGCACCGAAAACAAGGACAAGAACACCAAGGCTATCGAAAAGATTTGCGATAGCTACACCATTGAACAGGAATATCCGGAAGAAGACGCCGTTCTCTACTACTGCAGAGACGACGGCAATGAGTACGGCTGTATCAGCGGTGCTTGCGAAGAAATCTCCGAATACGAAGACTAATTCTATCATCTTTCGACAAAAAAGGGACAGGTCTTGCCTGTCCTTTTTTTGTTTCCCTCAGCGCAGAATCCAGGCTCAGCGCCCGTACTCCGGAAGGGCGCCGATTTTCTTGAATTGCCCAGACGCCCTGTCCAGCGCAAAGAAACGGACGGCGTCGCCAAGGGCAAGCATCACGTATTGCGGAGAAATCAGTTCCAGATAGCGGTTCAGCTGAACCTGCAGCGACTGCCAGGTATATTCACCTGGAGCCTTACATTCCACTAGAAGCCACGGTTTGTCCAGGCGTGCCCCGCTACTAAAATCGTGTACGATGATGTCGACGCGGTCATCCGTTTTCGGATCGATGGCGCATAGGCCGAACTCCACCGTCATCAGATGTTCTGGGACCTTTATCTGGTCGAGCAAGAAACGCACCGTATCCTGGCGTACGCGCTCCTCAGGCGTAGCCGGAACATCCTTCTTGCGTATCGGGTCGTACAACATATCTCGTGACATGGAATGGAATTTAGAAAAAATACTATCTTGTTTTCAGTAAACTTCACCTTGGTTCAGCAAAAGGAGTCCTATGAATATTCTTGCCCTCTTGGCCGATGGCTTCGAAGAAACGGAATTTGTCGTCCCGTTCGACCTGTGGCAGCGCGGAGGCTGCGAAGTCGTCACGGCATCCATCAAGGGCTCCACTGATGTCACCGGAGCGCACGGCCTGCCGGTCCAGGCAAACACGACTCTCGGCCAGATAAACCTCGCCGACTTCGACGGAATTTTCTTGCCCGGCGGTGGGCCGGGTGTCAAGAACCTAGCCGCATCGCCCGCTGTCGAGAAGGCCCTCTGCGCCATGAATGACGCGGATAAGTGGATATTCGCCATCTGTGCGGCCCCGCTCGTACTCTCGAAGGCCGGGCTTCTCGTCGACCGCCGCTGCACCTGCTTCCCCGGCCGCGAAGAAGACCTTGTATGCAAGGAATTCACCGAAGACCGCGTTGTCGTAGACGGGAACATCATTACGAGCCGCGGCGCAGGGACTGCAGAGGAATTCGCACTCGCAACTCTCGCCAGCATGACCGACGCCGAAACATCGGGCAAAATCCGCAAGCAAATCGTCGCAAGGTAGGATTAATTTCTACATTTGGGCCATGAATTTCAAGGATAGAATCATCCGGGCCACCGGCAAGAGGACTCCGTTCCGCCTTATCGCCGTCGACCTGACCTCCACCATGAACGAGATTGGAGCCTACCACGGCGCGAAGGGCTACGCCCTCAAGCTGTTGGCCGAGAATTCCATCGCAAGCATTTTCCTTAGCGCTTCGCTCAAGTTCCCGGGGACAGTGACGTTCTCCACCACGTTCGGCGGAGAAATCACGAAAATCCAGTCCGATTCGACCCCGATGGGACTCGTGCGCGCCATGATGCCGCAAGACGAACTCCTGGCCATCGGCGCGAACGAGCCGGCGCTCGTACCGCAAAACATCAGCGTCATCAAGCTCGATGAACAGGGAAAACGCATCCACGAAAGCATCATCGAGGCGGCCTCCGTGTCGATGGGCCAGAACCTCGCCTACTACCTGCTGCAATCCGAGCAGATACGTTCCGCGGTGGGCATCGAGGCCCGGTTCAACAGGGAAAAACCCGCCAAGCTGGACTATGCGGCAGGATTCTATATCGAGGCGTTCCCCGATCTCGAGGAAAGGGATATCGCCATCCTCGAGCAGATTGTGCTGAATCTCCCGAAATTCCCCGAACTGTACAAGGCCGAAGGATTCGACCTCGACGAACTGCTGGACCAATTACGCGGGCCTTATGACATCGACATCGTTCGCGAAATCGACCCGAAAGCCTACTGCCCCTGCAGCCACGAGCGCATGGTGGCAACGCTTGCGACCCTCAAGACCGCCGACCTCGAAGACCTCGCCAAGGAAGGCAAGGACCTGGAAGTCATCTGCGACTTCTGCCGCACGAAGTACACGATCACCTCCGCGGACTTGAACGAGATTATAAAGGAAAGAAATCAGCCATGAGGTCGCCTTGCGACGCAAGGCTCTGAGCTTAGCGCAACCCCAAACCTCATACCTTATCACTAATCACTAACCACTAATCACTGATTATGTTCACTAAGCAATGTGTCGTTACCCTGGACCTTGAAGGAGTTCTCGCCCCCGAAATCTGGATTGCCGTCGCCGAAAAGACGGGCATCAAGGACCTGCGCCTCACCACCCGCGACATTCCCGACTACGACGTGCTCATGAAGGGCCGCATCGCGATTCTCGAGCGCGAAAACATCAAGCTTTCGGACATCCAGAACGTGATTGCAAACCTCGGACTCCTCGACGGTGCACGCGACTTTATGGACAAACTCCGCGACGAAGCCCAGGTGATTATTCTTTCGGACACGTTCCAGGAATTCGCCTACCCCATCATGAAGAACCTCGGATTCCCGACGATCTTCTGCCACAACCTGGAAGTCGAAAACGACATGATCAAGGGTTACCACCTGCGACTCACCGACCAGAAGACGAAGGTCGTGAAGCACCTGCAGGACCTGAACTTCAAGGTGTTCGCGAGCGGAGATTCCTTCAACGACACGGGCATGCTCAAGCAGGCCGACAAGGGCTGTTTCTTCTGCGCGCCGGACTCCATCGTGGCCCAGTTCCCGCAGCTGGATTCCACCAAGACCTACGCCGAACTCTTGGAGAAATTCCACCAGTTCCAGGCCACGCTATAAAAAAATCCCCCCCCCTAAAAAAAAGATGGAGCCAGAATTCCGGCCCCATCCTTTTTCTATCAGGAGTTAATAGATTTTCTAGTTCAGTGTCGGCGTTTCCCAATCGATCCATTCAGACTTCTTAAAATCAATCGTCTGCGTGTTCTTGGAATAGTCGATCTTGCCCGTCTTGGCATCCTTGCCGAGCAGGAACTTGTTCATGAAGTCCTTGACCTCGTCGAACTGTCCGTTGGGGAGCTGGCAGTGACCGTGACCGCCTTCCTGGCTGTAGGTGTAGTTTTCCGTCACGCCGAGAGCCTTGTAGGTTTCGAGAGAAGCCTGGCCGCAGTAGTTCGACGGCACTTCGCCAAGCCATTCCTGGCCAGCGTTATCGATGATGAGGAGCGCACGCGGTGCAACCATGCTCACGAGCATGTGCTGGTCGAACGGGAGCGTATTTTCCTTGCCGTCATAGTTCTTGAAGGAGGAAATCATCCACTTGCCTTCGGTACCGGCGCTGTTCAGGCCCTGCACGAACTGCTTACCCTTCTGCCTGTTGACCTGGGCACCGACGCGCCAGAGGGAGGCGCCACCGGAACCGGATTCCTGCGGAATGGTAAGAGCGATACGTTCATCGAATGCACCCACGGCAAGCGTACCCTTGCCCCAGCGAGAGCAACCTGTCATGGCGAGGTGATGCACGTCGATACCCGCTTCCGGAGTCTTTTCGAGAGCGTCGATGATACGGCTGACCCCCCAGGCCCATGCGATGATGGTACCCTGGCCACCATTGTAGAGCTGGAAGAACATGCCGCCACCGCTTTCAGGAGCGACATCGTCCGGGTTGAAGGTAATCATGGCGATATCGAGGCCGTTGGTGGAATTGCCGAGGCTTCCGCAGCCGCCGCCCATCATGCCGCCGCCAAACCCGATGAGGGCCGGCTTCGGTTTGTCCTTGGTACCCGCGTTGCTGATCTTCACGGAGAACGAGCCGGATTTGCCCTTGTCGGTCACCTTGATGGTGAGCTTTCCGCCGGAGTAAGAGCCTTCGACCTTTTCAGGATTACGCGGTTTCTCGCCGAACATGAGCTTTTCGTACATCGCGCCGATTTCTTCGCGACGGCACTTCCATTCCGCCTTCGTAGAAATCCTCTTGCCGTCGAGGCCCATGAACGGGTCCGGGAGTTTTGCGTTGTTTACGCTAGTGGGAATATTGCCGATCTGGCATTCGCTGCGGTGGTCTTCCACGAAGTCGGAGGAAGGCAGGACCGGACCGACATCAACGCTGCTGCTAGAAACCACGGGCGCAACCGAGCTGGAAGAATGCACGTGACCGCTAGAATGCACGTGTCCGCTAGACCTTCCGATAGCGCTAGATGCCGGCACCGTCGCAGAACTGGAGCTCCCCGTCACGATACCCGAAGAACCGGGCTGTTCCTGTTCGGCAGAACTCTGCACGACGGCATCCGAGCTGGCCGGAAGCTGCGTTTCGGAAGAGGTTCCCAGGTCACCCGTGCCGGAACCCGAGAACAGATCCACGGAACTGCTGGATGCATTTGCTTGATTGATAGAGTCCTGGAGCGCCTGATTGGCAGAATCGGCGTCAAATGCACCGTACTGCTCCATAAGACATTCTTCTGTTAAACATTCCGAGGTAGCAGCATTTTCGCTACCGCAGGCCCAAAGTCCGAAGGCGATGCCCGCCAACGGAACAAAAATCTTTGTTTTTTTCATAACCAACCCACCGAATAATGCCGTGAATTCGGCATCTTGAGGTACATTCAAATATAAACTGCGCGAAAAAGCAGGGGTTTAGGTTCCAAAAACAATCTATTTCCAAATTGTAATTTTTCTTTGTTTTTCGTTCAAAAACGCCAAAGCGTCAATTTATTTTTACAAATCTTCCGCTCCTGCGCATTTTTTAGCCACGCATGTCACAGAAAATTGTACCCACGTTGCGGGGGCATATTATTTTGTATATATTTTCATCAGAAAAAAAGTGGAGGGTATATGTTTTACAAGCATTGGAATAAAATTGCACTGGCACTGACCGGATTCTTTTGGGCCAGCTGCGACAGCGATTCCACATCGGCAAACAATACCGAAGAACCGACAAGCAGTGAAACAAGTGGCACCAAGTCCAGCAGCTCCACGGAACAACCCTCCAGCAGCGAAGACTTCGGGAAAATCGTCCCGTTGTACGGAATCGAATACGAAAAAATCGTTTCTTCAAGCAGCATGGAAGAAATCATGCCCGCTTACGGAGTTCCAGACAGAATCGCCTGCATCGAGGACCCTGCTGGCAAAAAAAACGACGGCAGTACCGTTTTAATGTGCGATGACGGCGTGACCTGCCAAGAAAAAGTGAGTGAACGCTGGGTGCCAGAATATAATTGTGTCGAGGACATTTGCCCTGACTACGGCGTAGTCGCTATCACCGAAAAGACCTACACCTGCGACGACGGGAACACCTACAACGAAGCGGAATTCCGCATGCGCTACGAAAAGTGGGAATCACCGGAGGTCCTTCCCGACGACACCTCGTACACAGAAGTTCAAGTCCTGTACGGCACGCCAGAATCCTTCAAGAACATGGAAAATCAAGAGAATTAGCTCTGCGGAGGATGGAACGTGTTCTACAAGCACTGGGAAAAAATTGCACTTGCCCTGACAGCCCTCTTCTGGGCCGGTTGCGACGATTCTGGTTCATCGGCCGTATGCCTTTATGGTCCC
Source organism: Fibrobacter sp. UBA4309 (assembly GCF_002395745.1). Classification (GTDB taxonomy): domain Bacteria; phylum Fibrobacterota; class Fibrobacteria; order Fibrobacterales; family Fibrobacteraceae; genus Fibrobacter. The sequence goes on from NZ_DGUN01000067.1 coordinate 12,002, forward strand.
GACCCCAATTATAGCAGCGAAGCAATCACGTTCGAATCCAGTTCCTCCGAAGAGGTAAAATCCAGTTCCAGTATCGCCGAAGAATCAAGCTCCAGCATCAGGGAACTTTTGAGTTCCAGCAGCATTGCCGTGGTGTACGGGCCAATGGCGGTCAATTGTTACAACGACACCGCCGTAAACGATTCGGGCAAGGTGTTCGACATCATTAAATGCGAAGACGGGAAAAAATACCTGCACGAGCCCGGACTCTACGACGAGCTCCCTGAAACGCAAAAAGAACTGCCCGAAGGCGTAAACATAAACATGCCAATGCCAAGCAATTCTTATGCCGGCAACTGCGAGATATGCGGCGACATCTGCTATGAAAGGGCGCCAGACGATTCCGTCATGGGAGGCTGCCGCCCGATAGTCAACTGCCCAGAAAAAAAGGATAATGAATAATGCTCTACAAGCATTGGAAAAAATTTGCACTTGCGCTGACCGCCCTGTTCTGGGCTGGTTGCGAAGATTCCACCTCTGCAGAGGAGTGCCTCTATGGACCTCCGTCATATTACGGACTTCCTGAAAGCAGCGACGCGAGCGAAGATGGATCCAGCTCGAGCGAAGCGACCGGCAGCGAAACAAGCTCCAGTTCTTCCGAGGCGACCAAGCCGGAAAGTTCCAGCAGCGAATTCGTCGCCGGCCCTCTTTATGGTGTCGAGCCTCCCGATTCCATTGACGTCAAATGTTTCCCGATGGATTCCAGTGTATCGTATTTTCCCAACGATTTCAGTGCAGACAATGCCAAATTCTGGAAAGAGGAAGCGGCCAAGCACGATGCCGTAGCCAAGATAGATTCCGTCAAGGAGACGTTGGCCGAAACGCCCATGTGTCTTGAACACCTGCGTATGGAACTCGACCAATTCGTGGCGCTTTACGGCGCTCCGACCATCATTAGAAATGCGGTAGAAAAATGCATTGACGGCACCATCAGGCCTAGCGAAGAATACGCAAAATTCCTGAAGATGAAGGAAGAGTGGGAAGCGAACAAGCCCGCCCTCGACGAAGAACTCCAGAAGGTCTACGAAGACAAGATGAAGGAAATCCAGGAACGGATTAACAAGTGCCTGGAGAAATAGACGAAAGAACGGCTCTATGAGCCTATAGACGAAAGACGAAAGATATGATAAAAAAACATTGGAAAAAATTTCTATTAAGCCTGTGCGCCCTGCTCTGGAGCGGGTGTAGCGATGATTCCTCCAGCGACAGCCCTTCGGCCGGGAAAAAACTGGTTGCCTGCGATTTTGACCAGATTTGCCCCGAATACGGCGTTTTCTACGATTGCGAAAACGAAGAAGACAAAATCAACGGCAATTACGAAAACTGCACCATGTCGTACCCCGCGTGCACGGACACGTACTATTGTGAAGACGACGTCACCTGTTTCCAATCGACCGACGACGAAACGAAAACTTTCGACTGTCGCGATGAAAAGGACAACAAGACTGTCTACACCGAAGACGAATTCAAGTCAAAATACTACGTCGAAAGTGAGCGCATCCATTAAATTTCACATTTCACACCTCACATTTCACACTCCACATTTTTATGCAACTCTCTCTTAAAAAGAAACTCGCTCTCGAAGCCTACCGCCTTTACCGCCACAACGAAATCAAGGCGCACCCTCTGACTTACTTTTTCTGGGAATGCACGCTGCGCTGCAACCTGCACTGCCTGCACTGCGGTAGCGACTGCGTGAAGGACGCCATCCCCGACATGCCCCGCGAAGACTTCATGGGCGTGCTCGACAAGCTTGCCCCGCATATTGATCCAAAGCACTTTATCGTGGTGATTACCGGCGGCGAACCCTTGATGCGCCAGGACCTTGAAGAATGCGGCATGGAAATCAAAAAACGCGGCTACCCCTGGGGCATGGTCAGCAACGGCCTTGCGATGACGCCTGAACGATATACCAAGCTGCTGAACGCAGGGCTGCGCTCGCTCACCATTAGCCTCGACGGCCTCAAGGAAAGCCACAACCATTTCCGCGGTGCCCCCACGAGTTTCGACAACGCACTCCGAGCTATCGACATGGCCGCCCACACGCAGGGCCTCACCTTCGACGTGATGACCTGCGTGAACCGCCAGAACTTGAAGGAGCTCCCGAAGATTCTCGACATTCTCCTGAAAATTGGCGTGAAGCGCTGGAGAATCGCCACCGTGTTCCCAAAGGGCCGCGCCAAGGACAATCCGCTGTTCCAGCTCACGAACCAGGAATTCCGCCAGGTGTTCGACTTTATCCGCGAAGTCAAGAAACTGAACGTCATCAACGTGAACTACGGCTGCGAAGGCTTCCTCGGGAGCTACGAGAAGGACGCCCGCAACTACCCGTTCTTCTGCCGTGCCGGCGTGAACGTTTCTTCCGTGCTTTGCGACGGCAGCATTTCGGCATGCCCGAGCCTCCGCGGCGACTACATACAAGGTAACATTTACAAGGACGACCTCTGGGACGTTTGGCAGAACCGCTACCAGGTGATGCGCGACCGCAGCTGGGCAAAAATTGGCGACTGCAAGACCTGCAAGTACTGGCGCTACTGCGAAGGCTCCAGCCTGCATCTCAGGGACGAGAAGACCAAGGAATTGGCTTATTGCCATGTAAAACGCTTGGAAGACGCTGGCGCGTAATCGCGAAAAACAGCAACCAGGTCCATAAGAATCTGCATACCTCCCCTAAAAAGGGAGGTATTCGCATATACAGGCCCAGTCCTATGTCGGGGGGCTTTTTACAATTTGCGGAAATACGCTTAAATTAGCCTTATTTTTCGCTTATTTCCCATGATTTTTCATTCCAAGATGTCTTTATTTAGATATAATTTACATTGATGGATTCTAGAAATTTGACATCGAACCAGGAGCACATCGTCAACGTGCTCCTAAAGAAGAACCCGAAGCTGGATGCCGAGGTTCTCAGGAACGCTGTCGTCTTTATCGCCGATGCCCATGACGGCCAATACCGCAAGAGCGGCATGCCCTACACCGAGCATCCGTTCGAAGTAGCCAAGATTCTTGCCGACTTGAAACAGGACCAGGCAACAGTCCTGGCAGGACTTTTGCACGACGTGGTGGAAGACACCCCGCACACCCTAAAAGAGATATCTGAAAAATTTGGCGAAGACACAGCCTTCATGGTAGACGCGGTCACGAAAATCACCGCAGTACAGGAAGCCAGCAAGACGGCGCAGAAAGCGGGCACCTACCGCAAGCTCATTACCGCCATGGCGAAGGACCCAAGGGTTATCATGATCAAGATTGCAGACCGCATCCACAACATGCGTACCATGCAGTACATGAAACCCGAAAAACGCAAGCAGATTGCGCAGGAAACCCTCGACATCTACGTCCCCCTCACACATAGGTTCGGTCTATACAAGCTCAAGACCGAACTCGAGGACCTGAGTTTCAAGTACGTGAACCCGGTCGAGTACCAGAAACTGGTCGACGCCCTTATCGAAGGCAAGGACAAGCGCGAAAAGTACGTCCAGTCCGTCATCGGGCCCTTGCAAATCAAGATGGCGCTCGAAGACTTCGACTGCACCATCCAGGGCCGTACCAAGAACATCTACAGCATCTACAACAAGATGATCAGTCGTGATTGCCAGTTCGAGGACATCTTCGATATCTTCGCCATCCGCATCATCGTCGAGACAATCCCCGAATGCTACCTCGCCCTCGGTTACGTCCACAACCTTTGGACCCCGTTGCAGAGCCGTTTCAAGGACTACATCGCGACGCCAAAGCCGAACCTGTACCAGAGCATCCATACGACCGTCATCGGTCCCGAAAACAAGATGGTCGAAGTGCAGATCCGTACCAAGGACATGGACCTTACCGCCGAAAAAGGATTCGCCGCACACTGGGCCTACAAGATGGAAACCCAGCACGAGGGCGAAGAACTCGCCTGGCTCGACCACATGGTCAAGCTCCAATCAGAAATCGAGGACAGCAAGGAATACCTCGACTTCTTGAAAGTGGACCTGAAACCCGAAGGCATGACCGTCTTTACGCCAAAGGGCGCATCCATCGAACTCCCCGAAGGGGCCATCGTCCTGGATTTCGCCTTTGCGGTACATACGGAACTCGGCCTGCACTGTATCGGTGCCCGCATCAACGAAGAGGTCGTCAGCCTGGACAAGCCTATCCAGCATGGAGCGACCATCCAGATCCTGAAGAGCCCCGCCCAGGAACCGAGTCCGGAATGGCTCGACATGGTAAAGACCGTCAAGGCCAAGCAGGAACTGCGCAAGTGGATGAAAACAAGCATCATCCAGCAGGCCAGGGATCTCGGCAAGGAAATCTGGACGCGAGAACTGCGACTCGCCAAGATCGAGAAGGACAAGCGCCCGGACGAAGCTTCCGTCAACAAGTATTTCGGCACCTTCAGCCTGGACGACTTCTACGAGCGTATTGGCCAGGGTGAACTCCCCCTGCAAGACGTTCACCGTTTCTTGACCGGCGAAGATATCAACACCAAGGATACCTCGTCGCTCCGGTTCTTCCCTACCTTCGGCAAGGACAAGAAAAACACCGTCCGCGACGAGATGCCGCTGGTTATCGGGCAAGAAACCAGCCTGGTCATCCATTTTGCCTCATGTTGCGGTCCCCTGCCCGGCGACAAGATTGTCGGTGTCATGCGCCCGCAAATCGGCATCGAGGTACACAATGCCACATGCCCATGCCTCAAGGATTTCCCGATACACCAGCAGTTGCCCGTCGAATGGAGCGCCGACGTGTCGAAACCGTTCACGACGCACCTGACCATAGTCACGGACAACCGCAGGAACATCACGCTGGATATTCTGCAGGAACTGAAGAACGCCGGCCTTAACCTGGAACGCATGAGTGTCGCGAGCACTGAGTCTTCTGGCCGCATCCGCATGGAATTCAAGGCGTTCCGCAAGGAACAGGTCGACGCCATGATGAACAAGATCATGAAAATTCGCGGCGTAAGGGAGGTGGACAAAGCATGATAACGCCTCTGCACCACAGCGACTACACGCTCAAGAACCGCGCGTTCAACTGCCGTATGCGTAACCGCTACTACGAAGAAGTCTATTACGCGTTCAGGGCCCTCTTGCCAAACGATGCCTCGAGCGTGGACCTGGACAAAGGCATCAACAACGCCTGGTACCAGAACCTGAGCCAGGAAGTCCGTCGCTACGAACACCTCATCACGACGTGCCTCCAATACGCGCAGGCCGCGATATTCTATGGCAAGGCCGACAACGCGACACTTTACTCCAAGGACAAGCGCTGGGGTATCTTGCAAGAAGAAATCTTCCTCGTGCACTTTCTGCAGGAGCTCCTTTCCACTATACGCTACATCATCGCGAGGTTCGATACCGACAAGATGTTGCAGGACTGGAGTTCCGCGATTCAGGACATGAAGGCCAAGCCCGTCCGTTACGGATTCGTGAACACCATCCAGGAAAAACTGAACGCGATGTCCACCGCCACCATGGAAGAATTCAGGGATTTGCTTAAGCACGTGCTTGACCGATTCCAGATTGGCAACACGCTTTTCGGAACTATACAGGAGCTGCAGAACTTCTACTAATGTGAAATGTGTAATGTGAAATGAGTAGAATCTATGTCTGAATATATCATCCTATCCATATTCCTATTCCTGGGCGCATTCATCGCGGCAGCAGCTACCGTCACGGGGCTGTTGCTCGGATACCGCACCAAGAATACGGCAAACAAGATGGCCCCATACGAATGCGGCATGGAGACCATCGGCAATGCCAGAATCCAGTTCAAGGTAGGCTACTACCTGTTCGCCCTCCTTTTCCTGGTGTTCGACATCGAAGCCCTTTTCCTCTTCCCCGTAATGATGAATTTTAGGGAAATCATGGCCGGCCATACGCCGCTTTCGCCCATGATTGTCTTGATCGACCTCGCCATATTCATTGTCATCCTCGTATCCGGCCTCGCTTACGCCTGGAAAAAAGGAATTCTCAAATGGGAATAATCAATTACGCTCCAAAAATCCTAGACCCGATTCCGGGCGGCAAATATGTCGTGAACGCCATCGACTACGTGGTGAACTGGGCTCGAGCCAACTCCATTTGGCCCCTCACCTATGGTACCAGCTGCTGCGCCATCGAAATGATGAGTAGCTCCATGGCCCGCTATGACATTGCCCGATTCGGAAGTGAAGTGTTTCGCTCGTCCCCGCGACAGGCGGACTTGTTTATTTTGGCAGGGACCATTACCCGCCGTATGGCCCCCGCCATCCAGATGCTCTGGGAACAGATTCCCGGACCGAAATACGTGATCGCGATGGGAGCCTGCACCATTAGCGGCGGCCCGTTCATCTACGACAACTATTCCGTTGTCCGCGGTGCACAGAACCTGATTCCGGTCGACGTATTCGTCCCCGGATGCCCGCCGCGTCCCGAAGCCCTTTTCCACGGACTTCTTACGCTACGCGAAAAGATTCTCAAGGAAACCTGCCGACACCCGTGGCACGAAGGCAAGCCGAAAGACGTGTCCACCATGGACCGTTACCGCGAAGCCGCCAAGACATGGGCCGCCCTCGAAGAAATGAAGGACGAAGCGATGGCCGAAGCCCGGGCGAAGTTCAAGGAAGAACACCCGGACTACAAGAGCGCCTACAAGCCCGTACGCGTGAAAAAAGAAGACTTCCCGGAAGTGCCGCGCGTGCCGTTCAAGCGCTTTGGCCTTACGCAGTCGGAACTGTTTGCCAAACTGCGCGAAAAATTCCCGAAGGTCACGGTGCATACGCATAGCGAAGATCCTATCGAAGACGTGGTGGCAGCAATCCCCGCCGACCGACCGCTCGAAGTGATGGTGGAACCCGAGGACTACCTGTCCATCGTCGAATTCGTGAAGAGTTCTCCCGAATTCAATATGGATTACCTCATCGACGTAACCGCCATCGACTACGACGACCACTTTGACATGGTGACGATGTTGCGAAGCCTGGAACACGGCCACAAGCTATTCCTCTGCGTGCAGATGAAAAAAGACTTCAGCATTCCAGAAGAAAAGCGGGCAACATCGCTGCTTGCAAGCGTCAAGAGCATAAGCCACCTCTACCCCGGTGCCGAAGTCAAGGAGCGCGAAGTTTACGACATGTTCGGAATCAACTTCGAAGGCCACCCCGACCAGCGCCGCATATTCCTCGACAAAGACTTCGTCGGCTACCCGCTGCGCAAGGACTTCACTCACCCGCAAATGATCAGGAGGCCCGTATAATGCCTACTCTGCCTCCAGGATTCCGCCTCCAGCGCGAAACCAATACCGAAGAATTCTTCATCAACATGGGTCCGCAGCACCCGAGTACGCACGGTGCACTGCGCCTTGCACTCCGCATGGACGGCGAAACCATCGTTGAACTTGTACCGCATTTCGGCTACATCCACCGCGGCATGGAAAAGCAGGCGGAGTCGATGAGCTACCTGCAATACATCGCGCTTTCCGACCGCCAGGACTACCTCACGGCAATCCAGAACAACCTGGGTGTCGTGATTGCACTAGAGAAAGGCATGAACGTGGGCGTACCCGAGAAGGGCGAATACATCCGCGTGATGCTCCAGGAACTGGGCCGCATTGCATCTCACCTGGTGTTCTTTGGCTGCTTCGGCGGCGACCTCGGCGGGCAAACCTGCCTGCTGTTCGGGTTCAAGGAACGCGAGATGATCCACGACATCCTCGAAGAAGTCACCGGTTCGCGCCTTACAACAAACTTCTTCAGGCCCGGTGGAAGCCGCTACGACGTGCCCGAGACGTTTATCCCGCGCGTGAAGGCGTTCCTCGACCACCTGGAAGATTCCATGAGGGACTACGAGAGGTTCCTTTCCAAGAACATCATCGTGCTCGAGAGAAGTATCGGGATTGGCGTACTTTCCAAGGAAGACGCGATTGCCTACGGATGCTCGGGCCCAGTTCTGCGTGCGAGCGGCGTGAACTTCGACGTGCGTCGCGTGAACCCGTACAGCATCTACGACCAGTTCGATTTCGACATACCCGTGTTTCACAACGGCGACTGCTATGACCGTTACAAGATACGCATCGCCGAAATCCACGAGTCCATGAAGATCTTGCGGCAGTGCATCGACAAGTTTCCGAAGGAAGGGCCCTGGCGCAGCAAGGAAAAGCCGGTGCGACTCCCCGAAGGCCGCTACTACAGCGAAATCGAGACAGCGAAGGGACTGTATGCCACATACGTGGTGGCGGCAACGACCGGCGAGAAGCCCTACCGCATCCACACGCGCGGGCCAAGCTTCCCGCACATTGCTGCACTCAACAAGATGGCACAAGGCCACAAGATTTCGGACCTCGTGACCATCATGGCCACCCTCGACCCCGTCATCCCGGAAATTGACAGGTAGCTTATGTTTGTTCCCTCAGTTACAAACCCCATCGGCGATTTTGTACGCGACATGGTCCCGCGGGTAGCGGAATTTTTGCCGGCGAGCCTCCAGAGCGAGACG
>NZ_DGUN01000067.1:20623-36901 GCF_002395745.1 Fibrobacter sp. UBA4309
ATCGGGTCTGCCCCGATTCTCATCTACATGGAACGCAAGGTCTGCGCGCATATCCAGTGCAGGCTTGGCCCCATGCGCCTCGGCTGGCACGGAACCATCCAGACCGTCGCCGACGTTATCAAGATGCTCTTCAAGGAAGTGTATGCCCCGAGCGGCGCAGACAAGTTGATGTTCTACCTCGCCCCGCTCATCGTGCTTATCGCCCCCTTCATCGTGTGCGCGCTTATCCCGTTCGGGCGCAACCTCGTCGTTGCAGACGTTTCGATGGGAATCCCGCTCATTATCGCGGTGAACGGCTTCGGCGTTTTGGGCATATTGCTTGGCGGCTGGAGCAGCAACAACAAGTATTCCCTGCTCGGTGCACTCCGTAGCGGCGCCCAGATGATCAGCTACGAAATCTCGTTCACGATGATTCTCCTGTTCGTCGTGATGATTTCGGGTTCCACGAACCTGATGAGCATCACTCTCGGGCAAGAGGGAACCATTCTCGACTGGTGGATTTTCAAGATTCCCGTACTCGGGATTGTCGCATTCATCCTGTTCTTTATTTCCTCTACCGCCGAAATGAACCGCGCGCCCTTCGACATCGCCGAAGCCGAGCAGGAACTCACGGGCGGCTACCACACGGAATATAACGGCACGCCGTTCGCCATGTTCTACCTCGCCGAATACATCGCGCTCGTCACGAACTCCGCACTGGCCACCACGTGCTTCCTTGGAGGCTTCCTGCCGCCCTGCATCGGAGTTGCCTTCGTGGACAACTACCTCAACATGGTGCCGGGAGTCGTGTGGTTCTTCGCGAAGGTCTACTTCATGATTTGGTGCTACATGATGGTCCGCTGGACGTTCGTGCGCCCGCGCGTAGACCAGCTCATGGATTTCGAATGGAAGTTCCTTTTGCCCGTAAACCTCGTATTGCTGGCAACCGGAGCGGCATATATAGTGATTTGGGGTTAAGTATAGGCGTGAGACTTTTTAGAGATTTGGATATATGCAAGAGAATATAACGTTAATACAGTATTTCAAGCGCTACCTGAAGCGCTGCATCACGGGGCCGTGGAGCCTCATGTGCGGACTTTCCGTTTCGCTAAAGTACTTCTTCGACCCAAGGCGCATCGTCACGGAACAGTATCCCGAAAACCGCAAGACATTGAAGATGCACGAACGTTTCCGCGGCAGGCTCGAGATGATCGAAGACCAGGACGGCAACAACCTCTGCACCGCCTGCGGCATGTGCGAACGCGCCTGCCCGAACGCCAGCATCAACGTCCTTGCCACCAAGAACATCGCCGGCAAGAAAGTGCTCGGACGCTACATCTACCATTTCGCGAGCTGCACCCAGTGCGGGCTCTGCGTTGAAGCGTGTCCCTTCGGCGCCATCCGCATGAACCAGGAATTCGAAGTCGCCACGACCGACCCGAACTCGCTCGAGATGATATTGAACAAGAAGGAGGGACAAGGCTAATGTTCCCAAATCTAACCATACCGGATTTTCCGCTTTCGTTCCCGATGGGAGGCATTGACATCGCGTTTTATGCCGTAGCCATCGTGATGCTCGTGACCGCGGTCTTCACTGTCGCCGTCAAAAACATCTTGCAAAGCGCAGTCGCCCTCATCTTCAGCTTTGTCGCCACCGCCATCCTCTACCTGCTCCTGCACGCGGAATTCATTGCGCTAGCCCAGGTAATGGTCTATGTCGGCGGCGTCGTCATCTTTGTGGTATTCACGATTCTATTGACTAGCCATCTCGGCGAAGACGCCTTCTCCACAAAAATCCCGAGATTATTTGCAGCCTTCGCCCTGTCGATTGCATTTGTTTTCGTGATGATAAAGTGCATTCTCCCCGTAGAATCGCTTTCCAGCGGCGTTGTCAGCGCCCCCGAAGGCTACTCCGGGCTGGAACAGTTCTCGCTCCGTCTTCTCGGTTACGGGCCTGACGGATTCATCATCCCGTTCGAAGTGGTCAGCGTGTTGCTCCTGATGACGCTCATCTGCGCCATCACCATCGCCCGCAAGACCAAGGACGAAGTCGAAAAAGAAAAGGCGGTTAAATAATGAACCTGATGAATTGCCTTATTCTAGCCTTTATCCTGTTCGGCATCGGTGTCTGGGGCCTTATGCGCAGGCGTCACCTGATCGGGATGCTCATTTCCATCGAACTCATGCTGAACGCGGCGAACATCAACTTTATCAGTTTCGCCTACTTTAGCGCACACGATTCTACAGCCGGTGCGCTGTTCAGTATTTTCGTCATCGCCGTGACGGCATGCGAAATGGCAATCGCCCTTGCCATTATCGTCACCATGTACCGCCGTCACAAGAGCCTTGACGCAGACCAGTTGAGGGATTTACATGATTAACGATATCACCCTCAGTTACCTGATTTTCCTCTGTCCGCTCCTGACGTTCGTCGTCAACGGGCTCTTTGTCGGAAACAAGAATGCGAAAGCCGCCGCGGTTATCGCCGTTGCCCTGAACGGCATCTCGGCCCTGTCCGCCATAATCGTCGCATTCCATTACTTCGCCTCGGATTACGCCCCGCAAAAGGCGGTCCTATTCGAATACACGTTCATTCCGTTCGCAGGCGATCTCGTCGCCAAGATCGGCATGCTCGTCGACCCGCTCTCGGTGATGATGCTCGTCGTCGTCACTTTCATCAGCCTGATGGTGAACATTTACAGCATCGGCTACATGCGCGAAGACCGCGCCGAAGGACGTTTCTTCGCGTTGCTCTCGCTGTTCAGCTTCAGCATGCTCGGGCTTGTCGTCGCCACGAACCTTTTCCAGATGTTCATCTTCTGGGAACTCGTCGGCGTTTCCAGCTACTTGCTCATCGGATTCTGGTACCACAAGAATTCCGCCGTCAGCGCATCGAAACAGGCGTTCATCCTCACGCGCTTTGCCGACAGTTTCTTCTTGCTCGGTATCGTCCTCGTGAGCTACGTCGTCGGGAGCTTCGACTTCTCGACGATCAATTCGCTTTCTATGGCCCCGTTCAAGGCCGGCACGGTCAACATGGGACTTCTTGAAATGTCACGCGCGAACGCGCTTATCCTCGGTTCCGTCCTGATATTTACCGGTGGCTGGGGCAAATCCGCCATGTTCCCGATGCATATCTGGCTCCCGAACGCGATGGAAGGTCCGACTCCGGTCAGTTCGATTATCCATAGCGCGACGATGGTGGTCGCAGGCGTCTATCTCGTGGCACGCCTGTTCCCGTTCTTCACTATCTGCGGCGATACGCTTACGCTCATCATGTGGGTTGGCGCCTTCACGATGGTCTTTGCCGCCGTCATCGCCTGCACGCAGAAAGACATCAAGCGCATCCTCGCCTACTCGACGCTTTCGCAGCTCGGCTACATGATGCTTGCGCTCGGCGCCTGCAAGATCCACATGATTGTCGCCACCACGGGCTGGACGGCAAGCACGTTCCATATCTTTACGCACGCATTCTTCAAGTGCAGCCTGTTCCTGATTGCGGGCAGCCTTATCCACCAGGTGCATACGAACGATCTCGACGCGATGGGCGGCCTCCGCAAGAAGATGCCTGTCACCTACATCTGCGCATTAATCTCCATCCTCGCCATTTCGGGCATTCCGCCGTTCTCCGGATTCTTCTCTAAAGACGAAATCATCCTCGCGGCATTCCAGGGACGCCATTATGTCGTATTCGGGCTTACGCTCCTCACCAGCGGCCTTACCACGTTCTACATGTTCCGCCTGTTCTTCCTCGCCTTCCACGGGGAACCGCGCCACGAAGGCGTCAAGGCAGGCCATGTCCACGAAGACCTGGCAATGACCATTCCCATAGCGGTATTGGCCATCCCGGCACTCGCCAGCGGTATCGTCGGCAAGAAGCTTTTCGAAGAATACTTCGTTATCGAGAAACTCCATGTGCCACAGCTGCTGAAACTGGCCGAAGCCCCCTGGCTTCCGTTTGTTGCCGTTGGCATCGCCGTTATCGCCTGTGCTATCGCCTGGTTGCTCTACGCCAGCCCCAAGGCAAAAATCCAGCGCGCTCTCGATGCAACAAACCGCACAAGTCTGTACAAAGTTGTCTATAATAAATTCTACTTCGATGAAATGTACTATGCGGTAGTCCGCCAGTTCATTTTCGGCGGCGTCGCCCGCGTGGCACGCGGTTTCCACGACATCGTGGTCGAAGGCCTCCTCGCATTTGCCGTCTGGTTCACGCACAAGTTGGGCGACCTCGTCCGCACGGCCCAGGCAGGCTACCTGCCGTTCTATCTCGGCACTTTGATTGTCGGCGTTCTCATTTGGCGTTTCTTCGGCCAGCTTCCCCTGTAGGCGCAACATGGATACGATACTTTTTAACCTCATCTGGATCATCCCGCTTTTTACAGTGCTCGTGGGCGCGCCCATTCCTGCAGCCCATCCGCGATTCCTGAAAACAATCCATGCCTTTTCGGCAACGACGGTACTCGCCATCGTATGCTACCTCACCTACCGCGTCTACGCTATGTCGGGAATCCCCGCAGACGAAGCCGCCGCACCGCTCGTTCTCCGTTTCTTTACCGATATCCCGTGGCTTTCCGCATTCCATTCCCACTATATCGTCGGCGCCGACGGGCTCAACATGCTCCTGCTCGCGCTCACGGCGTTTATCGTATGGGCGGGAATTCTCGTCAGCTGGAACATCAAGGGCAACCAGAAGATATTCTTCGCCCTCATCCAGATTCTCGCGACGAGCGTCTACGGCGTGTACATGAGTTTCGACCTGGTGCTCTTCTTCGTGTTCTACGAGATGGAAGCGCTTTGCATGTACCTGATGATCGCCTGCTATGGCAGCGGCAAGCGCGACTACGGCGGGAAAAAACTTACCCTGACGCTGGCCTTTGGCTCCTCGATGATTCTTGCGACGCTTTTCGGCCTCTACTTTGAAGGCGGAGCGAACAGCTGGAACATCATGGAACTTTCCAAGACGACTCTCCCGATGGATTTCCAGATGTGGGCCTTCCCGCTCATGTTCATGGGATTCGCCGTCTCGAGTTCGCTTTTCCCGTTCCATTTCTGGAGTCCGGACGGCCATTCCGCCGCACCCACCGCCGTCTCGATGCTCGCCGCAGGCGTGATGATGAAGATGGGCGCATACGGATGCCTGCGCGTGGCCATGTTCCTCATGCCCGAAGCAGCCAAGATCTGGTTGCCCTACGTGGTGGCCTTCCTCATCTTCAACGTCGTCCTTGGCCCCTTCATCGCAATTCGCCACAAGGACCTCAAGTATATCACCGCATACAGTTCCATCAGCCACCTGGGCCTCATTTTCCTCGGCCTGGCCGCCCTCACTCCTATCGGCCTACGCGGCGCGAGCCTCCAGATGATCTCGCACGGGTTCCTTACCGGGCTCTTCTTCGCGACCATCGGCATGATCTACGAACGCACGCACACCCGTGACATCACGGAAATGGGCGGCATCATGCGCAAGATGCCCTTCCTCGGCGTCGGTTTCGTGCTCGCCGGCTTTGCGGGCCTAGGCCTTCCGGGATTCAGCGGGTTCATTGCCGAAAGCACCATCTTCATCGGGGCCTTCCAGCAGGATTCCACGCTCACCCGCATCGTGACCATACTCGCCATTCTCTCCATTACCACGACCGCCGTCTATATCCTGCAAACGGCCAACCGCATGCTCCACGGTCCGCTCCCGCAAAAGTACGAGAGCCTCACCGACGGGTGCCTCCGCGAAAAAGTCGTCATTATCGTTCTTGTCGCATGTCTTTTGTTTATCGGTATATGCCCCGGCTGGATTTCCGAAATGCTGGATGCAAGCATCGCCCCGATATTCGAAAAGATTTCTGCAGCCACCCAGCCCGCTATCAGCGGGATAGGAGGTTAACATGTCCAGTTTACTCAACATGAATATCATCATTCCCGACGTTCTCTTGCTGCTTTTCCCGTTCATCGTTATCGGGATAAGGCTCTTTTGCGATTTCAGGTCCAAACTCCCCTGGCGCATCGCGAACTTCGGTTTCATCGCCATTTTCGTCCTGCTGAACTTCATCCCGCTCGCCAGCGGCGAAGGCAGGTTCTTGATCAGCAACTGGAAAGTCGACGATTTCGGCGTCCTCATGCGCGAAGTCCTCATGATTTCAGCCATTCTCGGCATGTGGCTCTCGAAGGACTACTTTGAGCACGGAGCAGACGGCAAACCGCAGATGCACCAGATTGCGGAATTCATCGGCGCTATCGCATTTGCCACCTTCGGCGGCGTGACGGTCGTGTCGGCATGTGACCTGCTCACCTTCTTCCTCGGCCTCGAAATCGCGACCATCCCGATGTACGCGCTCACGGCCTGGAACAAGAAGGACCAGCTCGGAAGCGAGGCGGCCACCAAGTACATCTTGATGGGCTCTGTCGCCACGGCCTTTGAACTTTTCGGTTTCAGTTACCTTTACGGATTCGCCGGTTCGCTCCATTTCAGCGAAATCCAGCAGGCCGTAGCCGCCGGCACCAGCCCGCTCCTGTGGCTCGCGGTGCTGTTCCTTTTCTGCGGTATCGGTTTCAAGCTCACGCTTTTCCCGTTCTACACATGGGCCCCGGACGTGTACGAAGGCGCCCCGACTCCTGTCACGGCAGTTCTTTCCGTCACCTCCAAGGCGACAGCCATCGCGTTCCTTGTCGTGCTCGTCTTTGGCCCCCTCGCCCCCGTCCAGGAACAGATTGCCCCCTTCATCGCGCTCCTCGCCGGCACGACCCTCTTCGTGGGCAACCTCGGAGCCCTGAAGCAGAGCAGGCTCCGCCGCTTCATGGCCTACAGTTCCATCGCACAGGCGGGATACATCATGGTGGCGCTCCTCGGCCCCGCCACCATGGCGAAGACCGCCATCATCTACTATCTGTTCGTATACGCCGTATCGAACTACCTCGCGTTCTTCGTATTCGGCATTATAGGGCATCACCGCGAAGAGACATTCGCCTCGTTGCGCGGCCTTTCCAAGCAGAACCCGGGCATCGCCATCGCGCTTGCGATATCGATGTTCAGCCTCGCCGGCATTCCGCCGCTTGCCGGTTTCTTCGGCAAGTTCCACCTGTTCTTCAGCGGGGCATCGACCGGACACTACGCCATTGTCGCTTTCGCGGTACTCAACAACGTGCTCGCCCTGTTCTACTACCTGCAGCTCATCAAGAGCGCCTGGGTAGACGAACCCGATGGCCACCTCACGCCGTTACGGCTCACCAAGCGCCAGCGCAGTGTCATCATTACGCTCTCCATCGCCGTGGTCATCATCGGAGTCCTGCCGTTCCTGAGCAACAACATCTTTGCCGGATTCAATTACTAGATTTATCACCCGAATGTTGTCAAAGGCAGCCCCGTAAAAGGCTGCTTTTTTTATTTATCCCATTTTTAACCACAAGGAACGGAAATTCTTACCAGGATCCTTTGCCCTTTACAGGGCCCAGGATGACACTGGAATAACATCCTTAGGTAAATATTATTCTATAATTACAGCGGAAAAAAATTTCGATACCTATACAGGAGCAAAAAATGCGCAGAAGACTTTTGAGCGAAGGTGCCAAGGAACTCTCTTACGAAATCCGCGAGATCGTGAAGAAGGCAAACCAGCTCAAGGCACTCGGCCTCCCCATCCACTGGGAAAACATCGGCGACCCCATCGAAAAGAAATGCCAGATTCCCGACTGGATCAAGGACATCGTGGTCGACCTCGTCAAGACGAACCGCAGCTACGGCTACTGCCCCTCCAAGGGCATGCTCGAGACCCGCGAATTTTTGGTGAAAGAGAACAACAAGCTCGGCGGCGCACAGATTGGCGTCGACGACATCCTGTTTTTCAACGGCCTCGGTGACGCCATCGCCACCATCTACGGCCTGCTCTCGATGAACACCCGCATCATCGGACCGGCCCCTGCCTACTCCACCCACAGTTCCGCCGAAGCGGCACATGCCCACACGGCTCCCATCACCTACAGCCTCCAGCCCGAAAACCACTGGTACCCGGACCTGGAAGAACTGGAAAACAAGGTGAAATACAACCCGAGCATCGCGGGCATCCTAATTCTGAATCCGGACAATCCGACAGGCATGGTCTACCCGCTCGACATCCTCAAGAAGATTGTGGATATCGCGAAGCGCTACAACCTGTTCATCATCTGCGACGAAATCTACAACAAGATTACGTACAATGGCGCCCACGCCTACGCGCTTGCCGAATACATCGGCGACGTTCCGGGCATCGCGCTCAAGGGTATTTCCAAGGAATACCCGTGGCCGGGCGCTCGTTGCGGCTGGGCCGAATACTACAACCGCGACAAGGACGAACAGTTCGACGCCTTCTGCCGCGCTATCGACAACGCCAAGATGGTGGAAGTCTGCTCGACCACGCTCCCGCAGATGACCATTCCGCGCGTGCTGGGCGACAAGCGCTTTGCCGAACACCGCTCTGCACTTAACGAAAAAATCGGCCGCCGTAGCGCCATCATCAACGAAATCCTTTCCGACATTCCGGAACTGTACTTCAACCCGACCTACGGCGCATTCTACAACACCATCATCTTCCGCGAAGGCACCCTGAACAGCCACCAGACCTTGAAGATCGACAACCCGATCATCAAGAAGAAGGTGGAAGAATGGTGCAGCAAGACGACGAACCTCGACTACCGCTTCGTGTACTACCTGCTGGGCGCGAAGGGCATCTGCGTGGTGCCGAGCACGAGCTTCTGCACGGACTTGAAGGGTTTCCGCGTGACTCTCCTCGAAGAAGACGAAGAAGAACTGCGCGAAGTGTTCACCACGATTCACGACGCCATCGTGGAATACCTGCACAGCTAGAAATCGTATTTCGGATTCATAAAAAGGGGAAGCTATGGGAAAAAGTAAGGCCATCTACCTAGCAGCTGCGTTTTTTGCCATCATGGCTGCCGTTATTTTCTGCAACTGCAATGATGAATCTAAACATCCGTCCAAGGTGGTCTCGGTTCTGATTTACAGTGAATACATTGACCCGGCCATGTTGGACGATTTCCAGAGGCAAGCCGGTTACACCCTATCCCTGGACCTCTACGAAGCCCAGGAAGAAATGATAGCCAAGTTGCAGTCGGCCGACACGAAACCGTACGATGTCATCATCGCCTCCGACGTGGTCATCCAGCAGATGGTCAACCTCGGGCTCATCGCCGCCATCGATACGAACAAGGTTCCGAACCATGTAAACATCGCTCCCCAGTTCAAGAACCCGAACTACGATCCGAACAACACCTATACCCTCCCCTATCTGTGGGGCACTACGGGCATCCTCTACCGCGACAAAGACATCTCCCCGGACCAGGTGAGCTACAGCATGCTCTTCGATTCTACAAAGACCAAAGGCAGCTTCAGCCTGCTCGAAGAAAGCCGCTCCATGCTCTCCATGGCACTCCTCGCCAAGGGCTTTGACGCCAACAGCGTAGACAAGAAGGAAATCGACCAGGCAGCAGAACTCATCCTGCAGGCCAAGAAGGATCCGCATTTTGTCGGATTCGACGGTTCCGTAGGCAGTAAAGACAAGGTGCTTTCGGGCAAGGACTGGGCCGCCATCGTATTCAACGGCGAAGCCATGGCCGCCATCGACGAAGACCATTCGCTCCAGTTCTCCATCCCGGTCGAAGGCTCCTTCATGTGGGTAGACGCCATGACAATCGGCAGCAGGTCGCAGAACGTGGAAGGCGCCTACGCCTTCATGAACTACATTCTCGACGGCCAGATCGGCGCGCAACTTGCGAAGTTCATCAACTACGCAACCCCGAACAAGGCCTCGATTGCCTTCCTGGACAAGGAATTCACCGGAAACCACGTTATCAATCCTTCCGAGGAAGAAATCGGCCGCATGGTGTTCCTGAGGGATCCGGGCGAAGCAGCCAAGCTGTTCGACGAAGCCTGGAAAACCATCAAGACGCGATAGTCCGACTCCGAATTTAACAATATAGGGATAAACCTGTTTATTCCGCGTGGCTAATGGGCAGCGGCGGGAACGGGGGTTCCAGTTCTATGCTGATGGGGCAATGGTCCGAGCCCATGACTTCGGAATGGATTTCCGCATTCACGATATTCGGGGCCAGGTCCTCGTCGACAAAGGCGTAGTCGATACGCCAGCCGACATTGCGCTTGCGGGCGCCGAAACGGTTTGACCACCAGGAATAACGGTCCCGGTCTTCCGGGTGCAAGAGTCGGAACGAATCCACGAATCCGCTTTCTACATATTTGTCCATCCAGGCGCGCTCGATGGGCAGGAACCCGCTGATGTTTTCGTTTTCCTTGGGGCGCGCGATGTCGATTTCCTTGTGGCAGGTGTTGTAGTCGCCAACGGTCACCACGTGTTTGCCGTCTGCAATCCAATGCTTGCAGTTGTCCAGGAACGCATCGTAAAAACGGAGCTTGTAGTCCAGACGGTCATCGCCGGAGCCTCCGTTCGGGAAATAAATGGAGTTGAGCACCCAGTCGGGGAACACCAGCTGCAAGACGCGGCCTTCTTCGTCGAATTCCTCGATATCGAACCCATAGTTTACGGAATCCGGTTCAATTTGCGAGAAAATGGCCACGCCACTGTAACCCTTCTTGCGACGGCAGGGATTCCAGTACGTGAAGTATCCTTCAGGTTTACGGATGGACTCGGGAACCTGGTCCTCGTCGGCACGAGTTTCCTGCAAGCACAGGATTTCCGGTTTTTGGGTATTGAACCAATCCTCGAAACCCTTCTTGATTGCCGAACGTATGCCGTTCACATTCCAACTATAGATGTTCATTATTTACCAGTTACACAACAATCCGTATACAAAGATAAATTTTAGAACCCGGATAGTCAACTAGGCCCCCCTCTTTCAGGGTTTAAGTCAAAAAATTTACATATTCTCAACAAAAAAAGGTTCTTTTTCATTAAACAAAATTATATTTGCAATATGAAGATTTCTTTAGCTGTCATCAAGTTTACACCTGTCGTCCTCGCCCTTTCCCTGCTTTCCGGCTGTGCCGGTTCCGGCGACGAACAGCTCGAAATACCTACGAACCTGCCACCGATTTGCCGCGACATCGACTTCTCGTCCAATCCCGACATGCGCGAGGTTTGCGGAGTACGCAAGGCGCACAACAAGGCTTATAAGAACATCCCCCAGCAGCGTTATCTCATCAAGCCCGCAGAGACTTCCATCGTAAAGACGGGCAACAAGCTCGAACTGCGTTTCCAGAACTCCCTACCCTTGGAACTGCGCGGCGGCATTGCCGACGACCTCCAGTTCAGCCAGGATCTCCGCCTGCAGCGCGTGGCCAACACGTACGATTACCACGAAATCTACAACAAGGATTCCGGAGCACGTCTTCGCATTTTCAAGATGGGCATCCCGACCGAAGCCCGCACCACCTACAATTTCTGCTTCCGCATTCCCGAAAAGAAGGGTAATGCCCGTACCCGCAGCAAGGCCATGGGTACGAACATTGAAGAAATCGAATGCACCGACTTTGAACAAATTGTAGCAGCAGACCTCGCCGCCAAGAAAGCCGCCCAGGAAGCTGCCGCCAAGGCAAAGTAGAAACACGGCAAGGATTTTTTTCTAAATTTTCGTCACGGTAAATATTGTGACGACAGAAAACAGGTACATCCACAACGCCCTCAAACAAGTCCACCACAAGGTGGCCTGTTCTGCGTTACAGGGCTTTTCGATTTCCGGACTCGCGACGTATTTCTTGTTCCCCGAAATGGATTTTTGCGTCGACATGGGCGAATGCCCGCTGAACGCGACACCTCTTGACCATGTATTCCTGACGCACGCCCACGGCGACCATGCCCGTTGCATCATGAGGCACAACAGCCTCCGCAAGATGATGGGCGTCGAACGCGACAGCGTATACTACCTCCCGGAAAGCATCTGCGAAGGCGCCAAGGCGTGGATCAAGGCCGAAGCGCTTTTCGAAGGCGTAAACGAATCCAAGTTCCGCTACCCCGAAATCGAACCGGTCAAGGCCGGCGAAAGGATTCCGCTGCGCTACCGCAAGGACCTGGTGCTGGAACCGTTTTCGGTAAAGCATTCCGTGCCCGCAATGGGAGCGACAGTGCTCCTGCACAAGAAAAAGCTGAAAGACGAATTCCTCGGCAAGTCGGCTAGCGAAATCATAGAACTGCGCAAGAACGGCGTAGAAGTCACACGGGAAGTTTACGAACCGCAGTTGAGCTTCATGGGCGACTGCCTGGGCGAAAGTCTGCTCGAAAACCCCGACGTGTTCAAGTCGAAGGTGCTGATTACCGAATGCACCTTCCTGGACAACGACGAAGAACAGATGGCCCACAAGAAGGGGCACACACACCTGAACAGCATCGTGAAGGCGCTCAACGAAATGGGTGACGACGTGAAATGCGAACAGATTATTCTGAGCCATTTCTCCATGAAATACTCGGAAAAGCATATCCAGGAGACCCTCAAAAAGAACATCCCCGAGAAATTCCGGGACAGGGTTGTAGCGTTTATTTAATTGATAATTGATGATTGATAATTAATATGAGTGAAGATACAATCAACAAGAACGTAGAAGAAGTTGCCGAAAATGCAGCCGAAAAGCAGGTCGTAATTCCCGAATTCTACCGAGACCTGAATGCAGACCCCGAACAGAAGGGTCTGTGGCACTACGTGTTCCGTACGAACGGCGACCGCAAGCCCATCAAGACCGCCGATGGAAAGCCTCACAGGCTCGACTTCAACTGGAAGGATATGTTCCCTAACGAGAACGGGCACATCGAAGTCGAAATCGGCAGTGGCAAGGGCAATTTCATGACGGACTACGCCGAAAAGCACCCCGATTACTTTATCATGGGCAGCGAATGGGACTACACGTGGGCGGCATTCGCCGTCGAACGCATGACCAAGCGCGGCGTCGTGGCCCAGGGGAATGCGGCCATGCTGCGCGGTGACGTATTCTATTTCTTGCGGGACTGCGTCAAAAGCAATACCGTCGACGCATTCCACATGTATTTTCCGGACCCGTGGCCCAAGGAACGCCACCACAAGAACAGGCTCCTGCGCCCCGATTTCTTGACCGAAGTCGCGCGCTGCCTCAAGCCGGGCAAGAGAATCTTCTACTGGGGAACCGACCACAAGGAATACAACGAAATCGCCCTCGAGACGTTTGACGCCTTCCCCACCTGCAAGGTAATCGTGCGCAACACGGCCGAACCCACCGAAGGAATCACAACCGGATTCGAACGCAAGTACAAGAAAGAAGGCAGGCCCATCTACCGGAGCATTATCGAATTCGAAAAGTAGGATTGACCCGTCTCCAAAAGACAGGTGTCATATTTTGACATGTATTTTTTGTTAGATTAGTTTTGACATGTTAAAGCAACTTTCCATCAAAGATTTTACGCTGATCGCCGAGGCGACCGTTCCCTTCCACGGCGGGTTCACGGCCATTACCGGCGAAACCGGTGCCGGCAAGTCCGTTTTGCTCAAGGCGCTCCGCATGGTATGCGGCGACAAGGCCCAAGCTGCGATGGTGCGTACAGGCAGCGAAAAAGCCGTCATCGAAGGCACATTCGACATTTCTAGCGAGCCGCAAATCAAGCAGCTGCTCGAATCTTTCGAGATTGACCCGGACGACGAAATCATCATCCGCCGCGAAATTCTCGAAAACGGCAAGGGCCGCGCCCGCATCAACGGGACGGTAGTAAGCCTCTCCGACCTGCAGCAGCTCGGGGAAAGCCTCATCCAGATGCACGGCCAGAGCGAACAGCTTTTGCTCCGCGACACGCGGACGCACACACAGATGCTCGACGAATACGCCGGGAATCACGACCTGCTCGCCGAATACACCAAGTGCTGGAGCAAGTGGAATTCCATCCGCACGCTTATCCAGGAAACAGAGGAACGCGCCAAGAATCTCGCCGCACAGAAAGATTTCCTGAAGTTCCAGTTCGACGAACTCAGCAAGGCAGCTCTCCGCGAAGGCGAAGAAGAAGAACTGGAAGAAAAGGTGAACCTCGCCAGCAAGGGCGAAACTGAAAGACGCCACCTGGACGAAATCCAGGACCTGCTGGGCGGCGAGAAGGGACTTCTCGACCAGATCCAGATGCTGCAATACAAGATGCGTTCCCTCGCCGCGAAGATTCCGCATTACGAGAAATACCTGACCGCGCTGGACGAAGCCTCGGCCCCGTTCGAAAGTTCCTGCAAGGACCTGATGCACCTGTCGCCCTCGGAATCGCTCTCCCCTGCAGAAATTGACCGAGCCAACTCCCGGATTGCGGCTATCCAGAAGCTTAAGCGCAAGTACCGCACCGATGTCGCCGGACTTATCGCCCTTACCGCAACGCGGAAAGAAGAACTCTCCTGCCTCGAGAATCTCGATGCGGACCTCGAGGAACTCGGCCGCCAGGAATCGAAAACCCATGCCGAGCTCGAATCCATTGCCCAGAAGCTCTCCCTCGCCCGCAAGGAATCGGCAAAGAGGTTCGACGCATCCGTACAAGACCTCCTGCACGCCCTGGGCATGCCCAAGGCGACGTTCTGTACGAGCCTCCAGCCGCAGGGCCTTGCCGCCAACGGAGCCGACAAGATAGAGTTCATGCTCGCCCCTAACCCGGGCGAAGGCGAAAAAACACTGCAGAAGGCCGTGTCGGGCGGCGAACTATCCCGCGTTTTGCTGGCAATCAAGAGCGTGATGGCCGACCTCGACAAAATTCCTTTGCTAATTTTTGACGAAGTTGATTCCGGAATCAGCGGAGAAACGGGAAACCGCATCGGCGACGCCCTCCGCAACCTCGGCAAGCACCATCAGGTACTGACGATCACGCACCTGCACCAGGTGGCGAGCCGGGCCAAGAATCAGCTGGCCGTAAGCAAGAAGGAAATCGACGGACGCACGTTTACTTCCGTCAAGGACCTCGATGATTCCGGCCGCGTCGATGAAATTGTACGCATGCTGGGCGGCGAATCGGAAACCGTCCGCGAGCATGCAAAACAACTGCTGGAGAACAACAAATGACCGAGAAACGAGATGATGTCCGCTTGCGTTCACGCATTTGGAGCATCCTCAGAGCCCTCATCTTTATCTGTGTCATCTATTTCATCTGGATTGGCATGGCCAAGACGGCAAGCGCCTTTGTACTGATTGCGCTTATCATGGGATGGGTGAACCTCTACCAGCTGCGTTCCCAGGAAATCGAGAAGCCCTATTACAGGCTATGGCTGAACGTCGTTGACGGCCTGTTGCAATTCAGCGTCATGACAAGCATTTTCATACGCGACATCTACAACTCCGAAAGCGTCGAGAAGCTTCTCGGCATCGGCTGCGTCTTCATCCTCGCCCGCCTTATCGCCCACACGCTGTTTTCCCTGGGCGTGCTGCGCGAAGGCAAGAAGTTGCCGCAAAAAAGGCGCTGGTCCAAGCTGGCAAACCTCGCGACGACAATTACCATGGGCGTCTACCTGCTGAACCTCGAAGACTACCAGCAAATCTGCATGGTGGCGACCATCCTGCTCATCCTCGCCTCCACGGTCGCCTACGCCTACTGGTACTACCGCGATCCGTCGCACCGCAAGCCCCTTTCTATCGCGAGCCAGCTCACGATGAGCCGCATCGTGCTCACGCCCTTCTTCCTCTGGGTGTTCTTCTACGACAACGACCTAGACTACAGCAACAACAGCCTTGTCTTCAAGGTTCTCGCGCTCCTCATGGTTCTCGGGTTCATGCTCACCGACTTTCTCGACGGCAAGCTTGCGCGCGCCATGGGCGAAGTCAGCACGCTCGGCAAGTACCTAGACCCGTTCAGCGACAAGATTTCCAACATGACCATCTTCATGTGCTTCATCGCCACCGGATACGCTCCCGTGTGGATGGTCGCGCTCATCTACTTCCGCGAATCGAGCGTCGAGACGCTCCGCACGCTCGCCGCAAGCGAAGGCCTTATCATGCCCGCCCGCAAGAGCGGCAAGTGGAAGACCGCCCTGCAGGGAATCGGCATCGTAGCCATCCTTCTCGGCGCCATCGAGCCCATCCGAGCGCTCATCCCCGGATTCGAGAACATCTGGAGCGTCTTCCCGATGGCCGTTATGGGCGTCATTACGGCAATTACGCTTATCAGCGGCATAGATTATTTCTATTCCAGCAAGCACATCCTGAAAAAATTCGTGTAGGCAGGGCAAGCCCGCAAACAGGCACGAAAACAAAGCGTTTTCAAAATATTGTGGCAAAAGCCTTGCCAAATGGGCTTTTTTTTACTATATATGGGCTATCCTCGACGCGGGGTGGAGCAGTTGGTAGCTCGTCGGGCTCATAACCCGAAG
>NZ_DGUN01000067.1:36971-44163 GCF_002395745.1 Fibrobacter sp. UBA4309
AAGTCCTGCCCCCGCTACTAAAAAACTCGGTGAAAACCGAGTTTTTTTATTTATTCAGGATAGGCGCAGCAGCGGAACCCGATTGTCGGGGACCTGTAGAATGCCGAAATTTCCCTGTACGAGACCTTCTCCCCGGTCAGAAATACCGCTTCGACATGGTCCGGCTTGTAGACGAGGTTCCCGGCAATGGAGGCTAGCCATTCGTCGCCGCCCTTCTTGTATTCGGCATACGGAGCGTAATCCGTGCCCAGGGAATTGCCGCTGGAATCCTGCACGTCAAAGAACTGCAGGGAATCCTTGAAATCCTTCTGCGTAAGCACCCCGTACAGCGTGCGCGACGTATCGGCTGTAAGGACGGTATCGATCCTGGTGCCTTCCCTGTAAAGGTAGACAGTGTCCGTCGTATAGGCCAGGCGCGTATAGAACGGGAAGAACCTGTTCGTGCACTGCGCCATCGTCTCGCGGTCAAGCCCGTCGAACACCATGTAGCTTGCGCCCTTGATGACGGCTACGGTGTCTTCGGAACGGCCAATCACCCATTCCTGCAACTGGCCAGGCATGTCACGGACTCCCATCGGGTTGGCGCAACGCGCGTCGCGCCTGTCGTAGGACATCGCCGACAGGGAGTCGTTCGTCGAGACGTTGCAGAACGTAAACAGGTATTCCGTCGAGGGCATGTCCTCTTCTTCGACGACCCCGTAAGTGAGGTTGCCGCCAGAAAGGCACACCAGTTCCCAGTCACGCTCCTTGCAGAGACTAACGGTAAAGCCGCTCGCATCTACCGCCTCGCAGGCGGCCATCGCCTCGGAATGGAGCACGTTGTTCATGAAGTTTCCGTCCGCATCGCGATGCTCGATCTTTTCCATGCAGAACATCGACGAATCCGTAGCCTTCACGGCGACGAACCCTTCGGGGCATTCGATTTCTTTCGCGAGGGCGCCAGGAGAAACATAGACCGTATCAATCAGCGCCAGGGAAAGGTAGCCAGACTTGTCCTTGGAACGGATTCTCAAAATAATCGTATCGCCCGGAGACACCCTGCGGATAGTATCCGTAATGAAAAGTCCCGTGGTGGAGATGAGCATCGTATCGGCATCCATCTTATAATGCTTGTAGTAGCGTTTGACGCTTCCGCCGACACTGTCGTATTGCACCCAATCCTTTTTCAGCGGGTCATAATGCTCGATCAGGTAAGACGCGACCGAATCGTAGCACAGTCCGACAAGGCAGTCCGATTGCGCCGGGTCGATGACAGTATCGACTTCGATATCGTAATCGGGATCCAGCGGGTCGATGCTTTCGCTCCAGAAAATGCGGAGCCTGTTATTGCTGTCGAGTCTCGCGAACCCGGGGAACAGCGAATCCTGGATGGTGAAAATCTTTGTCGGCATAAGCGGAGCCACCGAGTCCGTCGTTATGAAAAGCTTGTTGTCTTCGACGGTGGCCTGGCCCTCGTTGCCCGAGGAATTGCCGCTGGAATCCCAAGAAGAAAGGCCGACCGTGTAGCGGGTCTCCGTCTTGAGTCCCTCGATATACACCCTGAAGCGGTTCAGGGAATCTACGTCGAAGTCGAAGCCCTTGCCGTCGATAACCGCTATGCGGAGATAGTTCTTCTCCTTGTCGCTATGGTGTACGGAATCGATCCATACGGAATCCCCGTCCCTGCGCACGCGCGCATGGCGCACAAAGAGCGTGCCGCCAGTAGAATCCACCGCCTCGGCCGTAACGACCTTGACCTTGACGTCGCGGATATCCTCGCCGCTGTCGTACGAATAGATTTCGAGGTTGTAGCCGAGAATCGGGCCCGAAAGATCCATGGGCTTGTAGAAATTGGTCTGGTCCGTGGGCCTGAACCATTCGAACATGGCACCCGTAGTCCACACGGAATCGTAGATGGCCGCACGGGACGGACTCAGCTTGTCGCCGAAATGCAGATAGATGTGCTGTACGGAACCGACATCGTCCTTGTCGGAATAATCGCAGAAGATGGCCACGTGGAGACTGTCGAGATCCTCGACATAGTCCTTGATCTTATCCGTCAGGTCTATCGTATCGTAATAGGCCTTGTTATTCGAGGAATACGGATAGAACGCGTCCGCCTTCTCAATCTGGTCGGACGTCGCTTCCTTGGAGGTGTCGTCCATGACTTCGTCGCCTATCCATAAATATATGCCAGTAAAGTTTTCCCTGGACATGGGGAAACGGTAACGCACCTGGTAACAGGCGGCGCCGCTGTCGGCATCTTCGGCGCATTCGAGCAAGACGCTTATTTCGGTAGGTTCGCGTTCGAACAGGTATTCGATATCGCTATCGTCGTCAGAACACGCAAAAAAAACAGCCGCAAGAGCCAACAACAGGTAGATGCCAAAAACACGTATCACAACCATAATTTAGCAAAAAAACCGGACGCAAATGCGCCCGGTTTTCAAATTCGACTCAAAAGAGTTAGTTGGCTTCTTCCGGATAAACGGAGACCTTCTGACGCTTCGCATCGAGGCGTTCGAACTTCACCTTGCCGTCAACGAGGGAGAACAGGGTGAAATCCTTGCCCATACCGACGTTCACACCCTTGTGGAAGTGAGAACCGCGCTGGCGCACGATGATGTTGCCGGCCTTGACGACTTCACCAGCGTACTTCTTGACACCGAGGTACTTGGCATTACTATCGCGGCCGTTACGTACGGAACCTTGACCTTTCTTATGTGCCATGGATTAAGCCTCCTTAGCCTTGCGCAGGGAGTTCTTCTTGACCTTGGCAGGCTTCGGAAGACCCTGGGCGATCTTTTCCTTGCGAGTGAGGGGCTTGTTCTGCTCCTTCTGCTTGGCAAGGGCAGCCACGCGAGCGCGGTTGCGGGTAATAACTTTGGGATCTACGACTGCGGATTCGGCGCCGGAGCGGAGTTCCGTGACGAGCACCTCGGTATAGCCCTGACGATGACCGTTACGACGTTCGTAACGGGTACGACGCTTCTTCTTGAAAACGATGACGGTGTCGTACTTGCCGTGGGCAAGAACTTCGACCTTCACGGAGGCGTCATTCAGGACAGGGGTGCCGACTTGCACTTCTTTTCCTGCAAAAAGAAGGACGGACTTGAGCTCCAGTTCGGAACCAACAGCGGCGTCGATCGTGGGGACCTTGTAGGCCTTGCCCAGTTCGACTTTATACTGGAAACCACCTGTTTCAACAATAGAATACATTTTTGTAATCCTTTTTTGGTTGCTATTGGGACCCCAAATATAGAAATTTTGAAGAATTTGTAAAGACAACACCCCAATTTTTTCTAAATTTACTGCGAAAATTTCATAAAGGACCCCCTAATGAACAAAGTGATGAGCCTCAACGGCGATTGGCAGATGATTTGGGACACCGAAGATCTGGGTATTTCCAACCGCTGGTATGCCACTTACCCCGATAAGACTGAAACCGTCCAAGTCCCCCACATCTGGGAACGCTCTTTCGACAAGCTCCTGATGTCCCAGGACTGCGCCTATTATTTCAAGAGATTCACCATAGACGACGAAAAACAGGTTTCCAAGAGGATTTTCCTCCGTTTCAGCCGTATTGCGACCCATGCCACGATCTGGCTCAACGGTAAGTTCCTGGGCACACACTTCGGGGCCTACACCTCCTTCGTCCTCGAAACCCAGAAGGCCATCAAGCTCACCGGCGAAAACATCCTCTGCGTCCGCGTCGCCAACATGGGCGCCGCCAACAGCCGAATCGACCTCGGCCGCGAAAGCAAGGAAGGAGCCGACGACCGCTATGTCCACCCGGCCGAAATGCCCGTGGGCGACCCCTGGATCCGCTACCCGTTCGGAGGCATCTTCGGCGACGTGGACCTCATCCTGGGCAACGCCGCCTTTATCGAGAACATGCGCGTGGAACCGGACATGGACCAGGAACGCGTCGCCGTCGAACTCTCGTTCAACAACCCGCGCGGCTGCTCGACCCGCCTCCGCTTCGTCATGAGGAATTCCAGTGGCGAAGTCTATGAATTCTTCAAGGACGGCGTCAAGCTCGACCGCGAAAACGCCACCCAGCGCTTCGTTTTCGCCATCAAGGACTGGAAGCGCGACAAGTGCGTCTGGAGTCTCGAAAAGCCGAACATGTTCGCCATCGAGGCCGCCATGGAAAACAAGGGCGCCAAGAGCAAGGGCACGGACTTCAGCTTCCCCATCGTGAGGACGTTCTCGTTCCGCAAGTTCGACTGCCTCAAGGGTGACTACTACATCAACGACTCCATCGTGAAGCTCATGGGCGTGAGCTACAACCAGCAGTGGAGCGAAGGCGGCCTCTGGACCACGGCAAACGACAAGCTCCGCAAGGACCTCGAAGCCGTCAAGAACGCGGGTTTCAACGCCATCCGCAGCTGCGGCGCCCCGCTTAGCGGCGAAGCCCTCGACATCTGCGACGAAATCGGCCTCCTGGTGTTCCAGGAATTCCCCATCCACACGATGAGGTCTACCCCCCAGGGCCTCGAAATCGCGAAAAAGCTCATCAACGACATTGTCAAGGAACAGCACCACCACCCGAGCATCGGCGCCTGGGTGATGGGTTCCGAAAACGGCACCTTCATGCTGCAGAACGGCAACAAGCTGTTGAACGCCATCAGCCCCATCGACATGTGCCGTCCGGCCATCAGCAACCTCGACAGCATCTTCATCGACAACGAAGGGCACTTCCACAAGGATACGGGCAAGCTGCTCCCCGTCTCGGTAGACCGCATCTCGCAGTACACCTCCCTCCAGGTGAATCCGCGCCTCTGCCCCAACGCCAGCTACACGCACTACCTCGCCCACTGCTTCGACAAGGAAGCCGTCGAAGGCGAAGAACTGATGGTCCCGGACTCCGGATTCGGCGACAGCCAGTTCCAGGATAGCGAAGACGGCCCGATCGACATCGAGAACAAGATGCTCGTGACGCTGCGGAACCACACCCTGCTGCCCGCAAAGGCGACCAGCATCGCCGGACCGCGCAGCGGCAAGAACCAGAAGGCCATCAAGAACCTCTACACCGATATCCAGGACTTCATCAAGGAATCCGGACTTTCCGTCTGGAGCGATTTCGAATCGTTCCGCAACGACGTGAACCGCATCTCGCTCAAGAGCAAGGCCGACCAGATTACGGCGTTCCTGAGCAACCCGCAGATTGCCGGATTCTTCCTCGCCAACTGGGCCGACTGCGGCATAGAGCTCTACGGCCTTTGCGACGAAAACCGCAAGAGCAAGGGATTCGAGAGCTTCATCAAGGAAATCACGACCCCGAGCCGTATCCTCGTCAGCGAACTGGAACACGTGGTTCCGCCGCAGAGCGAAATCAGCTTCCAGCTCACGCTCCTGAACAACGGCCGTCTCGAGAACGTCAGCGTGGACATCAGCCTGGTTGACGCGAAGGGCAAGGTCGTCTCCACACAGACGCAGAAGACCGACGAACAGACCGGCAAGACAAGCCTCACGCAGCTCGGCATCTGTACGCTCATGACCCCGCGCGCCACGGGCGATTACCAAATCAAGTTCACGCTCAAGGACGGCAACAAGGAAATCGACAGCTTCTCCGAGGACCTCGTCGTCATCGAGCAGGTCAACGTGAAGGACGCCATCAAGAAAGTCTGCTTCCTCGACAACAGCGAAGAATCCAGCGACGCCCTCGCCGCGCTTTCCGGACCGGAACAGATCATCTTCACGGCAAACCTCAGTTCCTGGCCCGACGAAATCCTCGACAAGATCGTGGACGTCACCAAGAACGGCGGCAAGACGCTCCTGCTTTCGGACATGACCCAGGACGACATCGACTTCCTGAACCAGAGCCACCAGTTCGATTTCACGCTGGAATCCCACTGGAGCACCGGCGCAAACGGCACCAGCCTGCACTACCTGCCCAAGGACTCCAAACTGCTCCCCATTTTCGGCGGCAACAACGTCCTCGACCACAAGGCTGCGGCGGTGATGCCCGGGCTTTCGCTGAACGAACTGCCGGGCGCGACCGTGTTCGCCCGCTCGGTGAGCATCTCCGAAGGCGAAATCAAGACCGGCGTGGACATGCAGCTGCTCCCCTTCGGCAACGGCAAGATCATGTTCAACCAGTTCAGCGTGTTCGAAGGCCTCGAAACGAACCCGCTCGCCGACGCCCTGTTCACGGCAATCGTCGGACTGCTCTAAAACAGGCCTTACAGCATAGAAAATGGCGGCTCATTACGGCGCCGCCATCTTTTTTGAAATTTTTTTCGACTTTTTTCATTTTTTTAGTACACTTTTATTTTTTTTATATAAGTTACGATTAGAATTACGAACCTACAAGGAGAATCTTATGGGAAGAAACAAGAAAGCCGATGCCGAATTACCAGATGAAGAACCGCTTGAAGACGAATTGGACTTGCCTCACGAAGAAGACGATTACGATTCCGAAGAAGACAAAGGCATCGACGAGATTCTCGGCGACGCGACCCTGGGCCGCGCCGGTTCCGACCTTGACGGCTGGGGCGGCGGCGAAGACTACGAAAGTTAGTTTGTCCCAAGCGCACTAAAAATTCTGAACCTATACAAGAACCCCCGTCGCATTAGCGGCGGGGGTTCTCATGTAAAAGTTTCAAGCGGAAGTGCGGAAATCTGAAAGCGTCCGCACTACTAGCGCTTAGCCGAAATCAATTACTTGGTGATGACGCGGGCCATTTCGCAAACCTTGTTGCTGTAGCCCCATTCGTTATCGTACCAGGCGCAAACCTTCACGAAGGTCGGGTCGAGCTGGATACCAGCCTTGACGTCGAAGATGGAAGTGCGAGCGTCGTTGCGGAAGTCCGTAGAGACGAGAGCTTCGTCGGTGTAACCGAGGATGCCCTTGAGTTCGCCTTCAGAAGCTTCCTTCATGGCCTTGCAGATTTCTTCGTAGGTAGCCGGCTTTTCGAGTTCGGCAGTGAGGTCGACGAAGGAAACGTCGGAGGTCGGAACGCGGAGGCTCATACCGGTGAGCTTACCGTTGAGCTGCGGGAGAACCTTGCCCACGGCCTTGGCAGCACCCGTAGAAGACGGGATGATGTTTTCGAGGATGCCACGGCCACCGCGCCAGTCCTTCTTGGACGGGCCGTCAACAGTCTTCTGCGTAGCAGTAGCAGCGTGGACGGTGGTCATGAGGCCACGCTTGATGCCGAACTTGTCGTTGAGGACCTTGGACATCGGGGCGAGGCAGTTGGTGGTG
>NZ_DGUN01000067.1:44225-44371 GCF_002395745.1 Fibrobacter sp. UBA4309
GTGCAGGAAGCGTTGGAGATGATGTCCTGACCGGCATAGGTGGTGTGGTTCACGCCGTAGACGAACATCGGAGTAGCGTCCTTGGACGGGGCAGACATGATGACCTTCTTGGCACCGGCCTTGATGTGGGCGCGGGCGAGTTCGTC
>NZ_DGUN01000015.1 GCF_002395745.1 Fibrobacter sp. UBA4309
GCGAAGAAGAAGAGGACGAAAAGACCCGCGAAGCCGTGTTTGCAAAGCTCGCTGCCGCAGGCCTCGAACTCTCCGAAGACGAAATGGGCGCTCTCGAAGAAGGCGACCTTTCTGAAACCGCCGACATCTACGCCAACCTCCGCTCTTACTTCCACAATCCGGATAAGAATGGTAACCCGGTGGATGGTTTTAACTGGCAGGTGTTTGCGTTCCTCATCTTCATCTTGCTCTATGTGCCGTGCCTTGCCGCCATGGGCGTGGTTGCCCGTGAAATCGGCCTCGGTCTCGCCGTCCTCATGGCGACCGTGCAGACGCTCCTTGCCTGGGCTGTGGCGGTACTCCTTTACCAGGTTCCTGTTGGCGGAAACATGACATGGATTGTCGCCGCTATCGTGGTGCTTGTCGGCACGGGAATTTTCCTCAAGCTCTTCGGTATGAAGGCGAATAAGGAAAAGCGCTTCGAAGACTAATCATCCTTTCGAACCAAGAACCATTAAGGGCTGGTAGGCCCCAAACCTGCCAGCCCTTAATTAAAAATCTTGAATTAGATTAGCCTAATTTTTGGAACTAAACTGAAACATCTTGGCACGCATTTTGCAACAATAGCACACAGAAGGCGAAAGCCAAGCGTTTCTGCAGCACTAATTGTAAAAACATGACGGAGTGTTACAGAAACGGGAAAACTATCCGTCATTGGAGAGAATGATGAAGAATATTTTATCATCTAACCTTTTGTTCGGTATTGCAGCCGCCTCCGTGTTTGCGATGCCTGCATTCGCCCAGGAAGCTGCCCCTGCCGCCGAAGAAAAAACCGTTGAATCCGCTCCTGCCGAAAACACTAACCCGGGCGAAGTCGCTGACGCAGCCGGTAACGCTCTCGGCATGCTCAAGGCTAGCATGAACGAAGGCACTTCGGAAGCCCAGATGGAAGTCAAGTACAATGGCGAAGTGGAATTTGATGCTTACACAGGCAATGTCTGGGCAGAAGATGACCTGAACCATTCCTACGCTTCTACCTTCGACCTGAATTTCGAAGTCAAGTTCAATGAAAAGTGGTCTGCATTCGTGGGCCTCGAAGCCGATGACGAAACGACGGATCCTGCATCGCTGTACAACGGCGCATTCATTCAGTACCAGCCGGCCGATTTCTTCGCGGTCAAGCTGGGTGACCTGACCTTCTCGGAAGGTGCTTTCGTTGCCTACTATGACTACGACGATCCGGCCGATAACGCCGCCGGTATGAAGGAACACGACATTCGCGGTCTTGAAATTGACCTGGCCGGTTTCATTCTCGGCTTTGGTTTTGGCCGTGGCGATAACGACTGGGCCGACGAAGAAGGTGCCAAGGTTTATGACGTGCATGCCGCCTACGAATTCGACTATGCGGGCCAGCACCTGCGCCCGTATGTGGACTACAAGAGCTTCCAGACCACTCAGCATAACGAACTCCATGCCGGTGTCGAAGCGGGCCTCTCTCTCGGTGGCTTTGGCTTCAGGGCTGTGTATGGTTTCCATGCCGACTACCTGGGTGACGACGGCGATGTCGTAGAAGGTCAGGACTGGACTTCTACTGCTCACGCCTTCTTGGTTGAGCCGACGTTTGAAGTGGGTATGTTCGATATCAAGACGACCGCCTTCTACGCAATTGTCGACAGGGGCGATGCCGCCGAAGATGCGAGCGATCTTGATAACGGCGAAATTCCGGAATACTTCTTCTTGTATGCCGAGCCTGCGTTCAAGTTTGCCGAATTCATCAAGGTGGGCGTTCCTGTAGAATACCACACCAATACGCTGGATGACGATGATGATACTGCCGCTACATTCGATGTCGGCGCGCGCGTCTACATCTCCCCGGTGGAAAATCTGGAAATCACCGCCTTCGGCATGGTGGACATCCCCGTGCAGGATAACGAAGACGACGATGCCCTGCGTTTCGGTCTTGAAACGGTGTTCAGCTTCTAATTACCTCGCATAATGCGCAAAAAGGGGACTGTGGCGTTTTGCCGCGGTCCTTTTTTCTATAGGGACAACGGGGTACTCTTGATAGGTTAGAAAAAAGAAACTATATTAGCGTTGACTAATATATAAGGTGTGTTTTTCGTCTAATCGGAGCCGTCCTATGGAACAAGTAAAGTTAAGCCAGAGCCTTGAAGACTACTTGGAAATGGTGCACATGCTGCGCCTTGCAAACGGGATTGCCCGTGTCCGCGACATTGCGGCGGCACTCAAGGTCAAAATGCCGTCGGTTGCCAAGGCGGTAATCGAACTCAAGAAGCTCGGCCTTGTGACGCAGGAACCTTACAGCGGTGTCGAACTCACTTCGGAAGGCGCGCTCGTGGCGTCCCAGATTCTGAACCGTCACATGCTGCTGAAGGGTTTTCTTATCAAGCTAGGCGTGTCCGAGGCGATTGCCGACAAGGACGCCTGCTGCATGGAACACATTCTTTCGGCGGAGACTCTCGAAAAAATCGAAGAATTTGTGAATTCCCCCAATACGGGTGCGACGGCGAAAAAGCCGAACGTCGCTAAATCTAAGAAAAAGTAAATCGTTGGTGTATGAATAACGAACCGAAGTTTTCGGACCTTAAAAAAGGCGACAAGGCCGAAATTATTGGATATAACACGGGTGATTCTCAGTACAAGTCCAAACTTTTATCGATGGGGCTTGTGCGCGGCGTGGTGCTGCAGGTTTTGCAGGTGGCCCCGCTCGGCGACCCGGTAGAGGTGAGCGTGCTTTCGTACAGGCTCTCGCTCCGTAAACAAGAAGCCAACGTGCTCAAGTTGAGGAGAGTCTGATGCCTATCGAGAAAGAAGTTTTCACGATTGCGATTGCGGGCAACCCGAACTGCGGAAAGACGGCGCTCTTTAACTCGCTGACCGGCTCAAACCAGATTGTGGGCAACTGGCCTGGCGTGACTGTCGAAAAGAAGGAAGGCCAGTTTAAGCTCGATAACCACACGATTCGCGTGGTGGACTTGCCGGGCATCTACGCACTGTTTGCAAACTCCGAAGACGAACGCGCCGCTCTCGATTACCTGCTCAAGGGTGAGGCGGACCTGGTCGTGAATATTTTGGATGCGACGAACCTGGAACGCAACCTGTTCCTCACGAGCCAGCTGATGGAAAAGGGCGTGCCGATGGTCTTGGCGGTGAACATGATGGACATCGCGGCGAGTCGCGGCATCCATGTGGACCTGCACAAGCTCGAAGAAATCCTCGGCGTGACGGCGATTGGCCTCACGGCGGTTTCGCCCAAGAGCTGCGAAGGATTCGTGAACGACTTGCACAAGCTGCTGCACAATAGCCGTGAACTGCCGCTCCCGAAGGCGGTCAAGCATTCCGAAGTTCTGGAAAAGCTGATTGAAGAAATTGCGGTGCCGCTCAAGCCCGTAGCCGACAAACTCGGTGCTAGCCCGCGCTGGACGGCGGTGCAGTACCTGGAACATAGCGGGCGCGTGCTGGAACTTGCCGATGAACTCGGTGTCGAAATCCCGCATGACAAGATTGAGGAGGACTTGGGCGAAGAGGTGGAATTTGCGCTCGCCGATTCCCGCTATTCCTACGCCCGCGACATTGCGAAGGCGGTCATCCGCGACAATACTACCAAACGCACGCGAACCGATAAACTCGACAAACTATTCCTGAACCGTATTCTGGGAATACCGCTTTTCCTTATCGCCATGTATCTGGTGTTCTGGTTTGCGGTAAAGGTCGGTAGTGCGTTTATTGATTTCTTCGACATTTTGTTCGGTGGAATTTTCGTGGACGGGATGACGGAACTGTTGACGAAGATTGGCGCACCGGGCGTTGTCGTGGCGCTGCTGGCGAACGGCATCGGTACGGGCATCCAGACGGTATCGACGTTCATTCCGGTCATCTTCTTCATGTTCCTTTGCCTTTCGTTCCTCGAAGATTCCGGCTACATGTCGCGTGCGGCGTTCGTAGCGGATCGCTTTATGCGGTTCCTCGGGCTCCCGGGCAAGGCGTTCGTGCCGATGATTGTGGGCTTTGGCTGCTCGGTGCCGGCGCTTATGGGCACGCGTACGCTCGAAAACAAGCGGGAAAGGTTCCTTACTTTGTTCCTGGTGCCGTTCATGAGCTGCGGCGCGCGCCTTCCGGTGTATGCGCTGTTTGGTGCGGCGTTCTTCGGCGAAAGCGCAGGGACGCTCGTGTTCGGAATTTACCTGACGGGCATTGTGATTGCCCTGATTTACGGTCTGCTCTTGCGCCATACGGTTTTCATGGGCAAGGAATCGACTTTCATCATGGAATTGCCGCCTTACCATCTGCCCAAGGTGCGTAACCTTTTCCGCCACGCATGGCTCCGCCTCAAGGAATTCGTCTTCCGCGCGGGCAAGGTCGTGCTCATTATGGTGACGGTGCTCGGCTTTATGGGCTCCGTCGGCACGGATGGCAGTTTTGGTAATGACAACAACGAAAAGTCGGTGCTGAGCGCCGTGGGAACGGTGATTACGCCGGTGTTCGAACCCTTTGGCGTTGAACGCGACAACTGGCCTGCATCTGTCGCGCTCTTTACGGGGCTTTTTGCGAAGGAAGCCATTGTCGGAACGCTCAACTCGCTGTATGCGATCGAGGGTACGGGCGACGAGGGGGAGGCTGGCGCGGCTCCAGACGAGAATGCGGCCCTTCGGCAGGCTCAGGGACCCGAGTCGTCGTTTAGACTGAAATCGACGGTGAAAGAAGCTCTCGTGAGCGTCCCGGTGAACCTGGTAGAAGTCTTTACTTCGATTGCAAACCCGCTGGGCGTCAAGGATGCGATTGATGAATCCGAAAGTGCCGGAAATGAAGGCGCTTACAAGACCATGCAGGCGCATTTCAACCTCGGGCGTTTCCAGGTGCTTGCCTACCTGCTGTTCATCTTGCTCTACGTGCCGTGCCTTGCGGCTATGGGAACCGCCTTCCGCGAACTCGGTCGCTTCTATGGAATGCTCATGATGGTGTTCCAGACAATTATCGGCTGGAGTCTCTCGGTGCTGTTCTTCCAGGTGACCTGCGGGCATTCTACCGCATGGATTTTCACCTCGGTGGTACTGCTTGCCGGTGTGGTCGTGAGCCTCGTGCTGATTGGTCGCGACCAGCGCAAGAAGAAAGTTTTTGAATAATGATTTTAGGGTGATTTAGAACAGCATTTTTACGCCGATTCCAATCAGGATTACACCTGCGATGATTTCGGGAATCTTGGTCTTGAAACGCTTGGCGGCGTGTCGGCCGATTTCGTAGCCGAGAACGCCCATGATAAGGCTTGCAAGTGCAATGGCGCTGGTGGCAAGCACCATGTTCGCGTTCAGGAATGCAAACGAAATTCCGACAGCGAATGCGTCGATACTTGTCGCAACCGAAAGCAGCAAAATGTTTGCAATCGTCAAGTTTTTCGCGGCAATCTGTTCGCCTTCTTCTTCGCCCGCGTCACCACGGATGGCGCCCCAAATCATGCGCCCGCCCAGAATGCAGAGGATGGTGCAGGCGATAGGCGTGCCGACAGCGTTGAACCATCGCTCGGCAAAGCAGCCCAGGAAATACCCGAGCAGCGTCATGCCGCCTTGGAAAACGCCAAAGCTCACCGCCTGGAGCATGGCGCGGCTGTACTTGATTCCTTTTTTAGAAAGCCCCGTGGCAATTGCAACGGCAAAGCAGTCCATTGCCTCTACAACCGCGATAATGATGATTTCGATAATGCCCATTTACGATGCCAAAAATAAAAACATATATTTGATTTGTGTGGATTTTAGCCACAAAGGATGGTGTTTTGAAACTGCGGGTTGCGGTCATAGTCTTTGTTTCGGTGTGTGCACTTTTTGCGGTAGAGGCTTTTATGCTTCCGCCGGTCACGCCCGAACTCAAAACACAAGCCCACGAATATTTTGAAAACGAATGTCGCGGTTGCCACCGCTGGGCACGCAAGTTTGCCGCACCGCCGATGCGCGACAATGTAGCGCAGTATGCCGAAAAGCCGGAAGAAATGGTCAAGTACCTGATGCATCCGACCCCGAAGCACCCCGATGAATGGCCCGCCATGGAAATCACTCCGCTTACCGAAGAACAGGCGAAAATGATGACGGCATGGCTCCTGTACATTCTCAAGAATCCCGATGACCCGGGGAGGCCGAAGTAGAATTTGAAATTAGGAATTAGAACTTAGACGTCATCATCGACTGAGTGAAACGAAGAAGGGAATCCATCCGGTTATATACAAGCGCTTGTACAAGAGTGATGGTTCCTCCTTCGGAGGATGACAGGCCAAGGATGACACTGCCAACTTGATATGATAGACCTGAATAGAAAAAACATCTTAAATGCAAAGCCTTCGCTTAAATTGGCGATGGTGGTGTTCTGCGTGGTCTTTGCTTTTTTCTTGGCGGATTTCTTGATGGGGGAGCCGAGTGCTCCGCAGCATGCTTCGGGCCCGATTCCTTTTGACCATGCGTTGCACGGAGATTCCATCGGTCTGGATTGCGCCGCCTGCCATACGGGCTCGCGTTCAGCAAGCAATGCCTTTATGCCTTCCAGGAGGGATTGCATGGATTGCCATAGGCTCCCGCTTACCGAAAAGCCGGGAATCGAGACGCTTGATTCCGTGCTTACGAGTGCTCCTGACCATCCTTGGTCGCACAAACGCTTTTTGCCGGAACACGTGGTGTTCCATCATGGAGTCCATGCGTCTGCAGGCGTTGCCTGTAGCGATTGCCATGGCGAAGGGTACATGAAAAACCACTACGGCGGTGAAAAATTCGACATGCAGACTTGCCTAAAGTGCCATCGCGGCGAAACTTTCAAAGAAAAAGGCTATAAACCAGCGGCGACCTATTGTGCCGCTTGCCACCGTTAACGGGTGAAGGTATTTTGTGGGTATGGATCGTCGCGAATTCATCAAGAGTTGCTCGCTGGTCGCCGTGATGGGACTGCTGTTCGGCTGTCGCAAGTCAGAGCTTCTTGGTGATATCGCGTCGCAGTTTTCGGTGCCCGAGCTCAAGCGTTTCGAAGACGAAGTGAAACTCGCGATGTCGCGGGCGAAAAAGTCGCTGGACTTGGTGAGGGTCTCCGCACCGGGGCCGTTGAAAATTCCCGGGGCCTCACCGGTAAACCGCTTCGGCATGGCGATAGACCTCGACCTGTGCGACGGCTGCGGCAAGTGCATCCTGGCCTGCAACCTCGAAAATAACGTGCC
Source organism: Fibrobacter sp. UBA4309 (assembly GCF_002395745.1). Classification (GTDB taxonomy): domain Bacteria; phylum Fibrobacterota; class Fibrobacteria; order Fibrobacterales; family Fibrobacteraceae; genus Fibrobacter. Next base: position 7,187 of record NZ_DGUN01000015.1, read on the forward strand.
GCTTGTTCCCGCCGAAGATGCTACTCGCGGACGGTTTATGCACTGGGTCGAAATGCGCGGGAATGCTCCGCTCATGTGCGCCCACTGCGGTGACGCTCCTTGCGAAAAGGTCTGCCCGACAGGCGCTGCAAACCACACTCCCGACGGAATCTCGGCGATGATGTACAAGCGTTGCACCGGGAGCCGTTTTTGTGGTGCGAACTGCCCGGTTCATGCTCGCAAGTTCAACTTCAACGATGCCCAATCGCTCGGCCTTGCGCGTCAGTTCAACAAGGAGGTCCCTCTCCGCGACAAGGGCGTGATGGAGAAATGCAGCCTGTGCCTGCACCGCCTGCAAAACGACCGTCTCGCGTTCAAGACGCGCAATCCCTTGTCGGAATGGCGTGGACGTGGCGTGAAAACTGCTTGTGCCGAAGCCTGTCCCAAGAATGCCATCGTTTTCGGTAACTGGCTGGATCCCGAATCTCCGTTGGCGCGGCTGGCGAAAACGCGCATCCTGTACGCCCCGCGTGAAGTTGCTGCCCTTGATCCGTCCGTCGTGTTTGTGCGGGGGAGGCGCTAATGTTTCGCTACCTGATGCTTGCGGGACTTGCGCTGTTCTTGCCGGGGCTGTTTGCCCTGGGCTATGCCGTGCTGGAAGGCCCTTCGGCCTGGATGACCGATTCGCGGACCTTCTGGGGAACGCCGATAGCCCTTTTCGTTTTCTGGATTGGGCTTGCCCATGCCGGAACGCTCCTCTCGGCCATTTTCCTTGCGCTTGGAATCAAGCTGGACCGCCGCACCGCCCTGATTGCGGAACTTTCGACACTCGTGAGCCTCGTGTTTGCAGGAATTTTCCCGCTCATGCACTTGGGCGTTGTCGAAAACTTCTACATGGTGGCGCCCTTCCTCGATGCCCGCGGCAACTTTGCCAACGTGCGCTCGCCGCTTGTATGGGACTTCTGCTGCATTGTCGTTTACGCCCTGCTTTCGCTGCTGTTCTTTACGACGCACTTGAAGGCCCGTGTCGTCCCTGCGTTGGACAGATACTGCAAGCCCATGGCTTGGCTTCTATTCCCGTTGGTGCTCTGGGTGCATACGGTCGTGAGCCTTGATTTCGCGACGACCTTTGTTCCGGAATGGCGCGGGGCGTTTTTCCCGGTCTACTTCATTGTCGGGGCGATATTGTCGGGCCTGGCGCTTGTGAACTTGCTGATTTGCGCCGAAGGTTACCGCGTGCGCCTTATGGAGCGCCTGCAACTGATAACGTCTTGGATTCTTTGTGCTATCTGGATTTGGGATCTCCTGTTCAAGGGCTATTTCTGTACTTCGGCTTTTATTTTTGCTGTGCTTTTGCCGCAGTTCCGCATGGTCGCCGTCATTCGCGAATCCAGGGCGGGTCGCATATTCTTTTCGCTTTCGATTCTGCTCGGGCTTTTCCTGGAACGCTTTTATCTTGTTTCTCCGTTGGCCGGCGTGCCCGGTGAACCGGGATTCGGCTTGGTTGACCTGGGGCTGCTCGCGTTTTCGCTGGGCGGTTTCATGATGCTGTTCTATGCGGCCCGTAGCCTGTTGAACGAAAGCATGGAAGGCGCGGGGACCTACTTTGGCGAGGTGGATGGCAGCGACATGGCAAATGTCGAGGAATCCGAGCGGTCCCGCGAAAAGACGCACGGCCTTACGCTTTCTTATATCCAGCCGTGGTCTTCTGAAGAATACAAGACGCTGCGTTTGCCGCTTGCCTGCGGTTTTTCCGTTGCGTTGCTTTTTGTGCTTTGGGTTTGCGCCCAGTTGCCTTTTGTGGGTAGCCCTTACGAGAATGTCGAGGTAATCCTGGTGAACGTATTGCCGCTGTCTTATCCCGTGATTGCATTTGTGGCGGCCCTGGTGCTGGCCTGCAAGGCGGTTTGGGTGGACAAGGCGGTTGAGCTTGGTCGCAATTCCTATGTGGCGCTTGCTGTGGCCCTGGTGGCGTTGGCCGTCTTGGCTGGCATGTTCTATGCAGGCGGGGCTGCGTCTCGGCCGGACGCCGTGATTGCGGAGGCGCCTCAATACGGTTCGGAAATTGTGGATTCCGCCCATGTCCAGTTTGTCTGGAATGCGCGATGCGCCCAGTGCCATGGAGTCGACGGCCGCTTTAACGATAAGTTTATCCGGGAATACTATCCGGTCCCGCAAAAGCTGGATGTGGCGCGTATCGATAGCCTAGGCCTGGATTCGCTAGTGAATGTCGTCCTGGATGGACGAGTCAACATGAACCCTTACCGAGGCCGTCTTACGGAATCGGAAGCGCGCGCCCTTGTCGTGTACATGCGCTCGCTGGCGGAGGCCCCATGACTCCGTTATTGAACGCCTTTGCCTGCTTGCTTGCTCTCGGTTGTGCCTCGTTCCTGTGGCGCAAGGGATCGTCCCCTTACCGCAACGGGGCCCTGTTGGCCGGTTTCCTCTTGCTATTTAGCGTGTTTACCTATTTCGGTGCGTCCGATACGGTCGTTACCGATCCTTCGCTTGAACATTATCCATTCCGCATGCTTGCACTCTGTCTTTGCTTTTCGACGACGTCTCTCGGGATTTACCGCAGGCGTTACCTGGTGCTGGCGCAGGCTTTGTGGTGCTGGGTGGAACTTTTCGGTGCGATTGCGCTTTATTACAGGGGGTGCGATGCTGCTTGCGTCCGCATTGCGGCCCTCGCGGGAATCACCTTCGGGAGTACGTTCCTTTCGCAGATTTCCAGAGAAATGGAATTCTGCCTGATGGTGTTCTGGATGGCTGTCTGGGTTTTCTTCTAGACAGGAAACTTACGGATCGAGTAAATCGCCGCGCAGGACTTCGACCTGGTCGCCGATAAGGCTTACGATATTCGTCGGATTGATTTCGATGGGGCCGCAATCGACCATCATCTGCACGGAATGTTCAAATGTCTTCCAGATTTCGTCAGGTTCGTAGATGTCCTCTTCCGAAAGTTTTGCGGCGGTGCTCAGGATGGGCTTGTCGAAATGTTGGAAGAGTTCCTTGAAAAACGGATGCGTGGGCATACGGATGCCGATTTCGGGTCGCTTGACGTCGAGACGGCGGGCAATATGCGGGTCGGCGGGCAAGATGAACGTGTATGGCCCGGGCACGCGGGGCTTCATGATGTTGAATGCGAAATTGTCGATGCGGGCGTAGTCGGTTGCGACGCGGATGTTCGGTACGATAATCGCCATGAAGAATTTCTTCATGGGTTTCTTGAGCGCATATAGCTTGTGGATGGCCTTCGGGGATTCTGCATTGCAGCCGATGGCGTAGCCGGATTCGGTAGGATAGAGGACGAGGCCGTCGTCTTCGAGGGCGGCTGCGGCGAGCTTCACGATACGGGCCTGGGGGTTGTCTGGATGGACTTCAAATCGCATGCGCAAAATATAAATAAAAAGTTTACGATTAACACTGAGGAATGACCTGGTCTCCTTCGAAAGCATTCTTGATGTGGGTGAACTGCAGGGGTTTCTGGTAGACGCGCGCCGCCAGCACGTCGAAACGGCAGGGCTGATCGAAACCCGCCGGGGCGCAGTCCCTTCGCTGGCTCAAGAAATGGCACGCGGTTCTCCAGATTTTCTTTTGCTTCAGGCGGTTGACGCGCGCCGCCGGGTTCCCTTCTCCGCGGTTCCATACCGACTTTACCTCTACAAAGACGATTGCGTTCCCGCTGCGGGCGATGATGTCGATTTCTCCGCCGCGGTAGGCGTAATTGCGGTCGATGATTTCGTAGCCTTCCTGCCTCAGGAATGCGGCGGCCTGGGCCTCGATGAAGTTCCCCTTGTTCTTGTTGGCTTCGTGCATGTTTTTCTCCTTATAAAAAAAGAACACGCGGATTGCCGCATGTTCTTAATAAGCGATGTTTCTTTCTAAATCGTTCTGTTACAGTTCCATTCCGAGCAACCGGATTTCGGAAATGGCGAAGTCCTTGTTCTCGGCATCGTACGCTTCGTCCAGGTAAATTTTGATTTCGGTCGTTTCGATAGCCTGGATGTTCGGGTACTGCATCCCCTTGATGTTGTCGAGAACGACTCTCTGCTTGTATCCGTCCTTCGTCTCGAGCGTGAGTTTTTTGGGCTTCTTGAAAATGCGGAAGCGGTCGCCAAGGGCGTCGTCGATGGATTTCTGGTAGCCGACAGCGAGCCCGATGTGCGTCACGAGCGTGTTATTCTTGAAATAGAGCGTGAGTACCGGATTCTGCGGCTTGGGCGGCATGGTGTTGAGCCAGGCGGTCTTTAAGTCTCCGTCGGTAAGGTTGTCGATGGGGTAGCCGTCTTTTTCGTCGGGCTCGATGGCCTGGGTTTCGTAATTGCCCAGGGCTTCGTTCCATTCGATTTCACGCACGGTGCTCTCGGGCTTGTGCGTGAGCATCAACAGGATCATGAGCAAGATGATTAGCGGGAATATGGATATGGCGAGGGCGGTAAGCCTGCGGCGGATAACGCGCACATGCGAAGGAATCTTTGTGGCCGCCTCGGCGATAGACGCTGTTCCGTGGCGGAACAGGGAATGCTTTTTCATGGAGAGGCGAGTTGCTGGCCCGCGGGTCTCTTTTTGCGGGAACACCTGGTCACAGGCGTCCAGGAATTCCTGCATGTCGTGGAAGCGCTCGTTGAGTTTCTTCTTGAGGCACTTGAGGATGAGTTCGGCCAGTCCTGGCGGCATGTCCGGGCGGAACTGGCGCGGATCCGGGGGAGGTTCCTGCACGTGCTTGAGCGCAATTTCTACAGGGCGGTTCCCGTTGAAGGGGAGACGTCCGCAAGTCATTTCGTACAAGATAACACCCATGCTGTAGATGTCGGACTGGAGCGTCACTTCGTCGCCATGGCATTGTTCCGGGCTCATGTATTCCGGAGTGCCCATGGTCATGCCCGTTTTGGTGAGACGGTCCTTTTCCATCTCCTGGATATACGAAATGCCGAAATCCATGACGTACACGCGGTTGTCGCGGGTGAGCATGATGTTCGAAGGCTTTACGTCGCGGTGGACGATTCCCTTGCTGTGCGCATAGAGTAGCCCGCGTGCAATCTGGCGGATAATGACTTCGATGGCTTCGAACGGCAACTTGCTCTTGCGCTGCAATACGTCGGAGAGCGAGTAGCCCTGCACATAGGTCATGGCGATGAACAGCTGCGTTCCCTGCTTTCCGAAGTCGAACACGTGGACGATATTCTGGTGGTCGAGCTCCTTCATCGCCTGCGCTTCCAGGTAGAATCTCTGGATGGCTTCTTCGTCGGCGGAGGCGTCGAGAATCTTGAATGCGACTTCGCGTTTGAGTTTCTTGTCGAGGGCCTTGAATACGTAGCCCATGCCGCCCTTGCCCAATGTTCCGATCAGGTCGTAGTTTTCGTTAAAAGGACG
>NZ_DGUN01000077.1 GCF_002395745.1 Fibrobacter sp. UBA4309
TTCACGTTCAAAGAGTTACAAGGATCATTATGCGATTTTTCAAATGTGCGACACTTTGCCTGGGCCTTACCGCCCTGCTCGCATCGGCCTATATCGTCAAGGAAGGCGATACCCTCTGGGACCTGAGCGACGAATTCCTGCACGACCCGTTCGCATGGCCGGACCTCTGGGAAAACAACCGCCACATCCAGGACCCGCACTGGATCTATCCGGGCGATTCCATCTACTTTGGCGACAGCATCCGCGACGAACAAGTTCTCCAGGTTCCGGGCGGAAAGAATCCCTGCCGCACGGCTGTTGCGGACTCCAACCTTCCGAAGGGCGTCTCCGCAGTCGGATGTGACGACGCCGACGCGCGTGACGGCGATTTCGAAAACATGCTCGGCGACCTGCGCAACCGCGACAAGAAGAAAAAGAAGAGCAAGCCGACTGATTCCTACTACTATACACAGCGCCCCGCTCCCAAGATTTTCAACGGCTACTACCAGATGCATGCGCCGATTATCTATACCATCGACAGCCTCAAGAAGGACAGCTCGTTCTTTACCATCCGTTCCGGAGAAAAGAAAGAACCGCTTATCCACCTGCCCGAATCCGAAGTTGTCGTAGGCATCGGCAAGAAGACTTCCATCAAGGCAAAGAAGGGCGACTTGGTCGAGATTTTCGACGCACGCGCCATCGACGTGCCTGCTGCAAAGGGCAAGAGCTTTGACAAGTTCGCCCTCCTCCGCATCTCCGGTATCGCCAAGATTACCGCAGTCGGCGACACGCTCTCCCGTGCGCAGATTGTCCAGAGTTTCCGCGACATCCGCATCAACCAGTCCAAGGCCCGTCTGAAACAGCCGCTCCAGTCTATCAACGTCACCGGCTACAAGACCGTCAAGGAAGCGCAGATCGACTCCATGGCCATAATCCGTTATGCCATGGACCCCATGCTCATCATTGGCGCCTACTCCTACGTGCTGATTGACAAGGGTTCCGCCCAGAACTACAATTCCGGCGACGCCGTTGCCGTCTGGGAAAAGGATCTCTCCGACGCGACCATTCCGCCCCGCCTGCTCGGACGCGGCATCATCGTCCGCGCCGCCGAAAACGAATCTGCCGTGCTGATTCGCGAAATCTATTCCAACAACCGCCGAATCGAGATGGGACACAAGGTTTCAGTCACCCATTCGGCAACCGTGAGCAAGTGACCAAGGCCCTAGTCATCATAGCCGTCGCGGCATTTACGCTAGTAACGCTCCTCATGGGGAGTAGCGTTCTCATACTGTTATTCCCCAGCATCTCGGCGAGCCTGCCCCTGTAGCGAGGCGGCATGGCAATCCGGTTTTCCAGAAACAACCTTCTCTTTTTCGCGCTCTTTGCCGGAGGCATCGTATTGCCTACGGCCATTCTTTCGTTTCTGAGTTTCCGCAACATCCAGAACGAAATTTTTCTCGCCCAGAAGACGTTCGACGAGAACCGTGCGTCCTTTCAAAAAGACGTAGAAGACGCCGTCCACAAGGAACAGGAAAAAATCTACCAGGAAACCAAAGCCGCATCGTTGTTCCTCTACGAACAGCCGCGCAGCCTGCTTGAATTCGGTAACGCAACCGCATTCAAGGACGTGAACGGCATCGAGGCGATTTTCCTCTACAACAACAACAAGCTCGTCTATCCGGACATCTCTACAAGGCACTTCTACAAGACAGCCGACTTTTCCAGCACTAGACCCAGCCTGGTAGAACAGCAGATGTTCCAGGAGGAGCAGTTCAGCAAAAAGAATCCGAAGAACAGCGAGCGGTCGTACATGGCGCGTTCGTTCAGGATGCTGCACTCCCCGTTCGAGACGACCGACGACCAGGTGCAGAACATCCTCGGCATGACAAGGCTCGCCTACAGGGCCGGCAACTACAACGAGGCCCTCCGGCTGCTGCGCATTCTAGAACAGCACCCGCACCTGCAGGGGTATCTGCACGCCGACCTGACCCGTTCCGTGAACCTGTTGCATTTCGAGATTCTCGTCAAGCAGAAAAAACACCAGGAAGCCGAGGATTACACGCTCTCCGTACTCACGCAGTTCCTGCAAAGCGAGCACATCGAGAATATCTCTTCGGCGAGATTCTTCTTTGAAGAGGCTTTCACGCAAATCCTTTCGTTCGAAGACCTGAGCCAGGACAAGCGCGAAGCCTTCTGGAATCTCCGCTCCAACTTCAACCACCAGCTGGGGTACATGGACATCCTGGCCAAGTACAGGGACCTTTTCTCGGAGCTTCTCGACAACGAACTGACATCGAAGGACGGAATCCTGTACAGCAAGGAAGGTCCGATTACCTTATTCAAAATGAGCTACCCGCAGCTCTCCGGGAACCAGATAGTCATTGCAAAAGTCGACAACGAAGCGTTCCAGAACCGCATCCTAGACAAAATAAAAGCAGCCTCCCAGAGTTGGAAAAACATTCCCTTCTCCATTGTCGACGACAACAACACGCTACTCATGGGGAGCATTCCCGACAGCGCCGCCGTTCTTACGCAGGTACGTATCAGCGACGCCTTGGACTGGGATTTCTCTCTTTACGAAAAAGACGTCAAGGAAATCCGCAAGGAATCGCGCCAGCGCATGTTCCTGATGTACGGACTCCTTTCGTTCTCGCTCATCACGGTCATTCTCGGTTCATTCTTCATGCTGCGATTCATCACGCAGGAACACAAGCTGCTCGCCATGAAGGCGAACTTCCTCTCCAGCGTTTCGCACGAGCTCAAGACTCCCCTGACCTCTATCAAGATGTTTGCCGAAATGATGGCGCGCGGCCGCGTGCAGAAGGTCGAAAAGGTTCAGGAATACTCCGGGCTTATCGGCAAGGAGGCTTCCCGACTTGAAAACCTGATTGGCGCCATTCTAAACTACACCCGCATGGAACACGGGACCGGAGCGTTCAAGTGGGAAAAACTGGATTTTTCCATCTGTGCCCAGAAGGTCTTTGACGCCATCGAGGACATCGGCGTAGAAAAAGGTCTAGAATTCCATACCAGGTTCGAGCCCAACGTATTGGTCATGGGCGACTACACCGCCCTCTACAGCCTAGCGCAAAACCTCATTGAGAACGCCATCAAGTATACGAACCCGCCTGGAGAAATCACTATCTGCGTTTACAACGAAGAAGGGCGCGGAGTCTTTTCCGTGACCGACACCGGTGTCGGCATCCCGCTATCTGAGCAAAAAAATATATTTAATGATTTCTACAGGGTGGGCGACGAAATGACCCGCAGCACGAAGGGCTCCGGACTTGGGCTCGCCATCGTCAAGCGCGTCGCGGAAACCCACAAGGCCTCCATTTCGCTTTCAAGTAAACCCGGCAAAGGTTCGACCTTTACCATCAAATTCAAGAAGGTAGACTGACAATGCAGTACAAAATTCTCATCGTCGAAGACGAAGAAATCATCCGCCTAGGTCTCCAGGACAACTTCGAGCTGGAAAACTATATCGTGGAAACCGCATGCGACGGCGAAGAAGCCATCGTCAAGGCAGACTCCTTTGAACCGCATCTGGTACTACTCGACCTGATGATTCCCAAAAAGAGCGGATTCGAGGTATGCCGCGTCATCCGCAAGAAGCACCCCGGCACTTTCATCATCATGCTCACGGCCAAGACCGAGGAGACAAGCAAGGTGGCAGGTCTCGAGATGGGTGCCGACGACTACGTGACCAAGCCGTTCTCTATCCTGGAACTGCTCGCCCGCGTCAAGGCGTTCCTCCGCCGCGCCGAGACCTCCGAGAAAAAGGAAGTTGCCGTAACCTCCCAGGATTCCATCGACTTCGCCGACATCCACCTGGATTTCAAGAAGTACGAAGCCACCAAGGGCGGCGAGCCTCTCGAAATGTCGGCAAGGGAATTCCAGATTCTCAAGTACTTCTGGATGCATCGCGGCGAAGTCGTTCTCCGCGAAGACCTGCTGCAAGAAATCTGGGGCTATACGCCCGACAACATGCCTTCTACCCGCACTATCGACAACCATATCGTCAACCTCCGCAAGAAACTGGAAGACGACCAGGCGAACCCCAAGATCATCCTTTCTATCCGCGGAGCCGGTTACAAGTTCGACGCCTAGGCCTATGAAACTGAGAATGTACAGAACAGGGACTCTTTCTTCGGCAGCGAAAGCGCTGTCCGTGTTCCTCTGTGCATTCGTAGGAATCGCCAGCGCCAGCAAGATGGCGTACTCCCTCCAGGAAGCCATCTATCTGTTCGAGATGAAGGGCGAAACCGAGGAAGCCGTCCGCATTCTCGAAAAAGTCGTTAGCAAGGGCGACGCCGAAGACAAGGAAAGCGCCTTCTTCTACCTCGGCAAAATCCAGGAACTCGCCGGCAACAAGACTTCGGCAAACTTCTACTACAACCAGAGCCTCGACAATACCAAGGAAACATCTAAGGCATACTGGCTTGCCGAACGCGAAGCGGCGACGACCCGCATGAACGAAACGCTGCTCCGCAAGAACATTACCCTCACTTCGGGCATCAAGAAGATTTTCAAGGAGCAGTCCACCTATATCCAGCTGCAGAACGGCAGGATAGTGAAGGTGGAATCCGATTCCATCGTCCCCGTGCATTTCCCGCACAGCGCCGAACTGGACATCCTGAAAATAGACGATCAGGGAATCTGGTTCCAGAACAGCAACAAGGACAGCCTCTATTACCAGTCGCGCGCCAACAAGGTCAAGAAGGCATTCCCGATAGCCGCCACGACCAGCCTCTTTACCAAGGGCGACAACGCCCTCGCCCAGAGTTCCCACACGCTCACGTTGCTGAACAAGAAATCCATCAAGTTCCAGGTGAGCGAAAAATACAGCGGCTGCAACATCGAGGCTTTCTACCCGGTAACCGGCCACTACATTTTGAACTGCCCGGATAACGCCTTGCATTTCATTTCGGGCGAAGACGCTTCCGAAACATACACCATCACGCTTTTCGAGCCCATCCGGAACGTCCTTGTCGACAAGAGCAACATCCTTCTGCTTTCCGGGAACACGCTGTTCTGTTACCAGCCCAAGATCAGTACGGCTCCGCGATGGAAGTTCGCCTTCAGCAACGCCGAAAAGATAATGTCGTTCGAAGGGCGCATAGTCGTGCTGGAAGCTTCGGGAAGGGTCATTCTCCTGGACAAGGAATCGGGCCAAGTAAAATCGTTTATCCGTAGCGATGCGGCGGACATCCAGGAACTCGCGCAGGGAACGCTCGGGCTATTCACCAACGAAGGCGCGCTGACCGTGGTGGACACGATCCTCCACCCGCTTTGGCATTTCAACTTCGCCAAGCCGATTTCTTCCGATGTCATCCGCACCAAGGGCAGCATCTACCTGATATTCGACAACAACCACCTGCAAAGCATTTCCCCGCATTACTACGGCCAGCGCGCCCTACAGTCGGACTACCTGGCAAAACGTGCCGCCAACCTCGTCGAAAGTGCGGAATGGGATGCCCTCCCCGCCATTCTCGATTCCATATTCAAGCTGGAACCCGGCAATGCAGAAGCGTGGCTGTTCAAGGCGCTGTATCTCGAGAACAACAAGGGCAGCGACAAGGAAAAACAGAAGGCCTGGTCCGAAGCCGTCCGCCTTTCCGTCAGCAACCCGTATGCAACACCGCTTATTCTCAGCCGCTACAGCAAGGCGATTGGCGCCAAGTTCGTAAACCTGCTGAACATTTCGCCCAAGACCAAGTACCCGCAGCTGTTCGGAAGCAAAAAGAACCTGTTCACGGTAGACCCCGCCGCAGAGCGTCTCATCTGCATCAATTCCGAATCCGGGGATTTCAAGTGGAGCAAGGCTCTTGCCAAGATGGACAACAGCCCGGTCATGGCCAACGACGACAACATCCTCGCCCTTTCTTCCGGTTTCTCGCTACATATCTACGATCTGGCCAAAGACGGCGTGGCTTCGTCCATACAGCTCCCCGGAAAAGCATTCAACATCCAGATCATCGACAACGCCATCTATATTTCTACGTGGAACGGATTCCTTCTGAAGGTGCTCCGCCCCGAAAACAAGCTGGCCTGGTCCCGCAAAATCTTCTCCGTCCCGTTCCTCTTCACCAAATACGAGGCGGAGCTCCATGTCGCGAGTCTTGACGGCGATATCCAGCATCTTTGGGACGGCTCCGGACAGATTCGCGGCAACGGGCTGAAAATCAAGAGCGGCATAGCGCTCCTCGCGCAAGTGGACAACATGCTCGCCATAGCGACTAACAGCAATAGGATTTACCTATACAACACAACCGATTCCACAAAGGAACCTATACAGCTCCTCATGGAATCTTCCGTTTCCTCGCTGCAGACAATTTCTTTCCAGGGCAAGAAGCACATCCTTGTCGGCCTGGCCGACCAGACGCTTCTCTTCTATTCGTCCAACGGAGCGCCCCTGTGGAAGTTCCAGGGCAAGAGCACCATCTTCAACACCCCCTTCGTCAACAACGACCTCGCCTGGCTAGACCAGGGGAACGAAGTTGTCGGCATTTCGCTCAGGGACGGCAAGGTCCACCAGAAATTCAGTACCCCAGGCGGGGCGGGAACCCCGTTTGTACTGAATCGGACCCTCTACAGCGCATCGGCCAGGCGCCTCCTTTACGGATTTTCTCTGTAAATATTCCTAAAAGTGTTTAAAACAACCCGAATTATTCCATATTATTATAATCTGTAAAGTTTTTTTAGTGGCAAATTCGGACAAATGTCACTAAATTTTCATTATAAAGTATTTTTTTTTATGTTGCATCTCTTTTGTGGGTAAGTGGATTATGAGCGCACTAAAAAAAATAACAGGCATCCTCGCCAATGCGGCCGTCGCTATGTCGGCGGTGGCTTTGGTCGCATGCGAAGATACAAAACAAGAAACAACCGTTGCGCAGCAGTCAGAGTATCCGCGTGAAGAGACCCTATACATCGGCGGTTTCGACTGGGCTCCGCCAACAACCTTCAACCCGCTTGACTACGACCCGAATTTTCCCATTGACGGCAACGTCCGCCTGATGTACGAGACGCTGGTCACCTACAACCAGCTTGACGGCAACCTGGAACCGATGCTCGCCGACAGCTTCGTGCAGACGGATTCTTCCATCGTGGTACACCTGGATCCCAGGGCCAAATGGAACAACGGGGAACCCGTCACCGTAGACGATGTCATCTACACGTTCCACATCGACTCCATCCTCCCTACCCCCCGTAACGGCAACTGGCACTATATCAAGTCCGTCACCTCCGAGGGCGACAACAAGATTTCGTTCAACTTCTCCAAGAACAACAAGAACCCGCTGATTATCCTCAACGCCATCGCCGAGACCTCGATTCTCCCGAAGGCGGTATTCGAACCGCTGGTACAATCGGCCAAGAGCGGCAAGAACTACGATTTCAGCAAGATTACGGAATTCAAGAACGACGAAGCTCCGGTCGTTTCGGGTCCCTACAACCTCAAGACGTTCTCTCCCGACAAGATTGTGCTGGAACGCGACACGAACTACTGGGGACTCGCGAAGTACAACGGCGCCCTCCCGGCTCCCAAGTATATAATCCATTCCCTCTACAACGGGAACAACCATTTCAACAGCGCGATGACCAAGGGCAACCTGGACATCTCGTCCATCTTCCTGCCCCGCATCTGGGACAAGGCCAAGGACAGCATCCGCGCCTGGAGCCGCGAGGAACCCTACCATCTGCCGGGCTCCATCACCACGCTCATCGTGTCGTTCAAGAGCGCGCCGCTCACCGACGTTGCCTTCCGCCAAGCCATGATCCACGCGATCAACTTCGAGAAGATCAAGACCCGTGCCGTGTCGAACTACACGCCGGCCATCATGGGCGGATTCATCCTCCCCTTCGGTGCCGAAAGCAAGTTCTTCAACAAGCAGGACTCCGACGACAACGCTTTCGGATACAACGTGGACCTCGCGAAGAAGATTCTCACCGATGCGGGCTACAGCTGGGATAGCGAAGGCAAGCTCCTCGACCCGAAGGGCGCCCCCGTCCGCGACATCACCATCGAGTGCCCCTCCGGCTGGACCGACTGGGAAGACGTGATCAAGGTGGTCGTGGAATCCTTCAACGAGATCGGCATCCCGGCCAGGGAAAATTTCGTGGACTACAGCGTGTGGGATAAGGACCTGCGCGTGGGCACGTTCGACCTCGCCATGAAGACGCAGACCGCGGAACTCTCCGCAGCCACCCCGTGGGCCAGGTTCGAACAGATCATGGGTTCCATCGGCGGCGTGAAGCCCTTCGGCGAAGACGCTTTCTCGAACCAGGGACGCTTCAAGGACGAGAACGCAAACAAGCTCCTGGACAAGATCCCGACCATCACCGACGAGAAGGAATTGGTCCAGGCCTATCGCGAACTGAACAAGATTTTCATGGAGACGGTCCCGGTTCTCCCGGTGATGTACCGCCCGACGCAGTACTACCAGTTCTCCACCAAGCACTGGACCAACTTCCCGACGGAAGAGAATCCGTATGCGCCGCCGCAGCACCTGATCGTGGCCGCCGCGGTGAAGGCTCTTTGGCAAATTAAACCAGTCAAATAGCTTTTTTCGGTCTTTTTGAAGCGCCTTCGGGCGCTTTTTTATTTATCTTTGAAGAGAAAAATACAAGGAGTACCGTCGTGGGCAAAGCTCGTTTTATTCTGCCGAATATTTTTACCAGCCTTAACTTTTTGCTTGGCGCTTTTTCCATTTGCTGGACCACCGGCGCCTTCTCGACCTCCGACCCGATTCTCATGGGCACCTATTTCGTGATCCTCTGCGTGCTCCTCGACAAGCTTGACGGGTTCGCCGCACGCCTCGTAAACGCGAGCTCGGAATTCGGGGCCCAGTTCGACAGCCTCGCCGACCTTATCGCATTCGGCCTCGCACCGGCATTCTGTATTATTTTCGCCTACAAGAACCTCGCACCCAGCTTCTTCGAGGCGAACACCGCCCTTATGGCCGTTGCCTTCGCCGTGTACGTACTCTGCGCCGCCATGCGTCTCGCCAAGTACAACGCCTGCGATTCCGACTGCTACCACCATCACTTTTCCGGCGTCCCCACAACGTTCGTCGGAGCCATCAACGTCATTCTGCTCGTGTTCCTCAAGAACCGCGAAGGTTTCTTTGCCGATACCGCCAGCGCCACCATCTACATTCCCGTCGTGGTCCTCTTTATCACCGGCCTCCTGATGGTCTCGCCGCTCTTCTTGCCCAAGCTGCAGCCGCGCAAGAACAAGGCGTTCAATATTTTCCAGGCGGTCCTCATCGTGATTACCTACGTGGCAGGATTCATGTTCATCACCGAGAAGCCGATCGTACTCGCATTCCTGCTCTTGCTGGTGGGCTGCTACATGAGCATCGGTCTTGCGGTGGGCCTCATCCAGCGCAAGAACATCATCGAAGAAGCGAAGGGCAGCAAGAACTAGTCGTGAATGTCGCGGTTGGCCAGGAATTCGGAAAATCCGCGACCGAACCTATCAAAAAGCAATTCCAAAGGCATGCGTGGCAGTTCGAGCGTCACGCATTCTTTTTTGTGTTCCTTGCACCAGGTTCCAAAGCTTCCGGGAGTCCCGTAGCCGATATCGGCGACATACGGGAGGCCGAAGACGTCGCCAAGTTCGCGGACCAGCCCGGTGGCCGCGGGGGCGTCGATACAGCCTATGGGCGAATGCATCGAGACGATGCTTTCCGGGTCGAGTTTCTCGACAAGCGACACGAGGGCGCGGGTCTCCGGCTCGCTCCCGGCAGAGGTTCCCGGCGAAAGCAGCGTGTCGCGCGGGGCTTCCAGAACGGAGCGCGAAGGAGTCTTGTCGGCACTCCAGTTGGACGTGGCAAAGTTGCGGTTCAGGTCGACCCCGTTGGCGTTGCCGCGCGTTCCGAGAGCGACGCCGTCCGGATTGGCGCACAGGACGAACACAACGGAGTTGAAATTCGAACGGAACGCGCGCAGGGAACGGCTGAGAAGGAACGTGGTATCCGGTTCTTCGCCGTGGATGGCGGCTACTACCAGCAGCCGGCATTTGCCAAGACACGGGATGTAGCGCAGCGTCGTCCCGAGGACAGAAACTCCGTAAGCCTCCGATTCCATCTGCAAGATTCCGCGCGTTTCCGGTTCAAACATCTTCGACCGCCTATAGGAAATAGGGATAGATATAGTCTTCGGCGAGGGCGTCCAGGTTCTTGAGCAAGGCGTCTTTGCAGGCGATATCTGTACGTTCGTAGATGCCGCGAAGCGTTTTTACCGAGAACTGTTCCAGGAGTCTGCGCGATGCGGGAATATGGGCAATATGCCAGCCTTCGGGGCGGATCTTGCCGCGTCCCGGCACAAACACACGGTTAAATCCAAACGACCTTCCGGAACCGAAGAGCCCGTCGAGGAACGCATGGAACCTGGCGAACATTCCCGTACATTCCGCAGGAGTCAACTGCACTTCGTAGCCGGGCGGACACGACAGGGCGTCGACCACGTCGATGTCGGTTCCCAGATGGTGGCGACTCGCGCCGGGCAGCGCCGACCAGGTCAAGATGGCATGCATCAAGTCTTCTTCGCCGCTCGGGCGCTGCATCGGGTTGCCGCTTTCGTCGAGCAGAGGGAGTTCTCCCCTCGCCTTGCGGTTCCATATCGACAATTGCTTTTCGAAAGGACGGTAAGCAGATTCGAGACGCAGTTCAAACCCGTTCTCGCGGCAGCATTCAATTAATTTATTCAAATCTTCCGCAATGGCGGAATCGACCAGGTAACCTTTCTGGATTTCTACGAGATCCGGCGAACCGAGGCCGTACGGCAACAGGGCGTTTTCTGTACTCATTGGACACTCCCACCCATTTTTTCTATCAAGTCTTTCCATTGCTGCACCGACGGTTTCTTCTTTTTGCGGGCAGGGATCTTGCCCTTGAGGGCAACGGCGAGCGGGGCCGGAGTCGCATGCGTCAGCGCGATGGCCAAGGCGTCGGAGGCGTCGAGAGGGAGGTCTCCCGGTTCGATGCCAAGACGGGCGAAGACCATGTTCGCCACATGCTCCTTCGAGGCGGAGCCGTCACCGGTTATCGACTGCTTGACCAGTCGGGGCGGATACTCGTTGTAGGTCATGCCACGCTTACGGCAGGCGACGAGAATGGCTCCGCGGATGTGGCCGAGCACCAGGGCGCTCTTCGGATTCTTCGCAAAGAATACTCCTTCCATGGCCAGGGCCTGCGGACGGAACTGCTCCACCAGCTCTTCCAGCTTGGTGACAATTTTCAAGAGGCGATCTTCGAGGGCGCCGGACGCAGGAGCATGGATTACTCCATAAGAGAGCACGCGGAAATCCGTACCGCTCGCATCGAGGAACGCATATCCGGTCGTAATCGACCCGGGGTCTATGCCGAGAATCACCATACGACAAATTTACAATTCATTGTGCATTAAATACCAAAATTAGACAAAAAATATCATTCTTTTTTCCTTTTCTTTATTAGATTTTCTAGTGGAGGATATCATGATTATCGACCAAGAACATGCCGGCCTCATACGCATCAAGACCCATCCGAGACAGTTGGGTATTCCCCTGAGCCGTTGGGGACGAAACCTCATTGCCTGCTGTCCGTTCCACTCTCCCGAAGAGACGTCGCTGTTCTTCTACGATGCGCTTGGTTATTGGCGTTACCGCTGCCTGCAATGCGGTAGCGAAGGCGACCTGGTCGAATTCGTGATGCGCAGCCGTTTCAATGGCATGGAAGAACCCCAGGCCAGGGCCGAAGCCATCGAATTCCTCGGCGGTCTGGAAACCGAAAACAACGATACGTTCCAGGATGAACATCCGTGGATCAAGGAAATCGGCGGCGAGAAATCGAAAGTCCTCGAAAGCTTTGTTCGTTACTGCCACTGGGCCGCCTGCAGGAGTCCGTCTTCGGCAGAATACCTCTCCAGCCGCGGCTGGAGCATCGGCCAGGCGCAGCTCTACGGCCTCGGCTATTACAGCGGCGACCCCGAGCCGTTCGTGAGCTACTGCATGCTCTCCGGTATCGAACGCCACCAGATCAGTTTCTACCTGGATAACCTCGAAGCCTATCACGAACCGCGCATCACTATCCCGGCCCGTAACTCCAAGGGACTTATCCATTCCGTCTATGGCCGCCTGATGGACGACGACAACCATGGGCATCCGTACGTTTCCTATGCATCCGGGCCAAGCGACATCCCGTTCAACATCCAGCCCGACAACGACAAGCCAATTATCGTCGAAGGATTCTTCGATGCGCTGACTGCGGACCTCGCCGGCATTCCCGGAGTCGTCTCCACGATGTACCAGGAACTCTCGCTGAGCCACCTGTACAAGCTCAAGGCCTGTGGCGCCGAATCCGTCACGCTTATCTTGCGCCGCGAGCAGAACCGCAGGGAACAGGAATTCCGTATCCAGCGCTACCTCAAGATGGCCAAGGAGCTGGATCTGAAGTTTAAGTCCATCGTGCTGCCGAAGGACGAGACTATCGACCAGGTCGTCCGCAAGAACGGAGCCGACCAGCTCATCTCCCTTATCGACCAGACCGAAGAAGACACTGTCCATACGCACCGCCGCTCCATGCTGCTGCAGGACATCAAGGAAAACTTTGACACCGCCATGGGTTGTCCGCCCGACGTAAGCGTCGGCTACGCCATGAATTCTTTCCCCAAGCTCACGAAGGAAATTGACGGCATCCAGTCAGGGTGTTTCTACGTATCTTCCAGCCCGTTCGGGCTCAAGACGACGCTCCTTTCGAGCTTCGCCCTCGACTTGCTGAAAAGCAACCCCAAGCTCAAGCTCATCTACCTTGCGCTCGAGACGCCGCGCCGCCAGATTTTCGACCGCATGGTCGCCATGATGATCGGCAAGTCCGTGCTCACCGTCCGCAAGCAGAACGAATCTGACGAAGTCAACCAGATGGTTCTCGAAGCGACACGCGACCTCATGGCCTACGTGCGCAGCAACCGACTCGAAATCTGGGAAGACCTGCCGGCATTCGACAATACCGAACTTCTGTCTATCCTCAAGGACGAACAGAAGGAACACCCGGACCTCGTCGTCATCATCGACGGCATCGACCATCTCAAGATTTCGGATCGCCCCGACCTTGTCGACATCCACGAACGCCGTTCCTCTGTCATGCTCGATCTTTACAAGGCACTGGACATTCCGCTGTTCCTCGGCGGCGAACTCATCGATTCCGAAAACGGTCTTGTCGGTCCGCGAGCCTACCTGCGCGATTCCGACGCCATCTACTGGCTCGAATCCAAGGGCGGGAACCTGTTCCTCACGGTCAATTCCAAGCGTCTCGGATCCAACAATCTCTACCGCGGTACGCTTTCCATTGATCCGGAATCCAACAGGATGCAAGAAACCTAATGCCGGGCGTATCAAGACCGTTCACCATCGTCGACTTCAACAACTTCTGGAGTCCTTCCGGAGGCGGAGTCCGCAGATACCACCTGCAAAAGATGGCCTTCTACGAGAACATCGAACAGAACTGCCCTGCACAGGACATCCTGTCGGTTTTCGTGATGCCCGACAGCAAGACATTCACGGAACAGCGCAACGACAACCTCATCATCGAACATGTCGAAGCTTTCCGCTTCCCCGGAAACTGGGAATACCGCTTTATATGGAAACGTTCGCAGATCATCCCGATTCTTTCGCGTTACCTGCCCGACGTCATTGAAGTCGGCTCCCCGTATATATTGCCCACGGTCGTACGCCATGCGGCCAAAAAGGTTTCGCCAGATTCCGCCCTTGTCGGATTCTGGCATGCCGATTTTCCGGTTACGTATGTCGGAAGGCCCGTCGCCAAGAAGCTCGGAGCCAAAATCGGTACGTTCAGCCGCAACAGGGCTTTCTGGTACGCTCGCAAGGAATACAAGGATTTCGACTGCATACAAGCTTCTTCGAAAGAAGCCATGGCCCGTCTCAAAAAGAACGGCCTCCCCGACCCACAATGGATTCCGCTCGGCTGCGATATCGGGATGTTTTCCCCGTCAAAGCGCGACGAAGCGCTTGTAACACAGCTGAAAGACGGCAATCCGGAACGGCTGACCATATTTTTCCCGCACAGGCACTGCAACGAAAAGGGCGTCGACCTGGTTCTCGGGGCATACGACATTCTCGTGAAGGAACTCGGCCACGAGCCCGCCATCGTCTTTGCCGGCACGGGTCCGAGTCTTCCGCTTGTCCAGGAAGCCGCCGAAAAATACAGACATATCCAATACATCGGCTTCGTGAATTCCGTCGACGAAATGGCCCGCTATTACGCCAGCGTCGACATGGGACTCGCCCTTTCTGGCTGGGAAACCTTCGGACTTTCTATCCTCGAAAGCATGGCTAGCGGGAATGCCCTTGTCGGGGCCGCCGCAGGCGCCGCATTCGAACACGTCACCGAATCCGGTGCCGGTACGGTTCTCAAGGAACGCACGCCGCAGGCTCTCGCCGACGCCATTGTCGAACTCTACCATTCCGACCTGCAGGCGATGAAGCTCAAGGCTCGCGCCTATGCCGAAAAGTTCAGCTGGAATGAATGCTTTACGCGGCAGCTGAACCTCTACCGCAAAATCGCCCAAAATAAAACTTAACCCGTCTACAACCGACTATGATTCCCAACCGTCTTATCTTTATCTGGCTCGGACAGAAGTTTCCCTGGAGCGGGGGCATCGCCATCCGTTCCGCATTCCAGGTACAGAAGCCGCAATCCATCTGGCTTGTCCACGAAGGCATGAAGCAGGAAGGCGACGGCTGGGAACTCATCAAGGACATCCCGGGACTAGAAGTCATCCCGGTAGAAGACTCGCATTTCGACGGCCTGAATGACGACGGACTGTGTCTCAAGCTCTTCAAGGAGCTGAAGGCCCCTGCGAGCAGGGCGAACCTGTTGCGCCTGGCATTGCTGTTCAAGTACGGCGGCGTATACCTGGATACCGACATCATTGCAGTGAAGCCGTTCAACGACCTGCTCGAATACGAAGGCTTTATCGGCGTCGAACCGGTGGCGCTCCCCGCCGACCTTTTCAAGGGCATCAATCCGTTCCGCTGGATTTACTGCGGGCTGCAATTCGCCTTCCGTGAGTTCTGCGCGCGCCTGCCGGGCGGCTACAGGCTGTTCCGTTTGGCGGAACGCGGCTTTTCTGCGTCCGTGAACAACGCGGTCATCGGGGCGGAACCCGGCAACGGAACTATCCACCAGGCTTTCCAGTACATCAAGACGATGCCGGAAGCCGAAAGGCTCAAACGTTACAGGCTCGGGACCCGCCTGATGCAGAACGTCACGCACAACAAGAGTTCCAAGTCCATGCTTGTGTTGCCGGCAAGGTTTTTCTACCCTCTCGGCCCCGAAATCAGCGCACACTGGTTTAAACCGAAGACCAACAACAAGTTAGATAAGCTAATCCTGAAGGACACGAGAATCGTGCATTGGTACAACTCTGTCGAAGGACGATTCTTGAAAACAAAGGTGTCTGCGGAATGGGTCGAAAAGAATCCGACTACCGCCTTCAGCGCGCTCGCAAAAGAATTTGCAGAACCTTAAGAAAATATTATCTGGTTTCGTGTTTTTTTACTACATTTGAGATAGTATGGTACAGATAAGTCAAACATCGTGGCAAGAGTATTCGCTTCCCAACGTCCTGGAAACGCTACGCTACGCACCGATGAACCTGGCCATATCCAAAACCCCGATCCTCCACTACACCCTGCCAGGCGAACTTGCTCCCGGAGCAAGTGTCAACTACCACATTCAGTGTGGCTTCAAGGCTATAAAGTGGACCGGCATTATCAGTTCCTTCGCCGACAACAAGATTACCGTCCGCCTGGGCGACGGGCCGTTCCGCGGTTTTACCGCAAGCCATCTCTTTGTTTCGGAAGGCACCATGACCGCCTGCTACGACGAATTCTCGTTCCAGGGATTCACCTCGATTCCCGAAGATGTCTTTGCCGGAATCGCCGAAAAGACTAGCATTGTCTACGGCATTCAGGCCCGCAAGAGCGCCCGCGACATCATTCTCGCCGTAGAAGCCCAGAAAAAGACGCAGGTTTTCGAGACCCTGGACCAGAACGTCTCCGCAGGCTAGCACATCCCGGAGATAGGTTTCCCATGAGCCGCAATCTCAGACAGGCGCTGCTGGAACTTGAAAAAGCAGGCATGCTCAAACGCATCCGCGAAGAAGTCGACCCCTACCTCGAAATGGCAGAAATCGCAAGGCAGGCCTACGACAACAATGGCCCCGCGCTCCTGTTCGAAAAGGTCAAGGGAAGCCGTTTCCAGGCGGCAGCGAATATTTTCGGCTCCAAGGAGCGCATGGATTTCCTTTTCCGCAGGACCATCGAAAGCACGCGCCTGGCGGTACAGTTCAAGTCGAATCCGGTAGATTTTTTCAGGCACGCCTCGCCCGCCAAGTTACTGAAGGCCGCCGCGGCAGGGATCCATTCTCTCCCGAAACGCTCCGGAAGCATCCGCAGCTTCGAGGAATGCAGCCTCGCCGACCTGCCGCAAATCGTCTGCTGGCCCGAAGACGGCGGAGCGTTCATCACGCTGCCGCTCGTAGCGACACTCCCTAGCGAGAACGGGAACATATTGCAGACAAACCTGGGCATGTACCGCATCCAGATTTCGGGAAACGACTACGGCAAGGACGAATGCGGTATCCATTACCAGATTAACCGCGACATCGCCGCCCACCACCAGAAGGCCCTGAACGAAAACCGCGCACTCAAGGTGAGCATTTTCATTGGCGGCGACCCGGCACACACTATCGCCGCGATCACGCCCATGCCCGAGAAGCTTTCGGAACTCACGCTAGCAGGCATGCTTTCTGGCAGCCGGTTCCGCTATTTCATGCACGAAGGCTATATCGTTTCTAGCGATGCGGAATTTTGTATCTTGGGAGAGATGGCTCCAGACTTGAAACCAGAAGGACCGTTCGGCGACCACATCGGTTACTATTCCGGCAAGCACGAATTTCCCTACCTTCGTGTAAAAAAGGTCCTCTGCAAGAAAGGCGCCGTTTACCCGTTTACCGCCGTCGGCCGCCCCCCGAAAGAAGACACCCAGTTCGGCAACTTTGTACACGAGCTGACCCGCCCCATGGTGCCGTCATCGCTCCCCGGAGTCCATGCCGTCCACGCCGTCGACGAAGCCGGAGTCCACCCGCTCTGCCTTGCCATCGGCAGCGAGAGGTTCCTTCCGTACGCCCGTCCGGAAGACCGCGAACCCATGGAACTCCTGAAAACGGCAAACGCTCTCCTGGGATTCAACCAGGTCAGCCTGAGCAAATACCTGTTGCTCGCCGCCAAAGAAGACAATCCGTCCCTGGATACGGCCAATATCCCGGAATTTTTTGCGCACATCCTGGAAAGGATCGACTTCACGCGCGATTTGCATTTCCAGACATCCACGACAATCGATACGCTAGACTACACCGGCACAAGCCTCAATCACGGTTCAAAGCTCGTGATAACGGTGGCAGGCCCCAAGCGTCGTGAACTCCGGGAAAACGACTCAGATCTCAAGAGCCTCAACCTCCCTACAGGATTCCCGGTTGCAAAAATCGCGATGAAAGGCGTCTTAGCCATACAGGGCAACGGCGATATCATGGCACTGGTCGAAGCGTTCAATGGCTGGGATTACCGCGAGAACTATCCCTGGATAAGCGTTGTCGACAATCTCGGAAACATCGGCGGGAGCGACGCGAAAAAGAGTCTCGCTGACTTCTTGTGGATAACGTTTACGCGTTCCGACCCCGCCCAGGACATCTATGGAGTCGACGCCCATTTCGTAGACAAGCATTGGGCAATCCAGGCACCGCTCGTTGTCGACGCCCGAACAAAGCCGCGTCACCAGAAGCCGCTCGACGTCCCGGACAGCGTCGCACAGGCGGCCACCAAGATTCTCGAAAGAGCGGGCATCCCTGCAAGGGAGGGGCATGCGCGCTAGGTTCATCACATCATTGGCAGTAACGTTGCTCCTGCTTTGGGGTTCGGCCGCCGCGCACAAGTGCGGGACGGCATTCGCCATGCAGAACAAGAGGCAGAAACCCTCCGGGTCTGCGGCAAGAATTTACGCAAAAGACGCCAACACTTGCGAAGCAGACGCATACTACGATTCTGTCTACACGCGAGAAACAGATCACTTCCAGATTTTCTACACCCTCGGCAAAGGCCCGCATTCGACCACGCCGGAATTCGTAGATTCCATCGCTACCTCGTTCGAGAACGCCTACGTTTTCCACACCAAAACCTTGGGCATGCTCGTCCCGCAAGGGATCGACACGACGAGTCATTACCAAAAGCCCGTCAAAAAAGGCCTATACCCCATCGAAATCGCCGAAATCGATTTCTTGCGCGACCCCTACAGCGTACTCCACAGCAAAACTTGCAACGGATGCTTCGGCGTCACTTACACGGGTAGCCGCGATAGCCAAAAATCAGCCATCATCATCGATAACGACTTCATGCATGTCCCGCAAGCCAACATCACGAAAGCATCCATCGAACATGACGGCAAGCAGTGCTCCTACCCCGTATCTACCGGAACCATCTACAACAAGACACACAATTACGCCTACAACGACGAATGGGCGAAAGCTATCCGGGTGACGGCATTCCACGAGCTTTACCATGCCGTGCAGCTGCGGTACATCGACTACAATTCGTTCTCTTCGTTCTGGCTAGAGGCTTCCGCTTCCGGCATCGAAGAAATCGCGGCACCGGATATCGACGACTACATCAGGTACCTGGGCGATTTCTTCTTCGGTACCAGGGGAACGCCACTGGACCAGACATCCGCCGAATACGGTGCAGGCGTCCTGTTCATCTACCTCTACAACCATTTCGACAAGCGCTTCGACAAGAACATATGGGAAGGATTCTCCAAGAACCCGTCCAAGGATTTCAGGACACAGCTCCAGCAAGTCATCTTGGCAAGGAAACAGTCGCCCGATAGTGTTTTCCATGGTTTCGCCACGAAAATCGCCTTTTCCGGCAGTCGCACCTCTGCCACAGATTCCTCGTCTTGGATAAACAAGGACCAGTCGCTATGGCCAGAAGCGCCGTACGCCCAAGCCAAAGACGAATCGCCGGACATTCCCCAGTTCTCTTATAAATTCTACAGCGGAATTGACATTGACTTGAACAATTTCTACGGAAATGCGAGCGTTTCCTTGTACAAGAACGGCAAGGCGACCGTCTTCCCGATAAATAACACGTTGTCCCTCGATTCCGTCAAGATCAAGGCTTTCCAGTACGATTCCCTCACATGGATCCTGAGCCGTTTCGGAGAAAGCGAACACATTCCCGAAGTCGTGAAAGATTCCACGCTACGCGCCTTCCCCACTCCATGGCGCCACGGGAACCTGTGCTTTACACCGCTCCCGCTCAGCAAGGAATACATCGAAATCAGGAATGCGCGCGGCGACCTCGTGATGCGCATTCCGTATACGCACACGACGCACTGCATTGACGGTGACGAAGTCAAGTCGAAAATGAAACCGGGCGTGTACCGCTTCCGCGCAGGCGCAAGCGGCAAGACCGAAAAATTCCTGATTGTCTATTAAAGCATCTCCCCGATCCACGGGAAGAGATTGTCCTTGTTTTCAAGTTCCTGGAGCAGCGACGTGTCGGGGCGTTTGGTGGCGCCAGAGAGCGCCGCAAGGGCCTCCGCATACAACATTTCCACATTGCGGGAGTGTGCGTTAAGGCGGGCGCGCGCGTAGTCCGCGGCCGACTTGTTGTGAATCATGAACGCCCAGTCCGACGCCTGGAACAAGAGGATTTCGCGCGCGACCTGGGCCAGATAGCGGCGGCCGAGCGCATAGATCTTTGCGTTTTTGCGGGATTTCGCGACGGCCTTTTTGAGGCTCTTCTGCATGGCGCGCATGCGGAAGAACAGCGGATATTCCCAGCTAACCTCGTCGTTCATCCAGACTTCGCCAAAGCCGCCCTCGCCCCACGACGAGAATGCGGGACGACGTGTTTGAGCCAACGCAGGCTCGGCCGCTTCACGGGATTTTTGTTCGGCAATGGTACGTTCCACCGATGCCATCTCGACGGTTCCCGAACCCGCCGCACGTTCGAACATGCGCTCGATGAATTCGGGGCCCTCGAACCACCAGTGTCCAAAGAGTTCCGCATCGTAGGGGCAAAGGATGGAAACCTTGTTGCCTTCCATCTTGGGCAAGAGTTCCGTGACGGTCGCCTCGCGGTTAGCGACAAAGAGGCGCGCGTGGTCTTCGGCCAGGCGCATCGCGTTCCACGGGCGGTAAATCTGCTTGTCTTCGCTGCCGGTAATGCGGCAGTACTTGAGGCCTGTTTCGATAGGTGTCTCGCCCGCCATGAAGTATTCGCCCAGGTAGTCGCGGCCGCGCTCGTAGGCGATGTCCTTGAAGAACTCGCGGTATTCGGGATGCCCGGGGTATCCCGTACGGCGGCTCCAGACTTCCATGGAACTGCTCTGCTCTCGGCCCATGCAATAAAGTCCCGCAGGGGTCTTTATCGGCGCAAATACTCCGTATTTGGGCGCGGGCTTTGCCAAAAGCACTCCATGCGTTTCCACGAAAAAATACTCGAAACCGAATTCGGCAAGAATGGAGTCTAGCCCTTCGTAGTAACCGCACTCCGGGAGCCAAAGCCCGCGGGGTCTCCGCCCGAACGCTTCTTCGAATGCACGTACCGTGACGCCGAGCTGCAGGCGCACGGCTTCGGGATCGGACTGGTAAGCAGGCAAAAACGGGTGCGTGCCCACGCACGTCAAAAGAGAAAGCTTGCCGACTTCTTCAAGGCGCTTGAAAGCCGGGACGATTTCGCATGCACACACGCTTTCCCAAAAATCTATCAGGGCATCCTGGCGCCGGGCATAGAATTCCACGACCGTCATAACATCGTCGTTTTCGCGGTTGCGTTCTTTCTCCTTCTGCAAAAGTTCCGCCTGCTTGTGAAGGTGGCGGGTGAATTTCTGGAGCAGGAGTCCATCCGTAAGCATCGCCAAAAGCGACGAGGACACGCTCAGATTGAGTGTACCGGGAACGCCGCGTTCATGCAGGCGCCAAAGCATCTGTACAATCGGCAGGTACGTTTCCGCCATAGCCTCGAAAAACCAGTTCTCTTCCAGGAACCGGTCGTATGAGGGCTCGCGCACAAACGGCAGGTGCGCATGCAACAGCAGGTGTATCTTGCCGGGCGCAGACATCTGGTCCTCGAGGCCAATAAAGCGGGATTACTCAGTGCGCTTCACGACTATCGGGACGATGGTCGTCGGGAAATCGCCATCCTTGTCGGTCGCGAACACCGGGATGATCTTCGTGGAATCCGGGAGGTCTTCTTCGAAGCTGAAGGTACCATCCGGATTCAGCGGGAACGGTTCGCCACGCACCTGGAGGTGTGCATCCGGGCGGGTTCCGCCGTAAACGATAAGGCGTGTCTTGACCCAAAGGAAGAAATCCTTGCCGTAGTTCACGGAATCCTTCGGGAGTTCAAGCTTGTTGCTCTTGAGGGCAGCGCTGGAAAGCGCTCCCGAGAACATGGAACCCGACGAGCTGGAAAGCGATTCGAGCCAGTTCTTGGCCGACATGCTAGAAAGGCCCGAACTGCCGAAGCCGCCCATGGCGGCACCGCCGAGGGAGGCGCGCACGAACACGTCGTCGACATTCACGTCGGAGCCTTCCGGAGAGTAGGCCTGCACCGGCACCGATTCGACGAGCGGCATAAAGTTCTTGCCGCTGGCAAAGCCGAGTACGGCAACCGTATTGTCGCTAGCCTTGTTTTCAACATACCAGCTGCGGGCATCGGCAGGCACCACGATATCGCGGAACTTTCTCTTCTTGGCGCGCTTCACGGTAAGGTCACCAGAAACGTCGAACAGGCGAAGCACGAGCTTGCCCTTGCCCTTCTTGGCATTCTTGATTCTCTTTTCGGAAACTTCCCAGAAGGCCTGCATCCAGTTCGGATCCTTCTGCATGAGCACCAGGTATTCCGGGTCGAAGGACTGGGCAAGCGTAGAGCTCTTGATAACCGGCTTGGCGGCAGCCTTTACGGAGGACACCTTCGCGGGTTTCTTGACAGTAGACTTTACGACGACATCCGTCTGTTCCGAAGCGGTCGGAGCGGACTTGGCTTTCTGCACCGTCTTCTTGCCGGGAACGATTTTCGAAACCGTCTTCGCCACGGCTTTTTTCACCACGGTCTTGACCTTGGAGGAAACAGTCTTCTTTGCGGCAGCGGGTTTTGCCGTAGATGTTTTTTCAGCGACCTTCTTTGCGGCCGGCTTGGCCGCCTTCTTCGCGACCTTCGCTGTATTGGTCTTCTTCGTAGCCATAATAAGCCTCCTTCAAATAAAACTTATCTGCTGGTCGATCCCCAGTTGCCAATGCCCATCAGGCCAAGCCTGATGCCAATAAACGTTTCTTCCCAGTTATGCCCATCATCGACAAAGCGCTTTCCACCCAGGAAAGCAAGGTCGACTGAAGTGCCTTTTCTGCCCAACGGGAAACCGGCACCAATGGAGCCGCCCAGTTCATGACCCTCGTTCACGTACCAGCCCTTGTACCACGCTCCTGCACGGTAGGTAATGCGGTCCCAGTACTTGTCGTAGAAAAGCGGACTGCCATCACGCTGGAAACCGAGCGACAGGACAATGTCGTCCTGCGTTTCAGTAAACTGTTCCATGTTGAAGGACCTGCCAATGTTTTCCACATTGTCGTCCCACGAACGCCACTGCAAGTCGAGCATAATGTTGTTGCGCTTCTTGAGACGGTAGTTGACACCTGTCGCAAGAGTCATCGGGACCTTGATTTCCCTCGTGTACGTCGTCGGCGAAAGCGTATCGATTTCGCTAAAGCGGAAATTGTAGTTCAACTTATTTTCCAACGTGTACGGGGTCGTGAAAGAGAAGAAATATGACGACTGACGTCCGCGGTACTGCAAACCGACCGTGTAATAAGCCGGATGGTGCTTGATTTCCCACGTTCCATCCACATAGTCCGAAATCTTCGCATCGTTGGTCGCCCACAGATCTTCGTCGGAAACTTCGCTCTTGTTCGGACCGAGTTTCAGGCTGCGTTCCAGATTGCCCATCACGAAATGGGCAGACGCACCCACCGAGAAATTACGCAGGTAAGGGATACGCACCGCATAGCTGGGCACGACTTCGTAAACGCTGCTCTGGTATTTCAGATGAGCATTGACAGAAGCGGCGGAATCCACGGATTCCACATCGAGAATAGACGCATAGTGCTGCCACAGGGAAACACCGAAAGCGCCATAGTTCCCCATGGGGAACGAAAGATTGAACGACGGAATGGACACCGTGTTCGTAGAATAGAATTCGCTGCTCTTTTCGATGGAAAGATATTCCATCAAGAAGTTGATGTTGAACACCACCTTCGCATCGAAAGCAATGCGCGCCGGGTTCGCTAGCGAAATGCCTTCGGCCTCGCCCGTCTTGGCACTGCCGGCAAAACCGCGGCCGGCCATGGAGGTCATGCCGCCAAGAGTCTGTTCTTCACCGAGAGCGTCTAGACCGATCATGGATGCCGAAGCCAAAGCAGAAAAACAAAGCAAGACGCCTAAAAACTTTTTCATTAGTCTTCTCCTCTCTTAGAGGCAAGCCAAAGCTTAAGCGTTGCCGGTTTCTTCATCACTTCCGTAAAATCGTAACGCGCGTAATCGAACTGCGAGAAGAACACGTAACTCGTGTCCCCCTTCGACGTAATGTAGTTCTCGTAAGAAGGATCCTTTTCTTGCAAAACGGGGTATCCCATGCGCATCATCAGCTTGAACGTCCTTCCGTCGCTGGCCTTGTTGATGAATTCCCGCATGCCGTACGTGACCTGCAATGTCAGAGAATCGCCTTCATGGAAAACCATGTTCGGGTGTCCCGACTTCTTGACCAGGGAATCGTTCGGCTTGTAGTCTTCAATACGGCGGAGTTCCTTGTCGGCACTGTCCCTATACGTACCCACGACAACCTGGATGGGAAGACCCAGTTCGGAGGAACCCTGTGAATCATCGCGGGAGAACGTCACCTGGGCACGGACGACCGCCTGGCGAACATCATCTCCGTCTCCCATGTTATACGGGAATTCATCCCCGTAGAAATCCGACAGGCTCTTCATGATAGGCTCCGACGGCAGTTCCACAACGAGGGAATCGGTCACGCCGCCATGCAGGACAAGGCAGTCGGAGCATTCTTCGTGGTTCACAATGGCATCGGCCACGCGGAACGGCGTCAGGTTCCTGTACTTGTACAACGTATCCGAAAGCGTCGTCATGCGGAACTGAGGCCCATAGATATAGTTTGGACCGTAGAAACGGTAAACATGCTTTGCATCGGGAGCAGAAAGGCGAATCTGCAAACGGCAATTGCTGATCTCGCTACGGATGTCGTCGATCAGCGCATGCGGCAGCACAAGAGTCAACGTGGAATCCTTCGACCCGATAGAAATGGAGTACGTGGTATCGACGGAACCATCCGGATTCCAGTCCTTCAAGCTATCGAACCAGGAAGAATCAGAGATTTCCTTGAGGTCTTCCAGAAAATCGGACTTGGTACTGCGGCTCAGTTTCCAGCTGACATTCAAGGCCAGTTCCTCTGTAATCGGGAACGAGTCCTTGGGGAAATACTTGGAACGGTAGAGAGACGGGATTAGGCGGAAAAAGAGGAACGATGCCGCCGAATCCGCCGACTTGAGAGAAGACAACAGGCCCGATTCGAATCCGAAATCCAGGACCATGTCGTGTTCGATATTCGAATAGCGTCCCAGCAGGGAGCGGTCGTTAGCGGAACGGGGCGTCATGTTCAGGAAAGCCTCCGCAGATATAGGCGTCAAGTCGCTAACGCTTAGCGTTTGCACCTTGTAGCTATCTGGCAGGCCCTGATCCGAAAGCCAGCTACTCAAGGCAGAGTCCTCGGAATCAAACAGGCAAGACGTAAGTATTGCCGTCAAAAAGAACAATATCGTCAAAAAAAGCAGTTTTTTCTTCTTCACGCGGAACTCCGAATCGTGTTAGACTTTTTCGACCGATAATATAGCAAAAACGACCTGCCCACGAGAAAACATCCATCTGTACTTTGGAGTCTTGAACACTTTTGCTATATTTGCGTTCGAAAATCAAAAGGATTGTTATGTCTCAGTTTAACGCGCACTTTAGGAACATCAACGGGGACGATACTTACCCGCTGACCGACGTCATTTACCGCAGTAAGGTGGACGGAAGCCTGCTCGAAGTGGAACACGACCGCAAGGCGCTTGCGAGCAAGAGCCCCGACGAATGGAAGAAGCTCTTTGCCGAACGCCGCATGAGCTTTGAACCCGCCGACATGAGCGGCATCTGGAGCAAGCGCGAAATGGTGCTCCCCGACATGCCCCTCGAAGACATCGTGACGATGCGCGAAGGCTGGAGCCCGCTCTTTGACGCGGCCCCGCTCGCCAAGGAAATGGGCATCAAGAGCCTCAAGGTGAAGCTCTGCGGCAACTCCCACACGGGTAGCTTCAAGGACCTCGGCATGACGGTTCTCGTAAGCCAGGTGAACCACATCATCAAGAAGAAGATTCACGAAATCGACGCCGTGGCCTGCGCCTCTACCGGCGACACCTCGGCAGCCTTGAGCGCCTACTGCGCGAAGGCCGGCATCCCGAGCATCGTGTTCCTCCCCGCCGGCAAGACGAGCGTCGCACAGCTGATCCAGCCGATTTCTAACGGCAGCATCGTCTTGGCTCTCGACACCGACTTTGACGGTTGCATGAAGATCGTGCAGCAGGTCACCGCCGACAACCGCATCTACCTCGCGAACTCCATGAACAGCCTCCGCGTGGAAGGCCAGAAGACGATTTCTCCGGAAATCTGCCAGGAATTGGGCTGGAAGGTTCCCGACACCGTGATTATCCCGGGCGGAAACCTCGGCAACGTGAGCGCTTTGGCCAAGGGTTTCGAAGACTGCAAGGCCATGGGCCTCATCGACCGCATCCCGCGCATCATCGTCGCGCAGGCCGAAAACGCCAACCCGTTCTTCCAGGCTTACGAACGCGGTTTTGACAAGCTCGTTCCCGTGCAGGCCAAGAAGACGCTTGCCTCTGCCATCCAGATCGGTAACCCGGTCAGCTACCCGAAGGCCGTACGCGCCATCCAGAAGACAAACGGCATGGTCGTGAGCGTCACCGAAGAAGAACTCGCGAACGCCGCCCACCGCGGCGACCGCATCGGTCTCTACTGCTGCCCGCATACGGGTGTCGCCCTCGGCGCCCTCGAAAAGCTCGTAGCCGCGGGCAAGATCGACAAGGAAGAGAACGTGGTCGTCATCAGCACGGCACACGGCCTCAAGTTCACCGAATTCAAGGTCGGCTACCACGAAAAGAAGCTCGAGAACATAGCCTCCAAGTTCGCGAACCCCGTGTTCAAGGCCCCGGCAGACCTCGGCGCCGTCATGGACATCTTGAAGAAAGAGATGGCTGAACGCCGTCGCTAATGCGCAAGCATTAGCAAATGGCCCCCAGTAGGCGCTAATAGCGTCATCCAAACCAGAATTAAAAAGCTCCGCTCCGCGGAGTTTTTTTGTCTTTTCCCGAGCCGAAGAATAGGCTGAAAGACCAACTCGTAAGGCGAGTATGCCTCAAGGCGAGAGACGCAGAATCGCTCGCGATTCTATGTCCGAGCCGTTCAGCATGACGCGTAAGCGTCCGAGTCGCGGCCGTGCTTGCACGGACATGACCGAGCCGAAGAACATGCTTTATTATTTGACCCGATTTTTTATATAAAGACATATTCGCAGGCCGAGTGTCGCGTCCAAGCTCGCTTGGGCATGACCGAGGCCCAGAATATGCTTTTTTTGTGATCCTCGAGATCACAAAAAAAGAAAGGGCCCTCTTGCGAGAGCCCTTTCCTAAGAAGGAGAAAATATTGAGAGTCTTCCAGATCAGCAAATCTAATCAAGAGGGGAAAAACTGACAGATCGCTTTAAATTCACTAGCAGCTCCCAACGCCCTAAAATATACCATTCTTTCGGCATACCGAACCTTCCGTTTTACTTATTTTTCGTATCAGAAAAAACTTACGGTTCCGTTTGCAGAACAGGTTTTATTCTTCGCGGAAGATAATCTTGCTCTTGGGCACGAAACGGAAACCGCCACGGCGGTGACGTTCGATTTCGAAATACTTCTTCACGCCTTCGGTCGGCTTGCTCGGATCATCGCACCCGTTGATATGGGCGATAACGCGGTTGAGCCTGCTTTCGAAATTCGGGCGGAGCGGGTCCATGCAGATTGCCGGATCACGCTTGAATTCACGGTTTTCGTATTCTTCTCGACCCGTCGCCGTATATTCGCGGAGCAGGTTGCGGAGGATTCGAGCGGGAACGTTTCTCATCAAGTGCTTGTTGTTCACGGAAATGGAATCGTCGCTCTTATAGTAGACAATCGTCACGGAATCGTTCATCGCTTCCAACAGCTGTTCCTGTGCCTTCTGGATCGGCTGCCAGGAATCGAATTCCTGCTTCACCACGGCACTCATCAGCTTGTTGAACGGTTCCGGAGTCACCACGTCGGCCTTATAGTCGATAAATACGATGCTTGCGGGGGCTCCGTAGTAGCAGCCCTTCTGGATCAGATGCGCACCCGTCTTTTCGTCAACCACTTCTTCGAGAGCCTTGACACAGGTCATCTTCTTTTCGGCATCGACATCCCATGTCAGGTCATTCTCTGCAATGCAGTCGCCAAATGACATATTCTGACCAACACGACGGCCTTTCACATATACAAAGCCATCATCCCTGATTTCTGCCGTTTCGCGGCCTTCAAGCGCTTCGACAAAAGACGTCTGGGAAGCCTTGAATGTCAGGTGCTCGTAAGGAGGCGTTCCCAAAAGAACGGCACCGATCTGGACCAGACCATTGAACCAGCGCATGGGGTTCGTAATGAGCACGCCCGGCGTTTCAAAGCGGAATGCGAAATACTCCTTGCGGTAGCCATCCACCACGTCGCGTTTGAGGAACTTCGAATCCGTAAGCAACGGATAGCGCTTGGGGATGATATCAAGGCAAAGCTGGCGGACATCCTTGGTCGCGTAGAACTGCGACACATAGGGCAGATAGGAGCGGAGCACGCTACGGGCCGGAACGCCTTCGAACGCGGCACAGCGGTCAATAATACGCTGCACGAACGCATCCGGGTTCTCGCCGCGTTCATAAAGCCAGTTCACCACATTG
This sequence comes from Fibrobacter sp. UBA4309, assembly GCF_002395745.1. GTDB lineage: Bacteria > Fibrobacterota > Fibrobacteria > Fibrobacterales > Fibrobacteraceae > Fibrobacter. The sequence goes on from NZ_DGUN01000077.1 coordinate 28,173, forward strand.
TTCATAATGAGGCGGTGGGTGCCTTCGTCCACGAAAGAATCCTCGAAATAGATGTCGTTCAAGGTTTTTACAGTAAAGCGAGAATCGCGTTTTACCAATGTCAATATGTCCTTGACCGGATACGAAATCAACAACTCAATATGAGTCAACTGTAAAAATAGATTTGAAAGCACATTAACCTCACTCGAACTTGCTTTTGTTTAAATAAGATGCAAGTTCGCTCCATTGCCCCAAATTTAACAAAAAACCACGCAAGATTCCTACAAAAGTGTATATTTTGGCAGTGAATTCCGCTAAAATACACATTTTAACAGATGAAATCATCAATAAAATTGCTGCAGGCGAAGTTATTGAGCGACCGGCATCGGCAGTCAAGGAACTAGTCGAAAACGCTATCGATGCTGGCGCAAGCCGAATTTCAATTCAGATTGAACAGGGCGGCAAAAAAAAGATTTTGGTTTCAGACAACGGAAAAGGAATGAACGAAGCAGACCTCGACCTCTGCTATCTCCGTCACACCACCTCCAAGCTGTTTGCCGCCGAAGACCTTTTCCACCTGCAGACGAACGGGTTCCGCGGAGAAGCCGTAGCCTCCATCGCGGCCGTTTCCAAGATGACAATCACCAGCACCACCGAAGACGGTGAAAGCAACCGGATTATCCTAAACGGTGGCAACGTTGTTTCAAAAGAGAAATGCGCCGCCAGCAGGGGAACGACCTTCCTGGTTGAAGACCTGTTCTTCAACACGCCTGTCCGCCGTACGTTCCTCGGTAGCGAGACCTCCGAAAGCACCAAGATCCTCGACGTCATCATCAAGATCGCCATCGCCCATCCCGAAATCCGTTTTGACTACAAGTTGGGCGAAAAATCGGTATTTATCGGAGTCCCGGGTGAACTGCGCACAAGGCTCGCCGAAACCATCGGCTCCGGCATTGCCAAAAAACTGCTGCCCGTGGACTTCACGGAATCAGGGATTCACGTCACGGGGTTTATCTCCCCCACCTCGGAAACTAACGGCAAGAGGCACCACCAGTTCCTCTTCATGCGCAACCGCCCCATCGAGAACAAGACCATCGCCAAGGCCATCTCGCAGACCTACGAGCCGTATGGAGCGCAATGCAAGCCCGTCACCGTTCTATTCCTCGACATGCCGGACATGGAATTCGACGTCAACGTCCACCCCGCCAAGCGCGAAGTCCGGTTCGCCAACCAGAGCCTCGTGTTCCTTGTCGTGACGCACGCCATCCGCGAGACCCTGACCCAGCAAATCAAGAAAAATTCGGCATTTATTGATTTGAGCGATGCCGGGCTCGACATCCCCGACCCCATCCAGGCCGTCCACGAAAGCAAGCCCCGCAGTATCGTCACGAGCAAACCGCGGATTCCCGAACGCGACGAGGTCCAGGACCTGTTTTCGCAGCCCGAAACCGGGAAAATCATCTCGCTGGAACCGGAGCAGGGATACGCCCCGCCTCCGCCCCCTAAGGAACCCGCCCCCTGGACACCCCCGACACTGTTCCAGATAGCCAACACCTATATCGCCTGCGAAGATGCCGAGGGATTACTGATTATCGACCAGCACGCCGCCCATACGCGCGTCCTGTACGAACAGGCTCTCGAAAGCCTGCAAAGCGGAGTTTCCCTGAACAGCCAGGAACTGCTGTTCCCTGAACTTGTCGAATTTTCAAAAGACGAAAAGGAACTTTTCCCCAGCGTAGAATCCCAATTGAAGCAGTTCGGATTCCACATAGAATCGTTCGGAGGTTCAACCTACCAGGTACGAGCCATCCCCAGTTCGCTGCCGCTTTCCCGCGTCGCCAAGGCCGTTCATGAATTTTTTGACGCCTGTCTCGTAGATGGCGAAACGGACATGGTGAAAATCCAGGATTCCGTAGCCAAGGCTTGGGCAAAATCGAATGCGTTCCAGGCCGGGGACAAGCTCAATCCAGAAGAAATGGCGAGTCTCATGGACCAGCTCATGACAATGACGGACCCGCTCAAGTCTCCTTTCGGGACTCCGACGCTAATGCGGATTACCCTGGACGAGCTCGCTAAAAAATTCAGACGCTAGCTTGCCCGCCCCGACAATCTCAGCCAATTCTCCCGCAATGTCCCCGGCAGTTTGTCTGTCGGCCTTTTGGGCCGATTCCGCAATCAGCGACACCGTTTTCCGGACCTTCCATGGAGCGCAGATGTACTCCTTGACTGCCTCGCGCGAAAGCAAGATGTTCGGCATCGCGAAATACCGGGATTTCACGAACAGCGAGCCCAGCACATAAGTCAGGGAGTCGGGAACCGTAGCCACGACAAGCGGGCTTCCCGAAAGAGCAAGTTCCAAGGTCGCCGTACCGGGAGCAGACAGAGCGTAGCGGGCGCCCCCATATAAAGCAGCCCGGGCGGCAGCGTCGTCTGGAGACACTTCCACCGTAATCCGATCGGATGCGCCACCACGGAAACTGCTACAGATGACGTCTTCGAAAACGCGAACCAGGGATCGCCTCGCAGCGACGACCTTCACGGCATCATGCGAATCCTTGAACATTTGCAGGAATGCTTTCAGGTTACGCACGGCCTGCCTTTTCCTGCTTCCGGGAAGCAGCAGTGCATAAGCGTTTCCCGGCGCCGCCTGCGGAGATGTCGCGCCGACATCGAAAGGATGCTTCAGCACCCCAGCCTGGCAACCCAAAGCTTCGTACGCCCTGCGTTCGAACTCAAAAAGTACCGCCAGCGGAATTCCCCGCAAACGCATTGCTCGGGATTTTTTCCAGGCCCAGACCTGAGGCGGAGCGACATAAAGGACGGGCTTACCCAGACGTTTTGCCAAGGCGCAGAGCTTCATGTTGAAGCCCGGGTAGTCAATGGCGATAAAGCCGGCACAATCCGGAGATTCCAACGCCTCTACCAGGCGTCCAAAAATACGCCGCAGTTGAAAGTAATGGGGCAAGACATCGCCAAACCCCGATACCGGAAGGCTCTCGAAATCGGCAACGGACTCCATCCCAGAAGAACACATCCGTCGGCCGCCCGTACCGCGAGCCGCATAGCCGCCGGAGACTGCCGCACGGACGAAAGATTCTCCCAGGATATCGCCGGAATCCTCCCCGGCGCAAAGCAATATGTACTTCATCAACGCCGGGGCTTCCCCGAAACCCAAAGTTTCAGCACGCCCATATCTCTCTTGAGCCAGTTCATCAATTCCTGGTTGTATTCCAGCTTGTACTTGCGCAAGACAATGCCGTGCTCATAGTTCGAATTCGTTTCCACATGGCATACCAGCTGACAGGAATGCTCCCCACTGAAAGCCTCGAAACGCTGCATGCCTTCTTCCAGTTTCGCGATGAATTCGTCATTCAGCATCTGCGAGAAAACGGACACGTGGATATAGTTCACCATCGCGCTACGCACGTAATCCAGCTGATAGGCCTCTTCCACAACAATCTGCGTTTCTTCGATTTCCTTCCGGTCCTTGTCGCGCTGGTGTTCCAGGATGCCCTTGACCAGGATGCGGTCATCCTGCGATATGATATCGCGGTACTTTTCCCATTCGTCTTTCTTGAAGAACAGGCCGGTTTCCCCATGGAAATCCTGGATTTGTCCAAAGCCGATCGTATCGCCACGCTTGGTTTCTACCGAGCGCATCTTGGTGACGACTCCGCCCACAAAGACCGTTCCGCCCACCTTGCGTTCCAATTCGTCGGGAGCGAGGCTTGTCGTTGTGAACCCCTGCAATTCCGGTCGGAATTCATCGAGCGGATGCCCGGAAAGGAACATGCCAAGGACTTCGCGTTCCTTGTTGAGCATTTCCATGCAGCTCCATTCTTCGGCGTCTTCCAGGACCTCGGCAATGTTCGGCATCTCGGCGGCACCGCCCAGGTCGAACAGCGACATCTGTCCCTTGGACTTGTCTTCCTGATCCTTGGCGGCAACTTCCATCGCGCGATCCACGGTGGCCATGAGAACGGCGCGGCTACCGGGCAGGTCATCCAAAGCGCCCGCCATCACGAGACACTCGAGCAATTTCTTGCTCAGGGGCGGATGCTTTTCCTTGAGGCTTCCCTGGTAGGCTGCCACGCGCTTGCAGAAGTCGAAGATGTCCTTGAACGGCCCGTTCTTCTCGCGTTCGGCGACAACGTCCTCGATAACCGCGAGGCCTACGTTGCGGATACCCGCGAGGCCGTACAGAATCTGCCCCTTCTCGTTGGCCGTGAACACTCCGTAAGAGGTATTGATGTTCGGCGAAACCACCTCGATTCCCAGACGCTTGCATTCCTGGATAATGGTGACGATGTCTTCCGTCTTGCCCATCTTCGAGGTCATGGAGGCCGCCATGTATTCGGGGCCGTAATTTGCCTTCAAGTAAGCCGTCTGGTAAGCCACATAGGCGTAAGCCGCCGCATGGCTCTTGTTGAACGCGTATCCGCAGAACGGGAGCACCGCATCCCATACCTTCTGGATCATGGCGCGGTCGTAACCCTTGTCCAGGCACTTCTGGAAAAACTCCGGTTCGAGCTTTGCCATCTTCTCGGGCATTTTCTTCGCCATGATGCGGCGGATGTTGTCAGCGCCGCCCAGCGTGTACCCGCCCAGAATCTGGGCGAGCTTCATCACCTGTTCCTGGTAGACGATAACGCCGTAGGTTTCGCCCAGCACCTGTTCCAAGTCCGGATGGTAGCAGTCGATTTCTTCCTTGCCGTTCTTACGCGCAATAAAGTGCGGAATCTGGTCGATAGGCCCCGGACGGTACAGGGCGTTCATAGCGATCAGGTCAAAAATTCGCGTCGGCTTCAGTTCGCGCAGGTACTTCTGCATACCCGGAGATTCAAACTGGAACACCGTCGTCGTCATGCCCTTGCCCAGAAGGTCGAAGGTCAACTTGTCGTCGAGCGGGATATGGCCCATGTCCAGGTCGATCCCGCGATTTTTCTTGACCATGTTGACCGTGTCCTGGATGATGGACAAGTTGATGAGCCCCAAGAAGTCCATCTTCAGCAAGCCTATGTCTTCGGCGTAGTGTTTGTCGTACATCACCACCGGAGTATCGGCAGGTGCGGCCCTGTACAAGGGAGCCAAGTTATATATCGGAGTCGGCGTAATCACCACGCCGCACGCATGCACGCCCGTCTGTCGCGGCAAATCCTCGAGTTTCTTAGCAATGTCCCAAAGGTTCTGGTAGCTGGGACGGCTGTTGATGAGCGCCTGCAAGGGTTCCGGGCTATAACCGTCTTCGAGGTTGTTGCCCTTCTTGTCCTTACCCGTCCAGGCCTGGTTCAAGCTGAAGTTCAACGTTCGCTGCGGGAACAGCTTGGTGATGACCTTCGCCTCCTGGGGGGCAAAGCCCAGCACGCGCGCCACATCGGTAATCACCGCCTTGGACTTGAGCATACCGTAGGTGATAATCTGCCCCACGCAATCGTAGCCGTACTTGTCGGTCACGTACTGGATAACGCGCCCGCGGTCACGGTCCGCAAAGTCGGTATCGATATCCGGCATGCTCACGCGCTCGGGGTTCAGGAATCTTTCGAAAAGCAAGTCGAACTTGAGCGGGTCAATGTCGGTAATGCCGATGATGTAGGTTACGAGCGAGCCCGCCGCGGAACCACGCCCCGGGCCCACGGGAATCCCGTGCTCGCGAGACCAGTTGATGAAGTCCCACACAATCAGGAGGTAGCCGGCAACGTTCATGTTGCGGATACAGTTCAACTCCTTGTACATGCGCTTGGCCACGTCGGTCTCGTGCGCGGGGAACTTGAAATCTTCGTCGGGGAAGCGCCACTTTAGGCGCTCGTTGCACAGATGCGTAATGTAGATGTCGGCATCGCCGCCCGGCTTGCACCAACGGCGCACATTCTTGTCCCAGGCCTTATTGTCGTCTTCATCAAAGAATTCCGGCTGGGACAGGCGCTCTATTTCGGCCTTGTCGTCTTCGGTCAGGGAGTCTTCGGCAATGCCCTTGTCGGCGCAGTACCGCTCCGTGACCTTTTTCTTCTTGTCCTTGATAACGCCCTTCAGCTCACGCTCGCGGATTACCGGATATTCGGCATCGTATTCCGCCTTCATGATCGCCTTGATTTTCTGGTATTCCTCAGAAGCAAGGAAATCTTCGGGAATCTTGAATCGCGGCCAGAAGTCGTCACCGATGCCTGTCTTTACAGTAAAGTTGCAGCGTTCCGCAATCTTGACCGTATTCTCGATAGCGCCCGGGATATCGCCGAAAAGCTTGACCATTTCTTCTTCGGAACGAAAATAGAACTGGTCCGTAGGGAAACGCGCATCCGTAAAGTCGTTGAGGGTTGTCTTCAGCGAAATGCAACGCAGCACCTTGTGCGCCATTGAATCTTCGGGATTGATGTAATGTACATCGGCAACGGCCACGACCTCGCGGCCCGTTTCCTTGGCAAGCTCCACGTTGTATTTGTTCAGCCCCTTCTGAAGCGGAATCCCATTGTCGCAAACCGAAATGTACAGATGGTCGCGGTCAAAAATCTTGTCCAGCGCATCCATGTATTCACGCGCCTGGGTGAAACGGCCCGCCACCACGTTCTGCCCGTAACGGCTAAAGAAGTCCCCAGCGATGGCGATAAGGCCTTCCTTGTGCTGGTTCACCACTTCCAGCGGCACCGACGGGATTTCGGCCCAGCGGTCGGACTCCTCGTAGCGGTAGCTTACGATGCGCAGCAGGTTGTAGTAACCTTTCTCGTTTTCGACAAGCAGGGTCAACCGTTCAAAAGACGACGGATCCTTTTGGGTTGCACTCGCGGAATCGATATAGACATGGCAGCCGTATATCGTCTTTATGGGCGGAAGCCCCTTTTCTTTGCGGCTCTTGTTCAGGTCCTTGCCGCGCGTCTGAATTTCCAGGATACCGAACATGGCGCCGTGGTCCGTAAGGGCGACCGCCGGGGCGTTATCCGCAGCTGCGGCGTTCAAGATGCCATCGAGACGAGCCGACGACTTCAACACAGAAAATTCAGAATGCACTTGCAGATGAACAAAAGCCATATCCGTAATTTAGTAAATAGTGGTTAGCGGTTGGTGGTTAGAAGCCCGACGCCTAATATAGATACCACATGCGAAAAATACTGTCGCCTAAAGGGGAAAAACAATCCTATGTCTTTACGCAGCCGCATTTTACGTGCATTCTACAACCGACCATTTGTTTTTTTGTAACTTTATAGCATGAAACGCGCACTTATTACAGGTATCACCGGCCAGGATGGATCCTATCTTGCCGAATTTCTTCTCGAAAAAGGATACGCAGTCTATGGACTCGTACGCCGCAAGAGCAAGCTGGACTTCAACAACGCCGAGCACTTGAAAGGCAAGGTGGAATTCATTTTCGGGGACATGACCGATTCCGCATCGCTCATCCGAGCCATGGAAATCGCAAAGCCCGACGAAATCTACAATCTCGCCGCTCAGTCCTTCGTGACCACCTCCTGGGAAACGCCGCTTTCCACCGCCGACATCAACGCCATCGGCGTCACCAAGCTCTTGGAAGCTGTCCGTCTCTGCAAACCGGATACCCGCGTTTACCAGGCATCTACCAGCGAAATGTTCGGAAAGGTACAGGCCGTGCCCCAGAACGAAACGACACCGTTCTATCCGCGTAGCCCCTACGGAGTCTCCAAGCTGTACGGTCACTGGATTACCAAGAACTACCGCGAAAGCTATAACATGTTCGCCTGTTCCGGGATTCTTTTCAACCACGAATCCGAACGTCGCGGAGCCGAATTCGTCACGCGCAAAATCACCATCGCCGTCGCCAAGATCAAGGCCGGCAAGCAGGAAGTACTTGAACTTGGCAACATGGACGCCAGCCGCGACTGGGGACACAGCGCCGACTACGTCCGTGCCATGTGGCTCATGCTCCAGCAGCCGGAAGCCGACGATTTCGTCATCGCTTCCGGAAAAACGCACACCGTCCGCGATTTCGTAACGCTCGCCTTCAAGGCTGCCGACATGGAAATCGAATTCCACGACAAGGGCATCAACGAATACGCCACCATCAAGGGAACGGACAAGGTCGTCGTTAAAGTCAACCCGCAGTTCTTCCGCCCGGCCGAAGTCGACCTGCTCATCGGGGACGCCAGCAAGGCCAAGAAAATCCTGGGCTGGAAGCCGCAGATTTCTTACGAAGAGCTCGTCACCCGCATGGTCAAGAGCGACATGGCTCTCCTTGCCGAAGGGAAAATTTAATGAAAACCCTCGTCATCGGGGCAAAGGGCTTTGTTGGCAATTATCTCGTTTCCGAACTTAAAGATGCCGGACACGAAGTCTTTGCCGTAGACATTCCCGAAATGGACCTGCTTGACAAGGGCAGCGTCGAGAAGACTGTCGAATCCGTAAAGCCGGATTACATCGTGAACCTCGCCGCCATCAGTTCGGTAGGCATGTCCTGGAAAAATCCTTCCGCGGCCATCCAGGTCAATGTTGTCGGTACGCTGAACCTTCTTGACGCCATCGTCAAGCATGCGCCCAGGGCAAAGACGCTCCTGATCGGCTCAGCCGAGGAATACGCGAAAAAAGACGAAAAACTTTCGGAAGACGACGAACTCGAAGCAAGCAACCCCTACGGAATTTCGAAAATAGCGCAGGAAAACTTCGCAAGCCTCTACCGCCAAAAGCACGGTCTGCAAATCGTCTGCACCAGGTCTTTCAACCACACGGGAGTCGGCCAACGCACGACATTCGCCCTGCCCAGCTTCGTGCAACAAGTTGCCGATATCGAAAAATCCGGCACACCGGGAACAATCAAAGTCGGCAACCTGGAAGCCTACCGCGATTTCTCGGACGTCCGCGACATCGCGCATGTCTACCGCATGCTGCTCGAAAACAATACGGAATACGACTGCTATAACGTCGGGTCCGGAAACGCCTACAAGGTCGGCCAGCTGCTCGAGACCATCATCGGCTTTGCATCCGTAAAAATAGACGTCGCACAGGATCCCGAAAAAATGCGCCCTGTAGACGTTCCTTACCAATGCTGCGACAACTCGCGCATCGTAAAACTCGGTTACTGGAAGGGAACTAAAATCGAAGACACCCTGAAATGGATGTTCGATTACGAACTAGCCCGCCCCTAATCCTTAATACTGTACTTTTCCAGAATTTCCTGCGTCATCTGGTTCACGTTACCGAACTTCTTGCGGTAATGGTGACGCATCTTGAAATCAACCGGCAACATCCAGAAAGCCTGGATCCAAGCCCTGGCCAGGGCAAAGCAAATGGCGACTTTCGAAAGCTTCTTTCCGTCTCCCGAAGCTCCGGGCACGCCGCCCTTCGCCATCTTGAGATAACGGGAGATGCCTCGGGCCGGCAACCTGCAGATATCCGCCAAAGGCAGCAAGCGGACAGCCGTACGCAGACGATTGCGTTCCGAATAGAACAGCTTGCGCGGAGAATAGCGCACCGTCGTCAGGGAGCGTTCATGGAACACCTTGGCGTCCGGGCAAAAGATCGTCTTGAAACCGGCCAGGTTGTGCCTGAAATACCATTCCGTTTCTTCAAAGAACAAGAAAAAGCTCGCGTCCATCTTGCCTGCGGCAAGGGCGGCCTTCTTGCGGAAGCTCATCACGGCACCATAACAGCCGAAAACCTCTTTTTCACGGGCGTCCGCTTCGGAAAGGTCCAAGCCGCTCGCCTCGTTCCTGGCAAACAGATCGGGGCCGAACTGCACGCCAATGGCATTGACGACCCCGCTCTTTTCCATCACGAGACTCGCCACCGAACCCGCTTCGGGATGATGGTCAAAGCACCTCTGTAAACTTGCCGCCCACGAAGAATCAAATTCCAGGTCCATGTTGCAAAGCACCTGGATATCGTCATCCATATTTTCGAGAAGTTTGTTGCAGGCCCCCGCGTATCCCAAATTGGTGCAACTTTCGATAATCCTGCAATCCAGGTGTTGCTCTCTCAATTCAGCAATCGAGTCATCGCTCGAAGCATTGTCCAGAACAAAGACCCTTACGGGGACAGACTGATTTAACAAACTGCGGACACAAGTCGCAAGCTCCTGTCCGCCATTATAATTGATTATACCAACATCCATTTTAATCGCAATTAAAGCCCATAGTAACGGACATAGTCGATTTCGCCATCAAAGAATCGGTCGTGCTTGGCCTGGTTCATGGCGTCGTAACCGATTCCGATGTCATAGCCCAGCTGCGAGATGTCTCCGGTGGCAACGGCATTCACCGTCAGTTCGCCATTCTGGAACACCTTGATGGAATCGGCACTGCGTTCCACGCGGATTTCGTTCCATTCACCGAGAGCAAGCTCGGCACCCGTATAAACGTTCCATTCCGTGCCATCGGTATCGGCATCGCGGAAATGCACCGTCAGCACGCCGTTGTCGACACGGACAATCCAGCCGTCGCCGTAACGTCCGGGAGGTTCTGCGACAACGATATTCTGCATGGCGCTAAACGAGGCGGGCTTAACGCGGGCTTCCACAGCAAACGTATTGCGCAAGAACGCCTTGGAAAGGTTCACACGCAGGCCGGAATTCCCATCGAGAGAAACCGTAGTATCGGCAATCCGCGGAGTTCCAGCGAGGTAATGCGTAGAGTTGTTCGCCATACGGTCGAGACCGATGAACTGCGGTTCGTTGAATTCCCAAGCCGCAATCAGGCGTTCTTTGACCGGCACCACAGTACCGCTGCTAAAGCCTTCGAACTTGCCGAAGCGGACAAAATCCATTTCACCGATAAAATAGCGGTCATGGAAAGCCTGATCCATTCCGTCAAAACCGATGCTCCAGTCATAGCGCATCTGGGTCAGGTCGCCATGGTAAGCGGCAGCAACAGTCAATTCACCATCCTGGAAAAGCTTGACGCTGTCAATGCTGCGTTCCAGGCGGATTTCGCACCACTGGTCAAGAGTCATGGCCTTGCCCGGGAAAATGCTCCAGTCATCGGCGTCAATATCGGTATCGCGCAGATGGACCGTCAAGACACCTTCGTCTATGCGGAGCTGCCAGCCATCGACGCCGCGTCCGGGAGGTTCTGCCACAATAATATTCTGCATGGTACCGAACTTCGTCGGCTTTACACGAGCTTCGACGACGAACTCGTTAATCTTGATAAGAGAGTCAAGAGCAATGGTGAAGCCCGAGCGTCCGTCAAAGCTGGCGATACCGTTTTCGCCGGCAACAGAACCTTCTCCAACAACGGCATCGTGTCCGTTACCGGTTGCATCGAGTCCCAGGTTCTCGGCGTTTTCAAAATTCCAGTCGGCAATCCATTCCGTCACCGGGAGCTCGGCCGTGGTATCGACGACTTCAGTGCTATCGACGACATCATCGATGGCTTCGGTCGTATCCGTATCGACGACATCGCCCATCTCGGAGCCTTCTTCCATCTCGTCGACAGATTCGACACCGATCTGGTCCACATGGCCGTTATGGCAATGGCACTTGTCCTTGTCCTTCTTGTCGAAACCGATAGTGAACTTACCCTTCAGCGTAATAGAGCCTTTCACCCCGTCACGGAAGGCGGCCTTGATGGAGCCGTTCAAGGAGACAACGACCATATCGTCGGCGCGTTCCACGCGGATATTGTTCAGTATATCCCTGCTGAGAACCATGTTGGTCTTGAACACCTGCCATTCGCTGTTTCCATTTTCGCGCCAGGAATAGACAATGGCGCCCTTCTCGATCTGGATAATCCAGGCGAAAGCGTCTCCGTCGACACCGGCAGAAGCGATCGTGTAGACAGAATCATCTTCAACCGTGACATCTGCATCAATCGCAAAATTTTCGCCCTGAAGGACAGAGTCAATATCAATAGAAGCACCTTCGGTATCTTCAGAAACCTGACCTTCGAACTGTCTGAAATCTACGACAGAACGCCTATACATAGCCAAGTGCGTCTTGGCACCCTTGGCATTGACGAGAACAACCCCTTCAGATTGTTCCGTTTTTTCCGATATCGAGGTGGGCGACGTCACATCCGTTGATTCCGAGGAGCACCCAAACAACCCGGCCAAAGTCATCGACGCAATAGCAGAAGCGACTTTCCATTTTTTCATTTTTTTCTCCATTTTACCCGAATGTTGAACATTCTATATGAATATAATATTTTATATTAAACTCATGCAAGCCCGCAAGGAAAAAAAATGGACTAAAGTTGTTGTTTCGACGATAAAAATCGCCGTAACCCTCGGGGGCATCGTATACATTTTCAAAAAAGTTCCGTTTTTTGAAGCAATTGGCAACTGGACGCAAGCAACCTGGCCCTGGCTTGCCGTTATTTTATTCTTAACAGTAATTCTCATGGCCATTCAGGCGAACCGCTGGCGCGGACTTTTGCTCGATGATGGAAAAAAAATCAAATTTCACACATTTTACGCCTATATCGCCCTAGGTTACTTTTTCAACAACCTGCTCCCTAGCGGATTCGGGGGCGATGCCGTAAAGACGATCGCTTTCGGAAAGCGGTTCGGGAATACAGCCAATTCGGTTGCAGCCATCGCCATATCGCGTATCATGGGGATACTCGCCATGATCCTGAGTTTCTTTATAGCGTTCCCCTTTGTCGTAGCCAAATACCAAGTTCCCCTCAGCTACACCATCACGGTGAGCGCATTTGCCCTGGTCGCCATCTTGGTTATCGTGGGCGGACTTTTCTCGGACAAACTAAAAATTCCGGATAAACTGGCACTGCAGGTTCCCTTTCTTCTAAAACTGCAGAACGCGTTTTCCATTTACAGAAGTCACCCTAAAGCCTTCTGGCTTTCCGGTTTGGATTCCATCTGGCTGCAAATTGTCACCATCCTTATCCATTACGCCTATTTCAGGGCCGTCGGGATAGACGTAGACATTGCCATCATAACAGTTTTCACGACCATCATGGTCGTGTTCACGATGCTTCCCATTTCCATCAACGGCATCGGCATCCGCGAGAACGTACAGGTCAGCCTTTATACTGGCTTGCTCGGTATTCCGGCCGATATCGTGCTGGCATCGACCCTTTTAAGCTACCTTCCATTGCTTTTCCAGGCCTCCCAGGGAGCTTTGGTGTTTGCTTTTTTAGGGAAAACAAGTATTTTTATAAGAAAGGAGGACTCACAATGAATCCAATCAAGTTTGCAAGCATCGCTTCCATATTTGCATTTGCCTGCATCGTCGGCTGTTCGTCCGACGACAGCGAATCCTCGCCCACGAACGCTGGCGACGGCCCGAAACAAACCTCTGTAGACGTTGTTTCCGGCTGTGAAGAAATTACCAACGAAAAGGACAAGGCCGAAGTCCAGGCCGCCAAGAAAGAAATCGTAGAAGTCTTCTCCACCTTCGGCAAAGGCGACTTGACCAAAGCGCAAGCGCTAAGCGCCGAGACAAAAGAAACATTCCGCACCATTCTCACAAAGTATCCCGGAAACTGCGAAGCGCAGCTGGGCTTTGTCGCCTCGATTATTTCGGACATTTCGAACAACAAGGACATCAACAGCATTCTCGATACCATCTACAAGAGAAAGGGCATGCCCAAGTCCTCCATCTTGTCCGGAAACGTCGAAGATGTCGGCAGCATTTCCTTGAACTTCTCCCTCAATTCTACCGAAGAAATGAGGGGCATCCCCGTCAAGAAAATACAATCCGCCATCGCCAGCGTCATTCCGTCCCTGGATTCCGCTATTACTTACATGACAAACATCGCCAACGACGACCAATTCTCGTGCACATACGATATCAATGACCGCACCGTCGAACTGGACCGTGGCGAATTTGCGCCCGCCCTCGCAGCGCTTTTTGTCGCGAAGGCCGGTCTCACCTCCATCGTCAGCTTGAACTTTGACATCGATGACGACGGAAATTACGACTGGATTGATTCCCTGGAAGATTTCGGCTACACGTTCGACTACGAAAACAACTACGGCATCAAGCACCTGGCAAAGCTCGTCGGCAAAGACAGCAAGTTCACGTCTGTCCAGGATTCCTGGAAGTCGGAATACAAAAACATCCCGAACCTTTTGGACAGTGCCATTACCTATGTGCAGTTCGGCATCCAATATGGCTTGGAAGAAGCAAAAACGGGAATAACCACCCAGCAAAACGACCTCTATATCGTAGGCAATGACGAATTTTCTGATCTTAGCACCAAGGACGCACAGAAGATTATCGACTCGCTGGATATCATTCGCGAAAAACTCAAGACCGGTTTCGACATTCCCTATGCCGAAGGCAAGAAAATCAAAGTCAACTTTTCCAAGTTCTTCGAAAATACCGACGGCACCCTGAAATTCCTGCCGTACCACGTCCTCAACGACAACTCCAAGTGGGACACCCCGGACGGCGGATTCTACTGGTCCGATGAGGTGGAATACCAGGCATACGCCCAAAGATACATGCAGCGCTATATAATGCAGGAGTACCACAAGTTCAATCCCGAATCTCAGCCGGAAGTCGGAAGCTGGGAAGACGGTTCCTACAACGGAACCATCTGGCTAGACGCCTACGACCCCAACGCTGAAGTTGAAATCACTTACGAGGTGGAAGGTTGCAAAGTAAACTTTACCATCGAATCCTACTTAGAAGGCTATAACTTCTCTTACCTCGAAGAAGAAGATATCGTCACCACGACATGGACCATTCCTTCAATTACGCTCCCCGAAGGAATGTGCAAGACAGAAGGCGGCAAAACGCAATACGCTACCGCCTATATCGAAAACGAAGTTCCCAACATCCTCTACTTCACCGACAAGGACGGCAACAAGACCTATTCGCTGCAGGACATTGTCAACGGCGTAGACGATGACGGGGATCGCCGCAGCTACACGCTTGACGAACTCAGCAAGATAATCATCTTCCCCGATATCACGTTCGGCGGAGTCCTGCCCGACATGACCGTGGAAATGTTCTGGAACGAATTCCTCCCTGCGATTATCGATGACGACGACGATTATTCTTCTCCGATAGCCTCGGAAGAAAACTGGATGGATGACGACTGGGACTATTAAATACGTCATTGGACTGGTAAGCATTACAGCCTTTTCTGTAGCTTATGGTTCCGTTTCTTCAAAAAGCACCGCCCAATGCGGCGGGCTTTTTTTGTTGGACACCGAAACCGCCGAAGTTAGCGGTACCCGGTGCCATGTGACGGACTCCGTAAGCGTAGGGAAATATACCGCATTCGGAAGCTTCGGCCACTACCGGTTTGGCGGGACATGGAACGACGGCTGGGAACTTTCCATAAAAAGCAACGGCCTGATCGGTTCCGCCGGCATTCGCGTCGGTTTCAAGTACATCGATTTTTCTGTTGACGCCAACAGCCTTTATTCCATGACATCGGGCATGCGCATTCACAAGGCCGATTCTTCCGCCTACATGGGTTCCTTCATCGGCATGGGGCACCCGACCCTGGCGTCCATCCGCTGGGATTCCGACGACGACAATAGCGAAATAAGCCATATCGCTGCCGATTGGGAGACAGACTTCTTCCGTAAGGGAGTCATAATTGGCGCCCAATTCGGCAAGCAGTACGTCAACGCCAAAATTGAAAGCATCATTACGACCCCGTACAGCGCCAACAGGGAATACTTTGTCAAGGATTCATCTCATCTGGCAATAGCCGACATACACTATTCCTTCGACGGAACGGACAACGACATCCGGCTTCATTACACGAACGTCATCGCCAACCTGAATATCATCGGCAACACCTACCGCGACAGCAGCACCAAGCGTTTCATGTTCGTTCCGCTCGATGCGAACCTGCATCTGGCAGAGCTCTCGTGGGAACGCCTCCACTACGCCCTGCACGCTTCGGCACTGCGGGCAAACGTACAAATGGAAAAAAAAGACGAACGATTTTTCGAGACCTTCGCTCCGAACCGTCTGCTCGCCCCGTCCATCATACAGGCGCTCTCCTTCACCTTTCTCCAGCAGGTCTACCGTGTGGGCGCCGACATCGACATTTTCGCCTTTGCCGCCGGAGCCAAGATCAACCCACGCCTGAGTTTTGCCGGGCACACTATCGTCCCCTCCATTGACATCCAGGGATATTACACCTACGACGAAATGGATGTGGAAAAGACATCCGAAACGACAAGGCTTATCGCCTTTGATTCCAGGAAGGAATCGTGGCACTGGCAATTGGAAAGCTTCGGGACCATCATCAGTCTCGGACTTTCCTGGGAAAAATCTTTCGCCGGTTCATCGCACACGATATCGCTCGACTGGAACGCCAGCCAGATCGTCCCCCTGGATTTTGATTTTTCAAAGGAATACAGCGACGGCGAATCAGAAAGGAATTCCGACAAATCGTTAAAAACCCGGTCTGGGACCGGGCTCTTCAGGAATGGATTTGCAAGCAGCCTCGCAATCCGCTATTCGTTCTAGGCAGGTTGCCGATTACCAGACTTCTTCCTTGAGCTCACGGCCCCACATGTCCTTGATGACGTCGTCGACCTTCTTGCCTTCGAAGAGGAGCGCGTGGACGGCATTCACGATGGGCATCTCGATTCCGAGCTTGTCGGCGAGCGCCTTGGTGCTCTTGCAGGTGGGCACGCCTTCGGCCACCATCTTCATGCCGGCAAGCACCTGATCGATGGTTTCGCCTTTACCGATGTGTTCGCCCACATAGCGGTTGCGGCTATGCTGCGAGAGGCAGGTCACGATAAGGTCGCCCATGCCGGCAAGGCCCGCAAACGTTTCGGACTTTGCACCGAGAGCCTTGCCCAGGCGGCACATTTCGGCCTGGCCACGGGTAAGGAGGGCTGCACGCGTATTGTCGCCAATCTTGTACTTGCCGCTCGCCTCGAGCCCGTAAAGCACACCGGAGGCAATCGCAATCACGTTCTTCACGGAACCGCAGAGTTCGATGCCCACGATGTCGGTAGAACTGTAAACGCGCAGGTAAGAACAGCTCATCACCTTCTGCACGAACTTCGCGGATTCCTCGTTCACGCAGGCGGCCACAATCGCAGTAAGGATATGGCGGCTAACCTCTTCGGCATGCGAAGGCCCGCTGAAGGCGACCATCTTGTCGTCGGTGAGCCACGGCACGTTCGAGAGCAGCACTTCGCTCATCAGCTGGTTCGTACCTTCGAGAATACCCTTGGTGGCGCAGACGACGATGGGTTCCTTGCCCTTTGCCGGAGTCCACTTGCCCAGATTCTTCGCGACACCGCCCATGAACTGCGAAGGCACCACGATGAGCACCATGTCACAGCCATCCAGGGCCGCGTTCATGTCGGTCGTGTACTTGAAATCCGCCGGAAAAATTACGCCGGGGAGCTTGTCCTTGTACTGGTGTTCCGTCGAGAGCAAATCAACTTCGGCCTGCGAGTTTGTCCAGAACGAAACTTCGCACTTATTTTCATAGACCACCTGACCGAGAGTCAGTCCCCAACCGCCTGTACCTAAAACTGTAACCTTCATAGTATTCTTCCCTAATAAAAACGTTAGACGAGAGACGAGAGACGAGAGACGAGAGAGAACACTTTATATTTTACGCGAAGCGTCATTTTTATTCTTTCGTCTTTCGTCTGTAGGTGCGAAGCACCGTTCTTTCGTCTCATATTAACAATCTACAATATTTATGCCTTCGGGGTCTTGCGCTTGCTGCCAAATCCGTTCTCGGTGCCGTTCAAAAGGCGCTTGATGTTCGACTTGTGCTTCACAATCACGAAAACAGCCACCAACAGGCAGGTAATCATGAGCCCGAGGTTGATATCATCGGGCGGGAAAGGCAACTTGAGGAACCCCATCACGGCAAAAACGCCGAGTGCGACGCACGCGCCGATGCTACCCACCGAAACGTACTTTGTTGAAGCCGTGAGGACAATCCACACGCCAAACGCAGAAAGCGCGGTAATCGGGCAGAGCGCGAGGAACACGCCCAAAGCGGCAAGCACGCCCTTGCCACCACGGAAACCGGCAAAGCAGGTAAAGCTATGGCCAAGAATCACGAGAATGCCCGCGACAAGCGGCACCCAGTGCGAATAATCGTCACCGCCCGCCGCCACCTGCATTTCGCACAACTTCATGGCAATCCAGGGGCCAAAGAACCCCTTGAGCAAATCCATGAAAACTACCGGAAGCGCAGGCTTCCATCCCAAGACGCGGAAAGTATTAGTCAAACCCGCGTTCTTGGAGCCGTAATCGCGGATATCGAAATCTTTACCTTTCGCGAGTTTTGCGATCCATATGGCGCTGGGGATCGACCCCAGCAAGTACGCTATTGGAAGACTCAGTAAACTGTTCAAGTTCTTCATCCTTTCTAAGGGTTAACTTCCTATCGAAATTCAAGCGGAGGGGCGCACCCTGCAACTGGAATTCCTCATAAAACTTCTTGAGCAAATAACGCTTGTACGATTCGTCAACGGAATCCGGCGTACGCGTCTCTATAGCGATTACCGGCGGCTCCACCATTATCTGGCAGGCTCGGGTAAGCATCACCACGCGACCGTTGTGGCTCGGCGGAGCCTTTTCTTGCAAGAAATTCGCAAAGGCCTCGACAACGCGGTCACGGCCCAGCACCCTGCGGCAGTTGGCATAGACAGTCCGAATCGCCTGGATGACACGACCTATACGCAAACCTTCCTTGGCGCTGATCGAAAGGATTGGCACATATTCCAGCATGGGGTCCCTCTCCAGGAGGTCCTTGATCATGTGGTCAAAGGACTTTTCCGTCTTGTTGGGAAGAATATCCCACTTGTTCAAGACGATGATAAGACCCTTGCCCGCCTTGCGGATTTCGGTAATGATGCGGTAATCCTGGACTTCCATGCCACGGGTGCAGTCCACCATCAGCACGGAAAGGTCTGAACGGCGGATGCTTTCGAGCGTACGCATGTTGCTGAAGACTTCCACTTCGTCTTCGACTTTCGCCTTCTTGCGGAGGCCGGCCGTATCCGTCACCACGAACTTCTGGCCATCTATGATAAAATCGCAGTCGATGGAATCGCGGGTCGTTCCCGGAATATCCGAAACCACGGCGCGTTCTTCGTTCAGAAGGCGGTTCAACAGGGTGCTCTTGCCAGCGTTCGGGCGTCCCAGAATGGCAAAGCGGATCGGACGTTCTTCACGGCGTTCGCCGCGCACGGGTGTCGGCAACACGGACACGACTTCGTCAAGCAGGCTAAGGCATGCGTAACCCGTCAAGGCGCTGATCGTACGCGGCAAGCCGAAGCCCAGCTTCAGGAACTCGTAACTTTCCTGACGGTCACCCTGCTGTTCGCTCTTGTTCGCCACGAGAATCACCTTCTTGTCTTCTTTATGGACAAGACGGGCAAACTGCTGGTCGAGCTTGGTGATGCCCACACGGACATCCACCATGAAAAGCACCAGGTCGGATTCCTTCACGGCATTGAAAATCTGCGTACGGACACTATCCGCCAACACGTCAATCGAATCATCGGGCAAGAATCCACCCGTATCGACAACGGTAAATTCGTGACCCTTGTAGTTTGCGGTCTGGTAATGCCTATCGCGGGTAACGCCGTCACGGTCAGAGACAACCGCGGCACGTCGCCCCAGGATTCGGTTAAAGAGAGAGGACTTCCCCACATTCGGGCGTCCAATAATACAAACGACAGGTAATTTCATCGTTTGTAAATTTAGCAATTTTAGACGTGGCGGAAATTCTCGATGAGGCACGAACTGATACTTACGCTCGTGTCATACGGAGGAATATCTTCGCGCTTGACCCATGCCGCAGTCGCCAACTCCGATTCCTGGACGCGAAGCGTCGGATCCCCGTCCAATTCGGCGGTAAAACCGGCAATAAGCGATTCGCTGAACGGCCAAGGTTGCGAACCGAAATAGCGGACATTTTTCACATGCACGCCTGCCTCTTCCAGGACTTCGCGATGGACCGCCTGTTCCAAGTTTTCTCCCACTTCCACAAATCCCGAAATCAAGAACAGTCGGCTCTTGTCGGGATTGTCCAGATTGCGAGCCATCAAGAGTTCGTCGCCATTATGGACCGCAACAATCACCACCGGGGAAATTTTCGGGTAGACGACATTGCCGCACTTCGGGCAATTTATAGAACGTTCACGTTCACCGCGTACAGTCGCACAGCCGCAACGTCCGCAAAAACGGTTCAGGGATTCCCACTTGGCGATATGGGCCGCCGTAGCTCCGCCCAGACGTTCCAACGGGCTTTCCATATAGCGGAAAGTCCTGACAGGCTTGAACTCGAAACCCGCTGGCACCGAGCGCGCCATCGCTTCTGCAAAAGCGGGTTCCGCCAAGAAATAGCCGACATCGTCCACACAAAAAAGATAATGGCACGGCAAGGGCGATTCGCCAAAATCCTTGATCCTGGGAATCACGAAGGATTCGCCCTGTTTTTTCAACAAGCTCTTTTCGCCATCAAAGAGAATCACGCAATCGTCGGGTTTCGGCAATTGCGTCCGGAATTCATTATGCAACTTGTGAGGAGCTATTTCGTGCAGCATGGCCGAAATATAATTTTATTCCCTAAAGCAAATTTGGTTCTTGCCACGTGACTTTGCAAGATTGAGCAATTTATCCAAGACACTCAACATCTTGTTCGGATGATAGAAGCTTTCGTTCGTACAATCCACAAAGCCGCCACTGACAGTGATTCGCACCTCGGGATGTTCTTCAAAAGAAAGCGCAGAAATCTTGTTACGCAGCTGTTCGGCTCTCTGCAAGGCTTCCTCAAAAGTCTTTGCATAGAAGAGTTGGCCAAACTCTTCGCCGCCGTAGCGCACGGCGCATTCACCGAAACCGACAATCCTTTCGGCAGAGGCATTTTTGGCCACGACGCTCAAAATAAGGTCTCCAAAGGCATGTCCATACTTATCGTTAATTTGCTTAAAATCATCGATATCGTACATCAGCATATAAAAACCGTCGCGTTCCGGCCAAATCATCTTGTCGAGATAATTCATAAAATGCTTGCGATTGAACAAGCCCGTCATCGGATCCCGCTTCGAATAGAAATCGAGTCTTTTCAGAAGGGCATCCTTCTGTCGGCGTTCCTTGTCAAACACATTCACCAAGAAGGCTACTACGGCGTAAAGCACAACCGCCATGAACAGGAACGACAAGGCGTAGTCCAGGTTTGTCATTTCCGGCTTCACTTGCGTCACTAGATTCGGATAAAGCCTCGCCAGGAGGAACATTATCTCGTAAGAGCACAAGGAAATAACAATCAAAAGGAAGCGGCGCTTCTTGTGATTGTACAGGGAGCAGACGAAAATGCCCATAAAGCAATAGAAGATGGTTCCGCTAGCAACTCCGCCAGTCATAAAAAACAGGAGCGGAAGCATGATCACGTTCAGCAATATACACGACACAAAATACCAAACCGACACGCGACCGGTCAGTTTCGCGGCAACTCCAACCAAAACGAACATCAATGCGCAAATCGCACTCATGACAACGGGAGCCCAGCCGATATCCTCGTATATGGTAAAAAGGGTCGCTATTCCCGCCGCAATTCCCGAGAACAGAACGACACACCAGAAGAACTTTTCTTCCAAGGTCTTCTGCTTCGACAGGAACTGTTCAATTCTATTATAGAACATAACATCAGGGAATATAGATTCATCCTACGTCCAAAGCAAATGCCAGGCCAGGTACAATCTATAGGACAATTTAAAATATAGACTATTTTTGCTCTTACCGCCGGTAAAGGATACGGTTCCGTCATGGCGACGGTACAACTGAAGGACTTCGTCCAGGTATCCGCACCGAAAATGCTTCTGGGAATAGTACGAAACCCACAGGTCGTGAGCCACCGCCTTGGGCGGAAACGGCAGGCAGGCGTCCTTTACCTCCCGGGTAAAGGCCATACAGGCCCCAAGCCAGCAGTTATTGACGAGATTTTGCAGCAGGGACTTCTTCATCGGCCAGGCGTCGTCATAATGACGTTTCTTGACAATGTTCAGGTTCGCATCGGTCCGGGAACAGTTGCACAGGATAGTGTCGTAACCGCCATCCACAAGAAACTTTTCCATCTTGTCGAGCTTGCCGGGGAGCCACACGTCGTCCTGGTCGGCAAAATAGAGGATATCGCCAGACGCATGGCGCAGGGCGTTCTCGAAATTGTGCGCGACCCCGTGGTTCTCGTTTTGAAAAAACTTGATACGCGGATCGTTATAGCTGCGGACAATTTCCAACGTACGGTCCGTAGAAGCGTCATCCGAAACGACCAGTTCGTCGTCGTCCCGCAGCTGCGGAATAATGCTATCCAGCTGTTCACGGATATATTTTTCGCCATTGTAGGTGGCCATGCAGACGCTTCGCATATAGTTACCTACATCCAACTATATAAAATTTTGTAGAGCAAAAAGCGCGGGAACGACACGCCGAATTCCCTATGGAGCAACCTAACGCTCTGGAAGAACTGCTTCCAGCCCTCGCGTGCCAGCGCACGCTTGAAAAATCCCCGACCTGCCGTCGCGGCGCCGAGCGTATTGGAGGAATGCTGACGGTAGTCAACCGTCACCTCGTCCATCACGAAGACCTTGCCTTCATTGAATTGCGTACATAGGGCGACCCACTCGTCGTGCATCGTAGAAAGCGACGACATCGGGAACGAAACTGCCTTCGCATCGGCATTGAACATCATGGTGCAGCCCGTAACGACATGGCGAACGCAGAGCATCTGCGGATGTTTCCTGAACACGTCAATCTTCAAGTTCGCGTTGAAGGATTCCTTCATCACGGCCAGATTCTCGTCCACCACGCGGAGGTCCGTCGATACCACAACAGGGACCCCGTTGTCCACTTCCTCTTCGACCTTGCGCATGCAGGCAAAAGTCTTTTCGATTTTATCTTCGTGCCAAATATCGTCCTGGTCGCAGAACATGTAGTAATCGGCGTCCACCGCCCGAAGCAGGCGAATAAAGGAGCGTGCCGCACCGCAATGGCTCACGCATTCACGCACGACGGTAATGCGGTCCGGATACATGCGGACAAAGTCATCTACGATTTTCAGCGTATCGTCGGTAGAGCCGTCGTCACGGACATACAGGTGGAAATCTTTGCAAGTCTGCCGGAACAGCGATTCAAGCTGAGCTGCCAAATACTTGGAGCCATTGTAAGTCGCAAGCAACACAGCAATCTGTCGACCATTCCGTTCCACTGACTAGATAATTCCTTATTTCTAATTGTACTTTCGCTTCAGCTCAAGTACCATTCCGAATTACTCCAGATACGTGTACCCGTAAAGGCCGCCGCGGTAGATGTTTAGAAATTCCTTGCCTTCTTGCAGGCTAATCTTCCCTTCCTTCACGGAGCGCGACACCCAGTTTTCCATGGTGCGCACGAGCGCCTTGTCGCTGAAGTTCACGTAGTCGAGCACGTCTTCCACGGATTCGCCGTCAATCACCTTGTCGATTTCGTAACCGCCCTTGTCGTTGCACACGATATGGACCGCGTTCGTATCGCCAAAGAGGTTGTGCAGGTCACCGAGGATTTCCTGGTAGGCGCCCACGAGGTAGACCGCGATGTAGTACGGTTCGCCGTTCTTGAGTTCATGCAGCGGGAGCGTGCGGCTCACGTCGCCACCACGGACGAACATGTCGATTTTACCATCGGAGTCGCAAGTGACATCCTGGATAGTCGTCTCGACCGTCGGTTCCTCGTTCAGGCGCTGGATAGGCATGAGCGGGAAAACCTGGTCCACGCCCCAGCTGTCGGGCAGGCTCTGGAACAAGCTGAAATTGCAGAAGTACTTCTGTGCCAAGAGGCGCGGAAGTTCGCCGAGTTCGTAAGGCGGATGGCGCAAATCCTTCGCGAGCTGGTCCACCTTGCGCACGATGCTCCAGAACAAGCGTTCGCACATGGCGCGCGTCGGCAGGTCGTAATCGCCCACCTTAAAACCATTGAGCACGTCATCATTCAGCTGGATGGCATCGTGCCAGCTTTCAAGCAGGTTCTTCGGGGTAAGTCCCTTGTAGATGCCGTACAAATCCTTCAATGCGTCGGGAGCGTCGTCGTCAATCTCGTGAGCGTTCTCGTCAAAGAACGCCTGGCCGGCGGTTTCCAGCACGTTGAATACCAATATGGAATGGTGCGCCGCAAGAGCACGGCCCGATTCCGCAATGATGTTCGGGTGCGGCACATCGCCGTTTTCGCAGGCTTCGAACATGGCATACACCACGTCGTTCGCGTATTCCTGGATAGAGTAGTTCACCGAGCTCGCATTGGAACTGCGGGTGCCGTCGTAATCAACACCGAGGCCGCCGCCCACGTCCACAAATTCAAGGCTCATGCCCATCTTGCGAATCTGCACGTAAAACTGCGAGACTTCACGCAGGCCCGATTTGATGTGGCGGATGTTCGTAATCTGGCTACCCAGGTGGAAGTGGATGAGCTTCATGCAGTCTTCCATCTTCTCCTGCTTGATGTAGTCCAGCGCTTCAAGCAGTTCGGAACTGTTGAGGCCGAACTTGCTATGGTATCCGCCAGATTCTTCCCACTTGCCGCTACCGGAACTTGCAAGCTTGATGCGGATGCCGATGTTCGGGCGCACGCCGATACGGCGGGAAAGTTCCACCACCAAGTGGAGCTCGTTCATCTTCTCGACGACGATGAAAATCTTCTTGCCCATCTTCTGCGCGAGGAGGGCAAGTTCAATGAAGTCCTCGTCCTTGTAGCCGTTGCAGATAATCAGCGAATCCGGGTTGTCCATGTTCGCGAGCACCGCATGCAGCTCCGGCTTGGAACCGGCCTCGAGACCGATGTTGTACTTTTTGCCGTGACTGACGATTTCTTCCAAAACAGCGCGTTGCTGGTTCACCTTGATCGGGAAGATGCTGTAGTAGCTTCCGTTGAAACCGTATTCCTGGCGGGACTTGTTGAAGCACTCGTTTATCTTCTCGATGCGGCTGTCCAGGATGTCCGGGAAGCGAAGCAGCATCGGGGTGGAGACGTCGCGGAGCGAAAGTTCCTGAACGAGTTCGTACAGGTCGATGTCCGGGCCGCCTTCCTTGAGCGGGTGAACTGTCGCGTGGCCCTTCTCGTTGATGTCGAAGAAGTTCACGCCCCAACCCTTGACGTTGTACAAGTCACGGGAATCGTCAATGCGCCATTTTTTCATTTTTAGGCCTCAGGTATTAAAATCTAGACGATAGACGAAAGACGATAGACGAAAGAGAATGCTTATTATGAAAGATTTTTTGAAAAAACTTTCGTCTAAAGGCGCTTGCGCCGTTCTTTCGTCTAATCCACCAGCACAGGGTTGAAGTTTTCCTTCCACGGGAGGCCGTACTTGGTGAGGGCTTCCATGAACGGATCCGGGTCAAATTCTTCCACGGTATGCACGCCCGGCTTGTTCCACTTGCCGGTAAGCACCATCATGGCGCCGCACATCGCAGGAACGCCTGTGGTGTAAGCGATAGCCTGGCTACCGAGTTCCTTGTAGCATTCCTGGTGGTCGCAGACGTTGTAGAGGTAGTAGGTCTTCGGCTTGCCGTCCTTGGTGCCCTTGAAAATGCAACCGATGTTCGTCTTGCCGACGGTGCGGGGGCCGAGGCTTGCCGGGTCCGGGAGGAGGGCCTTGAGGAACTGGATAGGCACGATTTCCTGGCCCTGGAACTTGATGGGCTGCGTGCTGAGCATGCCCACGTCTTCGAGGCAGCGCATGTGGTCGAGGTAGCTCTGGCCGAACGTCATGAAGAAGCGGATGCGCTTCACGCCCGGAATATTCTGGGCGAGCGATTCGATTTCTTCGTGGTGCAGCAGGTACATGTCCTTCTTGCCCACTTCGTCAAACACGTATTCGCGCTTGATGCTCATGGCCGGGATTTCAACCCAGTGGCCCTTGCCGTTTGCGTCGGTATCCCAGTAGCTGCCCGGAGCGGAAACTTCGCGCAGGTTGATTTCGGGGTTGAAGTTCGTCGCGAACTTGTAGCCGTGATCGCCACCGTTGCAGTCGAGGATGTCGATTTCTTCGATGGTGTCGAACTGGTGCTTCAAAGCGTAGGCGCAGTAGGCCTGGGAAACACCCGGATCAAAGCCGGAACCGAGCAGCGCCGTGAGGCCGGCCTTTTCAAACTTTTCCTTGTAAGCCCACTGCCAGCTGTAGTCGAAGTAGGCGCTGAAGCCCTGTTCCTTGCAGCGCTTGTCGTAGACCTTGCGCCATTCCGGATCGTCGATGTTTTCGGGCTCGTAGTTCGCCGTGTCCATGTAGTTCACGCCACATTCGAGGCATGCGTCCATGATGGCGAGGTCCTGGTACGGGAGCGCGATGTTCATCACCAGGTCGGGCTTGTATTCCTTGATGAGCTTAGAGACATTTTCGGCCTTGTCCGCATCCACGGCGGCAGTCGTGATGACCGTCTTCGTGTTCGGGCGCAGTTCCTGGGCGAGCTTCTCGCAGTTTTCGCGGTGGCGGCTAGCGATGCAGATTTCGCTGAACACTTCGCTTGCCGTGCAGCACTTCTTGATAGCAACCGTGGCGACAGCGCCACAACCGATAATCAATGCTCTTGCCATTTTTCGTTTTTACCTCATTATGGAATTGTTAGCCCCATAAATTTAGGAACTTTTACGCAAGGCGAATGATGCACGTCAAGATTAAAACCACAAATGAGGCTTGTCCTGCCGCGAAGTCTCCTTCTCGATAAAGCTACAATCGACCAGCATCTCTTTTATTGCATCCAGCGGATTGAACATGATGACATCCAAAATCGAGAGTCCCGGAACGAATTCGTTAGAGAACTGCTTGTATGGCCGGATATTGGGGTGTATGAACTTCAACGAGACCCCGTGCTTCTCGAAGTCTTCAAAATGGTACAGGTCCTGCCCGCCTACGGCGTTTATGTAGGTGTCGCCCCCAAGCCGTTGGCAGAAGTCATAGATGCGGTATTCCCGCTTGAAATTGTCGTTTCCCGTTATTTCTGAACTTTTTACGAATTTCGTGTTTATTCCGAGATACAGGCAGACAGCCTTTATGGAATGGAAAAGGAACTCTGCGACATTGCGCTCGGGATAGTTCAATATTTCCTTGATGAGTGCGTAACCTGCATCGAATTGCGGGGCCCTGCAATAAGCGTAGTAGATTGTGTTCAGTTTCTGAGAAACGTTAAAGTCCGTGAATTCTGTTTCGTTTATCTTCTTGAACGAACTGATATGCTTTACTTCTAGGCCCCAAAAGAAAGGTTTGCCACAAACGAGAATTCGGTTCCGTTGAATCCACCCGTGCTTGATGAAATTGTAATTATCGCCAATCAGGAACAGGTCGACAGCATTGACGAGCTGCCAGAAGCCGATATACGGGAAAAAATAGGGCTGGTTTCCAGCGATAATCAAAGCACGTCTCCGCAAGAAATGATACGCTCATCGTTTGTCACTACAGGGAACGCCTTGCGATCGTCGACCATGTTTGTCACCGGGCAACTGGACGTACGGAAAAGCCCGGAATCGAAATACTTGTCATCGATGCAAAGCATCATGCCGCAAATGTAATCGTCAAAAGGAGTCCCTTCCCATACGGTGCGGTACGTTTTCTGGTGCAAGAACGGTTGGATAATCATGTCCTTGACGTCACCCCCATCAAAGAGCGCCTTCCAATCACTTTCGCTTGTCAGCGGACCCGCATAAACCTTTTCGCTCTTGCCCAAGCGGTAATGCTTCAAGATATAGGCATCCTTGTTCGCATACGCTTTTTCTAGAATCCCGGCCGAAGCCTTGTCCTTGCAAATGTACGTTTCGATAGCATGCGCCCTTAGGAATTCCGCCTCCTTGTCTGTCAAGAACTTCTGCGTAAATTCGGGCGTGTACCAGAGTTGCATGAACCGCTTGTCGTGTATCACGAATACCGTGCGGAAATCGTTGTACATTCGGGAATCGACCATGGCCTTGATGGTGTCCATGGAATAGCTGAGGATATCCTTCTGGTTCAATGCGCTGATGACGAATTTTCCGTTCCAGTCGTTCACGCGCGCTTCGACCTCGTCGGCTTCCAGGATGGTGACCTTTTTTCCGAAGTGCTCGTAGAAAGGCTTATACAGCTTGATTTCGGAAGTCTTATCGGAACTCTTGAGCACAAAGATTTCGTCCTTGTCACCGACGATTTCCAGTGCGCTTTGCATCATCTGCTCGTAAAGCGATTCCCTGTGGCATCCGGGGTGCTTTTCCATAAACTTGTTGGCGGCAGCCTCGGCAAAGTACGACATGAATATCCCGTGTCCGAAGAATCGGCTTGTAATCTCACAAAGCTTGAGTTCCCCGTCATCGGCAATCAAGTAATCGGGCCGGAACGTTCCCGCCAAGAACGGATACCTGCTCTGGTATTCGAGGATTTCCATTTCCTTTTCGGAAAGCGGCATGTACTTGTCCGTAAATTCGGCATAGTTGGCCGCCATATATTCAACGCACTTGTAGAGGACGCGGTGCATCTCGCGCAGTTCTTCGTTGCGTTCCGGGGTAATGACCAGAGGTTTTTCGTGATACCACCTGTGGTAATAGCTTTCCTGGTCGCCGAACAACCCGTTACAGACTTCCCAAAAGTTAGTCTTTGCCATCATAAACCTTCATTACGGGTTGCTATTTCTGGAACAGCTTGGACTGGTATCCAAGGCACTGGAACCCGTTCTGGTTTATAATGGGGATGAGCGTGTTCGGAATCTGTAACTGCTTGCGAACCCAATAACAAATACTGGTCGACATGCCGAGCGTCTGCGTGTAATCCATCATCCGCTTGATAGCGGCGATGCAGAGTTCCCTTTCGGGGGCAGTGCGCCCGCGTTGCTTGCGGTGGTCAGCATTGCTGGGTTTCAGGTAGACTTCGTAAAGTTCTCGTTCCAGATTCTTGTCAAAGTGCCCGAGCCACTGCCCGAGCATGGCCAGGTTCTCCATGCAGGCGGTCAGGAATTCCGGCTTGTAGTTGATAATGCCTGCGTCGTGCAACTTGTCGAAAAATTCCTTGATATGTTCGTCGGTAAGGTAGGGCATGACAATCGGCTGGATAAGCGCCGAATTCGCCTGAATTCCACGTTCACGGCACAGCTTCACGGATTGCAAGCGTTCATCAATGGGAGCCGCAAAGGGTTCCAGCAGGTTCCTGAACTCGGTGGGCATAATGGAAACGCTGGTATTGAACTGCATCTTCCCCTTGAGCTGTTCGAAAAGGTCGAGGATGGTTTCGCCCTCGTACTCGTACATCAAGTGCTTGGGGCCGGATTTCGATGCGATAAAGAGCCTCGCATTGGAATCGGGATGTTTCTTGAAGTGTTCAATGAATTCCTTCAGAATCCTGTGCGCAATGCCGGTCTGTACCGTCGGTTCCTGGAAAGCTTCCGTCTTGGGCGAGAAGTAGTAATAGTGGTTCCAGTTCTTGCCGCGGCTCAGCCCTACGATTTTCGCTTCGATTTCCTGCTTGCGTTCCGGAGCTTCCTCGATGGCGGTCGCGAGGTCCTGCAGAAGGACGTTCTTCTTGTGGATATCCTCTTCGGTCACCGGGCCCCAGGGGTCTCCATTCATGTCTTCGAGCAGTTTGCGCACGTACAGGTGGTAGTTCTCGTAAGCGACCAACTTCTGTTCATGGACGCCGTCGGTCACCAAGCAGTACTGGCAGCCGACATTGCAGCCCTTGATGGGATTGATTTCGAATGTGAGCGTCGGGCAGCGGCCCGTGTAGTTGTGGATTTCCGTCTGAACCTTTTCGGGGTCGATGTCTTCGAGATAGAGCTTCGATACGGGAATGACGGTCCTATTCTTCACGCGCTCCATGAAAACTTTCGAACCGCGTGTAAGGCCCTCGAGGGTACTTTCGGAAGGTTCTACCTTGACGCCGAGATTATCCAAATACGCTTTGTCAACAACCGCCGGCGAAAACTCCTTAAGGTTATAGACATCCGTGTCATGGGAATAAAACGGCTTAAACTCAACAAAATCATTCATTTAATATTTCTCTTTCTTTTCTCATTTTTTTGTTTATTTGCTTATTGCAATAAATTAATAAAAAATTTCGCCGGGATTACTCCCGACGAAAAACATCTTGATATTTTTTGTAATTGCGCTAAAGCGCATTACTCGTCACCTCGGTCATGTCAGACTGCAAGCAGTCTGCCGCGACACTCGGCTCCCTCCGTGAGCAACAAACGCCTCGTATTAACGAGGCGTGGTTGCGAGAGCGAGTGAGAAATCGGAGGTTCCTCACCCGAGACGACGAACGAGCGGTCTCTTAATAGTTTTCAGCAGTAACTTCGAAGAAGGACTGCGGGTGGGCGCACACCGGGCATGCGGCCGGGGCCTTGGTGCCCACGACGATGTGACCGCAGTTGCGGCATTCCCACACCTTGACTTCGCTCTTCTCGAACACGGCGGCAGTTTCCACGTTCTTGAGCAAAGCGCGGTAACGTTCTTCGTGGCGCTTTTCGATGGCGGCGACCATGCGGAACTTGTTGGCGAGAGCCTTGAAGCCTTCGGCCTCGGCGGTCTTCGCGAAGTCTTCGTACATGTCGGTCCATTCGTAGTTCTCGCCGTCGGCGGCAGCCTTCAGGTTTGCAGCGGTATCGCCGATGCCTTCCAGTTCCTTGAACCACAGCTTGGCGTGTTCCTTCTCGTTGTCGGCGGTCTTCAGAAACAGCTCGGCAATCTGTTCGTAACCTTCCTTCTTTGCGCAGCTGGCGAAGTAGGTGTACTTGTTGCGNNTTAATAGTTCTGTGCCAGAACCTGGAAGTAACTCTGGGGGTGATTGCACACGGGGCATACGTCCGGTGCCTCTTTCCCAACCACAATGTGGCCGCAGTTGGCGCACTGCCAGATGGCGTCACCATCCTTGGAGAACACCTTCTTGCCGTTTACGTTCTCAAGGAGCTTGAGGTAGCGCTCCTCATGGTGGCGCTCAATCTCTCCAACCATCTCGAACTTGGCGGCAATCTCATCGAAGCCTTCCTCGCGGGCTTCGCGGGCCATGCGGGCGTACATGTCGGTCCATTCGCAGTTTTCGCCTTCGGCGGCTGCTGCAAGGTTTTCGGCCGTTGTTGGGATGTCTCCGCCGCAGAGGTACTTGAACCAGATCTTGGCGTGCTCCTTCTCATTGGCAGCGGTTTCCTCAAAGAGGGCTGCAATCTGGACGTAACCTTCCTTCTTTGCCTTTGAGGCGAAGTAGGTGTACTTGTTGCGGGCCTGGGATTCACCTGCGAAGGCGGCCTGGAGGTTCTTTTCGGTCTGGGTTCCGGCGTACTTGTTTGCCATATTGTATCCTTTTGTGAATTGTGTCTCTTTGTCCTGCTAATGTAGATTATTTTGGCTTCAAAAAACAACACTTGACTCCAAATTATACGGATTGTATAATTTAGAATTATAAATTGAAATTTTCTATGAAATTTTTGCGTTTTTCAGTCAATTTTCTCGTTTTTGTATAATTCAAAGTATTGACTTCCGGAAAAAACAAACCTATTTTATAAGCATGAGACCCATTACCGAATACAAGGATTACCGCCTCTTTATGCAGGACTTTTACGATTACCGTAAAAGTCACGGCGCATTCTCCTGGCGCGAGTTCTGCAAGCTCGCCGGGTTCACCTCGCCGAACTTCCTTAAGCTCGTCTGCACGGGGCAAAGCAGCCTGAGCAAAATCAAGATCGCCCCGGTCGCAAAAGCCATGGGACTCACCGGATACGAGTGCGAATACTTCACCCATCTCGTCAACTTCGGGAACGCCACGAAGGATTCCGTCAAAAAAGCGGCTCTCCTCGAAATGGAACGCATCGCGCGGGAACACAAGGTTCGCGTCGTCGACAGCGACGCCTTCCAGTACTATGAATCCTGGAAGTATCCCGTAATCCGCGAACTCGCACCGATGATGCCGGGGGCACGTCCGCGTGACATCGCCGAGGAATGCAAGGAATACGTTTCCGCCGAAGAGGTCCGCGACATTCTCGCCTTCTTGGTGAAGGCCGGATTCCTCAAGAAAGACGGCGAGAAAGTCTATTCGCAAACCGAGCAGAGCGTCATCGGTTCACCGGAAGCCCTCCCCATCGCCATCCGCGCGATGCACAAGGAGATGGGCAACATGGCCGTGCGTGCGGTGGACCGCTACAATACAAGCGAGAGGTTCATCGCCGGGGCAACACTCGGCGTATGCGAGGAAGCCTACAGCCGCATTGTCGAAGAGGTGAGCAACTGCTGCAAGAAGGTCGTCGACATCGCAAACGAGTACAAAGACCTGAACCAGGTCTACCGAATCAATTTTCAATTTTTCCCTTGCACGGGCAAGGTGAAGGAGGAGCACCATGCTTAACAAGAAACTTATCGTCGCCGGGAGCATCGCGCTAGTCGCGCTCGCCGCCTGTTCCTCGGACGAAGCATCGACCGCCGGGGCGACAGTAGACCCGAACGCCATCGCAGAGAACGACTCCATTGTCTTTGAAGGCGACAAGCCCATCATTCCCGAACTCATGGATCATTGTTACTCAAACCAAGACAGCGCCACCAATCTCTGCGGTGCAGACCAAGATTTCTCCTTCTACTCAAAAATCACCGCATTCGAGACAGAACCGACTTCCCTAAGCAGCGACATGGACAGTCTTGATGTCAAGCTCTACGACAAGGAAAATGGAGCGGCAGCGACCTGCGCCGCAGGCGACCAGTCCTTCGATGCCAAGTTCAAGATGGAAGCAAGATACGGCTTTATCTTCAAGACATTGACAATGCACAATGTCGGAGCCGCCTGCGACAGCATTCTCCAGGAGTTCCAGAATGCATGCAACACCAACCCGAAAATTACCGTAATAGGCGGTTACAGTGGTTTCTGCACTTCAACGGGAGACTTGTACGCTTTCTGCGCCGATTTAAGCCATCTTACATTGGAATGCTCTGAACCCGAAGCTGACGGGACAAAGAAATGCCATGTAAAACGGGATTCCACGACAGCTCTCGACACGAACCACTTTATCCAGGACTTCGTAAAGAAATCCGAAAGCATCTGTACCGACATTAGCACCGGCAAGCTTGACGTTTCGGACTTTGACCCCATCGAAGATTACTGGACTCCCGGGCATAACCCCATTGACCACCTCGACACAAGCAACAAGGGAGAACCGATCGATACATCATCGTTCACTCTGGAAAAATATGCGGAGCAATTCGCGGATATTTCCGAAGAAATTACGTTCGACAGCCTCGTACTCGCCTACCGCATTCTGCCGACAAGCGAAATTGTTCTCGATACGGGTTCATACACCATCAGGGAGCCCTCACCCGCCGAAGTCGCCAAGTACTTCCCGATGACAACGGCCATTACCGGAGAAAATTTCAATTCCGAGCACTGCGATATCTACACAGTCGCCATGTCAGGGTACCAATCCTTAGCCATAATTCTGACGCATATCGAATATGAATACGTCAAATACGCGCTTATCTTCGCCGGCGGAGACTGCAAAAAAGATGGAGACTTCGCGCAAATCTTCCTTATAAAAGACTGCACAGGCGAATTCGATGAGTATGCGATGACATTTGCAGGTGGCGACTTCTTCGAAAACACTCCATGGACATGCGACGAGAACGGAGTCCCCCCCGGCAGAGAGAACGGCCCCTACGGCGAATGGTACCGCGCAAACTTGCGTCAATAAAAATCCCCTTTCGGCACTAAAAAACACGGAATGATACGTAATGTATCATTCCCATTTATTTTCTGCATTTTTCTTTTGATTTTTGCCGATTTTTCTTCAAATTTTTCATTTTCGTATCATTCCAACTATTGCACATTTCGATTTTTCTAGGTAGATTTATAGACATGAAACCAATCACCGAATACAAAGACTACCGCAAGTTTATGCAGGACTTCTACGACGAGCGCAAGCGTACGGGCGCTTTCTCGTGGAGGGAATTTTCGAAACTTGCCGGATTCGCCTCGCCCACGTACCTCAAGCTGGTATGCGAAGGCAAGAGCGGACTGAGCAAGGTCAAGATGAAACAGGTATCCAAGGCGATGGGGCTCACCGGATACGAAGAGGAATACTTCTCCCTCCTCGTGGTCCTGGCCAAGGCGACCAAGGATGCCGACAAAAAGGAGGCTCTATTAAAAATGGAGAAGATTGCCACAGAACACAAGGCTCGTGTCGTCGACAGTGACGCCTTCCAGTACTATGAATCCTGGAAGTATCCCGTGATACGCGAGCTCGCGCCGATGATGCCGGGGGCACGTCCGCGTGACATTGCCGAAGAATGCAAGGAATATGTTTCCGCCGAAGAAGTCCGCGATATCCTCGCCTTCCTGGTGAAGGCCGGATTCCTCAAGAAAGACGGCGACAAGATTTATTCGCAAACCGAACAGAGCGTCATCGGCTCACCGGAAGCCCTCCCCATTGCCATCCGCGCGATGCACAAGGAGATGGGCAACATGGCCGTGCGCGCAGTGGACCGCTACAGCGCAAACGAGAGGTACTTCACGGGCATGACCATCGGCGTGAACGAAACAAACTATGCGCGCATCGTCGCCGAAATCGACGCCTGCGCCAAGAGAATCGCCGCCATCGCAAACGAAGGCGACAACCTGGACCAGGTCTACGGTCTCAACTTTCAACTTTTCCCATTTACTAATAAAACAAAAGGAGCGAACCATGCTTAACTTCAAGAAGAATCTTTATATCGCAAGTGCACTCGCCCTTTGCGCACTTTCCGCCTGCTCCTCGGACAATCCCTCGTCTGCAGGTTCCACGACTATCCCTAACGCCAACACCGACCCGAGCGGCAGTACGCAAAATACCGAAATCGCCCAGATTGTCTTCATGACGGCAGCGACATCGGTCGACTCCCTGCAAGGCGGCGAACTGAAGGCCTTCGAAAAAGAAAACGGAGCCTCGGCAAGCTGTAGCGCCGACGGGAAAACCTATTCCTCCGAAATCCAGATCGACAAGAACAATATGGTCGTCACACATCTCAAGCTGGAGAATACCGGCAACCTGTGCGAAGGCATTCTCATCCGCTTTAACGAATCGTGCGGAACGGATGTCGTTTCGTGGGCAAAATGTGACGACAAGGGAAATCTGGAAGTCTTCTGCGGAGACCACCGCATGACAAATTTCACCAAATGTACCGCAACCAATCCGCCCAGCTGTACCACGAAGGAGGCCGACACCACCATTACCTTCGGCATGCTTGTAAGCGATTTTTCTGCCAGCGCAAGCGACATCTGCAACAAGATTTCTGAAGGGGCAGAGAGCTCTTACGGCAGGTTCGTAATACCGACATCGACAAGCATCAGCGACAATTCCAGTTCTAGCATCGAGGCCGAATCGAGCAGCAGTGAAAAAACGACTCCGCAACTTATCGACGAATACGGGAACCCCGTTACCGAAATCGATACCGCAAAATTCACACTAGACAATTACACGGCACAATTCACAGACGAGGCAAGCGAACTCATGTTCGACAGCCACGTGTTGGCCTATAACGGATCTTCCGCATACAGTTTAGATTTTCATGATTCCGCCCCAACAATCAAGGAAATCACCACAGATAAAGTCGCCGAATACTTCCCGTTGACCGCAGCCGTTGCAGGGGAAAAAATCAACCCGGACAACTGCAAACTGTACATTGTCGTTGTCAACGACGGAGGCCAACCCACGGGGCATGTGCTAGGCAAAGCCTCCGAAGGCAGCGTTGAAGTTTACGGCGTTCATCCGGGTGGTCGTTGCATGATCTCGCAAGCCATGCTGACAGTCTCGTTCCTTGTGCAGGATTGCGACGGGCTCATTGACGAAAACGCAACCATCTCTCACAAGAGTTTTACAAGCAACACGTGGGCATGTGAAGAAGGAAAATACAGCCCGACCAAGAAAGCGGTCGCCTACGGCGAATGGTACCGCGCCGACTTGGCAAAATAAATCCAGTATAAAGTCTCTCTCTAAAAAATAATACTAGATTGTTATCCGTTGCGGCACCTGTCGCGACGGAGTTTTTTTATGGCAATCTACAACAGCATTCTCGAAACCATCGGCAACACGCCGCTCGTACGCATCAACAAGCTGAACAAGGGCGAGGCCGAAGTCTACGTAAAACTCGAAAGTTTCAACCCGCTCGGCAGCGCGAAGGACCGCGTGGCTTTCAACATGATCGAACGTGCCGAAAAGGAAGGCAAGCTCAAGCCGGGGGCGCTCATCATCGAACCGACCAGCGGCAATACGGGCGTGGGCCTTGCCTACGTGGGTGCGGTGAAGGGCTACAAGGTGGTGCTCACGATGCCCGATTCCATGAGCATGGAACGCAGGCTGCTCTTGAAGGCGCTTGGGGCCGAGGTCGTATTGACCGAAGGCGCGAAGGGCATGGCCGGCTGCATCGAGAAGGCGAATGAGATTGCGGCGCAGAACCCGGGAAGCTTTATCCCGCAGCAGTTCGAGAATCCGGCAAACCCGGAAGCGCACTACCTCACGACGGGTCCCGAAATCTGGAACGATACCGAGGGCAACGTGGACGTGTTTATCGCGACGGCGGGCACGGGCGGCACCGTAAGCGGCACGGCGAAGTACCTCAAGGAAAAGAACCCGAACGTCTACGTGATTGCGATTGAACCCGATGACTCCCCGATGATTAGCAAGGGTGTTGCGGGTCCGCACAAGATACAGGGAATCGGAGCGAACTTTATCCCGAAAATCTATGACCCGAAGGTGGTCGACGAGGTGTACCTCACCAGCACGGAGAAGGCCGGGAACGCGGCCCGAGCGGCAGCAAGCGAAGAAGGCATCTTCGTCGGGATTTCGTCGGGTGCCGCTTTGGAATGCGCCCTCACGGTGGCAAAACGCCCCGAATTCAAGGGCAAGAGAATCGTGGCACTCCTCCCCGACACCGGCGAGCGTTATCTGAGCACCTGGCTCTGGACGGAAAAGTAGTCCGTATAGTTATATTTCAATAAACAAGTATTCGAAAAAAGGAGATTCACCAAATGGTCATTACCGTATTTATCCTGTACCTGCTGATGATGCTCGGTATCGGATTCTACTTTTCCAAGAAGGCGAACAGCCTGAACGCCTACTACCTGGGCAACCGCGGCATGAACAAGTGGGTCGTGGCCATGTCCGCACAGGCCTCCGACATGAGCGGCTGGCTTTTGATGGGCCTTCCGGGCGCCATCTTCGTGAGCGGTTTCTCCGAAGCGTGGATCGGCATCGGCCTCGTCATTGGCACGTACCTCAACTGGAAAATCGTGGGCCGCAGGCTCCGCAAGTACAGCCACTTCTGCGGCGACTCCATCACGCTACCCGACTTCTTTGCGAACCGCTTCCGCGACAACAAGGGTATCATCCGCGTTATCGCCTCGATTTTCATCCTCGCGTTCTTCCTGTTCTACACGGTTTCGGGCTTTGTGGCTAGCGCGAAACTCTTCGGCACCATCTTCGGCATGGACTACACCACGGGCCTTATCATCGGTGCGGTCGTCGTGGTGAGTTACACCTTCATGGGCGGCTTCTTTGCCGTGTGCTGGACGGACTTTATCCAGGCGACCATGATGCTCATTGCCGTCGTCGCCATTCCCTCGATTATCATGGCCGGCTCGGGCGGTTTTGCGGCCACCATGGATGCCGTGAACGCGCAGAATCCCTACCTGATGAGCCTGTTCACGAACGCTACCACCGGCAAGTCTATCGGCCTGATTGCGTTGATTTCTAGCCTCGCGTGGGGTCTCGGCTATTTTGGCATGCCGCACATCCTGGTACGCTTCATGAGCATCAAGAACGCCGAAGACATCAAGTTCTCCCGCCGCGTCGCCATGACCTGGGTTTCCATCTGCCTCGGTGCCGCCATCATGATTGCCATTCTCGGTCGCTATTACGTGGAAGCGAACGGCATCACCGTCGCCGACCCCGAACGCATCTTCATGATTTTGTGCCAGACGCTCTGCCACCCGGCTGTCGCCGCCATCCTCATGGCCGCCATCCTCGCCGCCATCATGAGCACCGCCGACTCGCAATTGCTGGTTTCCGCTTCTGCATTCAGTAACGACCTCTACAAGCACCTGTTCCGCAAGAACGCGAGCAACAAGGAAGTCATGTGGGTGAGCCGCGGCGTGGTCGTGGCGATTACGGTTATCGCGGTCATCGTCGCCATGCAGGGGGCGCCCAGCGCCAACGGCGCTGCACAGGGCAAGAGCTTCCTCGACGTGGTGATGAGTCTCGTGAGCTTTGCCTGGGGCGGATTTGGCGCCTGCTTCGGTCCGATTATGCTCCTTGCCCTGTTCTGGAAGCGTACCACGCTTCCGGGCGCCATCGCAGGCATGCTCGTGGGCGGTATTACCGCATTCGTGTGGAAGTTCTACCTCTCCGGATTCTCCGCCGAAATCTTCCAGATTTACGAGCTCGTTCCCGGATTCGTGCTTAGCTTCGCCACCATCGTCATCGTGAGCCTCTGCACCAAGGCCCCGAGCAAAGAGATCATCGAAGAATTCGAACAAGTAGATAAAACAAGATTAAGTGATATAAAGTTATAAATTCAGGACGACAAATGCGTAAGGCGAGAGTCGCAGCCATGCTTGCATGGATATGACCGAGCCTAGCATTTGGTACTTGAGCGTAGCGAAAGTACAATTCGATGCTGTGGAACACACGCGCCTGAGCGATATGAAGCTGTAATTCAATTGGCGCTTGAGCGCTGCGAAAGTACAAAAAAGGCCTGCTCACAAGCAGGTCTTTTCATTTTCTAGAGTTTCATCCCGTATTGGGAACGCGATTCCACTAGGCTTACTCGATATCCTTAACTGTGCAGTCCATGGACTCGCCCGCCTGTGAGGTAATCGTGCTGTCGGTACCCACAGAATAGATGAACATCGAAAGCGATGCATCCTCTTCGCGTAACGGGAGCATCAGCAACGTGGAACGCTGGATATCGTAGTGACCTTCATGCTTGTTCACCACATTGTTGTCGACCGAAGTTTCATAGGCGTACGAACTATCGAGGAATTTAAAAATTTTCGTAGAATCGCCGTCAGAGCATTCATAAATCTTGTTCTGAATCGCTTCGGCCTTGGAGACCTTGCTCTTCTGGACAGCGACGCTGGCCTTGATGGCTTCGCTGTAATCGCCACCGTCTACAGAGTACAGAATTGTGTCGTCTTCATCGGCATTGTCGGCTTCTTTGACGACGAACGACATCTTGAAGCCCTTGTTCACCTTTTCCACAATCTTATTGGCAGCATCGGTTTCGCGATACTGTACGCCGCTATTGCCCGCTTCAAAACTCACCACGCCATCGGCAAAATCCGTATAGGTAGCCACCCACAATTCGTCCGGAATGCGAAGAGCCAGAACGCCCTGCTTGCTGCCGGTCGACAGGTAGACTGTCTGGTCGAACAGCTTGAGTTCGTGGTTTTTCTGTAAATCGGTGAGTTTCGCAGCGTGAGTACCTTCCGGAAGCACTATCGAAGATGAAGATACTTCAGAAGACGAAGACTTCGGAGACTCGCTCGAAGAGGACTTTTCTTCGCTCACGCTAGAAGACGACTTGGAATCTTCCTTAGCTGAAGACGAAGACTTGGCATCGCCCTTTTCAGAAGAGGAAGAGTCATCGCCTTCTTCCACGGAGGAAGAGGATTCTTCAGCAGAAGGGTCCGCAGAAGCGGAAGAGCTGTCGTCACCGCATGCTGCGAACAGCAATGCGGAAAAAACAAATACGGGAAGAATTTTCTTGCATTTCATGCGCCCAAATATAGATTTACTTTATTTGGAGCAACTTGACTGCAAGAGGTTTACCCGTAGAATTGAGCAGTTTCGCCACGTAGCGGCCGGCGGGGATCGATTCAAGCGATACGGAGGCGTTGCCATGAACCGATTCCGTGAGGAGCGTCTTGCCGTTCACGGAGAATAGGGCAAGCATACCGTCCATCGGCGCCGTCACATGGAGCGTACGCTTCTCCTGATGCAGGCGGGGCGATACAGGCAAGGCAATCTGTCTGTTTCCCAAAACAATATCCGTACCTTCGGGAGCGCCGACAATCGTACCGCGGCCCACGGTGCTCATGTACACCACGCCGAAGTTGTTCATGTCGCCCTGCACAAAGTTCCCGTTACCCGGGCCGCCGAACTGGTGCTTGTCGTCGTTGATGCGTTCGAACGTCTTGCACTTGTCGGTACTGCGGTAGATTCCAATCGGGTCGCCTTCCTTCGCGGCACCCCAGATAAATATCGTCTCGTAGTCGGCTCCTTCCTTGGCCTTGCCGATACCCACCGCAATGGCAGTCTTTGCACCTTCGCAGCGCGTCCAGTCCTTGCCGCCGTTCTCGCTGTAGGCAAGCCCGTTCTCGCTGAAGCCCTTCGGGAGCCACATCTGCGCCTGGTCCATCGGGACCCACACGTGGCCTTCCCTGCCCGGCACCGTGCGGATAAGGCCGCCACCGTTGTAGTATTCGCCCGTGGCATCGTTCTGCAGGCGCGCACCGTATTTCGCGAAGCTCTTGCCGCCGTCATCGGAGCGGTACAGGTTCGCCTGCGCATCCATCACGTAGAACACATCCGGATTCACGGGGTCCGCAACAATGCGGGAATTCTGCGTCTGCCCGCCGTCGAGTTCCACCGCGGTCCAGGTCGCGCCGTTATCGGCGGAGCGGTACGTGGTCGAGCCCATCTCGGGCCGGTGCAGCATCACCTTGCCGTCGGCGGAGAGCACCACCATACCCTTCGGGCCCTTGAGCGTAGTCTTCACGCTGTCCCATGTCTTGCCCATGTCGTCGCTGCGGTACATCACGTTGTAGTTGATGCTCTCGTACTGGCCGTAGACCGTAATCACGCCCGTGCGCAGCAGGCTACCGCTGAGCGGCGCGAAGGCCATCGTCTCGGTGGAGCCGACCGTCGGCGTGTGCCTCTGGGCGCTCGCATTGATATCGGTATAGACGGCGCCGTCGTAGTCGCCAATCGCGGTCACCAGCGGGCCGCCCGGAATACTCACGATATCGAGCGGGACGGTCTCCTCGATGCCGCGGGACATGAACTTCCACACGGGCACCTTCGCGGTGATGTCGTCGGTCATGAATATGCCATTGCCGCTCGTGACCCATGCCTGCTTGTTGTCGAACGGGTTAATCTCGAGCGAACCCGCCCAGTGGATGGCGTTGCCCGGAATCCAGTCCGTGCCGTTCGCGTCGATGTTGATGCCGTCGCCGTAATGCTGGCCGTGATTCCACGTCTTGCCGCCATCCGTGGTCGTGTAGATGCGGTCGCCGTAGTTGTCGCGTTCGTTGCCCGCAGCATCCTTCGCAAGGTGGCGACCGGTATACTTGCCCAGCGTCGAAATCACGATGTGGTTCTTGTCCTTCGGGTCAATCGCGACACCGCCGTAGGAACTCTTGTCTTTTTCGTAACTCTTGGTAGTGCTCCCTTCGTGCTCCACCGAATCGCTCGGGGTGAGATCGGTCCAGGTGCCACCCGCGATGTTGTACTTGTAGAAGGCTCCGCTGTTAATGCTATGCGGGCCCGGGCCGTCGGCAAAAGTGATGAACATGTCGCCATCGACAATCTTCGCGCGGTGGGGCATCAGGCCGGTAGGTACTCCCGAAACAGTCTTCCACGTAGCACCGCCGTCGTTACTCACCTGCAGGTTGTCTTTCGTGTCAGAAATACCGATATAGATTGTCTTGGTCGAGCCGTCGGCGTTCTTGCCCTGCGATTCGTCGAACATCACGAAGCTGATTCCGTTCACACCGTTCAGGCTCGATTCCTTCGCATCGGAAAGCGCGACCTTGTAGGCGCTCGTCCACGTCTTGCCGTAGTCGGTACTCTTGTAGAGGCCCTTCGTGCGGCTCCCGCAGAAGATAATGTTCGGCTTGTTCGGGTCCACCGCGAGCTTTTCGCCGGTCTGGCGGCCCATGCCGTTGCCGTGGGCGAGCATTTCCACGTAGCTCGTGTCCCAGGTGGCACCGTAGTCCTCGCTCCGGAGCACGGCAGTCCGGCCCTGGCTAAAGTATCCCGTACCCGCGAGCACGTAGATGCGTTTCGGGTCCGTCGGGTCGAGTGCGAACGCCTCGGTACCATAGAGGCCCTTGTCATTCTCCGAGATCCAGTCCATCAGCGGGATCCACCTCTTGTTCTCGAAATCGAAGCGGTAGATGCCGCCCACGTCGGTACGCGCATAGAGCACATTTTCGGCCTTCGGGTGGAAGATCACCGCCGACACGAAGCCACCGCCATCGAAGCGGACATTGCCCCAGTTGTAGTTTTCGGCCTGCGAGAGGCCCGCACCCGCCGCGACCAGCGCAGCGCCCAGCATCAATTTTTCGAACATAGTCTTACCAAACATAAAGGTACAACACCCCCATACACCGGATATGAAAATATATTATCGGGCTGCGATTCGCCCCGAAATGCTGCCAGGTCGCCCCAAAAGCGTTTATGCAAACACAACGGGCCCGAAAAGCGATGCAAAAAACGCAAATCCCTTTACAAAAAGGCTTTTTTTGTTAAATTTGGAACACTCGCGGGAGTAGCTCAGTTGGTAGAGCGCGACCTTCCCAAGGTCGATGTCGAGGGTTCGAGACCCTTTTCCCGCTCTAAAAAAAGAAAAACCACCTCAAGGGTGGTTTTCTTTTTTTATGCGCGGGAGAAAAAGGTGGCGAGAAGCATCGAAGAGGGTTCGGCACAAAAGTGCCGTGGGCACGAAGTGACCATGTAATAGGCACTTTTTGAGCTTGATGCGAGTCCCACGAGCATCGAGCCCGTAGGGTTGACAATCAGCCGCGTAG
This sequence comes from Fibrobacter sp. UBA4309, assembly GCF_002395745.1. Lineage (GTDB taxonomy): Bacteria > Fibrobacterota > Fibrobacteria > Fibrobacterales > Fibrobacteraceae > Fibrobacter. Next base: position 70,766 of record NZ_DGUN01000077.1, read on the forward strand.
CGGTGTCTGATTGGCAACAAACCCTTTTCCCGCTCTAAACGAGACCGCAGCCCAAGGCGGTTTCTTTTTTTGTTTTGATGGGGGAAGTCTCCCCCTGGCTTCATACTAGACGAAAGAACGCTTCGCCTTCGGCTTCGCTATAGACGATAGACGAAAGATAAAATGAAAAACCTATCGTCTTTCGTCTATTATTCCGCCACCCCCCACGCTGAAGTGAACCCCAAAAGTTGGAC
>NZ_DGUN01000032.1:0-14527 GCF_002395745.1 Fibrobacter sp. UBA4309
TCGGAAAGACCATGGGCATGACCACATTCATCCTTTGCGCGATGTTCTTCGTGTTCATCTTCAGCCCCATGGGGGCCCTCCACAACGTGGGCCTGCTCTCCATCGTGGGTCTCGGCGCCGCACTCCTTGCCGACTACACGCTCACCACCGCACTTGTTTACCTGTGCAAGCCGTATGAGAAAGGTTAATACTATCTTTATGGCATGAACGAGCCCATATTACAAATTGCCCAAGGTCTTGCCATCCCGTTTTTAGGGACGGTTCTCGGTGCCGCATGTGTTTTCTTTATGAAGAAGCAGATGGGGCAAAACCTCAAGCGGGGTCTACTCTCGTTTGCGGCGGGCGTCATGGTGGCGGCCTCCGTCTGGAGCCTACTTTTGCCCGCAATCAGCGCGAGCGAATCGATGGGCAAACTCGCTTTCATCCCAGCGACAGTCGGATTCTGGGCCGGCATCCTGTTCCTGTACATTTTGGATAAAATAACACCGCACTTGCATTTGGGTAGCGCCACGCCCGAAGGCCCCAAGGCAAAACTCAAGCGCACGACCATGCTTACGCTGGCGGTGACTTTGCACAACTTGCCCGAGGGCATGGCTGTCGGTATCGTTTTCGCAGGCTGGCTTTCGGGGAACGTGGCCATCACGCTTTCAGGTGCGTTCGCGCTTGCCATAGGCATTGCCATCCAGAATTTCCCTGAAGGGGCGGTGGTTTCGCTCCCGCTCCGTGCCGAAGGGGCTTCCCGCAAAAAAGCTTTTGCCCTGGGCGCACTCTCTGGAGCCGTAGAACCCGTAGGCGCGTTAATCACGCTGCTTGCGGCTGAGGCGCTTTCGCCGTTTATGCCCTACCTGCTCTCGCTTGCGGCAGGCGCCATGATTTATGTCGTCATCGAAGAAATGCTCCCCGAAGTCAGCGAAGGAGAGCATTTTGATGCCGGCACCATCCTTTTTGCTGTGGGCTTCACGCTCATGATGGTGCTCGACAGCGCACTATAAAATTTCACTTAGAAAATCAGCAATCCGATGTGGTAGCCGATAAAGGCGAGCCCGAGCGAAAGTGCCAAGTAGTAGCCCATGATGGTGGCTAGCCACTTGAACGAGCCTGCCTCGCGGTAGGTCGTGCCCATCGCCAGCACGCAGGGAACGTTGAACATCGATGCAAACAGGAATGCGAGTGCTTCGGGCTTGCTGATGGTACTTGCAAGCGCCTCGCCCAAGTTTTCGCTTGCCGCCACGCGGGTCACCAGCGAGAACGCCTCGCCGGTGTGGTTGAAGAGCGTACTCATAATGCCAAGCGAAGCTTCCTTACTGAACATGCCGCCCAGATAAGAGACGAACAGCTCCCAGCGCATGCCAAAGAACATCGTCACGGGCTCAATCGCATTGCCAATTTTGTACAGGAGTGTATTTTCCACATTCCCGTCGCCTGCGTAAGAGAGCGCCCAGAAAAGGGCCGCCACCATCAGGATCATCTTCAATGCTTTCTTGAAAATGCCCCAGGTGCTGCGCCCCACCATCGCAGCAATCATCTTCCAATGCGGCTTGTGATAAGGAGGCAATTCCATAATCATGCCCACGCGTTCATTCTGCGGGACAAGCTTTTTGCCGAACAGGCGTGAAGACAGGTAGAAGCTTGCAAAAATCAGCGCCACGTAACCGATGCCGAACAGCGGAGCCGCCGACCCGAAGAACGTCGACGCCAGAAACAGCACCACCGCCACCTTGCTCCCGCACGGAATCGCCCACAACAAAACGAGCGCAAGCAAGCGTTGCCCGCGGGTATCGAGCACGCGCGTGCCGCAAACCGCACCCGCCGTGCAGCCAATTCCGGAGAACAGCGGCATAATCGCCTTGCCCTGTAAGCCCAGGCGCGAAAGCCAGTTGTCGAACGCATACGAGAAACGCGCCATATAGCCGATTTCTTCAAGAATGCGGAACACGAAAATGATAGCGAAAATGAAACTTGTCATACAAATTGTAATACAAGTTCCACCGACGAGCACCAAGTTGATGAAAGAAATGACAACAGGCCAAACGCCAAGCGCATTGCCCGCGCGTTCTACGAGCGACTGCAATACAGGCTGCATTCCAAAACCGATTCCCATGCCCGGGAAAGCGAGAATCATGCACGCAATCAGCGAGACAACCATGATGCCGAACGCAAAGAACTTGCCCTTGATATGGTGCGTGGCGATGCGGTCCCACTTGCTAAAGACTTTCTCAATGGACTTGGGCGTCGCCGATTCACGCACAATCTTTGAAACCCAGCGATACTTGGCTTCACCAGTAAGAATTCCGCCGTCGCGCCCTTCGTCGCTATCGAGGATTGCATCAATCGCATTCTTCCTTGCGAACGGAAGCGATTCATTCACGATACCGCAAATGAGCTTGTCTTTTTCGAGAAGCTTTTCCGCAATCCAGATTCTTTCGCAAACGCCATATTCAAAATCGCCGAGGGCTGCTTCGATGCGGCTAATGATATCATCCGTTTTTTCGCCAAGCTCTCCCCCGCTAACGAGTTCCTCGCGCAGGCTCCCGCTATCCAGGCAAACAGGCGTCTTGATGGCCGAAACCATCTTCTTGAAAAATTCAGGATAACGTTCCGTTTCGGCCGCACTGAAGCCAAGCACCGGAACGCCGAGGCGCTTTTCAATCGCAGCCACGTCAATCTTCTTGCCCGCCGCTTCAGCCACATCCATCATGTTGAGCACCAGCATCACGGGCAAGCGAATGCCCACAAAATCAGCCAGCATGTAAAGGCTGCGTTCCAGCTGCGATGCATCTACCAGGATGCACACGAGGTCCGCCTTGCCGCTCTGAATGTAGTCGCGAGTCACGACCTCTTCTTCGGAGTTCGCCGAAAGCCCGTAACTGCCCGGAAGGTCGATTACTTTATATATCGTACCATCAAAAACAAATTCACCCTCGGCCTGCTCCACCGTTTTGCCGGGCCAGTTGCCCACACGCTGGTGAAGTCCCGTAAGGTTGTTAAAAAGCGTTGATTTACCGGAATTGGGTTGCCCGAGCAAGGCAATAGTCTTGATTTCGCTCATCTTTACGATTCTACCTTGACAAAAATCTGTGAACTTTCCTTGTGGTTGACAGCGATAACCGTATCGCGACAAAAAACGAGCACCGGCGAGCGCCCGTCATTCTTGAGAAGCGTAAAGGCGGAACCCGGCGTAAGCCCGATGGAAACAATTCTTGAAATAAAGCGGGAATCGCCCTCAATTTGGGCGACCGTCCCGCAACGATTCTCACCCATTTCGGCGAGACTCAAACGGTCAACAAATTCAGCGTTTTTCATGCGCCAAAATTAGCCGAAACCCGCACAAAAAACCGCTCCAAATGGACTTGCGATAATCCGGAAAGATTTGCAACCCATTCGGTTTTGAGCAAAACCATTTGGAGTAGAAATTTTAGGCTCATCTCTCTACTTTTTGCTCCGCAAAAAAAGAGGATACAATGAGCCTTCCAAAGATTAACATTGAAAGAATCAACGAGCGGTTCGGCCGTTTTGGCGAATTCTTGCTCAACCACCGAGCCATTTTGCTGGTGGCGTTTGTCGTTTTGCTTGCGGTTTCGATTGTGGGCATGAAAAAAATCTACGTCGAAGCCTCGTGGGACAGCTACTTTATCGAGGGCGACCCGATGCTTGTCGAAACGGACAAGTTCAAGGAAACTTTCGGTAACGACTATTTCGTGGGCGTGCTGGTCGAGAGCGACCATTCCATCTTGACGCCGGACAACCTGAAACTTTTACGCGAGCTTTCGAACGAACTGCGCGATAGCCTCTCGTATTCCGACGGCAAGGCGACTTCGATTGTCGATTTGGAATACATGCTCGGTACCGAAGAGGGCATGGAAATCACGCAGATTGTGCCCGAAGAAATCCCGACGGACGAGGCGGGGCTTGCCGAAATCGAAAAGCGTCTGGCTGACAAGCCGGAACTTGCAAAAAAACTGATTTCAACGGACCGCAAGCAGGCCTTCATCAACATCAAGCTGCGCCCCTTCCCCGAAGATTCCGTGTGGAAGGCCGAAGGCGAAGCGAAGGGTGAAAAGGCGGAAGCCCCTGACATGAAAACGGGTCGCGAAACGGCTGCAATCATCGCGAAGGAAAAGTATGCACCGCTGAATCCGCGCGCGACAGGCATGCCTTACTTGAGCTTCGAGAAGATGACCTACATCGGTCAGGAAATGGGCCGCATTTTCATCATGACCATTCTCTGCGCCATCATAGTGATGTTCATCGTGACGCGTTCGCTGCGCGGGATTGTCTCGCCGCTGATTACGACTTTTGCTGGCGTCATCATGACCTTCGGTCTGGTGGGTTACCTTGGCCTTTACATGGACGTAACCAACATCATGGTGCCCGTGATTTTGGCCTTTGCCGTCTCGATTGCATACAACATTCACATCAACTCGTTCTTCCGCAAGAACATGATGCTTACGGGCAAGCGCAAGGAATCGGTACTTTACGCCATGCGTGAAACGGGCTGGTCGGTGCTGTTCTCGGGCCTTACCACGATTGTCGCGTTGCTCAGTTTCCTTTCGGTGATGCTCAAGCCGATTCGTTCCGTGGGCATTCTTTCGTCGATTGCGATTGCGTTTATTCTTCTCGTGGCGCTGACGGTTTCGCCGATTCTCCTGAGTTTCGGTAAAGACAAGAAGCCGAACGCGAAGGTGCTTGAACGCGGCGACACGCGTATGGGAGTCATTCTCGATTCTATCGGCAAGTTCGTTCTCGGACACGGCAAGCCGATTGCGATTGTATTCGCCATCGTGACGTCAATTTCTGTTTTCGGGCTCACCAAGATAGAACCCGCCTTTGACGTGGAACGCACCATGGGCCGCAAGGTCGAATACGTGAACAAGATGCTCTACGTGGCAGAATCCGAAATCGGAAGTTTCTATTCGTACGACTTGGTGATTGACTTTGGTACAAACGACAAGGCCAAGGAAGTCGAGAACCTGAAAAAGTTGGAACAGTTGCAGGAATATGCCGGCAAGTACCCGCTCACCAAGCGCTCCACATCCATTCTTGATATCGTCAAGGATTTGGACCGCACGCTGAACGAAAACCGTCAGGAAAAATACGCCATTCCCGAAACTGAAGAAGAAGTCGCTCAGTTGCTTTTGCTCTACGAAAACGCGGGCGGCAGCGAAGCGAGCTACTGGATGGATTACGATTACAGGAAACTCCGCTTGATGATTGAAATTTCGAGCTACAACTCCAACAAACTCCAGAAGGAAATCGAGGACTTGCAGAATTTCGCACGCAAGCTTTACCCGGACGCAAAGGTGACTGCCGTGGGCAACTTGCCGCAGTTCACCGCCATGCAGCAGTACCTGGAAGTGGGCCAGATGACGTCGTTCCTGATTTCTGTGGTCATCGTGGCTGTCCTTTTGATGATTGTTTTCGGCAGCATCCGCACGGGCCTTATCGGCATGATTCCGAACATTGCGCCGGGCATTTTCGTGGGCGGCTACCTTGGACTCACGGACATTCCGCTTGACATGATGACGGCGACGCTTATCCCGATGATTATCGGCCTTTCTGTTGACGACACAATTCACTTTATCAACCACGGGCATGTGGAATTTGACCGCACCCACGATTACCGCGAATCGATTCTCAATGTGTTCCGCACGGCGGGCCCGGCACTCGTGATGACGACGATTATCATGGTGGCGACCTTCGCGGGCTTCACCACTTCTGCCGCAACGCAGATGTTCAACTTCGGCTTCGTGGTGTTCGTGGGCCTTGTCTCGGCATTGCTCGCCGACCTGTTCGTGACACCGCTTTTAATCAAGAAATTCAAGATTTTTGGAAAATAGGAGAAATTTATGAATATGAAATTCGCAAAAACAGCCGCGACAATTATTGTCGCATTGAGCGCCATGGTGAGCGCAGAAACTTTAACCGGCCGCGACATCGTGCAGAAGGTGCATGACCGCCCCGATGGCGACACCCGCAGTTCCGAACTTTCGATGACTCTCATCAACAAGAGCGGAGCCAAGCGCGAACGCAAGATTACCTCGTTTGCAATGGACGTGGGCAAAGATACCAAGCAGATCATGTTCTTCCGCTACCCCAACGACGTGAAGGGTACGGGATTCCTGACGGTCGATTACGACGACATCAACAAGGATGACGACAAGTGGCTTTATCTGCCCGCCATGAAAAAGACGCGCCGCATTAGCGGAAAGAGCTCCAAGACGGATTACTTCATGGGTTCCGACTTCACTTACGACGATGTGGGCCAGCGCAACATCGACGAAGACACGCACAAGCTCCTCCGCGAAGAAAAGGTGGACGGAATCGATTGTTGGGTGGTTGAATCCGTGCCGAAAAAGGGCGACGAAATCTTCTCGAAGAAAATTTCCTGGATCCGCAAGGATTGCCTGATTGCCGCCAAGGTGGAATACTATGACAAACTCGGCAAACTGCACCGCTCGCTGAAAGTTGAAAACGTGGTTCAGGTAGACGGATTCTGGTCTATCGCCAAGATGAGCATGGAAAACGTGCAGACCAACCACAAGACGCTCCTTGAATTCGGCGATATCAAGTTCAACATCCCGCTTGACGCAAAGACATTCACCGTGCCGCGCTTGGAACGAGGATTATAAGGAACTATCCCCACTTTTGTCATGCCCGCGAAGGCGGGCATCTCCCCTTTACAAAACATTTTTTAGTAGAAAAGGAGATTCCCGACCAAGTCGGGAATGACAAATTAAGGAGAAATAAAGTGACGAAGCAATCTCTAGCAGCATTGTTATTGGCGGCGACGACCGCTGTTGCCCAAGAAAGTCCGTTTCAATTCAACGGGTTCGTGGATACGTATCATGCGGTGCAGACAAAGCATCCGCACGACTTCACGACGTCGCGGACGCGCTTGCGTGCAGAACTCCGCGTGGATTACGAGAACGCCTACTTGTTCACCAGCCTGAACGGCGTGCACAACAGCATTCTCGAAGACCGCACCGGCGTGCAGTTGCAAGAGGCGTATTTCAACTACCAGAACGACTTTCTTGAAATTCGCGCGGGCCGCCAGATTGTGGTATGGGGCGTTGCCGACGGGCTTCGCGTTACCGACTTGATTTCGCCTGTTGATTACACCGAATTCATGTCGAGCGACTACGACGACATGCGCATGGCTGTCGACGGTTTCCGTATCAAGTACCCCGGCGAGCGCGTGAACGCCGAAATCGTTTACGTGCCCGTGCCGCGATACTTCCAAATGCCCATGCAAGAAGAAAACCCCTGGCGTCCTGAATTGCCCGAAAAAGCGAGCATCGATTTTCCGGATGGTCCCGATGCCAAATTCAAGAACGGAGATTTCGGAACGCGAGTTTCGTTCTTTCTCTCGAATCTGGATTTCTCCATTTCGGCACTCCATACACATAACCAGTCGCCCGTTACGGTCGCAGGCTACGACCCCGTCAAGGATTCCATTGTCATCCACGGCATTCACAAAACCATGACCATGATCGGTGGCGACATGTCGATGCCACTCGGGGAGTTCGTGCTGCGAGCTGAAATCGCAGAATACTTCGGTGAAGCGCTCGGTTATGCAAGCAATCTCGATTACGCCCGCAAGAATACCTTCAATGCGCTTGGTGGAATCGACTGGTACGCCGGCGACAACTGGACTTTCATGGTGCAGTATTTGCACAAGTACATCGCCGACTATTCGCATAACTTGGCTGCCGAAAAGAACAGTTCCGAAATGACGTTCCGCATTTCGAAGGAACTGCTGAACAACACGCTCAAGCTCTCGCTCTACGGAATGTTCGATATAGACAACCTTGCCTATTACGCGCGCGTTTCGGGCGATTACTCAGTTACTGACCAAGTGATGCTCTCGCTCGGTTACGACCACTTTGGCGGCAAACGCGGGCAACTCGCAGGCTACGACAAGAACCGCGAAATCTGGGCGAAAGCGAAGTATTACTTCTAATAAGACCTGATGAATTTTGAAATTGAACCGACATCGCGCCCGCGCAATCCCTATTCCGCATTCACGATGCGGCGCGTATTTTGCATTGGCATTGTCGTTGCCATTTTGCTGCACGTGGGCTTTTACGCCTGGGGATTCCTGAAGCGGACGCAGGTGGTTACCACCCGCGAAGATGCCGAGGTGATTCATGTGGAGCGCTTGTTGCTCCAACCACCTCCGCCCCCGCCCGAAGTCAAGAAAATCGTGAAGAAAGTGGTCCGCGCGAAAATTATCCCGAACATTGTGCAAGATACGGTGCCGGAACCTGAACCGGAACCAGAGCCGGAACCGATTGTGGTTACGGATGCCGAACCCGTCGTCGAAGCGCCTCCTGAACCTGTGGCACCGCCCCCACCGCCGCCACCTCCACCGAAACTCTCAAAGGATTCGCTGATGAAGGTGACAAAGGCCTACCTTATCGGGCTTTCCAAGGCATTCGAAAAGCAGAAGGACTACCCAGCGACAGCCCGTCGCTTAAAGCAAGAAGGCACCGTGCGTGTGCAGTTCACAGTCGCCAAAGACGGAAGCATCAGCGGAGCGACCGTCTCAAAACCGTGCCCCTATTCTTCTCTGAACGAAAGCGCGCTTGCCGCGGTGCAGGCCGTGCCAAAGTTCGACCCGATTCCAGCTGTACTTGGCAAGGACACATGGAAAATGGAGATTCCAATCAAGTATAACCTTCATTAAACAGGAACACAATGAACTACATCTTAGACTTTATCCAACAGGGCGGAATTATCGCCTACGTACTCGTGGCGATGAACTTCGTCGGTTATTCCATCATCGTATGGAAAATCATCTCGCTGATTCTTTTCAACAGAAGCATACGTAACCGCCTGCCATCCAAAATCCTGCATCGCGTAGTGACGCACAATACCGATCACCACATCATCATCGAAAGCATTCGCACCGAAATTGCGCTCGCCTTCTCGCCGTTACAGAAGGGTATGACTACGATTGAAAACATCGCGAGCATCTCTCCGCTGCTCGGCCTTTTGGGAACCGTTTTCGGCATCTTCAACGCCTTCAGCGTCATCGCTGTTTCGGGTCTTTCTGATGCGGGTGCGTTCGCTACAGGCATCAAACTTGCTCTCATTACGACGGTGATTGGCCTTGTGGTCGCCATTCCGCACGTCATTGCGTTCAACTACCTGAACGCCCGCATGGAATCCGAGCAGGACAATGTGGAAAACGACGTGCTTTTGCAGTTGGGTCGAATTCTCAAAGAAAAAGACCACATCCGTGCCGCAAACGAGGATGCATAAATGGCTAAGCGAACACGCCGAATCCGGCCCGACATGACGCCGCTGATTGACTGCGTCTTCTTGCTGCTCGTGTTTTTCCTGGTGACGTCCGTCTTCAAGCAGGACGAATCGGTACTCAAGCTCATCTTGCCCGAGACGCAGAGCGAAGTCAAGCGCGACACGCCCGAGGGCCTGTACATCGAACTTTCCGAAACGGAACTCGCCTTTAACGGACAGCGAGGCACGCCCGACGAACTCCGCGAAAAGGCAGCAACGGTGCAGAACAAGAAATCTCCTGTCGCCATCAAGATCGACAAGGGCACGACTTACGAGCGCATCGCCGTGATCCTCGATATTTTACAGGTGCAAAAGCTGTACAACATCCAGCTGATTAACGAGATGGAAGGCACAGAATAATTTTCTATCTTTACTTTCGCTATGCCCTACTTCGACTACACGGCAAACACCCCGGCAAGCGAAGAAGCCTTGCAACGATTCTGCGAAGTTGAACGCAGGTTTATTGGCAACGCCAATTCGAATCACGAAGCAGGGCATGCGGCAAAAGCATTTCTCGCCCAGGTGACCGATTCCATCGCGAAACTTTTGAGCGTAAACCCCGACGAAATCATTTACACCTCGGGCGCCAGCGAAAGCAACAACACCGCCATCCGCGGCATAGTCCAGGCCAAGCGCCATGTGGGCAAGCACATTATCACGAACCCGCTGGAACATTCCTCGGTAAGCGCCACGCTCACGGCCCTGCAAGAAGCGGGCTACGAAATCGAGATGGTAAAAATCGGTACCGACGGGAAAATCGACCTGGAAGACTTGAAGAGCCTGCTCCGCAAAGATACGGTACTCGTGACGGTGAACGCAGTCGATAGCGAACTCGGGACAGTGCAGCCGCTGGAATCTATCAGCAAGATTGTCCGCGAATTTCCGAACTGCAGCCTTCATGTGGATGCGACACAGACCATCGGGAAAACGCCTATAAACCTGAATTTGGCAGACACGGCAAGCATTGGCGCGCACAAGTTCTACGGGCTTTCGGGCAGCGGGCTTTTGTACAAGAAAAGCGGAATCGCCATGGAACCGCTCATTTACGGCGGAGCAAGCACCACCATTTACCGCAGCGGCACCCCGACACTCGCGTTGGACGCATCCCTCGAAACGGCACTGTCGCTTGCCGTGGAGCATTTCGAAGAACGATTTGCCCGAGTCAAGGAGCTGCGAAAGATTTTGCAAGAAAAACTCTGCGGCTATCCGAAAGTCCGCATCAATTCGCCCGCAGACGCTGTTCCGCACATTTTGAACCTGAGTGTCGCGGGAGTCCGCGGGAACATTTTCCAGAAAGCTCTTTCGGACAAAGGAATTTACGTGTCGGTCAAGTCCGCCTGCAGCGTAGATGCGCTCCCCTCCCGCGCCGTTTTTGCCGTCAGCCGCGACCGCAAAAACGCCTTGAACTCCTGGCGCATAAGCCTTTCGCACCTCACCACCGAAAAAGAAATCGACGAATTCATGGCCACATTCGACAGCTGCTACAAGGAACTTTGCAAATAAACGCAAAAAAGGTAATGAAAATGGCAAGAGAACTTTCATTTGTCCAAAGCGTAGAACGGAGCATTTCGAAAACATACCGCGAAAGGCTCTGGACACCGTTCATTACCGCCATCAAGAACTACAAGCTCATCGAAGAAGGCGACAAAATCGCCGTCTGCATCTCTGGCGGCAAGGATTCCATGCTCATGGCGAAGCTCATCCAGATGCTTCATCGCCACAGCGACGTGAAATTCGACGTAGAATACCTGGTGATGGACCCCGGTTACAACGAAATCAACCGCCAGAAAATCGAAAGCAACGCGAAGCTCCTGGAAATTCCCATCACCGTTTTCGAGACGAACATTTTCGACGTGGCAAACAACACCGAACGTTCCCCCTGCTACGTTTGCGCCAAGATGCGCCGCGGCCACCTCTACCACAAGGCAAAAGACCTAGGCTGCAACAAGATTGCGCTGGGTCACCACCTCTCCGACGTCATCGAGACCACCGTCATGGCGATGTTCTACGGCTCGCAACTGCAGGGCATGATGCCCAAACTCCACAGCCTGAATTTCGGCGGCATGGAACTCATCCGCCCTATGTATTGCATCAACGAGCAAGACATTATCAACTGGAAAAATTACAACGGGCTGCAGTTTATCCAGTGCGCCTGCCGCTTTACCGAAAGTTGCACTGTCTGTGACAACGGCGGTGGCGGTAGCAAGCGGCAAGAAATCAAGATGCTCATCAAGCGCCTCAAGCGCGAAAATCCAAATATCGAAAAAAGCATCTTCAACAGCCTCCACTCCGTCTGCATCGAAACATTCCCCGGTTACAAGGCCGGCGGTGAACTGCATTCGTTCTTGGAAGACTACGAAAATCGCGAACCGCAGAAAGGGTAATTTTTAACGGTTGTAGATGTTACCTACACCCTTCCCGCGAACTGGTTCGTAAACAGCAACAGTCCCGAAATAAAGATAATAGCACCACCTGCGAGAGTCGCGACGGTGTATATTTTTGTAGCGATACGGGTGTGGGCGCTCCCCTTGTCAATCCCCTTGCGGAAAGCGACGGCAGCAACACCGAAAGCTACGTTCGTAATCGTCATACCTATGCAAATGACAAGCGCTCCCAAGAGCGAAAGCGCCACCATGGAATTCAGCAGGCAGAAGAGCACAATCAACGCCACAGCCGGGCAGGGCACGATTCCCGTAACAGCGGCAACTCCGATAATTTCACGCCAGCGGGCAACCGGCGGGAGCACCCTGTTTTGCAAGGCTCCGGCCGCACCGGCTGGTTCCACGACAGCCCCCTCCACAGCATTAATCCGAGCGGCACATTCACTGTCCTTGTGTGACTTAATCACATCGCGAATTCCAAGCACCACCAGCAATACACCCGTAAGCATAATCAGCGCATAGCTCGCCCGTTCAATGCCAATACGACCCGTTTCGAACGCGTTAAACACGGTCGCCTTGAAAATTGCATACAAGATAAGCAACAATAACACGGCACTCATCGTGTGTGTCACGGTAATGCCAGCGCCAAGCGCAACGCCCTGCCGCCAACGGCCACGACGCGCAATAAAGTAACCGACCACAACCGACTTGCCATGTCCTGGACCAAGCGCATGCAACATGCCATATATAAGGCAAATGACAAGGAATTTCCAGATAGCGCTCCAGTCGCCGCTTTTCATTGCAGAAATTGCTGTCGTCAACTTTTCACGAAGATCCTTTTGCGTATCCGTGATAACAGTATAGAACGATTTAGATTCAGCAACCTCCGGCTTGGAAACGGCAAGTGCAGCTGGCGCAACAGCCTCCGTAGCGAAAGCATTGGAAGTCCCACCAATATCGAAACGTTTTTTCTTGACATCGGCAAAAACAGCCGTTGCAATCAAGAGAATCAATACAAAAATAAGCGACTTTTTCAAAAGCAACCTCTTTGATACAAGATAAAAAAATAACGGGCGAATCAGGAAAAAATCTCTTTTACAACATTTGTAAAATTTTTTGCCAGTATACATTTTTTGAAATACAACAATTTTTTGTAACAAGACAAGAATTGCCCATTTTAATCAGAATTTCGCAATTATTGATGTTGGCACGCATTTTGCATATGACAAAGCGGAAAAATTTCAAATTAGGAGATAATTGCCATGAGCAATGAATATAGAATGAAAGCAATCAAGGCCATCGCGGCAGAAAACGCCGGCGAGAACCTCCCCGCAGCACCCGCAAACATCGACTTCTACGGCGAAGACGTCTTCAACGCCGAGGCCATGCGCGCCTATCTTCCCAAGGACATTTGCAAGAAGCTCTTCGCCACCATCGACGGTGGCGCACCGCTCGACCCGAGTATCGCCGGCGAAGTCGCCCACGCCATGAAAAAGTGGGCTATCGACCGCGGCGCTACCCACTTTACCCACTGGTTCCAGCCCCTTACCGGTTCCACCGCCGAAAAGCACGACTCCTTCCTCGAACCCGAAGACGGCAAGGCCATTCTCGCCTTCAGCGGCAAGAACCTCATCGTCGGCGAACCGGACGCATCCTCTTTCCCGAGCGGAGGCCTCCGTTCTACTTTCGAAGCCCGCGGTTACACCGCCTGGGATCCGACCTCCCCCGCCTTCATCAAGCGCCACGGTAACGGCGCCACGCTCTGCATCCCGACCGCATTCTGTAGCTACACTGGCGAAGCCTTGGACAAGAAGACCCCGCTGCTCCGCTCCATTCAGGCCCTGCAGAAGTCCGCCGACCGCCTCATGAGCCTCTTTGGCGTCGCTCCGCAGAAGGTTACCGTCACCCTCGGCGCCGAACAGGAATACTTCCTGATCGACAAGCGCTTCTACCTGCAGCGCCCGGACCTCTACCAGGCGGGCCGTACACTGTTCGGTGCAGCACCTGCAAAGCACCAGCAGATGGAAGACCACTACTTCGGTAGCATTCCGGCACGCATTATCAACTTCATGAACGATGTGGAAAAGGAACTCTGGAAGCTCGGCATCCCGGCCAAGACCCGCCACAACGAAGTCGCCCCGGCCCAGTTCGAACTCGCCCCGATGTTCGAGGAAGTGAACCTCGCCTGCGACCACAACATGCAGATTATGGAAGTGCTCCGCCAGGTCGCAGACCGCCACGGCCTCGTCTGCCTGCTGCACGAAAAGCCGTTCGCCGGCATCAACGGTTCCGGCAAGCACAACAACTGGTCCGTGAACTACGGCAAGGTGAACCTGCTGAACCCGGGCAAGGACCCGCACCAGAACGCCATCTTCCTCACCACGCTCTGCGCTGTCATCTACGCCGTCGACACCCACGCCGACTTGCTCCGTATGGCTGTCGCCAGCGCCGGCAACGACCACCGTCTCGGTGCGAACGAAGCTCCTCCGGCAATCATCTCCATGTACCTTGGCGACCAGCTCGCCGACGTCATCGACCAGCTCGAAAAGGGTGACCCCAAGTCCAGCAAGCAGGCGGGCGCGCTCAAGCTCGGTTCCGATACGCTGCCGCCACTCCCGCGCGACGCGACCGACCGCAACAGAACTTCTCCGTTCGCCTTTACCGGCAACAAGTTTGAATTCCGCGCTCCGGGTTCTAGCCAGAGCTGCTCCGAACCGAACGTCATCCTCAACACGATTGTGGCCGAAGCCTTCGACCTCATCGCCGACAAGATGCAGAACGTCCCTGCCGACAAGTTCCACGAAGAACTGCAGAACCTGTTGCAGAAGATCGTGAAGGAACACAAG
>NZ_DGUN01000032.1:14644-22629 GCF_002395745.1 Fibrobacter sp. UBA4309
GGCCTCCCGAACATCCGCACCACCATGGAAGCCCTCCAGGCTCTCGCCAAGAAGGAGAACGTGGCTCTGTTCGAAAAGTACGGCGTGTTCAACAAGCGCGAACTCGACTCCCGTTACGAAGTCAACATGGAAGATTACCACAAGAAGATTCACATCGAAGGCAAGATCGCTTTCGACATCGCGAAGAACGTGGTGCTCCCGCAGGTGCTCTGCGCGTACAGCAACGCCCTCAAGACCAACGAAATGGCCAAGACACAGGGTTTCTACGCTGTAGACGGTTACGCCCGCGAACTCGGCGACAAGCTCAAGGATCTCGAAGCTGCTGTAGCCCAGATGGAAGCCGCTCTCGGCGACAAGCACGAAGCAATCCTTGATGCCATGGCTAACCTCCGCATTATCGTCGACAAGATTGAAGGTATCATCCCCGACGAAAAGTGGCCGTTGCCGAAGTATAGGGAGATGCTGTTTATTTACTAGTAAGCGACATCGACCGCGCAAGTCTGCACCAAATATAGACCTCCCGTCAACACGACGGGAGGCTCTTTATTCATCTGTCCACCAACAACTGCCAAGGCCTAGGCATAATTGCTATATTGCGCTCCAAATGGAAAAACCTTTAAATTTCGATAACGAGTATCTTTGGCACCCTTACGCAGCGCTGCATAAGGGGCCTTCTCGTTTTTTGGCAAAGTCTGCGCATGGTACGACCATAGAGACTGCCGACGGACTGAAACTTATTGACGCCGTATCGAGCTGGTGGTGCATGGCCCACGGGCATAACGCTCCCGAGATTGTCGAGGCGATACGCAGGCAGAGCGAGAAGATGTGCCACGTGATGTTCGGCGGATTCACGCACGAGCCCGCGATTGAACTGGGTGAACGCTTGGTGAAATTCCTGCCCGAAGGACTCGACAAGATTTTCTTTGCGGATTCGGGAAGCATCGCCGTGGAGTGCGCCGCCAAGATGGCGGTGCAGTACCAGCATGCGCTGGGCCGCCCGGAACGCTGTAAACTGGTCGCCCTGAAGGGCGGCTATCACGGCGACACCGCGGGCGCGATGGCACTTTCGGACCCCGACGGGATGCACGTGCTTTTCCGCGGGATTATGCCGCAGCACTACTTTGCAGAACGCCCGAATTGCAGGTTCGACGAGCCGTGGGACGACAACGATTTCGTCTCGATGGAACGGGTCGTAAGCGAACATAAAAATGAAATTGCCGCAGTCATCTGCGAGCCCGTTTTCCAGGGCGGAAACGGCATGTGGCTTTACAATGCGGGCTACCTCAGGCGTTTGCGTAAGCTCTGCGACGAGCAGGGTATCTTGCTGATTCTCGACGAAATCGCGTCGGGATTTTACCGCACCGGGCCGCGTTTCGCGATGGAACACGCGGGAATCACTCCCGATATCATGTGCATCGGCAAGGCGCTAACCGGCGGATCCATCACGATGGCAGCCTGCGTTGCCTCTGAAAAAGTCGCAGACTCCATTACGAACAGCAAGATTCCCGCCTTCATGCACGGACCCACCTACATGGCGAATCCCTTGGCATGCGCCGCGGGCATCGCCTCGCTCGACCTGTTCGCGAACCGCGACTACGCAGGCAGTGTCGCCCGAATCGAGAAACGGCTCCGCGCAAATCTGGAACCGCTCCGCAATCTTGATAACGCCGCCGACGTGCGCGTTCTCGGTGCCATCGGCGTCCTGGAACTGAAAGCGAAGTCCAGTGCCGACGACATCCTGAAAGTTATCAGGGAAACCGGCGTGTGGCTGCGTCCCTTCTGCAATTACGTCTATACCATGCCGCCGTTCATCACGAGCGACCAGGAAATCGACCGCATCTGCGAAGCCATCAAGCTCATAGGCGAATGCGAGCCCGCCCCGGTTATCGAAGGCGAAGACGAATTCCACGAGTAAATGACTATGGATTACTACAGTTTGAAAATGCGCGCATCGCAGCAAGTCGGTGAAGGCGAAAATGCCCACGAACAGCACATTTCCGGTGCTGAACGCATTGTCGCCCGCGAAAACGTCGAAGCCGTCTGCTCCGCCATGGTAAAGCGCGCCATGACACATTCCAAGGGCGACCCGGATTTTATCAACGTGAAAATCGAGAAGGTCCATGAAAGCGACATCCGGATTTTGAAGGCGTTGCCGGTGACGCGTGTGGATGTGGATACATGGCAGGAAGGACTGGAGAAGGCTTTTGAACTCATCACCCCGCTCATGGGAAACGGCAGTGACAACCAGCGCAGTTCTCAAGAACTTCGCGAAAAATTGCAAGAACTTTTGAAGGCGACCTTCCCCATGCGCGGCGCCATGCTCTACGACATTGCGACTGGAAAGCGTCTGGAACCCGACCAGGACCGCGGCGTACGCGCCACCTACATGGATGCGCTCCAAGGCAACGTGGTGGACAGCTGCAAGAACCACTTCAACGAAGCCATCGTGCTCGCGACAAAAGTCGCAAACGCTCCCGGCATGGTGGCGGAATTCTGCATCTCCGACGACCCGAATTACATCACAGGCTACGTGGCGAGCAAGGAACTCGGCTACGTACGCATCATGAAAATGAAGGAAATGGGCGACGAGAATGGAGGCCGCATTTTCCTCTTCGATTCCCGCAAGGCAGACGCCGAAGAGTGTATTGATTATTTACAAAAGAAGAAAGTTTTGGTGGAAGTAGTCGACAGTCGAAGGGTCCAGGGCAGAATGACATGAACGAAAGAATCTTAGACTTATTTACGAAAGACGCTTTGGAAACGGCGCGAGCGAATAATACTTACCGCTCGATGCGCTTGATGGAATCACCGGAATCATCGTGCGTTAAAATCCGCTCTGCAAATGGAGTTTTGCAAGAACAAATTTTGTTGGCATCCAATTCGTACCTGGATCTCGCGAACATTCCCGAGCTAAAACAGGCGATGGCGAATGCGGTACTTGAATGGGGCACCGGAAGCGGCGGGGCGCGACTCACTACCGGCAACAAGGCTCCGCACCAGGAACTCGAAGAGACGATCGCCAAATTCAAGGATACGGAATCCGCCATCACGTTCAATACCGGCTACATGGCGAATGTCGGGACCATTTCGGCGCTTTGCGGCAAGGGCGACTATATCTTTAGCGACACGCTGAACCACGCGAGCATCATTGACGGGATTCGACTCTCCCGCGCGAACTGCAAGGTTTATAGGCACAACGACATCGCAGATTTGGAACGTGTCATTAAAGAGGCCAAGGCGGAACACGCGACGCAAAGCGCAGCTTCAAGTGACACGCGACCTTTCCGCGGGCTCATCGTGACCGATGCCGTCTTCAGCATGGACGGCGACTTGGCCGATTTGCCGGTACTCCTGCGCGTCGCCCACGAACAAGATGCACTGCTCATGATTGACGAGGCACACGCCACGGGCGTGGTCGGCAAGACCGGCAGGGGGCTTGCCGAACACTACGGCTGTGCTCACGCCGACGTTACCGTCGGCACGCTGAGCAAAGCCGTCGCCGCCGAAGGCGGCTTCGTGGCGGGATCGAAGAAGCTCACCGAATTCCTCAAGAACAAGGCCCGCAGTTTCATCTTTACGACTGCGATGGCACCCGCCGTGGCCGCCGCCGCAAACGCGAACCTCAAGTATATCGACGCCCACCCCGAGCGCGTGCAAAAGCTCCAGGATAACGTCAAGTACTTCTGCGACACCTTGCGTAGCGCCGGCTTCCAGATTCCTCCCACCGCATCGGCCATCGTTCCCATTATCATCGGCGACGAAGCCCGCGCGCTTGAAATCTCGGCAGCACTCCAGAAGCGCGGAATCCTGATTCCCGCCATCCGCTACCCTACCGTCGCACGCGGGCAAGCCCGCCTCCGCGCAAGCCTGATGGCGACACACACGCAAGAACAACTGCAAACCGCTGCGGCAGCAATTGCCCAGGCGGTAAAAGAGGGTGTATGAACAACGGTTATTTTGTCACAGCTACCGGCACCGATGTCGGCAAAACTTTTGTCACGGCACTTCTCGTCAAGAAATGGCGCGATTCGGGAATCGACGCAGGATACTACAAGGCAGCCCTCAGCGGGGCTGAACTTCGCAACGGCAAGTGGATTGCAGGCGATGCCGACTACGTCAAGACGATCGCAGGCCTCCCCGACACGCAGGAACAGCTCGTCAGCTACGTTTACAAGGAAGCCGTTTCTCCGCACCTGGCCGCCCGCAAGGAGGGCAATCCGGTAGAACTTTCGAGAGTCCGCGCCGATTTTGAAGCGGCAACTAAACGACACGAGTTCATTTTCGCCGAAGGGAGCGGCGGCATCATCTGCCCTATCCGCTACGATTCCAGCGCATCCCTTGTCCCGCAAAAATTATTCCTCGCCG
The DNA here is from genome assembly GCF_002395745.1 of Fibrobacter sp. UBA4309. Lineage (GTDB taxonomy): Bacteria > Fibrobacterota > Fibrobacteria > Fibrobacterales > Fibrobacteraceae > Fibrobacter. The sequence continues at coordinate 19,010 of NZ_DGUN01000032.1, forward strand.
ATATAATGAAAGTACTCGGCCTCCCCCTGCTCGTGGTTACCACGGCAGCACTCGGCTCTATCAACGCGTGCGTGCTCACAGTCGAGTACGCCCGCGCCAAGGGACTCTCCGTCCGCGGAATCATAGTGAACCGCTACGGAATGAGCAAGAACATGGAAATGGAAAACGACAACATCGCCATGATGCATGACCTCACAGGCCTCGACATCCTCGCCAAAATCCCGGAAGGGGCTTCCGACCTCACAGTCAATCCGTTCTAACGGTCGCATTTTGTCAGTTTTTCAGTCTTAAAAAAACAATATTTTACAAAGGGGTTACCTGCCGAACAAAGCGAAAAAAGGCACTCCGTTTTACATTTTTTGTCATTCTCACAAAAGACTTTACAAAAAATGAAAAACAAAAATGTCATTTTCAAAAAATTTCGCAAAAAAAACGTTAAAATCGGCTTTTTTTTGCTAAATTATAAGCCCGATGAAAATATCGGAATCCATCGAGGCACACCTGAGCGCAGCCGTTGCAGCAATCTCGCAACGCAACCAGGCGACTCTCCCCGAGCATCTGATTTTCATTTCTGTTTTTAAAGTTTTCAATCGTTTGGCAAAAGCTTCTGGCTTTTGCCTTTATTTTTATCCGGATTTTCATTACACAGCGAGCAATATATGACCGATAAATTCAACTGGAAAGCGAAACGCGAGAAGAAAGCGTTTTTGGCATTGGCGGATGGCGCCGTGTTCCACGGGTATGCCTTTGGAGAGGCTACCGATACCGTCGGCGAAGCGGTGTTCAACACCGGCATGGCGGGCTACAAGCAAATTTTGACGGACCCCTCCTACGCGGGACAGTTCGTGGTGTTCACCACGGCAGAAGTGGGCGCATACGCCGCAAACCTCGAGAAGTCCGAATCCCGCGACGTTTTCCTGAACGGAATTGTCGTAAACTCGCTGGACGATGTGAGCAAGGAAATCGGCGAAGAGAGCCTGCACGACTACATGCTCGCCCACAAGAAGCCGGGCATCGCGGGCGTCGATACGCGCGCTCTCACCATTCATCTGCGTGACCATGGCGCTCAGAAGGCATACCTCCACGTAGACGGCACCGAAATGAGCGAAACCGATGCAATCGCAAAGGCAAAGGCTTGGGAAGGCCTCGATGGTCAGGACTACGCGAGCAAGGTCAGCGATCCGAAGGGTTACGAGTTCAGCACCGAAGGCGACCTGAATGTGGTCGCACTCGATTTCGGTATCAAGACGAACATTCTGAGGAACCTCGCCGACCAGAAGATGAAGGTGACGGTGCTTCCGATTAACGCCACTTACGAACAGGTGATGGCGAAGAACCCGGACGGTGTGTTCCTCTCGAACGGCCCTGCCGACCCGAACAGCCTCCCGCAGGTGGCGGCGCTTGTAAAGCAGCTTTTGGGTAAGGTTCCGCTGATGGGTATCTGCCTCGGTAACCAGCTCCTGGGCCTCGCGCTCGGTGCAAAGGTTTCCAAGCTCAAGTTCGGTCACCACGGTTGCAACCACCCGGTCAAGAACCTCAAGACCGGTGCCGTGGAAATCACGAGCCAGAACCACAACTACGCTATCGAAGAAGCTTCGCTCCCCACGAATGTGGAAGTCACGCACATCAACCTGAACGACAACACAGTCGAAGGCATCCGCCACAAGGAACTCCCCGCATTCAGCGTGCAGTACCACCCGGAATCTGCTCCGGGTCCGAACGACTCCTACTACCTGTTCGGCGAGTTCAGGCAGATGATTCTCGATTTCAAAGCCGGCAAAAATGGTGCCGCGGAGGTGAAAAATGGTTAAGGCGACAAACAAAGGCAAGCAGACCAAGTACATCTTCATTACCGGCGGCGTGGTCAGCTCCCTCGGTAAAGGCATCACCTCCGCATCGCTCGCACTGCTCCTCAAGAGCCGCGGCTACAACGTGTTCATGCAGAAGCTCGACCCGTACCTGAACGTGGATCCGGGTACCATGAGCCCTTACCAGCACGGCGAAGTCTTCGTGACCGACGACGGCTACGAAACCGACCTTGATTTGGGCCACTACGAACGTTTCGCAGGCGTGCAGTGCTCCAAGGCTTCGAGCTACACTTCGGGCCGCATCTATTCCTCCGTGCTCGCAAAAGAACGCGCCGGAAAATACCTGGGCGGCACGGTGCAGGTCATCCCGCACATCACCAACGAAATCAAGGATGCCTTCCGTTCTGCAGCCGAAAGCGGTGCAGACATCGTGCTCTGCGAAATCGGCGGTGTGGCAGGCGACATCGAATCGCTCCCCTTCTTGGAAGCAGCAAGACAGTTCCGCTTCGAAGTCGGCGTCGAAAACACCTGCTTTATTCACCTGGTCTTGGTGCCTTACCTCAAGGCCGCCGGCGAACTCAAGACGAAGCCCTCGCAGCACTCCGTGGCAGAACTCCGCAACATCGGTATCTTCCCGGACATTCTCGTATGCCGCACCGAAATGACGATTCCGCAGGATCACCTCGACAAGCTCGCGCTCTTCTGCAACGTGAAGCCCGAATGCGTCATCGAAGAAAAGGACGTGACGGATTCTGTGTACGCCGTGCCCCGCGAACTTTCCAAGCAGGAACTTGACCTCCGCGTGTTGGAACAGCTCCGCCTGAGCGTGCACCCGATTATCCACTCCGAATGGGACAAGCTCGTCAAGAAGGCAACCCAACCGAAGTACGAATGCACCATCGCGCTGGTGGGCAAGTACATCGCCATCCGCGACGCCTACAAGTCCGTGCACGAAGCCTTGCAGCATGCCGGCATGGAACACAATGCCAAGGTGAAGGTGGAATGTATCGAGGCCGAAGAACTCGAAAAGAATCCGAACCTCATCAAGAACGCAGACGGCATACTGATCCCGGGAGGCTTCGGTAGCCGCGGCGTGAACGGCAAATGCGTGGCCATTCGCTATGCCCGCGAACACAAGGTCCCGCTGCTGGGCATTTGTCTCGGTATGCAGTGCTGCGTGATTGAATTTGCACGCAACGTACTCGGCTGGAAGGACGCCAACTCCACGGAATTCGACGAGAATACCGCCCACCCGGTCATCGACCTGATGGACGAACAGAAGAACGTCACCGAAAAGGGCGGCACCATGCGCCTCGGCGCTTACCCGTGCAAGCTCATGAAGGATTCCAACGCAGCAAAGCTCTACAAGAGCGAAAAGATTAGCGAGCGTCACCGTCACCGCTACGAATTCAACTACAACAGCGAATTCCGCAAGGAACTCGAAAAGGCCGGCCTCAAGATCGCCGGTACATCTCCCGACGGAAAGCTCGTTGAAATGGTGGAAATCAAGAACCACCCGTACTTTGAAGCCTGCCAGTTCCACCCGGAATTCAAGAGCAGGCCCACCGCGCCGCACCCGCTGTTCAGCGGCCTTGTCAAGGCGGCACTCGCACAAAAATCTAAGAAGAATGTGAATGGAGGCAAGAATGCCTAAGCGTACCGACATCAAGAAGATTATGCTCATTGGCTCCGGCCCGATCGTGATTGGCCAGGGCTGCGAATTCGACTACTCCGGCGTGCAAGCCTGCAAGGTGCTCCGCCGCGAAGGCTACGAAGTGGTGCTCGTGAACTCCAACCCGGCCACCATCATGA
>NZ_DGUN01000032.1:22710-24515 GCF_002395745.1 Fibrobacter sp. UBA4309
GCCGACCGCACCTACATCGAGCCGCTGAGCGTCGACATTCTGCACGAAATCATCCGTCGCGAACGCCCCGATGCACTGCTCCCCACACTCGGTGGCCAGACAGCCTTGAACCTCGCGATGGAACTCAACGAGCGCGGCATTCTCGACCGCTACCAGGTGGAACTCATCGGTGCCAAGGCCGAATCCATCCAGCGCGCCGAAGACCGTCACCTGTTCAAGGAAGCCATGCTCAAGATCGGGCTTGACCTCCCCCGCTCCGGTTCCGCACACTCCATGAGCGAAGCGACCGCTATCGCCCACACCATCGGAAGCTGGCCGCTCATCATCCGTCCGGGCTTCACCCTCGGTGGTACCGGCGGCGGTATCGCCCACAACGAAGAAGAATTCGAGACCATCGTGAACCGCGGCTTGGACGCCTCGCTCAACAACGAAGTGCTTATCGAAGAATCGCTGCTTGGCTGGAAAGAATTCGAAATGGAAGTCATGCGCGACAAGAAGGGCAACGCCGTTATCGTGTGTTCCATCGAAAACCTGGACCCCATGGGCGTGCACACCGGCGACTCCATCACGGTCGCCCCGATCCAGAGCCTTGATGACCGCGCTTACCAGGCCATGCGTGACGACTCGCTGAAGGTCATGGAAGCCATCGGCGTGGAAACCGGTGGTTCTAACGTGCAGTGGGCTATCGAACCGAAGACCGGCCGCCGCATCATCATCGAAATGAACCCGCGCGTGAGCCGTTCTTCTGCTCTCGCCTCCAAGGCGACGGGCTTCCCCATCGCAAAGATTGCAGCGCTGCTCGCCGTGGGCTACACGCTCGACGAACTCCGCAACGACATTACGCAGACGACCCCGAGCTGCTTTGAACCGGCGCTTGACTACGTTGTCGTGAAGGTTCCGCGTTTCACCTTCGAAAAATTCCCGAAGGCAGATTCCACGCTCGGCACCCAGATGAAATCCGTGGGCGAAGCGATGGCCATCGGCACCAACTTCAAGCAGGCCATGCAGAAGGCGCTCCGCTCTCTCGAAACGGGATTCGGCGGATTCGGTGCCTGCGCCAAGTGCGAAAAGTTCAAGGAATACGACGACGAAACGCTCGCCAAGGAAGTTGCTCGCCCGAGCGCAGAACGCATCTTCGTGCTGCACGAAGCTTTGCGCCGCAAGTGGGGCGTCGAGAAGTTGTACGAAATCACAAAAATTGACCGCTACTTCCTCCGCCACCTCGAAGAACTTGCCCTCTACGAAGACGAAATCCTTGCTGCAGGCTCTCTCGAAAACCTCGCTAAGGACTTGCCTCTCTTCCGCCAGGCCAAGGAACTCGGCTACAGCGATATCCAGATTGGTTACCTGTTCCACAAAACTCCCGAAGAAGTCATGGCGGTGCGCAAGCAGATTGGCCTCGTTCCGAGTTACTACTCCGTCGATACCTGCGCCGGCGAATTCGAAGCCATCACGCCGTATTACTACAGCTGCTATGCGGAAAATTCCGAACCCGTCCGCGAAATCCCGGGTCACGGCCACAAGAAGAGAATCATGGTGCTGGGTGGCGGCCCAAACAGAATCGGTCAGGGTATCGAATTCGACTACTGCTGTTGCCACGCCGCCTTTACGCTCCGCCGCGAAGGCTACGAAGTCATCATGGTGAACTCCAACCCCGAAACGGTTTCCACCGACTATGATACTTCGGACAAGCTCTACTTTGAGCCGCTCACGCTCGAAGACGTGATGGGCATTTACGAACGCGAAAAGTGCGCGGGCGTCATCGTGCAATTCGGCGGCCAGACTCCGCTGAACCTCGCCATGCG
>NZ_DGUN01000032.1:24590-24728 GCF_002395745.1 Fibrobacter sp. UBA4309
AAGAAGGCCGGTGCGAACGTCGTCGGCACGAGCCCCGAAGACATCGACCTCGCCGAAGACCGCGACTTCTTCAAGCAGCTGGTTGACAAGGTCGGCATCAAGCAGGCCGAAAGCGGCATCGCCCACAACGTGGAAGAA
>NZ_DGUN01000064.1 GCF_002395745.1 Fibrobacter sp. UBA4309
CCGCAAGGAATACTGGCACAAGGGCAACACGAGCGGCAACGTGATGACCGTCGTGGAATGGGCCGCCGACTGCGACTCTGACGCACTGCTCTTCAAGGTCCGCATGCAGGGGCCGCAGGTCGCTTGTCATACGGGAGCAAGAAGCTGCTTCTTCAAAACCTGTGAGAAATAAATAGAGTCTATGATTACGTCATGGCGGACCACGATCCGCCATCTGGAATACAATCGAGATAAGGAAACATGAAAAAAGCATTTGTTTTTCTGCTCGCAATTGCCGCGACTTGCTTCGCCCAGGACTTCCGCCAGATGGGCAGCAACTACTACGCCTACCCCACTCCTAGCGCCAAGTACACCAAGGTCCCCGCGGGCTACAAGCCGTTCTACCTGAGCCACTACGGCAGGCACGGTAGCCGCTTCCACCAGCCCGCCGACCACTACCACATGCTTTTCAATACGCTCGCCAAGGCCGACTCCCTGGGCAAGCTCACCGACACGGGCAAGATTCTGCTCGCCCACGCCAAGTTCCTGGAAGAATACGCCGCACCGCGCGCGGGCGACCTCACGCAACTGGGTGTCGCACAGCTCCAGGGAATCGCGATTCGCATGGTCAAGAACTTCCCGGAAATATTCAAGAACGACGCCTTCGTCGAAGCCTACGCGAGCACGTCGACCCGCTGCGTGGTGAGCATGGCCGCGTTTCTCGAAGAACTGCGCGCCCAAAGGCCCAAGATTGACATCCACCAGGAATCGGGCAAATACCTGATGGCATTCATCAGCCCGCTCGACTTCGGCAAGATCATCGGCGAATCGAATACGCCCGCATGGCAAAAGGAAAACGAGAAACTCTACAGCCACGTGGACCCCTCGCGCATGATGAATTCGATTTTCAACGACCCCGCTTACGTGAAGAAGAACATCGACGCGGGTGACCTTTACAGCAAGATTTACGAAATCGGCAACAGCCTGCAAGGGAGCCCCGAAATCGCGTTCAGCTTTGACGAACTCTGGACACCCGAAGAGCTCGCCGCACGCTGGCACGCGCAGAACGCCTGGTGGTACAGCGTGTTGGGCAACAACCCCTTCGCGAAAAAGCAAGGGCTTGAAAACGCGAGGCCGCTCCTGAAGAACTTCCTGGATGTTGCAGACAAGGTAATCGCCGCGGACACCGTAAAACCTTCAAAGAACGCCCCGAAAAAGACGGCCGCCACGCTCCGCTTCGGGCACGATACGGTGATTTTCCCGTTTGCCGTACTGCTGCAATTGGAGAACGGCTCGATGAATACCGGCATCGAGACCGCCGACATGGAGAACCTGCACAAGGTCTGGCGCGACTACGAAATCAGCCCGATGGCCGCAAACGTGCAGTTCGTATTCTACAAGTCAAGCAAGAAGGGCGCCCCGATTTTGGTGAAGGTGATGCTAAACGAAATCGAGCAGAAACTGCCCGTGACATGCGATGCCGCGACCGTCAAAAACTGCCCCGCCGCCCCGTATTACCGCTGGGAAGACGTCAAGGAATTTTACGGCAAGATTGCAGCGGAGAAATAACCCGAAACACCCAGGAGTTCTTATGAAAAAAATCTATATTCTCGCTTTTGCCTCTATTTTTTTTGCCGCCTGCAGTGACGACGATTCTGTTTCAACTTTTGAAAAACAGGAAGAAAAACAGGGAGAGGAATCATCCATCCCTCAAGAATCAGACCAATCGGGTTGGACTACTGTCGAAAAAACTGACCGTTTTTCTTTCTTTGATGAAGAACATCTCAGGTACTATTTCCTCGAAGAGGAATGCGATTACGATTCCGCCACAAATTCGTTCAAGTGGGTAACGGAAGACTACACGGGCACTTTTAACAGGTACGACGTGTCGCCAACTACATTCCAATCCGAATATGGCGGAGACACGCTTAAATATATGATAGACCGTTCCTTCGGATTCAAGATGTCTAATGACACTCTATACGAATGCGATTACATCGGGGACGAATGCGACGATCCCAACGCTGCTTATGTTTATGTAGGCAAATCGAATTCCATTTTTTCCACATGGGAACTTGTCGGCAGAATCAGAAACGGAACATTCGTGTCAAACCCGTCCAATCTTAAACAAACTCTTATACTTGAACCAACCCAGAGAACCATAAAATCAAGTTTCAAAGATATCTATAAGCTTTATGGTCCCGGCGAATACTGCTACCAAATTTACCAGATATTTGACGACGAACCGAAAGAAGAATTATGCCGCAACTACTTCAGCGAAAATCAGGAAATCTCTTCGGACACTGCATTTATAGCTAGTGGTTTATGGTTCTTGCAGAAAGATTCCAACACTGTAAATATTTCTGTAGACGGAAAGGTTATCGAAATCAGCACAAATCTTTCCATGGGGATGCAACCCACGCAATACACAAACTCCGTAATAAAAGTATCCTACCAAGGAACGACCTGCACCAATTGGAACAAGAACCTTGAAGTCACCCAAGAGTATTGCGAAGCTACCGAGCACGACATGGATTTCCTCAAAAATGATTACAGCAACATCCACCATGCTTTTGTCGATCAACTCCTAAGCTACAGCGACAACGATGACGAATTCGAAGAATGTATCAAGCAATTTAACCTGAAATAAAAAATTGAGTCTTGATTTAGCGCAAAATATCCGCCGTCATGGTTTCAAGCGCCTGCTGCTTGCAGTTTCGGGCGGTCTGGATTCCATTTGCCTCGCGCATTATTTCATCGCCAACCGCGAAGCGCTCGGTATCGAATGGCTTGGCATCGCGCATGTGCATCACGGACTCCGCGAAGGGACTGCCGACCGCGACGCGAAATTCGTCGAGGAATTCGCCCTCCAATACAACGTCCCCTTTTTTCTGAAACATCTCGACGGAGATGCTCTCAAGGAAACCGAAGGCTCGCTAGAAGAAAATGCGCGAGACGCGAGGTACAAGGCACTGGTTGAGATTGCTCTGGATCCTTCGGCTTCGCCTCAGGATGACGCACCCCGCATCTCATACCCAACATCATCAATTATCAATCATCCATCATCAATTATCGTAACCGCGCACCATGCCGGCGACCAGGCCGAAACGATGTACATGAGGCTCCGCCGCGGCACGACGCTTGCCGGACTCAGGGGGATTCAAGAAATTCGCATTTTAGGCAATAGCCAAGGCGTTGCGGGGGTGGCGCCTGAAGCCCCGCTAGAGGGGGTGATGGAAGACCGCGCAACGGGCTGCAATCAGGGGGATACCTCCCCCACCCCCCACATCATCAATCATCAATCATCAACTATCAATCATCCATCATCCATCATCCATCACTTTCCACACCTCATCTGCCGTCCGTTCATAAACATCACACGCAAGGACCTTCTCGCCTACGCCCAGGAACACGGCCTGGAATGGTGCGAAGACGAAAGCAATGCCGACGTCACGTTCGCACGCAACAGGATTAGGCACGAACTGCTCCCCCATCTGGAAAAAACGTGTCCGGGAGCATCGGAACAGCTTTGCCGCGTGGCATCCCTCGCCGACAGGGTTTATACGAAAGCGATGGAAAAGTGCGGGGCTCTTTTCGAAGAAGCGCTGGTAAAAGAGAATCCCGGACTCGCGTCATCCTCCGAAGGAGAATCCATCCGCTGTGTTCCGGGGATGACAAAGTACATTTCATTGAACAAGAAGGCGCTTCGCAATGTACTCCTGGCCCACGCCGACACGGACCTCTCCGAGATGTTCCGGCTCTGGCTCGACTTCCTGGGATTCCGCTTCCCGATCGGGTTCTTTTATGACCAAGACGAGCCAGCACATGTGAAAATTCCGCACCGGGCGGCATACCGCAGGCGTTCCATCGCCAAAATCGGTCAAACCATCCAAATTTGCGAGTTTTGCACCCCCGAGGAAGCACAGAAATTTGTATCTTGCGAAGGTACAGAAAAAGGAAACTAATGAGCCAACCGAAAAAGCCCGCACCCCCGTTCAAGAACAGGAATTTCATCATCGTCCTCATCATGCTCGTCATGTTGTTCGTGATGTTCCCCCTGACCGGGAAAAACGGTGAACAGGACATGACCCGCACGGAATTTCTCGCCATGATGGGCGATTCCACCAAGGTCATCACAGAACTTACACTGCAGAAGACCCCCGACGGCATCATCATCGAGGGGGCCTACAAGATGAGCGACCAGGAAATCGCCGAAGCGGAAAAGAACCGCAGCGCGATCGCCAGGTTTACGCGTAACGAGAGCGAATCCAAGAACACCCGCCACTTCACGAGCCACATGCTCGACATCAGTAACGAGCAAATTACCGCCTGGGAAGTCTTCAAGGGTGTCAAGGTCAAGGTCATCCACGAATCGACTACGTGGATTGACACTATCATGGCGTTCCTCCCGGTTATCATCCTAATCGTTTTCTTCTGGATTATGACGAGCCGCCAGATGGGCGGTGGCGGAAAAAGCCCGTTCAGTTTCGGCAAGAGCCAGGCCAAGATTCTCAACGACCCCAAGAAAAAGACAACGTTCAATGACGTGGCCGGCTGCGACGAAGCGAAACAGGATTTGCAAGAGCTCGTCGAATTCCTCAAGAATCCCAAGAAATATGACGAACTCGGCGGGCGCATTCCGAAGGGAGCATTGCTTGTCGGGCCTCCGGGTACCGGAAAGACCTTACTTGCACGTGCAGTCGCAGGCGAAGCGGGAGTCCCGTTCTTCAGCATGTCGGGTTCCGACTTTGTCGAGATGTTCGTGGGCGTTGGCGCAAGCCGCGTGCGCGACCTCTTCGAGACAGGCAAGAAAAATGCACCGTGCATCTTGTTCATCGACGAAATCGACGCCGTGGGCCGCCAGCGTGGCGCAGGCCTCGGTGGCGGGCACGATGAACGCGAACAGACCTTGAACCAGCTCCTCGTAGAAATGGACGGCTTCGCAGCAAACGAGGGCGTCATCCTGATTGCGGCAACAAACCGTCCCGATGTGCTCGACAAGGCTCTACTCCGCCCGGGCCGATTCGACCGCCAGATTGTTGTCGGCCTCCCCGACCTGAAGGGCCGCGAAGAGATTTTGAAGGTTCACCTGAAGAAGAGAAAGGTCCCGCTCGACAAGGACGTGAGCATTTCTGCCATCGCCAAGGGGACGCCCGGTCTCGCCGGCGCCGATCTCGAGAACCTCGTAAACGAGGCGGCCCTCCTTGCGGCCCGCTTCAACAACAAGAAAGTGACGATGCTCGACTTCGAAGAAGCCCGCGACAAGCTCAGCATGGGCGCCGAACGCCGCACGCTCCTGATGACCGACGAAGA
>NZ_DGUN01000057.1 GCF_002395745.1 Fibrobacter sp. UBA4309
GGTTCAGCAGGTACTTGCCGATGACGGTGGTGCCCGAACGGTCGAAGTTCACGGTCGCGATGTCGGAGGGGTAGTTCGGGATGAAGAAGTACCCGTACACGCTCGGGAGTACGCCCAGGAGTACCGGGCCTTCGATGCCGAGGCTGTAGGCGAGCGGGAGCATGGCGACAACCACGGCGCCCTGCGAGTTGATGAGCACGCTCACTGCGAAGAAGGCGAACGCGATGGCCCACGGGTAGTGTTGCACGATATCCTTGAGACCGCCCTGCATCACGTCCATGTAGTTCGCGAAGTAGGTGTCGGCAAGCCAGGCAATCCCGTAAATCGCGACGACAGCCACCATGCCGCTTTGCCACACGGCGCCTGCCACGGCCTTCTTGGGGCTCGCCTTGCAGAAGATGACCATGAATGCTGCGGCCGAAATCATCACGATCTGGATGATGATGTTCATCGCGAGCGGCTTTACCTGTGCAACGCCGTCGACGACCTTGCCGGTGGGGAACTGCGGACGGATATCGTGGCCGATAATCTGGAACACGGAGAACAGCACGATGACGGCGAGGGCGCCGAGGAAGATGAACACGGCGCGCTTGGCTTCCTTGGAGACTTCCTTGTCGAGAACGGAGGCGGTGCTGCCGTACATGTATTCCTTCATCTGCGGGTCCTTGAGGCGGGCCTGGAAAGCGGGATCCTTGTCGAGGTCGAGGCCGCGCCTGTACGAGACGGCTGCTGCGGCCATGAGTCCGCAGAGGCAGGCGGGAATGGTAATCGCGATGACCTGCAGGTTGTTCACCTCGAAGCCGTTCGCGTTCGAGATGATGACAAACGAAGCGACGGCAGCGGCGATGGGCGAGCAGGTGATGCCGACTTGCGAAGCGACGGAGGCGACGCCGCAGGGGCGTTCCGGGCGGATGCCCTTCTTGAGCGAGATGTCGCAGATGATGGGCATGAGCGTGTAGACGACGTGGCCGGTGCCCACGAGCACGGTGAGGAAGAACGTGCAGAGCGGGGCGAGGATAGTGATGTGGTTCGGGTGCTTGCGCAATAGGCGTTCTGCAATCTGGATAAGCCAGTCCATGCCGCCCGATGCCTGCATGATTCCCGCGCACGTCACTGCCGCGATGATGATGTAGATAACATCGGTAGGGGGCTTGCCGGGCTGCAGGCCGAACCCGAGAACAAGGATAGCGAGGCCGATTCCCGAGATGGCTCCGAGGGCGAGACTTCCGTAGCGCGAGCCCACGTAGAGGGCGAGGAGAACGATTAAAAGCTGGATAATCATGAGTGTCATGGAAGCCTCCTTATAAGCTAGTCTTCATAAAGATACACAAAAAAATTGTAAATTACCTAAGTAATGAAAATTATTCGCGTAACAAAAGAAAGCGAGCGCGCTGGCGCCTACTACGTGCGTATCCAGGCAATGATGCACAAGTACCAGATTCCGCTCGATGCCGAGGTCGACTCGCATGATGGCGCGAATTGCAACTATATCCTGGCGTTGGATGACATTTATCCGGTCGCCACGTGCCGCTGGTTCGGCCTCGACAGCGAATCTGCCGAAATCGGGCGCGTGGTCGTGTTGCCGGAATACCGCGGACAACACCTGGGGCAGGCGGTAGTCGCCGAGGCCGAAAGATGGATGCGTGAAGAAGCTTTCAAGAAAGCCGTCATCTCCAGCCGTGCGGGAGTCGAGGAATTCTACAAGAAGCTGGGTTACCGCTTTGACAAAAACGGAAAACCGCACCACGACACGTTCCAGTGCGTGTATATGGAAAAAGACTTGTAGAAAAGGCCCCCTGTCGGGGTAAAATGGCCGCAATAGCGGTCTGAAACGTAAATTTTTGTTATCTTTTGTGACGAAAAGAAATGAAATGCAATTTCAAGGGGGAAAAATGAAGAAAATTACGATAATGGCGTTCGCATTATTTTTTGCGACGTCGGCGATGGCCGCTGCAACAAGCGATTCCACGCATTTGACTATTCTCGAAAACGGGACGCAAAGCCTGATGGCGGGTGATTCCATCAAGCCGGTCCAGCTTGAATACACCAATATGCCGGGGGATCCCGTAATAGTTTCTACGCTGGCCGGGACGTTTGCATCCCGAAATGATATTGACCATAGAAAGTTGACCCTTATGGGACTCGTCAACGAAAAAGTCGGTGACGGGACTTATACGATCAGCATCGTGGCCAAGGGCCCGCTCAACAACGATACGGCTACAGTGACGATAACCATAAAGCACAAGCCGATGGTGACGTCGATTAAGCTTGTCGGTGGCGAAGATACGCAATCGGTGGTTGCCGGTGATTCGATCAAGCCGGTGGTTTTCAAAATCGAAAACGCAAAAGTGGTAAGGCCATCCGGATTCCCGGGAGGAGGCTCGATAATAATCGACCAGGAGGCTAGCACAGCAACTCTCGTGGGCAAAGTAAACAAGACTGTCAAGGGAGACCGTGTTGTCAAAGTCTATGCAGAAGGCCTGGATAATACCGACTCCGCCACCGTGACGATTAAGGTGAGTCCGTTGCCGATGGTATTAGAACTTGTTAGCGGCAGCGATAACCAGACCGTTGTTGCGGGTGAATCCATTGAACCGATTATTTACGGTTTTGAATCCTTGTCGACGATTGATGTGGAAGGCCTCCCGGACGGAATCGACTATGACTTCGTCTCGGGTCAGAACCAGTTTAAAATTTACGGTACCGTAGATCCCAAGGCAGAAATCAAGGAGTACGCCTACACGCTCAAGGCGTCCGATGAGGATTCGGAAACGATTACGGTGACGGGAAAATTCAATGTCGTCAAGACTTTGAGCAGCTCGTCCGGCTCGGGCCAGTCTTCGTCCAGCGTAGGCCAGTCTTCGTCTGGTACGGGTACGTCCTCGTCCAGTACGGACAAGTCGTCTTCTTCGGGGAACGGCGGCGATACCAACAGTTCTTCTTCTGCAAAATCCAGCAGTTCTTCGACGACGTCCAGCGATTCTTCGAACAAGTCTAGCGATTCTTCAAAGAACTCTTCTTCGAGCGGTGCGGAAGATGCGATTGTCGCATCCGCTGTGCGCGGCTTTGCGCTTGGCTTTGCGAACAACGAACTGACGGTGGTACTGCCGAAGTCTTCGATGGTGCGCGTCCAGGTGTTCGACATGATGGGCCACATGGTGGAATCGTTCTCCGAATCGGTCGGCACCTTTACGAGCTTTAGCCTGGCCCACCTGGAAAGGGGCAGCTATGTTGTGCGCGTCGAAAGCGATCGCATGGTACGATCGGCAAAAATCGTGGTGAAGTAATCCGCTGTTTTAGTGGATATCCATCTTTGAGAAAAGATTCAATACGGCCACGCCGGAGACAATCAAAATAAGTCCCACGATGGCTCCAAGATCCGGCGTCTGCTTGAAAAAGTAGATGCCGCTTATTGTAATGAGGGCGATGCCGAGCGCCGACCAGGTGGCATACGCGATGCCGATGGGGATGGTTCGCAGGCAGAGGCTCAACAGGTAGAGCGACGCCACATAGCAGACGAGCGAGGCGATGGAAGGGACGAGCTTGGTGAACTGCTCCGACATCTTGAGGAGCGTGGTGCCGGCCGCTTCCGCGACAATGGCAAGGATAAGGAATACGTAGTTGAGCATAGGGAGAATATACAAATTAATTTTTTATATTACAATATTGAATACGTGCAATCCATTAAGGAATTTTATATGCCGAGTTCTGAGAAGTTTCGTGACCACGTTTTGCAGCAGTTCAAGGGCGAGCTGCGCGTTACCACCCGCAAGATGATGGGCGAATCATCCTCTATGCTGACGGGAAAATCTTCGGCGGGATTTACGATGACCGCCTGCTGGTGAAGCCCGTGTCTGCGGCGATGTGATTTTATTTGTCAAACAGGTCCGAGTGCGTTCCTGTGCGGACAAGTTCCAATATCAATACATCGTCTTGTTTACGGTAAACCAAGAGCCAATCCGGCTTGATGTGAAGTTCTCTATGCCCGGACCAATTTCCTCCAAGAGCATGATCCCGATACTTGTCTTCAAGAGGGTCGTCATTTGCGAGCTTTGAAACAACGGCGTATAATTCCTCCATATCGTAATTCCGTTTCTTTGCTCGCTTGACATCTTTCTTGTATTGTGATGTCCATAGGATTTTGTATCTAGGTCCTTTCTCTACCAAGATTTCATCTCCCGAATGGCTTCGTTGACCGTATACGTCTTCATCTTCGAGGGGTTCTTCTGGTATTTCGCATAAATTTCATCGGACTCTTCCATCGCCTTGATGGTATCCCGATTCGGACGGTTGATGGAAATTTCAAAAGGGATTCTTCCTTCGCGTAGAACTTGCTTGGTAAATACGTTGTACAGCCCCGAGATGGTCATTCCCACCTTTTCGCAAAAATCGGCGATGCCCTTTTTGTCGTCGTCGTCCAGTGTTATCGTCAAATTTGCCATTGTGCCCTCTTTGGGATGGGTGAAATACATGTTAAATATACATAAAAATCACGTGAAAATCAATGTTTTATGTTTGTATTTCACTGTTTTGGCGTTGTTTAACCCTGTTTTATTTGATGAAGTTTGCGATTTGGCAGATAGAATGAATCCGGGTTTTGCCTAGATATTCTATTTTGTAGATAATGGCTCGCGGAATTTTATGGATAGTCTTGGCGGTGTGCGCCCTGCTCTTGGCGGGGTGCTCGAACCATCCGCCTTCTGCGGCGCAGTTCATGAATGCGAGGAATGGAATTAATTTCGTTGCTGGCGGAGCGGTAAGAGTTGGGGATTTGGATAACAGGAAAATTCCTGGGCGGGACGATGAATCGGTATCATATGAAGAAGGGTATTGGAATACGGATTTAGCGCTGTCTTTTGCCTTTCCATATGCGGTAGTGGC
>NZ_DGUN01000013.1 GCF_002395745.1 Fibrobacter sp. UBA4309
CTCTACCGCTGAGCTAAACCGCCATATGAGGCAAATATAGCAACGAAAAGAGCTTTTTTCAAGGTACAATCCTAAATAAATTTAAAAATGCACCTCGGTTTCAACAAAATCTTCGCCCCAATTTATGATTTGCCACGCAGGTGCAGAACTTTCCAGATTGAAATACGGCGTATTCCGGTTGATCTGCATTTGCGTAGAAGGAGCCACGTGTACAATCTGCCGGCCCATCTTCACTTCGAAGTCGGAATGATAGTGGCCGCAGAAGATATGCGTGAGGTTAGGAAATTTCGAGAGTACCTCCTGCACTTCCACCATGTTCTTCAGGTGATAGCGCAAGTCCATGAACCTATGGTTGCAGAAGCATGGCGGATGGTGCATGAACAGGAGCACTTCACCGTCTATCTTGGGTACTTCCCTTTCCAACCAGTCAAGCTGGTCGCGTGAAACATCGCCGCATGCGCTGTCCAGGAAGAAAATTTTCCTTCCATGGAAATCGATGCTGTAGTAGCACTTCCCGTTGTGGACTTCAAGATCGTAGAAATCCTTCATGACTTCGACGCAGTCATGGTTTCCCGGAATGATGCAAACCGGGACACGGTAGTCCTTGATGCGTTCTGCAATGTACTGGTAAGCGCCACGTTCGGCATTCTCGTTGGCCAAATCCCCGGAAAGGACAAGGAGGTCAATATCGCGCATAGAGGAAGACTCAAGGGCCTTGGTAAAATTAGCCCTCACGTCAATCCCCTGTACAAGCTCTTCGGACTCCCCTATATGGATATCCGATAGCTGACCTATTTTATATACCCTTGATGCCATTTCGGTTATTAACAATATAAATTATAAATATACGTTATATGACCATAAAAATGAAAAAATTTGACTACCAGTTATTTTCATTGTGATTGTAGTCAACTTTTTCAATGCTTTCCAGTGCCCTTTTTGTGGATAAATGTCAAAAACCCGGGTTCAACACCTATCAACATTGAAATTTGTTCATAGATGGAGAATTTTCAACATTTGCGGCCTTTCTGCCTTTTTTCCTTGGTTTCTGATACTCAATAACTTAAGGAATCGAGGCAGAATCTTTATCCACTTTCAACAGCATCTATATCCTTATCTCTTTATATAAATAAAGAAAAATAATGATATAGGAGTGGATTAAAGCTTGACCGGTTCCTTGGGAGCAGCGGGAGCGGCAGGAGCCTGCTTGTTCTGACCCATCTGGCAGTTACCCTGGAAAATGGCGCCTTCTTGGATAATGAGCTGCTTGGTCTTGATGTTGCCGACAAACTGGGAATTGCTTTCGAGGATGAGTTTATCGGTATCGATATTGCCCTTCACGCTTCCGGCGATAACAGCCGTCACGCTCTTGATTTCGCCTTCGACAAAGCCGGTCTTTTCGACGATGAGTTCGCCTTCGATATTTACGCTGCCGTTGATGCTTCCGGCCACGCGGACATCGCTCTTGCCGCTGATGTCGCCCTTGATGTTGACGGTGCTACCAATCTGGGTAATTTCCTGTTCGCTTTTTACAGCCATTTTTTATCTCCTTGTTGTTAATAGTTTGTGAATATAGACGGGTCTATGTGTTTGCCGTCCTTGATAATTTCGTAATGGAGGTGCGCCCCGGTAGTATTGCCTGTACTTCCGACTGTACCGATGACCCTTCCCTTGCTTACGGCATTGCCTTTTCTCACCCGGATATCCTTCAGGTGAGAATAGGTACTCACGTATCCGTTCTGGTGGTTGATCGTCACCGTGTTGCCCAGGTCGTCCTTGTTTCCGGCAAAATCGACTATGCCGCTTCCTGTAGCAAAGACCGGCGAGCCGGCTGTCGCGGAATAGTCTATACCGAGGTGTCCCTCGTCTTCGTCGTATTTCTTGCTTTCAAGACCGGCGACGGGAATGATTGTCGGGATGCGTTCCAGCTTTACCTTTTCTTCGCCCGATTCCCAGCTGTGCACATTGTCGTAGTCGACATTGATTTTTTCGTTCGGCGTATGCACAAAGCGGTTGCGGTCGATAATACTGTTTATCTTGGCGGAGTCGTTCTCGATGAAGGTCTCGAAAATATTCTGCAGGCGGTTTTCCAGAACCCAGAGGGAATCCAGTCTCGAAAACATCTCCTCGTAGTTGTTGTCTTTCTTGATAAGCTGGGCGTTCATGACGCGCATCTTCTCGTAGGTGGCAACAATCTTGTTGAGTTTCGCCAGGTTGAACGCGAAAATTCCGGCGACCACGATAAACACGGCGAGGGCGATTTTCGCCACCAGGAACCAGGTGCTCAGCACCCGGAACTTCTTGATCTCGTGCGAGTCTTCCGGAATGATCTGTACAGTGTAGTATTTGCCTTTCACGATTCTACCGTTAGCGGTTTTCCATGATTTCCTGGATACGGGTCAGGTCGTCCATGCTATAATAGTTAATTACGATGGTTCCCTTTGACTGGTCCTGCCCGTTCGGGTTCAATTGAACCTTGGTTCCGAAGAAGGTCTCGAGCCTGGACTCGAAATTCTTCATGTCGGCGCTGAGTTCCGGCTTCGGCTTCTTGTCGGCCGAAAGTTCCGTTTTTTCGGTAGGCTTGTCCCCGGCAGGTTCGTCGGTCTTGGTACCGGGGGTTATGTCCTCGCCGCGGGAAATCGCTTCGATCTGTCGGACATTGAGTCCTTCTTCGATGATACGGCGTGCGACCGCTTCCGGGTCCGCAATCTTGTCGCTGCAGAGGGCTCGGGCAGCGCCTCCGGAAATCTTTCCCTCACTTATCCACAAAAGGACGTTTTCTGGCAATTTCAGGAGACGAAGTGAATTAGTTATCGCCGAGCGCGACTTACCAACAATTTTGGACAAATCTTCGTGCGTATACCCATGATCATCAATCAATTGTTGATAAGATTTGGCAATTTCGACCGGATTCAGGTCGACACGCTGGATATTTTCGATGAGGGCCCATTCCGCGACGGTCTTGTCGTCAAGGTTTTCGTAGATCTGGGCCTTGATTGTTTCACAGTTGGCGAGCTTGGATGCACGGGTACGGCGTTCGCCGCTGATAAGCTGGTAACGGTCACCGGCCTTGCGGACCACGATGGGCTGGATTAGTCCGTGCTGCTTGATGGTTTCGGCAAGTTCCGTCAGTTCGTCGTCGCTGAAGTTCTTTCTCGGCTGGAACGGGTTCGGGTCGATAAGGTTGATATTTATATCAACAATTTTGTCGTTTTTGACTTCAACCGGCGTATTATTCTCGAAATTGTTGATAGGGTTGCTCGAAATTCCGTGAGAACCAAAAATGGCGGAGAGTCCGCGGCCTAATGCTTGCTTGCCCATTATTTATCCTTGTTCAAAATTTCTTCGGAGAGTTTCATGTATGCCTGGGAACCGGAGCTCTGTACATCGTACAGGATAACCGGCTTGCCGTGGCTGGGTGCTTCGGAAAGTTTCACGTTTCTCGGAATCATCGCCTGGAAGACGGTATCGCTCAGGTTTTCGCGGACTTCTTCGGCGACCTGCTTGCAGAGGCTGAGTCGCGCATCGTACATGGTGAGCAGGGCGCCTTCGATCTTGAGGTTCGCGTTCAGGTTTTTCTGGACTTCGCGGATGGTCTTGAAAAGTTCGGTCATACCCTGCAGGGCGTAGTATTCGCACTGCACCGGGATGAGCACGCTTGTCGCGGCCGTGAGGACGTTCAGGGTAAGGAGGTTCAGGCTCGGCGGGGCGTCGATGATGATGAACTCGAAATGCTGTTTCAGGACATTCATCACGCGTTCGAGTCTGCGTTCGCGGCTCATCGCGTTTACCAGTTCGATTTCCATGACGGCAAGGTCCGGTCCGGACGTGATGGCCTTCAGGTAGTCGAGCGTCGTGTCCATGATGGCGGGCTTAATGTTTTCGTAGGTGATGTTGTCCGGGTTATCGGCAAGCTGGAGGATTTCATGGATGTCCATGTCCTGGGATTCCATGAAGCCGAGACCTTGCGATGCGTTCCCTTGCGGGTCCATGTCGATAAGGAGTGTCTTTTTCTCTAGTGCTGCAAAACTCGCAGCCAGGTTCACGGCCGTCGTGGTCTTGCCCACGCCGCCCTTCTGGTTGCAGATGGCTATCACTTTACTCATTCATTACCTCGGTTGACTAAGGCATATGTCTGTTCTTCCTGGGGCAATACATATTTATATATGTGTACTGCCGGATTGTTTTCCAGGTGAACGATGTTGTTGAAACTTTTGAGCGTAAGGAATTTTCCGCCCTTCTTGAGTCCAGGCTGTGCGCGTTCCCAGTCGTTCTCGAAAGTCGAGAGGGCGCGGCAGCTTATGAAGTCCAGGTCGGCAAGGCCCGATGTCTCGAACCGCTTGCCTACCACGGTCAGGTTCCGGAGCTGCAGTTTTTCCTTTGCGAAGTTCATGAACTTCACGCGCATGTTGCGCGGTTCGACTGCAAAGAATTCGACTTCGGGCATCACGATGGCCAAGGGAAAAACCGGGCAGCCTGCGCCCGCACCCATGTCGGCCCACTTTTTAGACGAAAGATCGCTACGCTGGTAGACGATAGACGATAGGGCACCTCTTTCGTCTTTCGTCTTTCGTCTTTCGTCTAATATATATATATAGGGGACGAGGGAATCTGTGATGTGGCGGCTTAGGAATTTTTCGGAATCCTTCGCCGAAATCAGGTTGCCGTACTCCTTGGTCTCTACCACCAGGTCCGCAAAATCATAAAGCTTGCCCAAAACATCTTCGGACAACTTGACACCATGTTCTTGCAAGAACTGGCTCAAGAGATTCTGCTGATTTTTGTTTTCTCTGTAATTCAATGAAAACCTAAAAAAATGTTCCACGTGGAACGTTAGCGAGGTGAGCGCAGCGAAAAATACATTAGGTATTTTTCATTGCCGAACCGAAGCAAGTTGGCTCCGAAGGAGCAAACAATGATTGCGAAGCAATCTAACGTTCCCAATCACAATTTAGTATATATAGATATAAAAAAGAGGGCGCCGCGGTCGGCACCCTTTCACTTTTTTAAAATATCCGTTAATAACTTTTTGATAAATGTGAATTTTGTGTGGATATTTGAAACGGGGTTAGAGACGGAACATGAACATGGTTCCGGTCTTATGGTCCAATCCGTCCTCGATATATGTCCTGGTAAGGACAATCATCCCGTTCTGGACTCCGGTTTCGTAACGGTTGCGGACTACCAACTCCCCGTCATTTTTTTCTTTCAGGTAACAGGTGTGGATGTCTTTTTCGTCCTTGGCGATAAACTCGTCCTGGGTCGGCCTGAAGATGGTATCGTTTTTCAGGACATAGATGCTAGTGAATGGCCTGCCGTCTTCCATGTGGGTGATGGCCAGGGAGTCCCCGTCGAAGTAGACGGTTCTCGTATCGGTATCGCCGTTATCTGTTGTGGTAAGCGTAGTGATGTTTCCGTTCGTGGTCACCTCGGCTTTCTTGGTATTTGCGATAGTCCGGTATGACCATTCGCCGTCGCGGAAGTTCGACTCGTAGGTACTGTCCAGATGCGTGCCGGTCCAGTAGGCCTTATAGGTATAGATGGACTCGCCCCTGTTGTTGGCGTCGCCCTTGTCCCAGTACATGCTGTCTATTACTAGGCCACCTATGTTGACGCCGTAGAGCGAAAAATCTGCTGTTAGGGATTCGAAGACGGTCTGGATGCAATCGGTGTACGAGAGATCCGAGGGAATCTTGCCTTCCTTGGCAGGAGAATCGTTTGCTGGTGTGCTGGAGGAATCGTCACCGCAGGCAACGAAAAGTGCTGCGGCCAGGAGGAGGTATTTAAAGTTCATAAAGGTCCCCAAACGGAGGAATTGATTAGTGAAAATTTAGTATAAACTCAAAAGGAGGTCAACGGACTCATGTTGGGCCTCTGGTTTCACCATAGGCCTACACCCTGCGGTTCCCAAATAAAAATGTGCAAGCACATTTTTGCTTGGTCACCTTGTGCGTGTTTCACGTGAAACCTTATGAGCCGAGTGTCGCAGAACAAACTTGTTTGTTCTATGACCGAGGCGATTAAGGTCGGACTTTGGCTTTGCCAAAGTCCCAACATAGCGAGGTGAATGCAACGAAAATAAACTTGTTTATTTTCATTGCTGAACCGAAGCAAGTTGGCTCCGAAGGAGCAAACGTTATTTTAGAAATTCCACGGTGTACCTTCCCTTGGCAGGGCGACCGAGGAGGTCGAAATGTCTTGCCTTTTCTAGAATGGTTGCCGGGCGGACCTTGCGACGGATCGATGTGGTGGGCTCATTGGCGAGAACATAAAACCACTTTGCATCGTTATTGCTGAAGGATACAATAAAGCCGTTTTCCGTGTTGGTTATGGTGTCTTGGTATTCGTCAATGATGTTTTCAAGGTTTTGAAATGTTGAATCATTTTTTGGGTATTCGTAAACAGTGACGTTGCAGATATTTTCATTGTTGGCGTCAGGTGTAGTGATGGAAATATTTTTTGCCGCTTCTATTTTTTTTAAGGTATCGTTTTTCAAAAAAGTCATTGTCATATCATCTACAATAAAAACTCTGTTTTGTATGATGCGGATATAGGCAAAAACGGAAGAATCAAGAGATGCGATTTCTTCATCTGATATGGTGTCTTTACTCATATCATAAGAAATATAGGAGGAAGAGTCTCCATCAATGGAAGTGATTTCTTCTCCGAAAAAAATGTCATTTGTATAAATGGTTCTATTTGTTGACGTATTTGTTTTTTCGGTCATGATTTTGGTGTGCGTGTATTCGCAATCGTCAACGTCAACGCATCTGACAATGCTATCGAGATTACTATTCGTGTAATGGTATTTTAATACTGTGTAATAAACGAATGATCCAAAATAGTTTGCTGCATAGACGCTATCGAGGTGGTATTCTTCAAAATCCCAAGAGGGTACCGAAAGGCGCATGTAATCACGGCAGTTGACAGCGAAAGCGTTCAATGCCAGGATGGAGAGAATGAGGATGAGTTTTTTCATATTAAACAATATATATAGATCTGGTCATGAATGGAATATTGGTTGTCTTCCCCGTGGAGGTGGGGACATCCCTATACGGTTATCTCTACTGGGTTTCCTTCGGGGTCGAGGACGACACTTTCATAATACCCGTCGCCGGTGGTCCGGGGCTCCCCTATCACCTGGATTCCGTCGTCAGACATTTGCCGGGTGAGTCGGTCCACACCCTCCTTTGAACCGACCGAAAAGGAAAGATGGGTTAGGCCGCAATGTTCCACGTGGAACATTGCTTCAGTCCCAACATCGGCATCTATGTCCGGGCGGTGCATCACCTCCAGGCGGGCGCCGCTTTCGAAGGTGACGAACCGGCTCGTGAACTGCTTTGCCGAATTATGGTAAACCGGGTGGACCACCCCATCGAAATACTTTCGGTAGAAAGCGCAGACCTTGTCGATGTCTTTAGCCCAGATGGCCACGTGTTCGATTTTCATGAATTCCCCTTGCGAGAATATACAAATTAATTTGAGGAACCGTATGGCATTGCAAAATCTTGCGTTGTTTTTGGGGCGCACACTATATATATTATAGTGGAGGTAGGATATGGCCGAGATAGAAATTATCCAGGGCGACATCACCAAGCTTGCAGTGGATGCCATCGTGAATGCGGCGAACTGTTCCCTCCTTGGGGGCGGCGGAGTCGACGGCGCCATCCACCGGGCGGCAGGTCCGGAGCTCTTGCGCGCGTGCCTCCCCCTCGGCGGCTGTGAGACGGGCAAGGCGAAAATTACTCCAGGGTTCAAGTTGCCGGCGAAGTTTGTGATCCACACTCCGGGGCCGGTTTATCGGGACGGGCAGCATGGCGAACCTGCACTTCTGGAATCTTGCTATAAGAGTTGCCTCGACCTTGCCGAGGAGAATGGCTGCGAGACAGTCGCTTTCCCCGCCATCTCGACCGGCGTCTACGGCTATCCCTGGGAGGCCGCTACCGAGATTGCAGTAAAGAGCGTCCGCGAATTCCCGGTGCAAAAAGTCAAGAAGGTCATCTTCTGCTGTTTCTCTGCCGAGATGGAACGGATTTACAAAATCAGCTGTCATCCTTGGCCGAAGGTCGAGGATCCATCACTTTTATACCCTCGCTAGTCCAACCCGCCGAGGAACAATCCGTCCTGTACAGTCTAGATGGCGGCTCGTGGGCCGCCATGACGTAAGGAGCAGCTCGGTAACAGCAATTACCCCACACCCCAGAGGCGCAACGCGCCGACCCCACACTCCTAACCACTTTTTTGTATATTTATATCTAGTTTCATCAAGGAGATCAAAATGGAAGAAGTCGTAAAATTTCTCAAGGCATGCGGTGCGTATTTCCTCGCGACGGCCGACGGCGACCAGCCGCGCGTTCGCCCGTTCGGTACCGCCAACATTTTCGAGGGCAAGCTCTACATCCAGACCGGCAAGTCGAAGGACTGCTCCAAGCAGATCCAGAAGAACGGCAAGGTCGAAATCTGCGCGATGAACGCCGCTGGTAACGAGTGGGTCCGCGTTGCCGGTACGCTCGTCCGCGACGACCGCCGCGAACCGAAGGTCGACATGCTGGAGCACTACCCCGAGCTCAAGTCGATGTACTCCCCCGATGACGACAATACCGAGACGCTTTACTTTAAAGATGCTACGGCCACGTTCTACAGCTTTACGGCGGCTCCCCGTATTGTAAAGTTCTAATAACATCTAGATAGTCATATAATTGACAGAATGCCCTCTTCCTTTTGGAAGGGGGCTTTGTTGATAATGGTGTAAACAATTAATCTACAATTTTGAGCATATGCATAGACAAGTCGGGTTTCTGTGGATAAATACTGGATAAATTTTGCAAGGTATTCACTTTTTTTGACGTTTCACGTGAAACAATCAAGTTTTTACCCTCGAAAAATTTTCGGTCTGTTAATAACTTGTGGGATTCGTGAAATTGCAAAAGTGCCCGGAAAAACATTATGCACATCGTATCAACACTCCGGCAGTGATTACCTATTTAAAATTCCTATATAGTTATTGTAAATATTTTTAAACATTTAAAACGTCCCCGAGGTGTCTCCGCGGCGCCGTTTTGCAAAGTGTGTTTTAAATCAATTATCCCGCTTTGGAATAGGCGGACAATAGCTTTTTTGCTTTTTTAAATCTATATTTCTGCTATATAGTGCGCTTCGAGCGTAGTTTTTCTTTTTATGCGAGGGAACATGTCTATTTTCAGATATCTGACAGTATCGCTCCTTTTATCTGTTGCCCTGACATACGCCGCGCCGCCCAAGAGCGGCAAGGTCCGCCTGGTCATAGGTGATGTGACGTTCCAGAAGGGCGGCCAGAGCAAGTGGCAGCCGCTCCGAGTCGATGCGAAGGTCAAGGAGAAGGACAGGATCAAGACCGCGTCCGAATCTACCGCCTCCATCGCGTTCCCGGACGGCAGTATCGTGGCTGTCGCGGAACTTTCCGAAGTGGAATTCGCCCAGCTGCTCTTTGCCGACGGTTCCCAGATTTCGATGATCGATGTCAAGCAGGGCCAGCTCCGCTTTGACGCCCAGAAGCAGAAACCGGGCAGTTCCTTCAAGTTCAAGACGGGTACGGCCACCTGTTCCATCCGCGGTACCGACGGTATCGTGGGCGTCACCAAGAGTGGCCAGTCCGTTGGCTCGCTCAACAGCGGTGCGATGGACATGGAACAGGACGGCCAGAAGGTCGAAGTCAAGGCCAACCAGTTCGTGGCTTTCCGCAAGGGCAAGCCGCCCATCATTGGTGAAGCCAAGAACGCGGGCGACCCGGAATTCATGAAGAAGGTCGCCGAAGTTGTCGACGATACTACGAAGTCCGACGCCGATATCATTGCCGCAGCCAAGGCCCTGGACAAGGAAATAGAGGGCAACAAGGCCAAACTCCAGTCCAAGTATTCCTGCAAGTTCAGCAAGATTCCGCCCGTCATCTCCATGAACGCGGTCCGCATCGAAGCGACCTGCACCGAGGGCATGGAAGTCACCATCAGCGCCGAAACCCAAAAATCCAAAGGCTCCAGGCTCATCTTTACGCCGAGCTGGGAAAAGGGTGCCTTCGGCGAGAAGAAGTTTATCGCGACCTGCCTCGCCAACGACAAGATGTTCGAATGCGGCCGCCTGAGCACGCTGTACAAGATTGACCGCAAGGCCAGCTTCGGCAAGAGCGACCAGGACAAGTGCACGGTCGACTACACTACCGAAGGGTTCGACGAGAACAAGGGCTCCCTGAAGTTCTCCAAGGGCGATAGCCTGATTCAGGAACTCGTCCTGGATGTCGATGCGAGCGGCTCGTTCAACCTGATTCCCGGAAACCACACGTATACGCTCGAGGCCGTCAACGAAGGCTCCGACGTCGGCAAGGTGAAGAAGTCGTTCAAGTGCTACCCGTCGACCGAGGTGTTCATCGAGTTCAAGGGCGGCGACGAGGAAGTCGTGTACAGGAAGGTGTCCCAGGGCGCCTTCGCCTACCCCGAAGTCGAGTTCTTCCTGCGCAATGTGGCCGGCAACGACCCGTCCCAGGTGAAATCGGTCAAGGTGACGTCTGGTGGCAAGGCCGTCCCGGTCAAGCTGGCGCCTTCTACCGGCAGCTGGCTCACCTATCAGGGCAAGCTGCGCCTGCCGCGCAACAAGATCACGACCATATTCGTGGATGTCGAGATGCAGAACGGCAAGAAGCTGTCGGGGACCAAGACTTTCGAACTTCGCTAATTAAAAAAGCGAAAAATATCAAAAAATAGACGCCCTTGTTTCGGGGCGTTTATTTATATTTTAGCTTGGATGTACGACTCGCGTCGTGTAATTGTTTAGGGTTTTTGGATGACAAAAAGTTTTGTCTGGGCAATCCTGTTGTCCGTGCTTGTGGGATGTGATTTCGCCCTTGTCGATGGCGATGACGATTCCGAGTGCACGGCAAAGATGGACAAGGTACCGCTGGATACCAGCGTTGCCGGTCTTGGCGGATATACCCAGGACCAGAAGGTCCATTTTATCAACTCGGACAAGCTGGAATTCGATATGCACGTCTCTTCGGCCGAGGCCGGGTACGATACCCATGTTTGCTCGGAAGGCGCCGCGCTGCACGAACGCAAGAAGG
This sequence comes from Fibrobacter sp. UBA4309, assembly GCF_002395745.1. Classification (GTDB taxonomy): domain Bacteria; phylum Fibrobacterota; class Fibrobacteria; order Fibrobacterales; family Fibrobacteraceae; genus Fibrobacter. Next base: position 11,090 of record NZ_DGUN01000013.1, read on the forward strand.
TTATCCTCGAAGGCCCCAACCCGCTGCTTTCCATGGGTATGTCCGTGGAACATAACGATTTCTATGCGGCGACGGTCAAGATCATTATCGGGTCCTACACTTTCAATTTCAAGATCGATGACGTGAAGGAGGCCTGTTCCAAGCAGTATGGCCAGGATTCCCTCTTTGCGCGCGTGGGCTATTGCGTGGTGACCGGCGGCGACAACGGCGGCGGTGTTTCCCGTATCGATACGCTGCGGCTGAACGGCAACCTGTACAAGGACGTGTTCAAGGTGAAACATAGCGTGTACGGGTCGAACCGCGACAACATCTTCTTCTCTGCCGAGAAGGGCCTCCTCCGCTTTGAAAAGGAAGACGGCTCGTTCATTGAAATATACGAGAAGAAAAAGCGGGGCGGAAAATGAGGCGACTGGCAATAATGTATGCCGCTTCGGTAGTCCTCGCTGCCTGTAGCTCCCAGTATGCCGACGAAGAAACGGAAAAGTTCCTCGCCGACGACCTGCAGGTGTTCTTGGACGCCGGCGCCCTCTCCGACACCATTTACATGGTGGACTCCTTCGGCATGAAGGACCGCTTCGTGCAGAAGCGCGAGGTGAAACAGGACCAGAAAAGCATGGATTTCCGCGTCCAGGGCGACTGGTTCTACCTGGACATGAAGGTTTCCGTGCGTCCGAGCGCGGACGGCGGCTTCGTGGAGATGACGACCTCGTACGAGAGCCTGGAACTCTACTACAATACGAGCAAGAATTTCGAATACAGGGACGGCGAGCTTGTCCACGACAAGGATTGCAAGCTCGGCTGGGTCAAGTCCATGTACCTGGACGGCGCCAAGTATAGCGACGTCTTGGTGTTCAGTCCCGAATGCGCGGGTGGCGCGTACAAGTTCGACCGGATGTACTATGCCGCCGAAGAAGGGCTGATCCGTGTCGACCTGAACGATTCCGTGACGTTGTTCCGCGTCCTGGAATAATTTTCGCAGGGGCCAAACGGGTTCCTGCAATTATTTTATCCATGCTTTGCAATTAATTTTGAGTCGTCTTACAAATAAAAATATTAAAAAGTGTTGATTTTTGCTTAAAAATAGTATATATTGCAATTATTGACAATGGTATTTGCAAATAATTAATAGCCAGGTTGCAATTATGAATGACTACTTGAGCCCGGTGGAAATGCCGAAGGTCGACTTCGATTCGCCCATGGCGACGGTCCTGTTCCAGCTGGAACGGTTCCGCGGGGGCGCCTCCCCCGTCACCACCCCTACCCCATGGCTTTCGCAGATTGCCGACCTGTCCGGTTCCGCGGTTCCAGCCGGCCTCCCCTGCGACGGGAATATCGACGAGGAATTCATTTGCGGCCTTCGCAAGTCGCTGCCGGGGGATTACGGTGCCGAGTACCGCCGTATCGACTATGTCCACGGGCTCATGTGGGACCTCTCCAGGTTCCTCGGGGAAAAGTGCGCCCCGCAGTACGACTTCTTGAAGATGGCGGTGGTGTTCCGCAGGTTCCTGTGGATAAGCCCGTTCGTTACGGAGAACGACGCCGTGGCCGTGCTCCTGGGGATGGCGATGCTTCGACGGCTCCTGGGAGGCCGCCCTGTCCTGTTCGAGCCGTCGAAGGTTTTCGATGTCGGCGCGCCCGACGACAGGGAGGGCCTGACGCGCAGGTGCGAAGCGCTTTTGCGGAACCTGCTCGGGGAACTGCACCGCACCTCCAGATACTATTCCGTGGACTGCGTCCGCGACGAAATCCTCGCACCTGCGCTCAAGGCGGTCGTCGACCGCCGGGCGGTGACATCGGAAGAGGCGCGTGCGCTCGCGATTGCAGTGCAAAAGCCGGAATTCCAGGCGCAGGACCTGGAATGCGTATGGCAGGACCGCTTCTTGCGCTCGCGCAGCATCCGGAAAATGCTGGATGCCGGCCTTATTCTTGCGCAGAAGGACGGCGGACGCAAGTATACGCTGAATCTCGGGGCGCTGGGCGTACAATTTTACTAGATTTGTCGCGTTATAATTTGAATCATGTGGCCAGGGGAACCCTTCGGCCGTTATAAAGGAATGTTATGAGCATAGTCGATACTGTACTCCACAAGGTTTTCGGTACTCCTCACGAACGCAAGGTGAAGAAGCTCCGCCCGGTCATCGCCAAGATCCACGAGGCACGCAAGGCCCTGGAGGCGTTGGACGATGCGGCCCTTGCCGCCAAGAGCGCGGAATTCCGCGAGAAGCTGAAAAATGGCGCCACTCTCGACGATATCAAGGTCGAAGCCTTTGCCGTGTGCCAGGAAGCCTGCGACCGCCGCCTGGGTATCTTCAACATTTTCAAGCCCGAGAACAACTTCGATTTTAGCAAGCTCGGCGAGCTGCAGCAGTACACCGATGCCGCCAAGGCCGAACTCGACGCGGGCAAGCCGGAATGGGAAGTCTACATGCCCGCCGCCGTGTACGCGAAGGTCCGTGAGCTCTATCCGGAATCCGTGAAACCTTTCCGCATGATGCCGTTTGACGTGCAGATGATTGGCGGCCTCGTGCTCCACGAAGGCGCTATTGCCGAAATGGCGACCGGTGAAGGTAAGACGCTTGCCGCGGCCTTGCCCGTTTACCTGAACGGCCTTAGCGGCCATGGCGTGCACGTGGTGACGGTGAACGATTACCTCGCCGGCCGTGACGCGAAGCAGATGGGCATGGTCTACAAGTTCCTCGGCCTCACTGTCGGCCTTATCGTGAACGGCCTCAATTCCGAACAGCGCCGCACGAGCTACAACAGCGACGTGACCTACGGTACCAACAACGAGTTCGGCTTCGACTACCTCCGCGACAACATGGCCGTGGAACCGAACCAGCTGGTGCAGCGCGAACTCAACTTCTGCATCGTGGACGAAGTGGACTCCATCTTGATTGACGAAGCCCGTACGCCGCTCATCATCAGCGGCCCTGCCGAAGATGCTACCGAGAAGTACGCGAAGGCGAACGAAATCGCGAAGAAACTCGTGAAGAACAAGGATTTCGGTGTCGACGAGAAGGACAAGAACATCCAGCTGACCGAGAAGGGCGTGAACCATATCCAGGAGATGATGGGCATTACGAACCTGTACGGCGAACATGCCGACTGGGTGCATTTCTTCGACAACGCCCTGCGCGCTTGGTACCTCTACGAAAAGGACGTGGACTACATCGTGCGTGACGGCGAAATCATCATCGTCGACGAGAATACGGGCCGCCTCATGGAAGGCCGCCGCTATTCCAACGGCATGCACCAGGCCATCGAGGCCAAGGAGAACGTGCAGATCCGCCGCGAGAACCAGACACTCGCGACCATCACGTTCCAGAACTATTTCCGCATGTACAAGAAGCTCTCGGGCATGACCGGTACTGCCGAGACCGAAGCTACGGAATTCATCAAGATCTACAACATGAACACCTGGGTCATCCCGACCAACAAGCCCTGCATCCGCAAGGACCTGCAGGACATGGTGTACAAGAGCGAAGCCGCGAAGTGGCGCGCCATCGTGGCCGACATCAAGGAACGCCACGCCAAGGGCCAGCCGCTCCTCGTAGGTACGGCCTCTATCGAAAAGTCCGAACACCTGCACGGCCTTTTGGAAAAGGAAGGCATTCCGCACGAAGTGCTGAACGCGAAGAACCACAGCCGCGAAGCGGAAATCATCCAGTACGCCGGCCATGCCGGCAAGGTGACCATCGCGACGAACATGGCCGGCCGCGGTACCGATATCGCACTTGGCCCGGGAGTCACGGAACTTGGCGGTTTGCACGTGCTCGGCACGGAACGTCATGAATCCCGCCGTATCGACAACCAGCTGCGTGGACGTTCCGGCCGTCAGGGCGACCCGGGTTCGAGCCAGTACTTCCTTAGCCTCGATGACAACCTGATGCGCATCTTCGGCGGCGACAGCGTGAAGAACCTGATGACGCGATTCGGCGTGGGCGAGGACGAGGTGATTACGCACCCGATCGTTTCCCGTTCTATCCGTGGCGCACAGCGTCGCGTCGAAGGCCAGAGCTTCGATATCCGTAAGCACTTGCTCGACTACGACAACGTGATGAACGAACAGCGCAAGGTGATCTACGGACTCCGCCGCCGCATCTTGAACGGCGAAGACATCCGTGAAGAAATCATGAACCGCATCGAAGACGCCTGCGATATCAAGGTGAGTTCGTATGTCCCGGCCCGCACCTATGCGGAAAGCTGGAATCTCGAAGGCCTGCATACCGACCTGCAGCGCACGCTCGGCATGGAGTACAACCTGAGTTTCGACGATGCGACCAAGAAGACTCCGGAACAGGTGCTGCAAGAAATTATCGACCTCTGCAAGGCCCGTTACGACAAGCTCACTAAGATTATTCCCGATGCGGATTTCCGCAATATCGAACGCCGTTTCTTGCTCATGACTATCGACCAGGTGTGGAAAGAACACCTGTACGCGATGGACCAGCTGAAAGACGCCATCCGCTTCCATGGCTATGCCCAGAAGGATCCGCTGATGGTTTACAAGAACGAAGGCTACAAGCTGTTTGAAGGTTGCCTCGAAAAGATTGCGACCCTCACCGCGCTGCGTATCTTGAACATCCGCATTACGCTCCCGAACGGCATGACCGTTTCGCCGGACCAGCTGCAGCTCAAGAGCCAGGAACAGATCGATGCCGAGAAGAAGGCCGCTGCTGAGACGAAAGACGAAAGACGAGAGACGATAGAGAATGCGCAGAATGCTGGTGAGCAGCTGAGCGCCGAGGGCGCGAAGGCCGCCGGCCTAGCCGGCCAGGCTGCTTCTTCCGAGACGAACGCCATTACCGAAGAGCAGAATCCTGCCCAGCAGTCCATGCCGCAGTCTGCCTTGCCCGGAACCCGTCCGACAGTGCGCCGTACTTACTTGAATCCGGCCGTTGCCGCGGCTGCCGCTGCGCACCGCGCAAAAATGCAGCAGGCCCAGCAGGCGGGCCCGAAGCTTGGCCGTAACGATCCGTGCTGGTGCGGTTCCGGTCTCAAGTACAAGAAGTGTCACGGCAAGGATCTGGAGTAAGCGGGTAGCCTTCGTGTTGCCGCTTCGGTCAGTCTTTTACGCAGCGTACCGGCTGTTTTAGGGTAGTGTCCGGGAGGACGACTGCCGTGGAATCGCAGGCCTCGGGTTCGCATTCCATGCTGGGCCGCATCCACATCTGTTCGCCGGGCGCCGCTCCCGCCATAGCCTTGAATTCTTCTTCGCTGGGAAGGTGCCAGCCTTCGGGGCACGCGTTCTGTGCCGCGTTCCAGGAATACATGCGGCCCTGTTCGGCGCAGTTTTCGGGCAGGTCGTCGGCACAGCTGCTCTCTGCCGTTTCGAAACGCAGGTTTTCGGACAGCCATGTCTGACCGTTGATTTTTTCAATCTTGTAGGCCTGTCCGTCACGCGGGTCCGTCATGACTTCGCCCTTGATGCAGCGGACAAAGTGGTAGTCTTCCTTGCACAACATCGCTTCGCAGTAGTCGCTGCCGCCAAAACGGAAATGCTTCAGCTTCTTGACTTCCACGTTGCCGAAATCGTCCGGCCAGAGGGGGATGTCTTTCGCGTCTAGCGTCCAGTAAGACGAAAAGGCGAAATACTCGGCATGGTCCGCGGAACATTCGCCTTCGTAGTACAGGCGGGTCAGGGTGGAAATGTTCAGCCCGTATGCGTCGGTGGGGTAGAAGAACATCTCGACGTCGGTAGGGAAGACTTGGTCCCCTCCGAGGTTTCCGTATTCGTATATGGAGTAGTAGGGCTTACTGTTCGAGGTGGCGAAGAGGTCGTCGTAAGAAGCGGACGCGGGAAGTTCCGAACGGAGCTTCTGGAAATCGGATGCCTTGGGCAGATGCCAGCCTTGGGGGCAGATTCCGTTATCGATATCGTTTGCCGGATACTCGAGCCCAGCGTCTGCCGGCAGCGGTTTTTTCCATTTGGGGTTCGTAAACGTGCGGCTTCCCGGAGTCCTGTACTGCAGGTCTTGAGCCATCCATGTCTGTCCGCCTATCTTGACGGTATTGTATCTTTTGCCGTCACGCGGGTCCGTCATTGTTCCGGAATCCAGCTTGCGCGGTATCTTGGGGAATCCCCAGAATTTGGCTACGGCGATACAGATGTCGTTCCATTTTTTTCCCGGGTAGATGTCGTCTATCTCGATGATTATCTTGCGCACGTTTTCGAGCGGCTTGTCGAAGACGATGACATCGGGATGAGTCTTCTTGTAGCCTTTCCATTTAGGCTTGGCGAGCGTGACCGTCTTGACCAGGTTGCCTTTTGTGTTGTGGTAAATCTTGATGGATTTTGCGAGGCTGTAGTTTACGTACGATGCCGAGTCGCGCATGTTGCCGTTGAACAGCGTGAGCACCTTGACCTGCTGGGCGCCCATGGTGAATTCCAGCGTGATGGGTTGTCCCTTGAATGGCGCTCCCCATACCTGGTAGAACGGGTGCACGTTCCTTTTCATGATCATGTTTTCGGGCCTGTAGGTGATTTGGCCGTTATCTAGCAAGGTGGACGATGCCTTGACCTGGTCGATGGGTATAGACGTGATAGCATGGGAAATGGAGATTCCAGCAACAAGGGCAATTATCGTCGGTATTTTGAAAAGCGTCATTATGCGGGTCAATATATGTTTTTTTGTCGTATCAAGCGTTGTTATAAATACTTTATTTCTTGTATGAAAAGAGGACCGGTCTCTTTTTTTTTACAATCCGGCATGCCCTTGGGTAGCCCGCACATTCTTTTTACTAGATTTTTCCTAGGATAATTGAACGGGGTATAAATGCGAATTTCTACAAAAGGCAGATATGCACTTCGCGTGATGATCGACCTCGCCCGCAACGGGCGCGGGGAGTTCGTGAAGTTGCAGGAGCTTTCTGCCCGCCAGCAGATTTCGGAGAAGTATCTCGAAGGGATTCTCGGGACACTCGTGCGCGGCAAGCTCCTTGAAGGCGCCCGCGGCAAAGGTGGCGGCTACCGTCTGAAAGTCCGTCCGGAAAAATGCAGCGTGTGGCAAATCCTTTCTCTCATGGAAACTTCCGTGTCGCCGGTATCGTGTCTCGACGACAGGGTGAACAAGTGCCCGCGTGCAAAGACGTGCGTCACGCTCCCCGTGTGGAAGGAGCTCGACACCATGATCCGCGACTATCTGGATAACGTGAAGCTCGACCAGTTTGTCCGCAATACGCCTGAATCCGAAGGCAAGATTCCCGACGACAGGAACTGGAACTGCGGGCTTTAACCGCGACTCATTTCAGGCTTTTCTCAAATTCCGCAAGAAAGCCGCGGCCCTGTTCCCATTCCTTCAAGTCGGAGTCGGAATTGATGTGCCCGAGTGCGCCTGCTCTGAACAATCTAGCGCCCCATGCGCCTGCGAAAAACTTCGAACGCTCTATCGTGACAAACTCGTCGTTGTCGCTTGCCACTACGGCGGCGGGCACGGGCAACTTCACGAGCGGCATCGGTGCAAATGACTTGATGATGTCGATGTTGTCTACGTCGCTTGGCGAAACGAGGAAAACTCCCTTGACATGTGCGGGCACGTTCCCTTCTGCAAGTTTTTTCGTAAGCCAAAGGACTGTCGTTGCAACGCCCAGGCTGTGCGCGACGAGGATGGTGTCGGAACTGAAACCGGCGACTGCCTTGTCGAGCGTTTCGACCCATTCCTCTTTTTGCGGCTTGTCCCAGCTGCGCTGTTCCACGCGGACCGCATTCGGCAAACTCTTGGCCCAAAAACTCTGCCAGTGTTTAGGGCCGGAATTGTTCAATCCGGGTACAATCAAATAGTTCATTTATGGCCTCCGTACAATTTTCGCCAGGAAAAGTAGATTAAAACGGGTAAAAACAGAAGATTAGAACGGTAATAGCGAGTTATAACTAAAATCTATAACAAAACGGTTGAAGACCGCGCCTCTTTATTCTATATTTCCCTATAGAAACAATAGGAAAACAAGCGGCAACCACAAAATCTTTAGGATGACAAACCGGGGTACTCATGACTCTACAGCAACTACGTTACGCCATCGGAATCGCAGAGACCGGCTCCTTCAACAAGGCCGCCGAGAAGCTCTATATCTCGCAACCGTCCCTCACGGCCGCCATCCGCGACCTCGAAGACGAGATGAACATCCTCATCTTCAACCGCACCAGCCGCGGCGTCTCGCTCACCAACGAGGGCGAGGAATTCATCGCCTACGCGCGCGAGCTGTACCACCATTACGAAATCGTCATGGACAAGTACGGCAAGTCGGGCAAGCGCAAAAAGAAGTTTGCCGTCTCCACGCAGCACTACTCCTTCGCGGTCAAGAGCTTTGTCGAAACAGTTAAGTTGTTCGATACCGACAAGTACGAGTTTGCCATCCGCGAAACCCGTACCAGGGAAGTCATCGAAGACGTGGCGTCGTTCAAGAGTGATATCGGCATCCTCTACTTGAGCGACTTCAACCGCAAGGTCATCCAGAGCCTGCTCAACGCACGCGACCTCGCGTTCCACAAGCTCATCGAGTGCAAGGCCTACGTTTATCTGTGGAAGGGCCACCCGCTTGCGAAGCAGCCGTTCATTACGTTCGACCAGTTGGCCGACTACCCGTGCCTCTCCTTTGAGCAGGGCGACAACAGCTCGTTCTACTTTGCCGAGGAGATCCTGAGCACGAGCGAATACAACCGCACCATCAAGGCGAACGACCGCGCCACCATGCTGAATCTGATGATTGGCCTGAACGGTTATACGCTTTGCTCGGGCATTATCTGCGAAGAGTTGAATGGCAGCGACTACCTGGCTGTACCCTTCAAGGACAAGAGCGCCGAAGCACACCGCGTGATGGAAATCGGCTACATCTCCAAGCGCAACATGCTGCTTGGCTTGGCTGGCGAACGCTACGTGGAAGAATTGCAAAAGTATCTTGCGAAGTGCGAACGCGCAGAGTAAGGTATATTCTTTGCCTATATCTAGCGAGCGGAAAATAGTATAACTAAATGGCCTGAATTTGGTTGACGCGGGAATAGTTTGTATCTATATTTCTCCCTACCAAAACAATAGGAATTTAAAATGATTCAAGTTTTTGCAAACATGTGTTGTGTATGTCGATGTCGGGCGGGCGACTAGTTTTAGGCTTTTGGTTTAACTAGACTCTAAACAAGTTCCCGCTCAATCGTATGAGCGGGAATTTTTTTTATTCCAACTTTCATTAATGCTCGGCGCGGCAACACAAGGCGCCAAAGGATTTCAAAATGTCAACTTCTAAGTATATCGAAACGAAACTCATTCACGGCGGCATCGATGGCGATAAGGTTACGGGAGCTGTCAATGTGCCTATTTACCAGACTTCTACCTATAAGCAGGCGGGCCTCGGCGAAAATACGGGCTGGGAATATTCCCGCACGGGCAACCCGACGCGTGCAGCGCTCGAAGCGCTGATTGCAGAACTCGAGGGCGGTGTTGCGGGCTTCGCTTTTGCAAGCGGCATGGCGGCCACCTCCACTGTGCTTGCGCTTTTTAACAAGGGCGACAAGATTATCATCTCGAGCAATGTGTACGGCGGCACCTTCCGCGTTTTGGACAAAGTATTCAAGAACCTCGGCATCACCTATTCTATCGAAGATACCACCGACTTGGCGACGCTCGATACCAAGGTGACTCCCGATGTGAAGGCTTTCTTTGTAGAGAGCCCGGCGAACCCGCTCCTGACCGTGACGGACTTGGCCGGCGTCGCTGCGATTGCAAAGAAACACGGTATTTTGACGATTGTCGATAACACCTTCATGACCCCTTATTTGCAGCGCCCGCTGGAACTCGGTGCCGACATTGTGGTGCATTCTGCGACCAAGTACTTGGGCGGCCATAGCGATGTGGTGGCTGGCCTTGCAGTGACCAACAATAAAGAAATCGCAGAAAAGCTCGCGTTCAATCAGAATGCCGTGGGCGCGGTGCTCGGCCCCTTCGATTCGTTCCTCCTGATTCGCGGTATCAAGACGCTTGGCGTGCGCCTCGATCGCCATACCGAAAATGCTGACCGTATCGCTCGTTATCTGGAACAGCATGAAGCTGTGAAGCACGTTTACTATCCGGGCCTTCCCAACGCGCAGGGTTACGAAATTAATAGAAAGCAGGCCAAGAACGGCGGCGCGATGATTTCGTTTGAATTGCGCGAAGATTATGACATCAAGAAGTTCTTCAAGGGCCTCAAGCTGATTTCGCTGGCCGAAAGTTTGGGCGGTGTCGAAAGCCTCGTATGCCATCCGGCCACCATGACCCACGCCTCCATTCCGAAGGAAATTCGCGAGAAGGTGGGCATTACCGACGGACTCATTCGTTTGTCTGTAGGTATCGAAAAAGTCGATGACATTATCTTGGATTTGAATGCCGGCATTAATGCCGCGAAGGAGGCTTGACATGCATTACTACGAATCGATGCAGTCCCTGATAGGGAAGACTCCGCTCGTGAAACTTACGCATGTCGGTGTGCCCGAAGGCGTGAACCTGTTTGTGAAACTTGAACTCTGGAACCCCTCGGGCAGCGTGAAAGACCGCACCGGCCTCTACATGGTGAACGACGCGCTCGCGAAGGGAACGCTCAAGCCGGGCGGAACCATCGTCGAGGCGACTGCGGGCAACACCGGCCTCGGAATCGCTTTTGCGGCGCTCAATCGCGGCGTGCGCGTGATATTCGTGGTGCCCACCAAGTTCTCGCAAGAAAAGCAGACGCTCTTGCGCGCGCTCGGGGCAGAACTCATCAACACACCACGCGAAGAAGGCATGCTCGGCGCCGAAAAGAAGGCCGAAGAACTCCTGAATCAGATTCCGGATTCCATTTCGCTCAGGCAGTTCCACAACATGGCAAACCCGCTTGCCCATTACGAAACTACCGGCCCCGAAATCTATGAAGACCTCGATGGTCACGTAGATTATGTGGTGGCTGGCGCAGGGAGCGGCGGCACTTACAGCGGCATTCTCAAGGCGCTCAAGGAACGCAACCCGAAAATCCAGGGCGTGCTGGCAGACCCCATCGGTTCTACCATGGGCGGCGGCGAACACGGCGACTACAACATTGAAGGAATCGGCAACGACTTTATCGCCGATACCATGGACATGTCGCTCGTAGACAAGGTCATCAAAATCAACGATGATGATGCTTTTACCGGCTCTCGCGAACTCGCCCAGAAAGAAGGAATCTTTGCAGGCTCCTCTTCGGGTGCAGCATTTAGTGCCGCCAAGAAGCTCATCGCCTCGGGCGCCCGCGGAAACATCGTGTTTGTGGCCCCTGACCGCGGCGACCGTTATTTCAGCAAAGGATTGTACGAGTAAAAATCACTCTACAATACATTTAGAAGCGAGCAACATAAGGACGGTAGCTAACTGTCCTTTATCTTTGCTATACGCTTTTACAAGTGCTTTTAAGGTGTACTCTTTTTTTAGAGTACTTATCATGCATTTACTTATCGACTTTGGTAATCCGAGTTGATTCAAGTATTCGGTAAAACTCTTTTCTATTTCAGGAGTAAACTTGTCGGGAAGGCATTCAAGAACATAATCAACACCCCATACATTATTGTTTTCTGGATAACCATTCTCCAAAACAACTTGCACAAGACGAGATTTGTCTTTGATTATTTTATTATAAACGCAATTGCAGACCTTGCCCGCCTCCTTATTGCCAAGAATTGCTTTTTCTTGTTCTTTACATTCCGCCAGATATTCTTTTTTGTTGAGACTGTTTAGCAAGGTGTCTGCAAACGCCTTCGCCTCTTCCTCAGTAATCTGTGAACTTGTTTCTTCATATTCTTTGTCGCAAGCAGCCACAGCATCCGACAAGAACGATGTAAAGTTATAGTCCTGATCGCCCGCCTGCATTTCGGCATCGAGCCTCAGGTATTCTTTTTCGCTATATGAGCCTTGCAAACGTGCGAGTACGCACCCGCAAACCCATTCATTCGCGTTTTCGGAGCAGTCTTTTAAAAATGCCTGCTGCGTTGCCTCCGAGAAGGTGAATTCCCCGGTATTGCTCTTCTTGGCGACAAAAGCTGCCGCCCCGCCAGCCACGGCATATGCCGCCGCAAAAAGCAGCCCGATTAGCAACAATTTCACGTTCCGCATGGCGTAACCTCCGGAAAATAGTTCTCAGCCATAAAGATACATTCTGCGGGTGTCAAAAGATGACAATCGCGAAATTTTTCGAAAAAGCGTGAGGAAATGCGGGGATTGGAGAATTTACAGGGACATTTTTTTCGCTTCTTTTCCCCAAAAAATAATCTAGATTGTGAAACAATGACAACGCCCATATTATATAAATATCTTGATTTTGAAGGCGGTCGGCTGATGCTGAAATACCGCACGCTTCAGTTTACCAATGCCACAAAATTCAACGACCCGTTTGACTGCCACCCGGCATTATTTGATTTTTCTCGCGCCCCCAAGAACGAACGTAATTGGCCTCCTGCAGAATTCATCTCACAGATGGAATATACGCACATGAAAAATTACAGGGAGCAAACCTGGATTTGTTGCTTGTCGAAGGTGTGCGATTCGTTATTGATGTGGGCTTACTACAATAACCACAAAGGTATTTGCATTGGTCTTAATTTGAGTGCAATTTTGTGGTGTTGCCAAGATAGGTTTGCCGGACTGTCGGCTCCTCAAGCAGCGGAAGAGGTTATTTACAGAGACATAACCGATAAGCCCGATTATTTTAGAGTTCGTCATTCTCCATCCGAATGGCTGTTGACGAAAGCCAAGGATTGGGAACACGAGCAAGAGGTTCGCTTGATTGCGCAAGATCCTTATTGGGCGAATGCAGCACGAGATGTTCCAAGAGAATTTGATGAAGAAGAAAGCATAGACGGGAAAGAAATACGCCATTACCCCAGAATTACTGCCGATTGCTTTGAATCGGTTTATCTCGGCGTAAATATGTTGCCGCGCAAAAAGGAGCAAATTATCGAAATTGCAAGGGACTTGAATCCGAATATCAATATCTACCAGATAACTCTTGACCCAAACGCTTTCAAACTCAAGCCCGTTCTCATAGAACATCCGTAATTTTATTTACTTTTACCTTTGATACAGCAAAGGATTTTCTACATGTCCAAGAACAAGGTGATCGACGCCGCTTTTGACGATTCCCCGGTAGATGTTTCGACCGAAGTCAACTTTATTTGGTCCATCGCGAATACGCTTCGCGGCCCTTACAAGAGCGACAAGTACAAAGATGTCATCATCCCGATGGTGATTATCCGCCGCTTTGAATGTGCGCTTGCCGGCACGAAGGCGAAGGTCGTTGCCCAGTTCAAAAAGAGCCCCGCTTACCCTTACAAGGCGATGTGCAAAATCTCTGGCTTTCAGTTCTACAATACGAGTGAATACACGCTGGCGGAACTCTTGAACGATTCTGAACACATTGCTTCAAATTTCAAGAGCTACTTGAACGCATTCTCGCCGAACGTTCAGGAAATCATCATGAGCAATTCGTCGGGTCTCGATTTCGAAAAGCAAATCGACAAGATGGACAAGCACAATCGCCTTTACGGCGTCATCAAGAAATTCTCGGAATTGGACCTTAATCCGAAAACGATTGACAATGTAAAGATGGGCTACATTTTCGAGGATCTGATTCGTAGATTCTCTGAAAATGCCGAGGCGGGCGACCATTACACGGGTCGCGACATCATCAAGACGATGGTGAACATCTTGCTTGCCGAAGGTTGCGACGACATCTTTGACGATGGCAAGGTGATTACCGTTTGTGACCAGGCCTGCGGAACAGGCGGTATGCTCTCCACTACGGAAAACTTCATCAAGCGTTTTAACCCGACGGCGGACATTCGCCTTTTCGGGCAAGAGGTGAACCCGGAATCTTATGCGATTTGCCTTGCCGAAATGCTTATCAAGGGGCAAAACGCCGAGAACATCCGCCTGCAAGATACGATGAAGGCGGATTGCTTTGCGAATACCAAGATGCGCTTTATGGTAGAGAATCCGCCGTTTGGGCAGCCGTGGGGCGGCAAGGATGCTGCCGAAGGTGTCGAAGAAGCGGTGTATAAGGAAAAGACGAAATCGCAGAGCCGCTGGGGTGCGGGCTACTTGCCTGCAACGGGCGATATGCAGTTGCTGTTTATCCAGTCTGCGGTTGATAAGATGGACGACCTTTGCGGGCGTGCGGCGATTATCGAGAATGGTTCCCCGCTCTTTACGGGTGGCACGGCCTCGGGCGAATCGCAGATTCGTCGCTGGCTTTTGGAAAACGACCTGCTCGAAGCGATTATCGCGCTCCCCACAGACCTTTTCTACAATACGGGCATCGCGACCTACATTTGGGTGCTCTCGAAGAACAAGAGCAAGAAACGCCGCGGCAAGGTGCAGCTCATTGACGCAAGCGGCCTTTACCACAAGTTGCGCAAGAGCCTCGGCAACAAGCGCAACGAAATCACTCCCGAAGATCGCAAGCGCATTACCGAACTCTACGCCAACTTCGAAGAGAATGAACTCTGCCAGATTTACGACAACGAAGAATTCATGTACCGCGAATACGTGGTCAAGCAGCCGCTGCAGCGCAGTTACGCCATCACCGATGAACGCATCGAAAACCTGGTCGTGTCGGGTGCGTTGAATACGGTCTATGACGAAGCAAAGGTGAATGAACTTGAAAATTCCGAAGAGGAACTCTCCGCCAAGGAAGAAAAACTCCTTGAAAAGTTGAAGGCGGGCAAGCCCGTTTACGATTCCATCATGGAAACGTTAAAGGCAAATACAGGTAAGAAGAAGTTCCTGGAACCGGATTCCTTTATGGAGCGCTTGTCGGAACTGCTCCCTGATGTGGATAAAAAGTTGCTCGACAGGATTGCGGACGGCCTTTCTGCGATGGACAAGGAAGCTGAAATCCAGAAAGACAAGAAGGGCAATGTCCTTTGGGATAACGATTCGAAGGATACCGAAATTGTCAAGTACACCGAAAGCATCAACGATTACATGGCTCGCGAAGTGCTGCCGCATATCCCTGACGCAAAGGCTTTCTTTGAAGAAGATTTAAGCGCCAAGAAACCTGTCGTGAAGACGGGTGCCGAGATTCCGTTTACCCGCTACTTTTACAAGTATCAGCTGCCCAAGGCTAGCAAGGACTTGGCGAAAGAATTTGTGGAGCTCGATAAGTCTGTGAACAAGCGTATTGCGAAATTGTTTGGGTGAGAATTTTGATTTATGCGTAAGATGAAAGATAGCGGTGTTGAGTGGATTGGACAAATTCCAAGTGATTGGGATGTTTCTAAAATAAAGTATCTTATAAAAAGTCCTTTGCAATATGGTGCTAATGAGTCGGGAATTGACTATGATGAGCGATTGCCTCGATATATACGCATTACGGACATTACAATGGATAATGAGTTAAAGGAAGATGGCAAGCTTTCGTTAGACAATACAACGGCAAAGCCGTATTTACTTAAAGACGAAGATATATTGTTCGCTCGTAGCGGAGCCTCTGTAGGTAAGACATTCTTTTATAGAAAAATATTTGGCGCTTCGGCTTTTGCTGGATACCTTATAAGGGCATCTTTGAACAAAAAGGTTGCTTATCCTAAATTTGTTTTTTATAATACATTAGGACTTAATTACGAGAATTGGAAAAATCAATCCTTTTCGCAAGCAACGATACAGAATATTGGCGCTGATAAATATAATGAATACATTCTTCCAATCCCGCCGATTACTGAACAACAGAAGATTGCGGATTTTTTGGATGAGAAGTGTGGCGAGATAGATTCAATTCGTTCTGATGTGCAGCGCGAGATTGAAATTTTGAACGACTACAAGAAATCAGTCATTACCGAAGCCGTTACCAAAGGTCTCAACCCCAAAGCCAAATTAAAAGACAGCGGCATCGAATGGATCGGAAAAATCCCTGAAGGGTGGGATAGTATAAAAGCAAAGTATTTATTTAAACAAAGAAATTCTAAGGGCAATACGATTGATTTGCAATTATTGTCTCCATCACAAAAATTTGGAGTCATCCCCCAATCTAAATTAGAAGAGCTGACCACACAAAAGGTTGTAAAACTCAACGAGAAGGTCAATCTTGCAGAGCTCAAGACAATTCATCAAGGTGATTTTTGCATTAGCCTGAGAAGTTTTCAAGGTGGATTTGAGTATTCCGAATACGAGGGCGTTGTTTCTCCTGCATACCAAGTGTTTTATTCAATAGTCTCTTGTTGCAATGGTTATTATCGGTATTTGTTTAAAGAAAAGTCGTTCATCGAAAAGATGAATTCATTTACGATGAGTTTACGAGACGGGAAAAATATCGCTTTTGAAGATTTTGCAAATTCTGAAATGCCCGTTCCACCTCTCTCCGAGCAGAAGGCTATCGCAGATTATCTCGACGAAAAGTGCTCCGAAATTAATGCGACCATCGCCGATAAGCAGCGTCAGCTCGAAACCCTGGACGAATACAAGAAATCCCTCATCTTTGAATACGTCACCGGCAAAAAGGAAGTTTCCTAAAAATAGCATAATTTCCCAAATCTCATAAAAATTTGCAGATTTGGGAAATTATCCGTAGTTTTTAGCGTATATTTTCCCAAATCTCGTAAAAAATATCACTTTTGGGAAACTATTGGTTCAATTTTTGAGTATATTTAGGGAAACAGCATGGGGATGCCGATGAACCTTATTGGACGAAATCGCGAAATAGAAGAACTCGACCGCTGCCTGAAAAGTGACCAGTCGGAGTTTGTTGTCGTTTATGGCCGCCGCCGCGTAGGCAAGACCTTCCTTGTAGAGGAGTTTTTCAACCGGCAATACGACTTTTCTTTTGTCGGCGGACACAACCTGCCCGTAAAAAAGCAGTTGCGAAACTTTGCAAAGGCCATCAAGCATTACGCGCGTTTGCCAAAATTGCCAGAGTTTGCCGATTGGTCCGAAGCTTTCGATTCGTTAACCGGATGGATCGAGTCGCAATCCAGCGACCACAAGAAGGTCATCTTTTTTGATGAAATGCCGTGGATTGACACCCCAAAATCGGATTTTGTCGAAGAGTTCGAAAACTTCTGGAATGGTTGGGTTGCACGCCGCAAAGACATTCTGTTTGTTGCAACGGGCAGTGCGACCAGCTGGATGATTGATAAGCTCGTCGAGAACCAGGGCGGGTTGCATTGCCGCATTACGAACAGCATCTACCTGAACCCCTTTACGCTTTACGAGTCGGAACAATATCTCCGAGCCAGAAGGTGTGCATGGGATAGATACCAGATTCTCCAGGCATACATGATTTTGGGCGGAGTCCCGTTTTACTGGAGTCTGCTGGACACCCGCTTGAGCCTTGTCCAAAATATCGACCGACTATTCTTCCGTAAGAACGCTTTGCTGAAAATAGAATTTGACGAACTCTACAATGCGTTATTCTCCCATGCGGAATACTATATACAAGTGGTGCAGTTGCTCGCCAACCACAAAGAGGGCATGACCCGTTCTGAAATAGGGAAACAGGCTCATTTTGACGGAAAAATGTTGACAGTCGTGCTGAAAAACCTTGAACGCTGCGATTTCGTTTTGCGTTATAGCCAGCTTGGCAATAAGGTCAAGGACGCTATTTACCGTTTGTCTGATTTTTATACACTCTTTTATTTCAAGTATGTGCAGGCAAACAATTCCCTTGACGAACAATGGTGGAGTAAGCATTTCAACTCGCATAGCGTAGAAATCTGGCTGGGGCAGACTTTTGAACTAGTCTGCATGACGCATGTTGATGCTATAAAGCAGAAACTGGGCATTGCCGGCATCGCGACGGAAGTATCTGCGTGGAGATATGTGCCAAAAAGCGATTCTGAAAAGGGTGCCCAAATTGATTTAGTTATTTCAAGGGCTGACAGAACAATAAATTTATGCGAAATTAAATTCGCTATGGGCCGGTATCAGATGACGGCGGATTACGCCGATTACATTCGCGATAGGGCTGAACTTTTCCGAACTAAGACGAAAACCAAATACGCCATCGTACCAACAATGGTGACTACCTACGGTGTTGCCGAAGGTGCCAACAGCAGCGTCGCTCAACAAGAAATCACAATGGAAGATTTGTTCAGGGGGAATACGCTATGAAGTTCTCTATCAACGAACGTTACGATTACCAGCGCGGAATTCTCAATTATCTGAAAGAGCATAACGGTTACCGTGTGCGCACGAACGAGAACTTCGATCGCCGTTTTGCAATAGACGGCGAATTGCTCGTGGAATTTTTGACCAAGACGCAGCCGAAAAAAGTCGAACTCCTGCGCAAGATGTACAAGGGAGATTTCGAGGAAACATTGTTCAACTACTTCAACCGCGAAGTGAACAAGAAGGACGGAAGCCTTATCGGCGCGCTCAAGCACGGCATTGACCTTGCAAACCAGCACCTGGATTTGATGTATAGCAAGCCTGCCACCGATTTTAACCCGGAACTCTTGAAGAACTACCGGGAAAATATCTTCTCGGTCGCCGAAGAAGTCTGGGCGAGTGACGACGAAAGGATTGATCTGGTGATTTTCTTGAACGGAATTGCCATCATTTCGTTTGAGCTTAAGTCGAATCCGCAGGGGCAAAATTATTCGCACGCCATTGAGCAGTACCGCACGCAGCGTAATCCCAAGACGCGGCTGTTCCAGTTCAAGTCGGGAACGCTGGTGAACTTTGCGATGGACCTGAATGAAGTCTATATGACCACGCGGCTCGAAGGCGAAACGACGACCTTCTTGCCTTTCAATATGGGCGACGGCAATGGCGTAAATGCGGGCAAGGGTAACCCGCTTTGCGAAGACGATTACCCTGTGCACTACATGTGGGAAGATATCCTGACCAAGGATACGATTCTCGACTTGATTTCGAGATACATCTTTATCCAGGTCGAAGAAAAAGAGGACAAGGAAACCGGGAAAAAGACGAAGAAGGAAAATATCATTTTTCCGCGCTATCATCAGTTGGATTGCTTGCGAAAGATTCTCGCCGATGTCACGGAAAATAAGTCTTCGTTCAATTACCTAATCCAGCACAGTGCGGGTAGCGGCAAAACCAATACAATCGCCTGGCTTTCGCATCGTTTTTCTTCGTTGCACGACAAGGATGACAAGCAGATTTTTGATAATGTCGTTGTGGTGACGGACCGCGTGGTGGTCGATAGGCAGTTGCAGGCGGCCATTAGCGGAATCGAACACAAGTCCGGGCTTTTCAAGCCGATGAAGGACGACTGCACTTCGGATGATTTGCGCAAGGCTCTTGAAGGGAACACCAAGATTATCGCGACGACCATCCAGAAGTTCCCCTACATTGTCGATACGGTTGCCTCGCTTAAGGGGAAGACTTTTGCTGTTATCATCGACGAGGCGCATTCTTCTACTGCGGGCAAGAACATGGCGGCAATCACCAAGGCTCTTGGTAAAGGCAAGCAGAACGAAGACGAAGAAGTCGATGTCGAAGATTCCATTGTCGATGAAATCAAACGCAACGGCAAGCAGGAGAATGTTTCGTTCTTCGCTTTTACGGCAACTCCCAAGCCTACGACGCTACAACTGTTTGGGCGCATCAATAAGGATGGCCACGGCGAGGCGTTCCACACCTATTCCATGAAGCAAGCGATTGAAGAAGGTTTCATTCTGGATGTTTTGCAAAACTACATCACTTACAAAACATTCTATCAGGTAAACAAAGCCATTCAAGACGATCCGACCCTGGAAACCAAAAAAGCGAAGCGTCAGATTGCCCGCACTGCCGAACTGCACGATACCAACATTGCTCAGCGTGTCGAAGTCATTGTGGAGCACTTCCGCACGACCGTGATGCAGGAACTGGACGGAAACGCAAAGGCGATGGTCATTACGGATTCGCGCCAAGGTGCGGTGAAATACCGACAGGCCATGGATGAATACCTGAACAAAAAAGGCTACAGCGATATCAAGGCGCTGGTCGCATTCTCCGGGAAAGTCAAAGTCGATGATGTCGAGTATTCCGAAGCGAAGATGAACGGTTTTTCCGAAGACAAGTTGCCTGAAAAATTCGACAAGGACGGATACCAGGTACTGCTTGTGGCAAACAAGTACCAGACGGGTTTTGATCAGAAGAAACTCTGTGCGATGTATATTCTCAAAAAGTTGCGCGGAGTCAACGCCGTGCAGACGCTTTCGAGACTCAACCGCATTTGCTCCCCGTATAAAAAGCAGACCTTTATTCTCGACTTTAAGAACGATTACGAAGATATGAAGGCGGCGTTTGCTCCGTATTACACCTCGACATTCCTTGCCAACTCGGTAAACCCAAGAAATATCTACGAACTCGAAAAGAAGATTGATGCCTATGGCATTATCGATTACGATGACGTAATGAAATTTAACGAGTGGATGTACAAGGGTTTGATGGACAAGAAAAAGGCCGAAATCAACAGCCTGCTTGTGCGTGCCCAGAAATTCGTTGACAAATACGAACTCGAAGAACAGCTGGAATTTGTTGCTCTGTTGCGCAGTTTCGTGCGTTTCTATGAATTCATGATTCAGGTGACGAATTTCAGCGATGTTGACCTGCACAAGAAATACAATTTCATTGTCGCTTTGCTTGCGTATTTGGATATTCGCCAAGCGGGTAACGGCTTCTCGCTGAAGGGAAAAATCAAGATAGGGAACTTTGTCCAGAAAAAGGATGAAGAACACAAGGCCTCGAATTTAGTTTCTAAACCGTTCCTGAAATTGCCTATTGCCGAAAAATTCGGCCTCACCGAAGACAAAAAGCAGAAACTGTCCGAGATTATTGCTGAAATCAATAGCAAAAATGGAACCGCGTTTGATACTGACGTTGCCGTGAAAGCCGCTTTGCAGATTCGCGATATCATGATGAAAAACGAAAACCTCAAGAAGAGTGCCGCATCCAACACGGAAAAGGATTTCGCATTCCCGTTCTACGACAACATTGATGACGCGTTGATTGAAGGTCTTGATCAGAACGAAAGCTTCTTCTCACTGCTCCTGAACAACAACGAAATCAAGAAAGAAGTCCTTGGCATATTCATGGGCGAAATTTACAAGAGCCTAAAGAAGAAAGCCAAAGAAGCCGATGAAGCAGCGGATGCTACGGCTAACGAAGATGCCACAGGGCGTATTTATAAAATGCCAACGCAAAAGAATGAATTCAGCGATATGGGAATGGCCGCTGAAAAAAAGAAAGGCAAGAAAAAGAAATAACGCCACGCTCTCTTCTGCGAATTTTCAACCAAATACGGAAAATGTTTAAAGATTCCGTATTTCGTTCTACACCCCCATTGCTAGGCACATTTCGAGGGTTTTCTCTACCCGCAGAACCTTCGCGTATTTCATGAGCTTTGCGATGTTCTTATTGCGGCGCTTGAGGTAGTTCTTGACTATTTCTGTGCAAACGTCAATGCCGATTTTATTGCGGAATTTAACGGCATCGCAGACACATTTTTCGATGTCAAAAATTTTGACCTTGTAGCCTGAAATATTTGCCGTGGTAATGCCAAGGTTAAGCGCGTTGTCGGACAGATTATGAAGTTTGAAGTTCGGGTAGCGTGGCGCAACGACTTTGCGGCCCCTTTTTATGGCGACATCATATTGTTGCGGGACTTGCGTTGTGAGGCCGTAATGTTCCCAAGCGGAGAACATGCAGAGAATTCCACCGGGGATCAGGCTTTCGATATCCACCATCGTATCGGCCAGGGCAATCTCTTCTGCATAAACACCTCTCTTGACACGAACCAGTTCGCCCTGTTTCGCTTTATGGAGGGTCGCGTAGTATTGCGCTCGTCCTTGCTCGCAAACCATACCTGCCGTTATGAATTTCTTTTTATGCATATGTATTAAACTACTACAAATATACATAATTGTAGTAGTTTTGTACGCATGACGAGCGATGGCAACGCTGTCATCTCCTCGTTATAGCCAAATGCTATAACACTCTATAGTTAAATAGTATGCGTTTATGCCTTGACGGGGGCAAAATCTTATTCTATCTTAAAGCCTATAAGATTGGTAGGAAAAACAAAATGGTTTGTGATTCCTAAGCATTCGAAGGAGCGCCTATGATAAGTGACTGTCGAATGCCGAGAGGCATTCTGAAAACGAACTAGCCGGAAGTCTTTGTCCTTAAGGCTTCGCAGGTTAGAAAAATTAAGCCTAAGGATATCTCCAAAACCAAATATCGCGAGCACGGGTCTCTTTAGACCCGGTTGCCCGCTACAACCTAAAAGGAATTTTTATCATGACGACTCAGAACAAGCTCCACTTTGAAACTCTTCAGCTCCATGTTGGCCAGGAAACCGCAGACTCTGCAACCGATTCCCGCGCGGTTCCTATTTACCAGACCACCTCTTACGTTTTCCACAATTCTCAGGACGCCGCAGACCGTTTTGTCTTAAAGGCTGGCGGTAACGTCTATGGCCGTATCACCAATACGACCCAAGGTATTTTGGAACAGCGCGTTGCTGCCCTCGAAGGTGGCGTTGCCGCTCTCGCTGTCGCCTCTGGTGCCGCTGCCATCACTTACGCCATCACGGCTCTTGCCCGCAGTGGTGACCACGTGGTTGTCCAGCGCACGGTTTACGGTGGTACTTTCAACCTGTTGCAGCACACGCTCCGTGACTTCGGTATCGAATCGACCTTCGTCGACACTCACGATCTCAAGAGCGTCGAAGCCGCCGTCAAGGAAAACACGAAGCTCATCTTTATCGAAACTCTCGGCAACCCGCATTCCGATATTCCGGATATCGACGCTATCGCCGAAATCGCTCACAAGAACAAGATTCCTCTGGTCATCGACAACACCTTCGGTACGCCTTACTTGATTCGTCCGATTGAACACGGTGCCGACATTGTGGTGCATTCCGCGACCAAGTTCATCGGCGGTCACGGCACGACTCTCGGCGGTGTCATCGTGGATAGCGGTAAGTTCGACTGGACCAAGAGCGGCAAGTTCCCGCAGTTCACTGAAAAGAACCCGAGCTACGGTTTCCCGTTTGTGGCCGCCGGCGCTGCTGCCTACGCCATCTACGTGCGTACGATTCTCCTCCGAGACGAAGGTGCTGCCATTTCCCCGTTCAACGCATTCCTGCTGTTGCAGGGTGTCGAAACGCTTTCGCTCCGCCTCGATCGCCATGTGGAAAACACCAAGAAGGTTCTGGAATTCCTTTCCAAGCACCCGAAGGTTACCCGCGTGAGCCACCCGAGCTTCGAAAACCATCCGGACCACAAGCTTTACCAGAAGTACTTCCCGAATGGTGGCGGCTCCATCTTTACGTTCGATATCAAGGGCGGCCAGGAAGAAGCCTTCAAGTTCATCGATAGCCTGAAGATTTTCAGCCTGCTTGCAAACGTTGCCGACGTGAAGAGCCTCGTGATTCACCCGTACACCACCACGCATTCGGAACTTACTCCGGAAGAATTGGCTGCAGCCGGAATCACTCCGGCAACGATTCGCGTGTCTATCGGTACGGAACACTACGAAGACATCATCGCCGACCTCGAAAACGGATTCGCGGCAATTTAAAAAAGTCAATCTTTTTATTGTACGGAGAATACAATGATTGATTTTGAATATTACAACCCGGCGAAGATTGTTTTTGGCGAACACAGTGAGCAGAAACTGAAATCGCTTTTGGTTGGATACGGCGTGAAGTCACTCCAACTTGTTTATAGCGGTGACTTTATCAAGACGCTTGGCATTTACGATGTAATCAAGGATGCTGTTGCCGAACTGGGCATTCGTTTTTCTGAAAACGGGAACGTGGTGCCGAACCCTTCGATTGACCTGGTGCGCGAACTCGTGAAGCAGGGCAAGGAAAACCAGGTGGACTTTGTGCTCGCGGTCGGTGGCGGAAGTTCCATCGATACCGCGAAGGCGGTGGCGCTTGGCATTCCGTACGACGGCGATGTGTGGGATTTCTTTGAAAAAGGCGTGTCTCCCAAGCAGGTATTGCCCATCGGCGTGATTGCAACGACGGCATCTAGCGGCTCCGAGACTTCGAATGCGGCAATTCTTTCGAGCGGAGAATGGAAGCTCGGATTTGAAGATGACCGTATCATTCCGAAGTTTGCCATCATGAACCCGAAATACACTGTTGGCCTGCCGGCGTACCAGACTTTCGTGGGAATCGCTGATGTGCTTTCGCACTTGTTGGAGCGTTATTTCTCGGATGAGAAGTATTCCGATACCACGGACTACTTGATCGAAGGGGCCATCCGGGCGCTGCTCGTCAATGCGGACAAGCTTATCGCCAACCAGAAAGATGTCAATGCCCGTGGAGAAATCCAGTGGCTTGCAAGTGTCGCTCATGGCGGGTTCCTGGATGCAGGACGCAGCGCTGATTGGGGCTCGCACCGAATCGAACATGAACTTTCTGCCCAATACAACATCACTCACGGCGAAGGCATGGCGGTGGTGACTGTTGCCTGGACAAAATACATGGCCGAGAAAAAGCCCTGGAGGCTTGCGCTCCTTGCGAGCCGGGTGTTCGGCGTAGATTCGTTCAACTACAGCGAAACGGAACGCGCTTACATCCTTTCGGAAAAACTTGCGGCATTCTTCAAGAAGCTTGGGCTTGCGACAACGCTTGCAGACTTGAAGATTGGCGACAAGGACTTTGACGCGATGGCCGCACGTGCTACGCGTAATGGCAAGGTCGGGCACTACGTGCCACTCAATGCCGCAGCGATCAAGGATATCTTGAAGATTGCGCTGTAATCAAAAACTTAAACAAAAACAAAACGGTGCTAACGCACCAAAAGGAGAGTGCAACAATATGGCAAGAGTAAAATTTATTGAATCGGTTGATGAAGCTCAAGGCAAGGCAAAGGAAGCCTATGAAAAGCTCATCTCTACAGGCAAAATCACCAACATGAAGCGCGCGCTGTTGCAGGACTACGCGACGTTCGATGCCTTCATGGGCTGGTATACCAGCTGGGCTCGCCTCGTGGAAATCATCGGGCAGCGCGCCGCTACGGTCTATGCCCACGCTGTTTCTACGACGAACAGCTGCCAGCTTTGCTCGCTGTTCTTCATCAGCGACCTGAAGGCTCTCGGCATCGACCCGAACGGGTTTGAATACGAGAAGAACGAAGAAATCCTCGTGAAGCTTGCAAGGCAAATCGTGAAGGACCCCACCGCCGTTCCGGATTCCTACTTCGATGAACTGCGCAAGTTCTACAACGATTCCGAAATCGTGGCCATCGTGGGCTTTGCTGCCCAGATGATTGCGACGAACAACTTCAACTCCGTGTTGAAAATCGACGTGGACCAGCGCTTGCTCCCGATTGTGGGTGAATTCAAGCCTGCCACCTGGAGAAAGGACATCAAGTAGTTTTGTACTCTCCGTACAAAAGGGACGTCTCTGGAAAAAAGCGATGTTTTTCAGAGGCGTCTTTTTTTTTGTACATTCCCTATGCAGCGACCAGGTCCAGGAAATATCGGTGGATGCTTGTGTCGCTGTTGAGTTCCGGGTGGAACGAGAGTGCGATTTGATTCCTGTATTTCACGGCGACAATCTGCTTGGTGTTTGCGCTATCGGAATTTCCGTTTGTACTTGCCGTCCGCGAAAGAATCTCCACATCGTCGCTGACGGATTCGAAGAATGGGGCACGGATAAATGTCTGCGGGACCTTCCCGATATGCGCGACCTCATTTTCGGTGAAAAAACTGCCGAGCTGTCGGCCGTAAGCGTTGCGACGGATAATGGCGGGGAGCGTTGCGAAGTGGGCGTCTCTTTCGCCTGCGATTTTTTCGGCAAGCAGGATGGCGCCTGCACATGTCGCAAGTACGGGCAATCCAGCTTGAATTTTAGCCCTGAGCGGTTCAAAAAGCCCGAGGTCGCGCAGGAGTTTCCCTTGTACGGTACTTTCGCCTCCGGGGAGAACGAGTCCGTCGATAGTGCGGTCCAAGTCTCGCAGCTGGCGGATTTCAAAGACATCGGCGCCGAGCGCTTGCAGGATGCGTTCATGTTCGATGAATGCCCCCTGTACCGCTAGCACGCCGATTTGCGGCTTGTCAATATTCATTATTTCCCCCTTTCGGCCATGAGCAGAGCAATTTCCTGTTCGTTGATGCCGACCATGGCTTCGCCCAGGTCTTCGGAAAGCTTGGCGATGAGTTTTGCGTCGGTGTAGTTGGTGACTGCCTGCACGATGGCGGCGGCGCGTTTGGCGGGGTTGCCCGACTTGAAGATTCCGGAACCCACGAATACGCCTTCGGCGCCGAGCTGCATCATGAGGGCGGCATCGGCAGGGGTGGCGACGCCCCCGGCGGCGAAGTTCACCACCGGGAGTTTCTTGTGGTCGTGAACGTAGCGCACCAGGTCGTACGACACCTGGAGTTCCTTCGCACGGTTGAAAAGTTCGTCTTCGCGCAGGCTCGAAATGCGGGCGATTTCCTGGTTCATGAGGCGCATGTGGCGTACGGCCTGGACGATGTCGCCCGTGCCCGGCTCGCCCTTGGTGCGAATCATGGAGGCGCCTTCTTCGATACGGCGAAGCGCTTCTCCCAAATCTTTCGCACCGCAGACGAACGGAACTTCGAAATCGCGCTTGTTGATGTGGAAAACGTCATCGGCAGGGGAAAGAACTTCGCTTTCGTCGATGTAGTCAATTTCGATGGCCTGCAAAATCTGCGCTTCTGCAAAGTGACCGATGCGACATTTTGCCATGACCGGGATGGAAACGGCGTCCTGGATTCCCTTGATCATTTTCGGGTCGCTCATTCTGGAGACTCCTCCGGCGGCTCGGATGTCGGCCGGGATGCGTTCAAGGGCCATGACGGCGGCGGCGCCTGCGGCCTCGGCAATTTTGGCCTGTTCGGGGGTGGTCACGTCCATAATGACGCCGCCTTTGAGCATTTGGGCAAGATTCTTGTTGAGTTCGTAACGGTTCTGGTCTGCCATGTAAATCTCCTTGAAAAAGTGAATCGTTTGTTTTCAAGGCGTAATTTAAAACATTCCCTAGACTTGCTCAATATTCAGTTTTTTATTATTTTAATAAGGTCAGTTTAATACCAGATATACAAATAGAATAAGGTCAGATGATGTTTAGTTATGATATGTCTAAGGCGGGTGCAAACAGCCTCTACCATTACCTTTACCAGTGCATCAAAAAGGATATCGTAAGCGGGAACATCCTTGCCGAAGAGCAGCTCCCTTCCAAAAGGAATTTGGCACGGAATTTGGGCGTCAGCGTAGTGACTGTCGAAAACGCTTATGCGCAACTCCTGACGGAAGGCTTTGTCTATTCGCTCCCTAAGAAGGGATTTTTTGTCGCTGATATCAATGCTTCTGTAAAATCTACTACACAGCACAAGCGAAAGGTGCCGCACACCCGTAGGTTCCGTGCGGGTATGCTTGAAGAATCGGAACATACAGATTCCAAATACATCGCCGACTTTGCGAGTAACGGGGCCGATATCGAGGCGTTCCCCTTTACCACTTGGGCAAAGATTACTCGCGAGGTTCTTTGCGAAAGGCAGAGGGATTTGCTGAAGGTCTCTCAAGGCTCTGGCACATTGGAATTGCGCTGCGCTATTGCCCGCATGCTCCGGGAATTCAGGAATATTCAGGTGGCACCGGAGCAGATTGTGGTAGGTGCCGGTACGGACTATCTGTATGGGCTGCTAGTCCAGTTGCTCGGCTTTGACAAGTGCTATGCCGTCGAGGATCCGGGCTGGGCCAAGATTTCGAAAATATATGGCCAGTACGGTGTCAAGGTTTGCCACATTCCTATTCAAGGTGATGATTTTACCGATGCTGTGAAAAAATCCGAAGCGGACATCGTTCACATTTCCCCGTCGCACCATTTCCCGACGGGAAAGGTGATGCCTGTGGGAGAGCGTTATCGCTTGCTCAGTTGGGCGGCAGAATCCCCGAAACGCTATATCGTAGAAGACGACTACGACAGCGAATTGCGCATGACCGGCAAACCGATTCCCGCCTTGCAGAATATCGATGTTACCGAAAAGGTCATCTATCTGAATACATTTTCCAAGACAATGACGTCGGCCATCCGAATCGCATACATGGTGCTCCCGCCGCACCTTGCCGAAAAATTTCGCGACGAGCTTTCGTTCTATTCGTGTACAGTATCGAATCTTGACCAATACGTGATGGCGAAATTTCTGAATCTCGGGTATTACGAAACGCACATCAATCGCATGCGCAACTTATACCGCGCCAAGCGCGATGCGTTGCTGACTGCTATTCGCAAGAGCCGCCTTTCCGATGTTGCAAGTATTTATGAAGAAGATGCAGGCTTGCATTTTATTCTGGAAGTCCGCACCAAATGCTCCGACGATGAAGTATGCAGGCGCCTGCGTCAAAAGGGTGTCAACATAAAGGCTCTCTCGGAATACTATTTCGAGGCTGAACCTTCCGTGCACAAATTCGTCATCAACTATTCTTCTGTTGAAAAGAAGAACATGCAGAAGGCTGTGCAGGCGCTGGTTCAGGGCTACATCTAACCTAATACTTTTTGTTTACGGTTCGCCCGAGAAGGTCAAACGAACGGCTCTTCGGGAGAACAGAAGCGCGGATTCCCTTTTTGCGGATGGCCGTCGTCTCTTGCTTCGTATAGGTGAAGTAATAGTAAGTCGTGAATTCGTCCGATTGAATTTTCAGGGTATAGTTGTTTTCGCTGGAGGCGTACGTGATGGTTGAAACCGTATCACCCTCGGAAGAGGTTTCGTAACATTTGGAATCGCTTGAATCGCTTACGTACACGTCTGTTGAACGAATTCCTGATTCCTTGTCGGCCCCTTTATAGGTTGTATGCACAATGGAATCGCCTGTAAGGATTATTTCGGAATATCCGGATGTCCCGAAGTCTAGGCTTTTTGTCACGAGATGCATGGAATTGCTCGTAAGCTTGATGGAACGTTGTTGCCCCAATGTTCCAAAGCCGTAAAAGTCTTCAGAAATATACGTGGTGTCTGCAGACAAAGAATCCTTCATCAAATATTCATAGCCTGTTTTAGTCAGCTTGTTGGGGTCTTGATTCCAGTAGTACTTGTATTCTGTTGTCGAATTGTCCTGATAGGATGTCGATTGATAATTGTCGAGTCTGCCTTCGGCATAGGAGTATTTCATTGAGCCTACTCCGGGCATGGAAAGGGAATCCAGCTGGAATTCGGCATTAGGCTTCAAGTATAAATTGGATAGAATTTGGAAATAGAGACCGGTGCAGGAATTTGCCGACGCATATTGCATTGCTGCCAAAAGGCAGAATAAGATTTTTTTCATGTTCCCTCCATATTTTTACTAACGCATCTAAAATTAGTTTTTATTGAAAGGATAATGTGTGCCGAACTTTTTTACGTGACAGGCGTCATTGAAAAATGTTGTCAGGAATCATCTCTTTTTTCTTTGACATGGCAGTGCCGCATTAGGGCGGCGATATAAGCTTGGGCGTAGCGCGATGGCGTTACGCTTTTTCGCATTACGTAGCCGATGGTCATCTTGTCGATTACAGAAAGCGGCTTTGCGATAATTTCCTTGCCGTTTAGCTTGTGGCTGATGACGCCGGAGCAGATGGTGTAGCCGTCGAGGCCAATCAGCAAGTTGAAAAGTGTGGCGCGGTCACGGACTTTTATATTTCGCGGACAGTCGAAATCGATGGCGGTGAGCGGTTCTTCGGCGAAGTAGAAAGAATTGAAGTTACCTTGTTCGTATGTCAGGTACGGGAACGGTTTTAGATCGGCAAGCGTGATGCGTTCCTTTTTGGCGAGCGGGTTCTTGGACGACATGAACACGTGCAACGGTGTGGTGAACAAGGGCTCGAATACCAAGTTGTTTTTCCGAATCAGGTTGCGAATGACTTTTTCGTTTTTGCCGCTCAAGTAGAGCACTCCAATTTCACTTTTCATCTTGGTCACATCATCGATGATTTCGTTTGTCTGCGTTTCACGGAGCGTGAAGTCGTAACTGGGGCCGCCAAACTTGCGGATGACATCGACAAAGGCGTTTACGGCGAAGGAATAGTGCTGGCAGCTGACGGAAAAAATCGTATTCCCGTTTTCGCCTCCCTTGTAGTGGTCTTCGAGAAGCGCGGCCTGTTCCAGTACCTGGCGTGCATACGAAAGAAATTCGTCACCTTCGTTTGTGATGGTGACTCCCTTGTTGCTGCGGTTGAAGATGGTGACGCCCATTTCTTCTTCGAGCTCGTGGATGGCCGCTGTCAGGCTCGGTTGCGAAATGAAGACGCGCTTGGACGCCTCCGTGATGTTCAGTGTGTCGGCTACTGCTACTGCATATTTAAGTTGTTGTAAAGTCATAGTGTTTTTTTATTGCTGGTTATCCACCATAGATTTAAACTATGGTGATGTGATAAAAAATAGTATTTTACCTATTTCAAAAAAGTGGGTATATTTGCGAACAAACAAAATAACGTGAAAAAAAGGTAGGTAAATGAATATGACAGCAAAGAAGACATCGGTTATCGGCTTCCCGCGCATTGGCAAGGCCCGCGAACTCAAGTTTGCAAGCGAAAAATTCTTTAAGGGTGAAATATCCGAGGCAGAACTGCAGAAGACCGCTGCTGAAATCCGTCAGTACGGTTGGCAGAAGCAGAAGGCAGCGGGCATCTCGTTTATTCCGTCCAACGACTTCTCTTTTTACGACAACGTTCTCGATACGGCCTTTTTGCTCGGTGCCGTTCCGGCCCGTTACAGGGAACTTGGCCTTTCCGCCCTCGAGACTTACTTTGCCGCGGCCCACGGCTACCAGGGCCCCAAGGGAGACGTCAAGGCGCTCCCGATGAAGAAGTGGTTCAATACGAACTATCACTATATTGTTCCCGAACTGGATGATTCTACCGAACTGGCCCTCTCCGGCGACGTGAAGCCCATCCGGGAATACAACGAGGCGAAGGCCGCCGGGGTACATACAGTGCCTAGCCTCGTTGGTCCCTATACCTTCCTGAAGCTTGCCCGCTACAACGGCAACAAGAAGGCTGGCGCCTTTGCCGCTTCTGCGGTGAACGCCTACCTGGAGCTGGCGGAACAGCTTTCGGTCGCAGGTGCGGAATGGATTTCTCTCGCCGAGCCCGCGCTTGTCTTCGACGTGAATGACGAAGACAAGCAGTTCTTCAAGGCCATCTATAGCGCCCTTCTGGAACAGTTGCACGCGAAGGCTTCGGTCAAGGTCCTCCTGCAGACTTACTTCGGTGATATCCGCGATGTCTATCAAGAAGTCGTTTCGTTCGGTTTCGACGGTATCGGTATCGACTTTGTCGAAGGTCTCAAGTCTCTTGAACTGCTCAAGACGGGCTTCCCGAAAAATGCCATCCTGTTTGCGGGCGTCGTGAACGGCAAGAACATCTGGCGCGCCGATTACGAAAAGAAGAATCTCCTTCTGATTGAAATCGAGAAGGTTGTCGACGCGTCCCGTGTGGTCGTGGGTACTTCTTGTTCCTTGTTGCATGTGCCTTACACGGTTGCGTCTGAACAGAAGCTCCCTGCGGACACCCTGAAGCATTTCGCCTTTGCCGAAGAAAAGCTCGTGGAACTTGCGGATCTCGCCAGCGGTGACCAGACTGCCTTCGAAAAGAACAGGGCTTTGTTCGCCGCCGCCCGCGTGAGCGCGACGCCCTCGGTGCGGGCAAGCATTGATGCGCTCACGGAGGATGATTTTGTTCGCCTTCCGAACCGCGGTGAGCGGCGCAAGATACAGGCGGGCAAGTTCGATCTGCCTGCATTCCCCACGACGACAATCGGGTCGTTCCCGCAGACCGCCGAAGTACGCGCGAACCGCGCCGCCTTCAAGAAGGGCGAAATTTCGTACGAACAGTATGTGGAATTCAACCGCAAAAAGATTGCGGAATGCATCGCGCTGCAAGAAAGCATCGGCCTCGACGTGATTGTGCATGGCGAGTTCGAACGCAACGACATGGTGGAATATTTCGGTACGCAGATTGACGGATTCATCTTCACGCAGAATGCCTGGGTCCAGAGCTACGGCACCCGCTGCGTCAAGCCGCCTGTCGTATGGCGCGACATTCACAGGAACAAGCCTATTACCGTTGAATGGTCCGTGTTTGCGCAGAAGCAGACGGGCAAGCCGGTGAAGGGCATGCTTACCGGCCCCGTGACGATTCTCAACTGGTCGTTCCCGCGCGAAGATATTTCGTTGAAGGCTCAGGCGCAGCAGATTGCCCTTGCCATCCGCGACGAAGTCCTCGATCTCGAAAAGAACGGCATCAAGATTATCCAGATTGACGAGGCTGCCCTCCGTGAAAAGTTGCCGTTGCGCAAGAGCGACTGGCACAAGGAATACCTGGACTGGGCCATTCCGGCGTTCCGCCTCGTGCATGCGGGAGTAAAGCCTGAAACCCAAATCCATACGCACATGTGCTACAGCGAATTCAACGATATTGTCCGCGACATCGATGCGATGGACGCCGACGTGATTACGTTCGAGGCGAGCCGTTCTGACCTGAAGTTGCTCGATGCGCTCAACGATGCGCATTTCGAGACGCAGGTGGGGCCGGGTGTGTACGATATCCATTCGCCGCGTGTGCCTTCGGTGGATGAAATCGTCAACACGATTCACAGGATTATAGACAAAGTTCCTCAGGCGAATGTGTGGGTGAATCCCGATTGCGGTCTCAAGACCCGTGGCGAGACGGAGACGACCGCAAGCCTCAAGAACCTGGTCGCGGCGGCAAGACAGTTGCGGGCCGAAGCCTAGAAAAAGTTCCATATATACCACAAGTCCCGTAAGCGAAATGCTTGCGGGGCTTTTCTGTATATGAATTTTTTGCCCTTTTTTGCCGTTTTATAGGCTTTTCCTATACTCTAGTTATAGACAAAAGCTATCGGTAAGAAAAATGTAAGAAAAATTCCCGAGGTTTTGACCTTTTTCCTATTGAATGAGTAGGGAAAAGGTTCTAATTTACAACCTGTCGAACGGACAAGCCGTTCAAAAAAGTTAAAAACAATGGAAATTCCCGGTCAAGACGGGATGACAATGCGAGAAAGGTCGCGAAGGCAGGATAGTTTATGAAATATCGAATGTGTATTCTAAGTGAGGCTCGCGGAGCTTAAATCCGCCAGGCTGGGCCCCGGCTTGAAATAAAGGGGCACTATTTAACAAACATCCCGCAAGGGGATGGCAAAACAAAAAAAGGAATTTTTACCATGACGACACAGAACAAGCTCCACTTCGAAACTCTTCAGCTCCACGTTGGCCAGGAACAGGCAGACCCCGCAACCGATAGCCGTGCCGTTCCTATATACCAGACCACCTCCTACGTTTTCCATAACGCTCAGCACGCTTCTGACCGTTTCCACCTGAAAGATGCGGGCAACATCTACGGCCGCCTCACCAACACGACGCAGGACGTTTTTGAAAAGCGTATCGCCGCTCTCGAAGGCGGTATCGCTGGCCTCGCCGTCGCTTCCGGTGCAGCAGCCCTCACGTACGCCATCACGGCTCTCGCCCGCAAGGGAGACCACGTGGTTGCCCAGCGCACCATCTACGGCGGCACCTACAACCTCTTGCAGCACACGCTCCGTCCGTTCGGCATCGACACCACGTTCGTGAATACCCGCGACCTGAAGGAAGTCGAAAGTTCCATCAAGGACAACACGAAGCTCGTGCTCATCGAAACGCTCGGCAACCCGCACTCTGACATCCCGGATATCGAGGCGATTTCTGAAATTGCGCACAAGCACAAGATTCCGGTGCTCATCGACAATACCTTCGGTACTCCTTACCTGATTCGCCCGCTGGAACACGGCGCCGACATCGTGATCCACTCCGCGACGAAGTTCATCGGCGGCCACGGTACGACTCTCGGCGGCGTGATTGTTGACGGTGGCAAGTTCGACTGGGCTGCAAGTGGCAAGTTCCCGCAGTTCACTGAGACGAACCCGAGCTACGGCGTTCCGTTTACCGCTGCTGCAGGCGCTGCTGCCTACATCGTGTATATCCGCGCCATCCTCCTGCGTGACGAAGGTGCTGCGATTTCCCCGTTCAACGCATTCCTGCTGCTCCAGGGCACCGAAACGCTTTCGCTCCGCCTCGACCGCCACGTGGAAAACACCAAGAAGGTTCTCGAGTTCCTCGTGAAGCACCCGAAGGTTGCCAAGGTGAACCACCCGAGCTTTGCCGACCATCCGGACCACAAGCTCTACGAACGCTACTTCCCGAACGGCGGCGGTTCCATCTTCACGTTCGACGTGAAGGGTGGCCAGGCCGAAGCCTTCAAGTTCATCGACAGCCTCAAGATCTTCAGCTTGCTCGCTAACGTCGCCGACGTGAAGAGCCTGGTGGTGCACCCCTACACGACGACCCACTCGGAACTCACTCCGGAAGAACTCGCCGCAGCAGGCATCTCTCCGGCAACGATCCGTCTCTCCATCGGTACGGAACACTACGAAGATATCATCAACGACTTGAGCCAGGCCCTTGACGCCATCTAAGTCGCTGGAATGACAATTACAAAAAGTAGGAAGCGAGGAAAAAAAAGACATTGCTTTTGCAATGTCTTTTTTATTGTATCTTGAATTGCCCGTTAAATGATGTAGAACCACTCTTCGCTGGGTTGGACTTCCTGTTTTCTAAGCTGATTGCTTGCAGTACGGAAGTCCATCTCGGGGTTCTTCATGCTCACGCGCGTGTTGGCGTCGATGGAGCTGGTGATAAAGGTATTGCCACCGATAATCGCGTTCTGTCCGATAACCGTGTCTCCGCCTAGAATGGAGGCGCCGGCATAAATTGTGACGTTGTCCATAATCGTCGGATGGCGTTTTACACCCGAAAGTTTTTGCCCGCCGCGCGTTGAAAGCGCGCCGAGGGTTACGCCCTGGTAAATTTTCACGTTGTTCCCGATAACGGCGGTCTCGCCAATGACAATGCCCGTTCCGTGATCGATAAAGAAGTACTTGCCGATGGATGCTCCCGGATGAATGTCGATGCCCGTCTTGGAATGGGCATACTCGGTCATGAGTCTCGGAAGAACCGGAATATGCAGGGTGTACAGTTCATGAGCAATTCTATAAACCGTAGTTGCCATGAGGCCGGGGTAGGCCAGGATGATTTCGTCGAGGCAGCCGGCGGCAGGGTCGCCGTCGTAGGCGGCGTGCAGATCGGTTTCGAGGCATTCGCGGATAAGCGGAATCTTCGCGAAGAATTCCTTGCAAATGCGGTAGCTCTCGATTTTGCGTTCGTCTGAAGTCATGGTACCGCGAAGCTTGCAATAATCCAGCGCGATGGCCACCTGCTTGTGAAGGTGGTAGAAGGTATCCTCGATAAGGACCGCAAAGCTGTTCTTGGGATTGTAGATCTTGTGCGTACGATCCCTAAAATGCCCGGGATAAACCACCCGGATTAAATTCTGCAGAATCGATTGAATCTCGGCCTGGTCAGGTCGATTGTAAATGTCAATCTTGTCGATATGCTTGTTGCCGTTGTAATCGTTGAAGATAGTCTGTACGGCTTTTTCGACTTCGGATTCTTTGATAAGTTCGTGCATGAGTGCTCCAATAAAGACGATAGAACGGCTCTACGAGCCTATAGACGAAAGACGAAAGGATTTTTTTTACATCTTTCGTCTATCGTCTTTAGTCTTTCGTCTAACCTATGCGAACGTCTTCAACGCCCTCACGAGAGCGTCGATGTCGTCCGGCGAGTTGTACAGCGCGAGCGTCGGGCGAACGGTACTTTCGTAACCGAAATGCCTGAGCACCGGCTGTGCGCAGTGGTGACCAGTACGCACGGCAACACCATAGGCGTCGAGCCTCTTGCCCACTTCTTCGTCGGAATATCCGTCGAGCTTGAAGGCGAGAGCAGAAGCCTTGTTGAGTGCCGTACCTACAAGGTGCAGACCCTTGACGGTCTTCAGTTCCTTGAGGCCATACTGCAACAGTTCATGTTCCCAGCGGAATACGCAAGGCATCCCGATTTCAGAGAGGTACTGGAGAGCAGCACCCAAGCCAACAGCGTCGGCGATGCTTCCGGTTCCCGCTTCGAACTTGTTCGGGATTCCGTTGTAGATGGTGCGTTCGAACGTCACGTCGGCAATCATGTTGCCACCGCCGTGGTACGGGCGGGCCGCTTCCAGCAATTCTTTTTTGCCGTAAACGACGCCGATACCGGTCGGGGCAAACACCTTGTGTCCGGAGAACACGAAGAAGTCTGCGTCGAGGGCGGAAACGTTCACCGGAATGTGCGCGATGGACTGTGCGCCGTCAATGAGGATTCTCACGCCGTGCCTGTGGGCGATGGCGATGAGTTCCTCGATCGGGGTGACCGTACCGAGTACGTTCGAAACGTGAGTCACGGAAACGAACTTGGTGCGCTTGGTGAACAGAGCCTCGTAATCATGCAATTTGAGCTGGCCGGTAGAATCACACGGAATCACCTTGATAATCGCGCCTGTTTCTTCGGCAACGAGTTGCCACGGCACGATGTTGGCGTGGTGTTCCAGGATGGAGACGATGATTTCGTCGCCCGGCTGGAGCGTCGGCTTCACGTAAGCGTTAGCCACCAGATTGATTGCTTCAGTCGTACCGCGCACGAACACGATTTCCTGCGAAGACGGGGCCCCGATAAAGTCACGCACGATGTTGCGGGCGTTTTCATAGGCATCCGTCGATGCGGCCGCCAGCGTATGTGCACCACGGTGCACGTTGGAGTTCTCGTTTTCGTAGTAGTACTTGAGGCGGTCAATCACTACTTGCGGGCGCTGCGTCGTAGCGCCGTTATCGAGCCAGACAAGCGGATGGCCGTTGACCTGCTTCGAAAGAATCGGGAAGTCGCTACGGATTTGCGCGAGGTTCTTGGAACCGATGCGGATGGATTCGTTGCGGGAATTGGAGCCGCTGTTAGCGTTGCCGGCCTTGTTCACGGAATCGCCACCGAGAGATGTCGGAGCGTCTATCGGGCGAGCGTTTTCTGCCGCCTGGGTCTTGGAAAGGACTTTCGGAGAATACCCCGTTGCAGGCGCGGGCGCTGCCGGAACATCGCCGAACTGCGACACAAATTCCGCTTCGGGAACCGCAGGGGCTTCCACGGAGTTGAGCCAGGTATCGGTGGAATTGCCGCCATAGGCAAACGGATGTTCCCAGTCGAATGCGGGAGTCTGGTTGATGGCAGCTGCCCCTTGGGCAGCACTCACTCCCTGAGCCGCAAAAGCGTTCTGCACTTCGGGTGCTGCGGGAGTTGCAGCATAAGCACTGTCCGTCAAGTCGGGAAAGTATTCATTTGCCAACTGCTCCAGTTCAGCCGCATTGGGAACTCCGGCGAGTTCTTCCAGCGATCTGGTATCTGGATTATTCGTAATCATAGTATTCGCCAACCTCTACATCTTCGAGAACTGCAATGGCGTCGTCGGCAAGGATAGCCGCAGAGCAGTACAGGGAAAGCAGGTAAGAAGCAACGCCCTTGTTGTCGATGCCGCGGAAACGCACGGAAAGGCCACGAGAGTGTTCGTTCTTGAGACCGGCCTGGAAGAGGCCAATCACGCCGCGCTTGGCTTCGCCAGTGCGCACGAGCAAGATATTGGTCTTGCCGCCCTGGGACTTCGGATTCTTTACGCCGTCCACGAGAAGCTTGTCGGTCGGAACGAGAGGAATGCCGCGCCAGGTAAGGAACTTGCCACCGGCGATATCGACAACAACAGGCGGCACGCCACGGCGCGTGCATTCGCGTTCGAATGCGGCAATGGCACGCGGGTGAGCGAGGAAGAAGGACGGTTCCTTCCACACCTTCGAAATGAGTTCGTCGAGATCGTCCGGAGTCGGGCGGCCGTCAGCGCGGAGCGGCTGGATGCGCTGGGAATCAGCCACGTTTTTCAGCAGGCCGTAATCATCGTTGTTGATGAGCAGGCTTTCCTGACGTTCGCGGAGCGATTCGATAGCGAGGCCGAGCTGTTCCTGAACCTGGTCATACGGAGAACTGTAAACGTCTTCGATGGCCGTGTTCACGTTGATAATCGTAGAGATAGAATTCAGCTTGTATTCGCGCGGTTCGGTTTCGTATTCGACGTAGCCTTCCGGAATAATGTCGGTTTTCTTGGTCTGGCTGCAAAGAACATCGAGCGGGGTTTCGCCTTCCACGACCTTGTTCACACGGAACAGGCCCGTTTCGAGACCCTTGAATTCAAGGAACTTGGTGAGCCACTTGGGAGTGAGCGCACCAAATTGCGGCTTGGTCTTGGTGACGTTCGCCAGGTTGTAGGCAGCCTTTGCGCCAAGCGCATTGATGCCGATTTTCTTTTCTGTAGCTTCATTTGCCATAGTGGTTTACCTCTTGGGTTTGTGTTAAGTGTTGCACCCCGTCATCCTGGAGGCCGAAGGCCGATAGGATCCAGTGCAGTTCTATAAAGTTTTGTTTCCTATCTGTTTTGTAGGATTTTATGAGAAAAAATTTTACAGCCAGGCCCCTTCGTGCGAGAAGATGAGGTCCTTCATTGCGTCGATACCGCCTTTCAGGTTGTAAAGCGGACCCTTGTACCCTGCTTCGCGCAGCGTATTGATGGCGAGTATGCTTCGCTTGCCTTCCTTGCAGACAAAGATGACATCCTTGTTCGGGTCAAGTTCGCCCTGCCTGCGGGCAAGTTGCCCGATAGGAATGACAATCGCCTTCGGGAAGCGCAAGATGGCGCGTTCATGCGGTTCGCGCACGTCCACGATCGTAATCGGGTCGTCGTTGTCGATTCGCTTGGCCAGTTCTTCGGGGGTGAATCCTTCGATGGGGGCGGCGTTTTCGTTTTCCTTGAGTCCGCAGAATTCTTCGTAATCGAAATTCTCGACCTGCGTGATGGTCGGGTGGTTTCCGCAAATCGGGCAGTTGCCGTTGCGGTGAACCTTCAGGATTCGGGATTGCAGGTAAAGGCTGTCGACCGTCAGGATTTTGCCGTTGAGGTGTTCGCCGATTCCGAGAATCAGTTTCAGGGCCTCGTTCGCCTGGATGCTCCCGATAATGCCTGGAAGCGGACTGATGGAACCGCCTTCGGAGCAGCTCGGGATGAGCCCTGCGGGCGGCGGCGACGGGAATTGGCAACGGTAGCACGGGCCGCCATTCAAGTTGAAAATGCCGACTTGCCCTTCGTACTGGTAAATGGCGCCGAACACAAGCGGGATGCCGATAAGCGCGCAAGCGTCGTTAATCAGGTAGCGGGCCTTGTAGTTGTCGGTACAGTCAATAACGAGATCGTAACCGTCGATTTGGTTTGCGATATTGTCTGCGTCGAGCTTGAGCTTTTCGCCTTCAAAGACAATGTTCTTGTCGATGTTCTTGACCTTGTCCCTGGCCGATGCGACCTTGGGGCGCTTGACATCGCGGTTTCCGTAAAGCACCTGGCTCTGCAAATTCGAGAGGCTCACTTCGTCAAAGTCTATCACCTTGATGGTGCCGACACCCGCCGCGGCGAGGTACTGGATTACGGGGGAACCGAGCGCTCCTGCACCGGCAACGACCACCTTTGCGGCACGAATCCTCTTTTGTCCCTTGACGCCGATTTCCTTGAGCATCAGGTGCTTGCCGAAGCGTTCGATTTCAGAATCGTCGAACGAAACGGCCTTGCGCCTGTCATCCGTAATCAGGCTTTCCACCGGGGCATTTTCGGGTGCGCCGCCGGCAATCGCCGGCAAGAGCAGAATTTCGGTTTCTTCTGGCAGTACGCTATCCCAAAGGACATCGATACTCGAATTGTCTCCGTTGATATAAATTCTGATAAAGCTTCTGATGCTATTTTTCTCGTCGTAGAGAATCTTCTTTGCATCGGGATACATGTCCAGAAGAATCGCAAGTGCTTTTCTGGGGGTACTCGCAGGGATTTCAATCTGTGCGGTACTTGCAAAAAATTTTCTAAGCGTAGCCGATATGTATATTTTCACTTTTTCCTCCGTACAAGAAAAGTGTGTATTCTACCAGTATTTGAAAGATTTTCGTTCTTTTGTTCGCAAAATATAGAACCGCGCTATTCGCCTGTCCAATACTTAATTTTTATGCAGGATTATCGATTTTTTCTATAACTAGAGCATGTTTCAATTACACCCTCCTTTGTTACGGAGAGAACGGTATAAACAAGTCCGGGAACCATATATTTGATGTCCTCTTCCGAAAAGACCGCCTTGCAATCGGGGTGGGAATGGAAAATGCCTATGACCTCGAGCCCGCTTCCTTCGATTTCGCGTTCCACCTGGTAGAGGAACAGCGGATCCATCTCGAAATGGGATTTTTTTCGCCTGCCCTGGATTTGGTTGGTCGCTTCACGGGCTTCCAACACCTCGACATAGCCTTTTTCGGCGTTTTCGTCAACCTTGCCGAGCAAAATGCCGCAGCATTCATCGGGATAGGCCCTGTTTGCGGCCAAATCCATCTGTTCAGAAGCCTTTTTACTCAGTTCGATTTTCATAATAAAAAAAGTGCCTCCAGAGTCGGAATTTCACAAGGACCCCGGAGGCACCATTGTACGGAGACCTATGCGATGACAAGCCCTTCGTTCGTGGCATCGCTCCCTTCGATATGGAACGAATTGAGCACGGGATTTTCCCGGTCCTGCAAAGAGAGGATCAGGTAGCTGGCCCTGCTGTCATAAGCGAGGCGCTTGTCTTCTTCGGAGGGGCGCGAAGGGGATTCCGGATGGGAATGCCAGTTTCCAAGCGGAATCAGTCCATTTTGACGCATATCCTTGATGGCGGCAAGTTGCTCCTTGGGGTCGAGCGAAAAATGCTCGTTGGAATGGTCGATGTTGGTGAGCAGGTAGACCTTCTCGATATGCTTGTCGCTACCTTCGATGCGCCCCGCAATCAACCCGCAGGCCTCTTCGGGGAGGTTCTTTTTGGCATGCGCGAGGATTTTTTCGTATTCGGATTTCGGTAATGTTATCATTTGAAATAATTCCTATGACCATCTATCGTCTTTCGTCTATAGGGCGAAGCCCGTTCTTTCGTCTAATTTAGTGCTTCAGATCGCAAACCGCCTGCTCGTAGTCGATGAGCCGGGTGATGGTCGGGTGCGTGCCGCACACGGCGCAGTC
This sequence comes from Fibrobacter sp. UBA4309, assembly GCF_002395745.1. Lineage (GTDB taxonomy): Bacteria > Fibrobacterota > Fibrobacteria > Fibrobacterales > Fibrobacteraceae > Fibrobacter. The sequence goes on from NZ_DGUN01000013.1 coordinate 52,053, forward strand.
CTCGGTATGTGTCGGGAGCTTTACCTTGCGGAATTCCATCGTGAGCGCATTGTAGGTAAGCAGGTAGCCCGTAAGCAGGTTGCCCACACCGAGAATGTACTTGACGGCTTCCATCGCCTGCAAGCTACCGATAACGCCGCCCATAGCGCCAATCACGCCCGCCTGCTTGCAGGTAGGCACGGCATCTTTCGGAGGCGGCTCCTTGAACACGCAGCGGTAGCAGGGGCCCTGGCCCGGAACGTACGTCATGAGCTGTCCCTGAAAACGGATGATTCCCGCATGGGAGAACGGTTTCTTCGCCATCACGCATGCGTCGTTGATGAGGAACTTCGCCGGGAAATTGTCGGTGCCGTCGATGACGAAGTCGTAGTCCTTGATGAGGTCGAGAATGTTCTCGCTCGTCACGAAGGTGTGGTAAGTAATCACCTTCACATCGGGATTCATCGCTTCCATCGTCTCTTTCGCGGACTGCACCTTGGGCTTGCCCACATCCTGCGTTGCATGGATAATCTGGCGCTGCAAATTGGATAAGTCGACCACGTCGGCATCGGCAATGCCGATGGTACCCACGCCTGCTGCGGCAAGGTACATGGCTACAGGGGCTCCGAGGCCACCCGCACCAATCACGAGAACTTTCGCGTTCAAAAGCTTTTTCTGGCCCTTCGCGCCCACCTCTTTCAAGATGATGTGGCGCGAATAGCGCTCCAGCTGTTCGTTAGTAAAAGCCATTAGCAGCCGCCTCCCATGAAGTAGAGGAACTCGACGCTGTCGCCGTCCTTGAGCACGGCCTTGTCAAACGTTCCGCTCTCCACAAATTCCTCGTTCACCGAAACTGTCACATAAAGCGGGTTGTCAATCTTCTCGGCTTCAATCAGTTCTGCGACGGTGAGGCCGTCCTTGTATTCTTTCTTGTTTCCTGCAACTGTAATAAACATTTTATACTCCTTGGTTAGTCTCCGACCTTCTTCACGATGAGCGTGTAGGTTCCGTCCTGGTTGTCGTCGAGTTTCAAGATTTCGTGTCCCTCTTCCTTGATGCTGCGCGGCACGTTCTGCACCGGTTCGCCGTCGTTCAGGCGGATAGAAAGGATTTGACCTTCTTCCAGTTCTTCAAGGGCAACTTTCGCCTTCACGAAAGTGGTCGGGCACACGACATCGGTAATGTCGATGGTATCGTCGAGTTTGTAATTCTGTTCTGCCATTTTTTCTCCGTACAATGTTAAGTCTTGTCTTTTTTTTGACGTAGCCAAATATAGAACGCACTTTTGTGGGCGTCCAATACTAAATAAGTATGGCTTTTTATAGGTTTTTTTTATATCACCACGACCGGTTCGCGGAGCGACTGGTTTTTCAGCAGGCGCGCCTCGTTACCTTCGGTTACGAACAGCTGGTACAGGAAAACGTCGACCTTTTCGCCCACTTCTACCTTGGGCTCGTCAAAGCTTCTGCGGGCAGTGAGTACCACCCCGTTCACGCGGATTCGCAGCTCGATTCCGAAACCGCGGAAGTTGACCTCTTCCACGATGCCCTCTTCGGCGGATTTCGAGTATTTCTGCACTTCGGTTTTCTTGGTCACCTTGACAAATTCGGGACGGACAACCGCATTGTCGATGTTTTCGATAGACTCGAAATTGCGGAACTTTGTGTAGTCCTTGAAAATGGAGGGTTGCCCGAAGAATGATGCGGTGAAGGCGGTTTTCGGGTTGCTGTAGATTTCGTAGGGAGTGCCCACCTGCTCGATGCGGCCCCTGTTCGTGATGATGATTTCGTCGGCGACTTCGATGGCCTCGTCCTGGTCGTGCGTCACGAAAATGCTGGTGACACCGAGTTTCTGGATCATGCCCTTAAGCCAGCTGCGCAGTTCCTGGCGCACCTTCGCGTCGATTGCGGCAAAGGGTTCGTCAAGCAAGAGCAATTGCGGGTTGGGAGCGAGGGCACGGGCAAAGGCTACACGCTGGCGCTGCCCGCCCGAAAGTTCGCTGGGGTAACGTTTTTCGAGTCCGGAAAGGCCCACCAGTTCCAAGAGCTCGTGGACGCGTTCCTTGATTTCATTGGCCGGCTTCTTCGCAATCTTGAGTCCGAAAGCGATATTGTCGAAGACGGTCATGTAGCGGAACAGGGCGTAGCTCTGGAATACGAAACCGATACCGCGCTTGCTCGCGGGAACGTCGTTGATGACTTTCCCGTCAATGATGATTTCGCCACTGTCCGGGTGTTCGAGCCCCGCAATCATGCGGAGAATCGTCGTCTTGCCCGAACCGCTCGGGCCCAGAAGGCCAATCAGCTTGCCTTTCTCGATGCCGACAGTTACATCGTCCGAGGCCTTGAAATTTCCGAAATGCTTGTTGATATGTTTGAGTTCGACGTACATAAAATCTCCTTTCAAGGCTATTTCTTTCTTCCCTTATGTTCAATGACGCTTCTTGCAACCAGAATGAGAATGGCAAGCATCACCAGTATCGACGCCACCGCAAATGCGGGCACGTATTGGAACTCGTTAAAAAGGATTTCCACATGGAGCGGGAGCGTGTTCGTCTTTCCGCGCAGGTGGCCCGAAATGACAGACACCGCACCGAATTCGCCCATGGCACGGGCCGCGCAGAGCACGACGCCGTAAAGGAACGCCCACTTGATATGCGGGAAGGTGATGCGCCTAAAAATCGTAAAACCCTTCGCACCCATCAGCGCCGCGGCCTCCTCCTCGTCGGTTCCCTGCGATTCCAGCACCGGAATCAATTCACGCGAAATGAATGGGAATGTGACAAATATCGTCGCAAGCACAATTCCCGGCACAGCAAAGACAATCTTGATGTCGGCATCCTGCAACAGCGAGAAAATCGGGCTCTGGCGGCCGAACGTGAGCAAGAAAATCAGGCCTGCGATAATCGGCGAAACCGTCACCGGCAAGTCAATGAGCGTCGCGAGAATCTTTTTCCCCTTGAACTTGAACTTCGTAAGGCTCCAGGCGGCACACAGCCCGAATACCGTATTGATGGCGACCGCGAAGAACGAAGCCTCTAGCGTAAGGAGTATCGCCTTGATGGTGTAATCGTCGGCAACCGCCTTGCTGTACACCGCGAAACCCTGCTTGAACGCTTCGGTAATCACCGTAATCAGCGGGAGGATAAGCATCAGGAAGACGAAAAGCAGGCTCAAGCCAATCAGCGAATACCTGACGATTTTCGAGCCTTTCGTATCGCGATGGAGACTGCTCTGCGTAACTGTACTCATTAGCTACCTCCCTTGAGAATCTTGGCGTTCCTGTTCTGCACCACGTTCACCAGGAACAAAGTAACGAATGACGCCACCAGCATTACGAGGGCAATTGTCGTCGCACTGGAATAGTCGTATTCCTGAAGTTCCGACATGATGATGAGCGGCGCGATTTCGGTTTCGAAGGGCATGTTGCCCGCGATAAACACGACACTACCGTATTCGCCGAGGCAGCGCCCGAAAGCGAGCCCGAAACCCGTGAAGATGGCGGGAATCAGCTCCGGCAAGATGACCTTCCAGAAAATCCGCGTGCGGCTTGCGCCCAGCACTCCCGCGGCCTCTTCGTAGGCGGGGTCCAGTTTTTCAAGCACCGGTTGCACCGCGCGAACTACGAACGGAATGCCGATAAACACGAGCGCCACCGTGATGCCGATGCGCGTAAACGCAATCTTGATTCCGAAATTCGCAAAAAAGCCGCCTACAAGGCCCGTATCCGCAGTGAGCGCCGTAAGCGCGATGCCCGCCACCGCAGTAGGCAACGCAAACGGGAGTTCAATCGTTCCGTCCACGATGCGCTTGAGCGGGAACGTGTAACGCACCAGCACCCAGGCGAGAACCACGCCCATCACGGCGTTTATAAGGGAAGCCACGAATGCCGTCAAGAAACTCACTTTAAAACTGGACAGCACGCGCGGCCGCGTAATGACATCGATAATCTCGCTCGCGCTCATCTGGGCCGAAAACACGACCAGCGAGGCGAGCGGAATCAGCACCACCACGCTCAAAATCGCCAGGGTCACCCCTGTAGTAAGGCCGAAGCCCGGTATGACAACACTCTTTCTTTTCATAAGCGTCGCCAAATATAGAACGCGTTTTTTGGGGCGTCCAATACTTAATATTTATGCTGAATTATTGATTTTTTCTATAGCAAAAGGGGGTGCAACTGAAATTTGAAATATTTATATTACCACTGAAAATTTGGAGGCCTTAAATGAGCTTGACCCTTGAACGCGCAAAAGAAATCAACAATGGCCACGTGACTGAAGAATCGCTGGTCATCCATTCCCTCAACGTATGCTATGCCATGGGCGCAATGGCCAGGCACTTTGGCGAAGACGTGGAACATTGGCAGGCAGTGGGCTACCTGCACGATTACGATTACCAGGAATTCCCCGAAGAACACCTGCAGCACACCGAAAAGGAACTGCTCGCGCAGGGCGTTTCCGAAGAAGACGTGCGCGCCATTTTGGCACACGGTTTTGAAATCGTGAACCAGGTGGAACCTAGGACGAACATGGAAAAGAGCCTGTTCACCGTGGACGAACTCACCGGAATCATCCAGGCCTGCGCGAGGATGCACCCCAACGGAATTTTGGACCTCGAAGTGAAAAGTTTCATGAAGAAGTTCAAGGACAAGAAATTCGCCGCCAAGTGCAATCGCGACTACATCCTGAAAGGCTGCGCCCTGCTTGGCATGGATGTGAAGGATGTTGCCGCCATCTGCATCGAGGGCATGCGTGAACACGCCGCCGAAATTGGGCTAGCAGGGAACGCCGCGTAATTACGACGCTATCCAAAAACCGTAAAGTTTTCCAAAAACCGTTACGGAGCGTCAAACAGGCCACCTTTTTATGCAAATATGATATATATTTGTATAAAAGGTTTTTATGCCCGAAAACAAGAAAGAACTTTCCGAAGAAGATATCAAGAACCGCTACATTACGCCGGCGTTAAACGCTGTGGGGTGGGCGGCCGAAGATATGCGCATGGAAAAGTACTTTACCGACGGACGCGTTATCTTTCAGGGCGGCAAGCATGCCCGCAAGCAGGGCAAAAAGGCGGACTATCTGCTTTATTCTGCCCCGAATTACCCGATAGCCATTGTCGAGGCGAAGGACAACAACCACCCCGTGGGTGGCGGCTTGCAGCAGGCGATGGATTACGCCGAAATTCTCGACATTCCGTTTGCGTATAGCAGCAACGGCGACGGCTTTATAGAACACGATTTCTTGACGGGAATGGAAGTTGAAATTCCGCTGGACAAGTTTCCGACGAAAGAACAACTCCTCGCACGTTTGCAAGCGAACAAAAAATTCACCCCGGAACAAGAGACCGTCATCAACCAGCCATATTACTGGGATGCCGACACTCACGCTCCCCGTTACTACCAGCGTATCGCGATTAATCGCACGATTGAGGCGGTCGCGAAAGGCCAGCAGAGAATATTGCTCGTGATGGCGACGGGTACGGGCAAGACCTATACGGCTTTCCAGATTATCGAACGCCTGCACAAGTCCGGCTGCAAAAAGAAAATCCTGTACCTAGCAGACCGCAATGTTTTGATTGACCAGACCATGGTCCAAGATTTCAAGCCCTTCAAGAAAATCATGACCAAGATAAAGGGCAAGGAACTAGATTCCAGTTTTGAAATCTACATGGCGCTTTACCAGCAGCTGGTTTCTTATGATGAAGGCGTACCCGATCCGTTTACAGAATTCAAGCCTGAATTTTTTGACTTGATTCTGGTGGATGAATGTCATCGCGGCTCGGCAAAAGAAGATTCCGAATGGCGAAAGATTCTGGAATATTTCAGCGGTGCAACACAGATTGGCATGACGGCGACGCCCAAGGTCAAGAACGGTGCGAACAACCTGGAATATTTTGGCGAACCGATTTTCACGTATTCGTTGAAGCAGGGAATCGAAGATGGCTTCCTTGCTCCGTATCGCGTGACAAACAGCTTCTTGAATGTGGATTTGAAAGGCTGGGCTCCGGAAGGTCCGCAAGAAATGGACCTCTTTGGGAACGTGATTCCAAAGCAGCTTTACCAGCGCCCCGATTTTGGCCGCGAACTCGTTATCAAGACCCGCCGCGAAGTGGTGGCCCGACGCATTACGCAGATGCTTTACAAGATTGGCCGCATGACCAAGACGATTGTCTTCTGTACCGATGTGGAAGAAGCCGATGCGATGCGCCAACTGCTCGTGACCTTGAATGCCGACATGGTCAAGGAAGATTCCCGCTATGTAATGCGCATTACGGGCGATGACGCCGTGGGTAAAAAACAGCTCGGCAACTTTATCGAACCCGACGAAGCCTACCCGGTGGTGGTAACGACATCTGAAATGTTGAGCACCGGCGTAGATTGCAAGACCTGCGGACTTATCGTCATTGACAAGGAAATCGGCTCGATGACGGAGTTCAAGCAGATTGTAGGCCGCGGCACCCGCCTCAAGACCGACAAGGGCAAGTGGCATTTTGAAATCCTTGATTTCCGCAATGCGACCAAACTGTTCAAAGACCCCGAATTCGATGGCGAACCCGAAATGCCCGAGGAACCGTTCGGCGGAACAAAACCGCCCGATCATGTCGGCGAAAAAACGCCGCCCTACGACCCGTCAGGTAGCGCGAAGACTGGTCCCAAGAAGTATTACATCAACCACGTCGAAGTGAAAATCGATGCCGAGACGGTTTCGTATCTAGGTGCCGATGGCAAGACACAGGTGGTTGAAAGTTTTACCGACTTTACCCGCAAAAACATCCGCGGCAAGTTCGCCACGCTGGACGATTTTATCAAGCGCTGGACAGCCGAAGAACGTAAGGCCGCCATTGTCGATGAACTCAAGGAATATGACGTTTTGATTGACGCCATCCGCGAGGCTAACCCTGCCCTTGCGAAGGTAGATGTATTCGACATTATTTGCCACGTGGCATTTGACCAAAAGCCGCTGACCCGCAGCGAACGCGCGAACAACGTCAAAAAACGCAATTATCTGGCAAAATACGAGGGCAAAGCCCGCGAGGTTTTGGAAGCCCTTCTCGTAAAATACGCCGATGACGGCATTTTGCAGATGGAACAGAACGAAGTCCTGAAACTGGACCCGTTCAGCCATATTGGCACCGTCCCCAAGATTATGAAGCTTTTTGGTGGCCGCGAAGGCTACGAAGCCGCCGTTATAGACCTGAAAAAGCAGCTCTACTTGACCGACGACGTCGCATAATATATATTTAGGATGTCGGGGTAAATGTCGGGGTATTTGTCAGTGTAAATGACTATGTATCTGTCAGGGTATTTGTCATATTATTTGTCGGAGTAAATATGTACGAGCCACCATACAAATTGAACTCGGAAATTTTGAAAATAGCGACGGAAATATCGTCGTTGATTGAACGATTTGTCATCCGTTTGGAACAAGCTGACTCTCTTAAATTGCGTAAAGCGAATAAAATCAAGAGCATTCATAGTTCCCTTGCTATCGAGGGCAATTCGCTTAGCGAAGATGTGGTAAGCGACATTATTAACGGCAAGAGGGTTCTTGCTCCTGTGCAAGAAATTCTTGAAGTTAAGAATGCTTTGGCAACATATGAACTATACCCCAAATTGAACGCATTTTCTGTTAAAGACCTGTTGAAGGCTCATGGCGTAATGATGCGAGGAATCGCTCTAGACGCAGGCAATTTCCGCAACTGCAACGAGGGCGTTTTCAAAGGGAAAAAGTGCGTCCATTTTGCTCCGCCTCCAAATCGCGTGCCGATACTTATGTCAGATTTATTTGAATGGCTAAAAAAGAGCAACGAACATTTGTTGATCCGTTCTTGCGTATTCCATTACGAATTTGAATTTATACACCCGTTTAGCGACGGCAACGGCCGTATGGGTAGGCTTTGGCAATCCCTTATTCTTGGAAAATGGAACCCGGCCTTTGAACATTTGCCGATAGAGAATATGGTGTATGCGAACCAGCAAAAGTATTATGACGCCATTGCAAAGTCTTCTGCTTCAGGCGAATGCAGCCCTTTTATCGTATTCATGCTTCAGAATATTCTTGATTCATTGAAAAAATTTAAGGATGCTCCTATTGAAGGCGACGTTTCAACAGTAATCAAAACGAAGCTTTCAGCACGTCAGCAAAAGATTGTTGATATGATCCGAAAAGACGATATCACGATTGCAAGTGTCGCGAAAAAATTGAAAGTTTCTGAACGAACTATCGAACGTGAAATGTCGAAACTGCAGCAACTGATGGTTATTTACCGCGAAGGTTCCGATAAAACCGGCCGTTGGCTCGTCAAATAAAGTTTTAATAGGTAATATATGTCCGTAAACAACTTGGTCAAAAGATTGCAGAACGAAATGCGCGGTGATGCCGGTATCAATGGCGACGCCCAGCGAATCGAACAGATGGTGTGGATGTTTTTCTTGAAGGTCTATGACGCCCAAGAAGAAATCTGGGAATGCACCAAGGACAAGTACAAATCCATCATTCCTGAAAAGATGCGCTGGCGCAACTGGGCTGTCGATGAAAAAGACGGCAAGGCGCTTACGGGTGATGCCTTGCTCGCGTTCGTGAACAACGAACTTTTCCCGACGCTCAAGAACTTGCCCGTAAATGAGAATACCCCGCGCGGTAAGGCGATTGTGCGGATGGTCTTCGAAGATTTGAACCAGTACATGAAAGACGGCATCATCCTACGCAAGCTCATCAACATCATTGACGAAGTGGACTTTAGCGACGCTGACGACCGCCACACCTTCGGCGACATTTACGAAGGAATCCTGAAAGATTTGCAGAGTGCGGGCAATGCAGGCGAATTCTACACCCCGCGTGCATTAACCGACTTTATCGTGCAACAACTGCACCCAAAACTCGGCGAAACCTTTGGCGACTTTACCAGCGGAACGGGCGGTTTTTTGACCAGTTGCCTGAACTACCTGAAACCCTCCGTAAAGACCACGAGCGACGAAAAGAAATTCCAGTCGTCCATTGTCGGGCAGGAATGGAAACCTCTTCCGTACTTACTTTCGATAACCAACATGCTCGTCCACGATATCGAAGAACCAAATATCACCCATACGGATTCGCTCGGTCGCAAGGTGACGGAATTCAAGGATAGCGACAAGGTGGATTGCATCGGCATGAACCCGCCCTATGGCGGCAGCACCGGCATGAATGCCAAGCTGAACTTCCCGACGAACATGCAGAGCAGCGAAACCGCCGACCTTTTCATTGTGCTCATCATGTATCGCCTCAAAAAGATGGGCCGCGCGGGCGTGATTATCCCCGACGGGTTCCTGTTCGGCACCGACGGCGCAAAACTTGCCATCAAGCAGAAGTTGCTCCGCGAATTCAACCTGCACACCGTCATTCGCCTGCC
>NZ_DGUN01000044.1:0-94213 GCF_002395745.1 Fibrobacter sp. UBA4309
ATGAAAATCGCGATGAGCGGCACTCCAGTCGAAAACCGCCTCATGGAATTCTGGACCATCATGGACTTCGCGAACCGCGGGTTCTTCCCGAGCGCCGCCGAATTCCGCGAAAAGTTCGAGACGCCCATCCAGAAAATGGGCAACGAGAAGGTGGCGGAAACCTTCCGCAAGATTACGGCACCCTTCATGCTGCGCCGCCTCAAGACCGACAAGAGCATCATCAGCGACTTGCCCGACAAGATTATCCAGGACGAATACGCCGAACTCACCAAGCCGCAGGCCGCACTGTACCAGAAGACGCTCGAGCACTTTATGCAGGAACTCGAGATGGAACAGGCGATGAGCGAGAAGGCGAACGACGCGCACGCGCTATTCAAGCGCAAGGGAATCATCTTGCAGATGATTCTCGCCTTGAAGCAGATTTGCAACCACCCCGCGACATTTCTGAAGGGATTAGACGAAAGACGAAAGACGAAAGACGAAAGGGACAATGCCGAAAATCGTCATCCTGACGACCATCGGGAGGAAAGATCCAGGGACACAACTCCCCCGCCAATGAGTTCCGGCAAGTTGCAGATGCTCCTCGACCTGCTCACCTCCATCCAGGAACAGGGCGAAAAGACGCTCATATTCACGCAGTTCGCCGAAATGGGATTCCTGCTCGAAAAGACCATCACCGAGGAACTCGGGCTCCGCACGCACTTCTACCACGGCGGATGCTCGCAGACGCAGCGCACCTCCATGATCGAGGACTTCCAGAAGAATCCCAAATGCAAGGTGCTCATCCTCTCGCTCAAGGCGGGCGGAACGGGCCTCAACCTCACCGCCGCATCGCAGGTCATCCATTACGACTTGTGGTGGAACCCCGCCATCGAAGCGCAGGCCACCGACCGCGCCTTCCGTATCGGGCAGACGCGCAACGTGCAGGTCCACAGGTTCATTACCAAGGGAACGTTCGAAGAAAAAATCAACGCACTTCTAGAAACCAAGAAGTCCATCGCCAACATGACCGTGAGCGCGGGCGAAACCTGGCTCGCCGACATGGACGACAAGCAACTCGGCGAAGTCTTCGGACTCGACAATACGATTGTGTAGAAAATCGGGAAGCGCCTCGCGGGCCTTATTCGGCCCAGTGGTTCCCGTTGTAATTCTTGGCGGTGTCGGCATCCATGCCGATTTGGCGCACAAGGTCTTCCATGCTGGCGAACTTCTGCTCCGGGCGCAAGTAAGCAAGCAAGTCCAGCGCCAGGTGCTCGCCGTAAATGTCTTCGTTAAAATCCAGCAGGTAGGCTTCGATAGCGAGATGATGCGCTCCCGGAGCCGATGGTTGCGTGCCGATATTCACCACGGCGCGGAAAATGCGTTCTTCGCCGGGATTTCCATGGGCAGCACCGCCGAGACGCGCCGAAGCCACGTAAACGCCGACCTTGGGCAGGAACTTGTACTGTTCCACCTGCAAGTTCGCCGTCGGGAACCCGATGGTATGCCCCAAGCGCTTACCGACAACCACCTTCCCCGAAAGGCGATAAGGCCGTCCCAAATAGGTCTGGGCACGGGCCACGTCGCCGTTCAGGAGCGCGTTGCGCACGGCAGAAGAACTTACGCGTTCCCCCTTGTGCAACACTATGGAAAGCATCTGCGTAGAAAGTTCCGGGAATGCCTTCGTAATCGTCTCGTAGTTGCCCTTGCCGCCGGCACCGAAACAATGGTCATGTCCAAAGAACATGGAGCATACGCCACGCTTTTCGATAAGCTCCTGACGCACAAAAACATCGAAGGGCAGCTTAGCCATCTCTTTCGTAAACGGCAACACCAGAAATTCGAGGCCCAGGCTTTCGATAAATTCCCGCTTTTCTTCGGTAGTCGTCAGCAACAGCGGATCGCCCACTTCGCGCAACACGTAATTGGAATGCGGTTCAAAGCTGATTACGGTCGGAACGAGGCCGTTCACCTCGGCGACAGCCTTTAGCGTACGGAAAAGTGCCTGATGGCCCAGATGGCAACCGTCGAAGTTGCCCATTGTCACCGCACGTTTCACTTGCATAGATTCTCCCGCCATCAGTCATCCTCGCCCAAGAAAAATTTCGGCAAAAGACGGCCCGGTTCGTAACGGCATACGCTCAAGACATTTCCAGAAGCGTCGGCAGCAAAAACCAGTTTCTCGCCATCGGCACTGCGGCCTTGCTGTTCGGTGGCGCCCTCTACCGGCGTATGCCAGGGAATCCAGTTTCCCTTGCGGATAACGGCAATCTGGGATTCGTCGAGTTTCACCACAGGAAAGTCGAGCACCTTGTCTACAGGCACCAGGTTGTCTTTCGTCAGGGACTCTCCCCGCACCGCATTCTCGACGCTGACACCGCCGATACGGAGACGGCGAATCTGCGAAACACATCCACAAGTACCGAGAGCGCGGCCAATATCGCGGCCCAAGGCGCGCACGTACGTCCCCTTAGAACAGACACACTCCAGGTCGAACGTCGCAAAGCTCTTGCCGGTAGCACCGTCGGTCACGCCGCCCTCGCCCACAATCCGGAGCGAAGCGATATGGATGCGGCGGGGTTTCAGTTCTATTTCCTTGCCCCTTTCGGCCCAGTCCGAAGCACGGCGGCCATCGATCTTTACGGCACAATACCTGGGCGGAATCTGGTCGACATCGCCCGTGAACTGCGGGAGGACTGTTTCTAGGGCGGCGCGGTTTATTGGATGACAGCAGGCATCTTGCTCCACCACATCCCCGTCCCATTCGAGCGTATCGGTCTCGTAGCCAAGATGCAGGCGGAACGCATAGCACTTTTCCTTGGATTCCACGTACGGCAAAAGGCGCGTTGCACGGCCCAAGGCGGCAATAATGAGTCCGGAAGCACGCAAGTCCAGCGTTCCCGCGTGCCCGACACGTTTAGTGCAAAAGACCCTTTTCAAAGGGAAAAGGGCCTTGAAGGAAGTATCTCCTGCAACTTTGTCCAGAAGGATGAAGCCCGAAAGAGCCAACTAGAGATCCCCTTTCTGCTTCAATTCTGCAAGAATGCTCTCGATGTGCATGGCGTGCTCCAGGTTTTCGTCCAGAGTAAACTTCAATTCCGGAACCTTGAAAATCTTGAGCGATTTTCCCAGGACGCCACGGATAAAGCCGGCCGAATTGTTCAAACCGATAATGGTATCGCGCTTTTCCTTGTCGGAACCCATCACGGAAACCAGCGCCTTTGCATAGCTCAGGTCGTCCGTGATGTCCACACGCGTAATGCTCGCGAGCGTGCTCACGCGAGGATCCTTCAAGCCCTTCTGAATAAGCTTTCCAATTTCCTCGCGGAACTGTTCGCCCAATCTGTCGGTCCTACGGCTCATTAGGCATCCTTCTTTTCGGCAGCCTTCTTAGCCTTTTCTTCGGCTTCTTCGCGGGCAACGTCTTCCAAGGTACGAGCCACCTTCACTTCCTTGAAGAAGATCAGGCTGTCGCCTTCCTTGATATCGTCGTAACCCTTGAGGCCGATACCGCACTCGAAACCGCGGGCGACGGACTTGACGTCGTCCTTCATGCGCTTCAAGGACTGCACCGCAGTCGCACCGAGTTCGACGCCGTTGCGGTAAACACGCACGAGGCTCGTGCGGTCCACTTCGCCATCGGTAACCATACAGCCGGCGATGAGGCCAACCTTCGGCACCTTGAACACCTGGCGGATTTCGGCTTCGCCCTTGATTTCTTCGCGCAACACCGGCTTGAGCAAGCCTTCCACCGCATTCTTGATATCTTCGATACAGTCATAGATAACGCGGTAGTTGCGGATTTCGATACCTTCTTTCTGGGCCATTTCGCGGACAGAAAGCGACGGCATCAAATGGAACGAAATGATAATTGCCTGGGCAGTAGTGGCAAACAGGATATCGGAATCGGTAATGGCGCCCACACCCTTGCGGATGATGTTCACCTTCACTTCCCTGTTGGTCAACTTTTCGAGAGAGGCGGCAAGAGCTTCTGCAGAACCACCCACGTCGGCCTTGACGATAAGGTTGAGTTCCGAAAGCTTTCCGTCCTTCTTCTCGTTGAACTTGTTTTCGAGCGTAATGGTGCTACGGGCGCGGAGGTCGCGTTCGCGGGCAGCCATGCGGCGCTTGCTCGCGATTTCACGGGCCGTCTTTTCGTCGGCAACAACGACGAGGTCGTCACCGGCCTGCGGCGTACCGTCGAAGCCCAGAACCTGGCAAGGCGTAGAAGGCGGAGCGGCCTTCATCTGTTCGCCGCGTTCATTGAACATGGCACGAACCTTACCGGCATAGATACCGCAAACGAACGGGTCACCCACATGGAGCGTACCATTCTGCACAAGAATCGTCGCCATGGAACCCTTACCGATATCCAGCTTGGATTCAACAACGGCACCGTGGGCGCGAGCATCGGGGTTCGCCTTGAGTTCCTGCACTTCGGCTTCGAGGGCGAGAATTTCCAGGAGCTGGTCCATGCCCTGGCCCGAACGGGCGGACACTTCCACGCAGCTCGTCTGGCCGCCCCACTGTTCCACTTCGACACCGCGTTCAGCGAGCTGGGCACGGATCTTGTCGGGGTTGGCCGTGGGCAAGTCAATCTTGGTAATGGCGACAACCATCGGAACGTTCTCGCGCTTGGCGAGTTCGATGGATTCCACCGTCTGGGGCATCACCATGGAGTCGGCGGCCACGACCAGCACGATAACGTCTGTCACCTGGGAACCGCGAGCACGCATGGCGCTGAACGCCTCGTGACCCGGAGTATCCAGGAACGTCACCTTGCCCTGCGGCGTCGTGACTTCGTAAGCACCGATGTGCTGGGTAATGCCACCCGATTCACCAGAAACCACGTGGGTCTTGCGAATCCAGTCAAGGAGAGAAGTCTTACCGTGGTCCACGTGGCCCATGACGGTAACCACCGGATGACGCGGCTGGAGGTTTTCCTTGGATTCTTCTTCGACGCCAAGCGCGACTTCTTCGTATTCTTCCATCAACTGCGCTTCGTAACCGAACTCGTCGGCAAGAATCTGGATCGTTTCGAAATCCAGGCGCGCGTTGATCGTGACCATCATGCCCATTTCCATGCACTTCGCGATAACACGGGCAGGCATCTGGTCCATAAGGCCGGCAAGTTCACCCACCGTGATGAAGTCAGAAGTCTTCAAAACCTTCTTTTCTTCGCCGGAAGCGTTTTCGCTGTGGTCCTTATGATAAGTTTTCTTGACCGGTTTCTTGGAAAGGTCTGCCATCACGCGGGAAACGTTCTGGCGAATCATTTCCTGCTGCTGTTCCTTCTGGTTTTCCATGCGGTCGCGGCCATTGTTGCCATGGCGGTTCTTGTCGTTACCGTGACGGCTATTCTGGCCCTTGTTGTTGCCATGATTGCCTTGGCCGCCCATCGAGGCCGCGCCCTGGCTGGCATTGAAAGCTTCTTGCATGGAACCGCTGGAGAATCCACCTCCGCGTCCGGTGTAGCCACCGTGGCTGCTGCTTGCGCCACCCTGGCCCGGCCTGCGGTTACCATTGCGGTTGTCCGGGCCGTTGTTGCCGCGGGGGCCAAACGAACCGGTATAGCCCTGGGCATTGCCCGGGCCACGAGTCCCCGGACGGCGATTGGTGTTGCGGCCGCCCTGCTGTTGCTGCTGGGACTTGGCGATACGCGCCAAGATAGCGGCATCGGGCTTGAACACCTGAGCCTTCATGGGAGGCTGCTTCAATTCCGTATCGGCCGTCATCATCGTCGGATGCGGTGCCGGAGCCGCAGGCTTCGGGACCGGCTTCGGATCCGTCTTGGGAGCCGGAGCGGGAGCGGGCGCAGGAGTCTCGGCAGGAGCTGCCGGGGCCGCCGGTACAGGCTTGGCGACGGTTTCTGCGGGCACTTCCGGAGTCTTTTCGACCGGAGCCTCGACCGGCTTCACGGAAGCCGGTTCTGCGGCCTTGGCGACGGTAGCCTCGGGGGCTGCCGGAGCGGCCTCAACTGGAGCGGCGGCCGCGGCAGACTTTGCAGACGCCTTGGCAGACGTCTTCACGGTAGCCTTCGTAGCGGGCTTCGCCTCGTCGGTCTTCTTCGCAGAAGACCTCTTCAGGCTCACCTTCACGCCGTTCTTCGTTGTCGTCAGGGAAGCCGTCTTCTTCTTTTCCGAAGGAGCTTCACCCGATTCAGACGCAGTCGTTTTCTTGAGGTTCTTGGAGCGGGCTTCCATCTTGGCTTTTTCCGCAGCGACAGCTTCTTCAATCTTTTCGAATTCCGCCGCGTTCACCTTGGAAACCTGAGTCAACACCTTCACGCCGTTATCGCGAAGGAGTTTCATCACGAAGTCACTCTTGACCCCATGTTCCTTGGCCCAGTCTATCGGTTTAATCTGTTCTAAATTACTCATTAACTAGCCTGTTTTAGTTTCCTTGAAATTTTTAAGCCTCGCTAGATTCGCCCTCTTCTGCTGCGGGAGTATTGAAGAGGCTTTCGACCTTGCGCACGGCGCTGCGGTGCAGTTCCTGCGGACGGGGAGCGAGGACCTGAGCCTTGGCTTCGTCATCCTTTTCGGACCATTCCTTTTCACCGAAGACATCGAGGTTGCGGCCCACCAACTGGGCAGCGAGCTTCACGTTCTGGCCATTCTTGCCAATAGCCTGGGCAAGATTTTCGTCGTTGATCACGACAACCGTGCGGTCGGTACCCGGAACTTCGGCCAGCTTGACAACATTGGCCGGAGAAAGGGCACGGGTGATGAACACGTCGAGGTCCGGATTCCAGTGGACGATGTCGATACGTTCGTTGCCGAGTTCGCGCACAATCGTCTGCACGCGGGCACCCTTCATGCCAACGCAAGCGCCAACCGGGTCGATCTTTTCGTCGCGGGAGTACACGGCAATCTTGGCGCGGTATCCCGGTTCGCGGGCAACGCCCTTGATTTCGACGGTGTTCTCGTAAATTTCCGGAACTTCCTGGCGGAAGAGTTCCTTGAGGAAGTCGCCGCTGGCGCGAGACAGGATCACCTGGGCACCGCTCTTCACGGATTCTTCGACGCGGGCGATAACAGCCTTCACGGACTGTCCCTGCACCAAGCGTTCGTGGCCAATCTGTTCACGCGGCGGAATCACGGCTTCGGTCTGCTTGCCGAGCGAGACAATCACGTTGCGGCCTTCGAGACGGAGCACTTCGCCGCTAATCATGGTGCCGATACGGCCACGGTAGGTGTCCATCACCTTCTGACGTTCGGCATCGCGAATCTGCTGGGTCAAAAGCTGCTTGGCAGTCTGGATGGCCTGGCGACCAAAGGCTTCGGTCGGCACTTCCATTTCGAGAACGTCACCGGCCTGGGCATCTTCGTTGAACTCGCGAGCCTCGTCGACCAGCATGTAGCCTTCGTCGAGCTGTTCCACTTCGTCGGCAGTCATGGACGGGTCGTAGTCCGGGAAATCATCGACAACTTCTACGCGAAGGAATACGTGCACCTTGTCGTCTTCATCAATTTCCACTTCGATCTTCTTGTCGATGTGCAAATACTTGCGGGCAGCAGAAATCAGCGCCTGCTTCAGGGCTCCGAGGATTACGGAATCATCCATATTCTTGGCCTCGACCACAGCCTTGAGTGCATCGAGCAATTTAATCTTAGGTTCGTTCTGTTTAGCCATTTTTGACCTTCCTATTATATTTGTACATCCACCTTGGCAACCAGCACCTCGGCACGGGGAACCACCACGTTCCCGGCGTTGCCCTTCAGCGCAAGCGTCAAACTTTCTTCATCCGCATCTACAAGTTTACCGGTAAGCGGTTTTCCCGTGCACCTTGTGACACGGACGAAGCGCCCCTTGTTGCGAATAAAATCTGCGACCGACTTCAAGGGGCGGTCAAGCCCGGGAGAAGAAACCTCCAACGTGTAAGCCCCGTCTATCACCTCCGGATCCAGGTCCAGTGCATCGGAAAGATGGCGGCTCACATTCGTGCAATCATCGATAGTCACGCCTTCGGGCTTGTCGATAAACAGCCTCAAGGTCTTGCGCTTGCCAGCACGGAACATATCCGATTCCACCAGGGAAACACCATTGGCTTCGCAAGCATCGGCAATGAGCTTTTCCAGTTTTGCGTTGGTTACCAAATAAACCTCTATAATAAAATAGCCATCCGCTAACGGAAGCATTCTAGCCTAAAGACTTAGCTCATAGCGAGAACTCTTCCACGGACAGTCTAAAACCGCGTACAAATAGAGAAATTTTACGGGAAAAATTCAACCCCCCGAAAGGGCGTCTCAGCGCTTTTGAGCCCTATTTCCCGAGAGAATCCAGTCATTCAGGCCGAGAAGCGTATCGGCCAGGGACTTGAGCGAGTCCCGGACAGCGGCATAGCCGGATTTTTCGCCTTCCTGCGCCCCCGAAACGAGGTCGTGATCCTCCCCGATATCGTCAAGGAACCGGTAGAGATGCGTCGCAGAATTGTCCGACGCGTTTCCGAGAATCCGGTAGTCACCCACGGCAAGCGCCACGCGCCCCGAATGCGCTCCGACAGCAAACGAAACCGGCTCCCGGCGCAAGAGGTCGTGTCCCAAGAAAGAGTTCGGCGCACGGATTCCTGCCAGAGCAAGAACCGTCGGAGCAATATCGCTCTGGCTAGCCGCCTCGAAACGGTCATGTACCAGGGTAGTATCCTCCGCCATGCCGGGGCCGTCTATCACAAAGGGAATCCAGGTCACGTTGGAATACGCCTCGCTGCCGATAGCAGAAACGCCGTGTTCCCCTTGCGGGAACCCGTGATCGCCCAGGACAATCACGTAGGTATCCTTGAACCAATCCTCCCCCGACAGGGACCTCAGGAACCGCCCCATCTGGGCATCGGCCCAATGCATGGTATAGCGCATGCGGTCCGCCTGGGGGAGCGCCTTGGCGGAATCCGGCATTCCCGGAACCAGGTTGAACGGATAATGGTTGCTGCGCGTAATCATCGCCGCGAGGAACGGCTTGCCGTCACGGGATGCAGACGGAGCCAGCGTATCGCGGATAAACTCCGCCGTCACGTCGAAGAACGTGGAATCGTCTTCATAAGCACGGTCGTAGTGCGTGCGGTCGTACCACTTCTGGAACCATACAGACAAATTATCCCACGCCGGGTCGGCCGCCGCAAAGAAATGCGCCGCGTAACCGCTATCCCTCAAGATAGACGCGAAACTCGGAATATCGGCATAGGCCAGTTCCGACGCAGTAGACTTGTGTCGATGCGGCGGAAAACCGAAATGGCTAGAAAGCACCCCGCCGACCGTAGGTACGCCGCTCACATAAAAACGGTGCCAGGCGATACCCGAACGGGCAAGAGAATCCAACACGGGAGTCGCCGTCGGGCGCTTGTCCCCGGGATTCAGGAATCCCACATCCATGCCCCGCTGCGATTCCAGGAATATCACGATGAAGTTCGGGCGCGCTTCCATAACAGCACCCGCGGTCGAAT
This sequence comes from Fibrobacter sp. UBA4309, assembly GCF_002395745.1. Taxonomy (GTDB): domain Bacteria; phylum Fibrobacterota; class Fibrobacteria; order Fibrobacterales; family Fibrobacteraceae; genus Fibrobacter. The sequence continues at coordinate 9,419 of NZ_DGUN01000044.1, forward strand.
CTTCCACATCCCTGGGAACGCGGTACATCGGGAATTCGTCATCCGGATAATCGTACAGTTCCGCACCAGGGCCCTCGATTTGCGCCCACACGCGACGCGAAGCCTTTGTCGCCGCCGAGACGAACGCCGGGTCGACCTTGGCGCCGCCGGTCATAATCCCGTTCAGATCCTTCATGACAATTTCCACCACCGGCTGCAATTTGCGCATGCGGTTCGTCCCTTTCCAGATAACGTTCAGGAACAGTTCCGAAAATCCGAAAAAGGCGACACAGCCAATAAGCCAGGCCCTCAACAGCGAAACGCGGACGCCACGACGCTCAAACGCCCTGTAGATTACGCGATAGAGGAACAGCGCCAGCGGCACGATCCCGAGCAGGAGGACCCACTGCAAATAAGGAATGGACAAATCCGAAGCCACGTAATCGGGCAGAATGGAAAGCGAAGACGCGTCCTTGTAAGTATCGAGCAGGGAAATGGAAAAATGCGTTCCCAAAAAACGCTGAAATTCATGGTCAAGCAGCGTAAACGGGAGAATAACGGACTGCAGAACGCAGAAAACCGGCACTACCGCACGGCGCCACCTCGACGATGCCGGCAAGAAAATGGCGAGCAGCAAGAACGGGAGCGCCATTTCGGCAATCCAGATAAAATCGATGCAAAGCGCATGGAAAATGTACCAGTCGGGTTTCGCCACGAACGGGATTCCATAGGGATTGTTCCTGAAAAGCAGCACAAAACGGAGTAGCCCCTGCACAGCCCAAAAGGCCAGTACAGCCGCAATGACGCGGAAAGCGGCCTGCAAACGTATTTGACGTGATTCATTCACTTCCATGCCATAAAAAATAGTTATCTTGTGGTTCACTATGGCATACGTACTCCTTATTTTGGCAAGCATTATCGGAATCGCGGTTTCAGTATTTTACCTGCGCAAGAACATCATACGCATCAAGGAGAAAAACAAGAACGAGCCCAAGGCCTACAAGCGCGGGCTCAACTATGCCTTGACTTTTGTCTGGTACGGTTACCTGCTGGTATTCTTCGTAGGGCTTACCGTCAACAACATTATTTTTTAGAAGCCAGCCAGCGTTCGTACAGGAACAGCGCAATCAGGTTCTTGCCGTCGATAAACTTGTGGGCGGCTTCCTCGTAGGGTAGCACCTGCGTACGGATCCATTCGTTCTCGTCGACATACGTCTGGTTCTTGCCGTCCATGGCCTCCAGTTGTTCCCTCGTCACGTCGCGTTCAATCGCATAAAGACGGATGCGTTCGTCCAGGATTCCACAGCTGCCGGCAAAACCGGGAGTCGATCCCTTCCACCAGAAATCGGTCAGGTCGATCAATTCCGAATCGTCGGCATGGATTTGCGCTTCTTCTTCGAGTTCCGAAAGCGCGACCTTGCGGTAATCCCCGCTCCAGTCCAGGATTCCCGCAGGAATCTCGAGCGAAGCCTGTTCCGAAATAGCCAAGCGCGGCTGGCGCACCAGCAGCAGGTACTTCTGGCCTTCGCAGCGGAGCACCACCAAGACGCCAACGGCATTCCCGCGCACCAGGACTATTCCATGAACCGGGCGGCCATCCGGGAGGGTCGCAGTCGCCTTCAACTTGATAAAGAGCGGCACGTGTTTCTTGTCAAAGAAGTTTACCGATTCAAAATGGACTTTCGTGACAACGAACTTTTCCCTGGACGCTTCCAGCCAGTCCTTGAAAATCTTGCATTCGACGATAAGCGAATAATCTTCCTCAGCAATCTCTGCGGCAAAGGAATATTCAATTTTTTCTTCCATAGGTCAACCTGACTACTTTTTCTTGACGACCGTGGCGGACTTCCAGATATCGTACAAACTATCCACGTCTACCGTATCTGCCACATAGCGGTTGCGGCCTATATCGTAGAAATAGAGATCCTTCGTTGTCGAAGGGCCGCAGAATGTCTCGGATTTCTCCGGAATGTAAAGTTCACGGATAACGGAGAAATCGTTCCCTATCAAGAAGTTGCCCTTATTGAAGTAATTGACAGCACCGCATTCCGGGATTTCTTCAACATAGTAGGTACTTGTGTACCAGATGGTATCGGGACGTTGCCGCACATCGCCCAGGCTGTTGGAGTCGTTTTCCCAGCGGCCGCTGTGGCAATATATCTGATCGGAATCCGCACAGGCCAAATGGACCGGGACCAGGTTCGTATCGTTGAGCCTCCACGACGAAGGGTATAACGTATCGGCAACGACGGAATCGCACAAGTCGATACGCAGCGCACAGTTGGATTTCATGGTGCGCCACATAAACACCTGCGGGTGAATGGAATCGAGAATGCGGAGTATCGACGGGGAATTCTTGGTACGGAGCGGGAACGAATGCACGGAATCGAAAAGCGAGTCGATATAGAACGAAAGCGTATCGAGTTCCATCTCCCCCCTACGCACGATAATCGTATCCAGCACCTTGTCGCTATCGTTCTTTACGCGGATGGTAGAAATTCCGTTCAGTTCATCCTTGTCCGGCAGGAATCTCAAGACAGTATCGGGGCGGTACAGCGGTGCGGCACAATCTTCGCCCGTGACATGGAGATTAAAATACGGTTTCAATATGAGGACCGAATCTTCCCTGTATTCGACCACGCCGATTTTCTTCAAGGCGCAATTGGAAAAGGACCAGATGCTGTCCATATGCACGAACAGCGTATCGCCGACCAGGTGGATCAAGTCCCCGCTATCCAGCGTCGAAGCCTTGAAAAAGCCCTTGCCATCGAATTCGTCTCCGGACAATGTCAAGTCAAGAGGACCGTCGTCATCTTGAGTGCAAGCCCAAAAGGCCAACGTCATCGCAAAAATCAAAAGGGCGTTTTTCAACAGGCGCATGGTTAAATTCCTACTCGCTGCCTAAATCTAGCAATTTCGGCACTGTCGGCCAGATGGGCAGACCTGTAGAAATCGGCCCAACGCACAAACAGGCCATTGCGGCGAACCGTCAAGAAAAACTCGGCACTGTCCTTGGGCGGAAGCCGCCCCACCACGGAATTCAAGTCGACCGTATCGCCGACCGAAGGCCCCGACGAAAGTCCGGATATTTTGGACACGATGTTGTTGCCATGATCGATCAGCACGTAGGTTCCCAGGGAATCCTTGCCGACAGTAAAGACGACACCCGGCAAAACGGGATGCACGGGAGCTTCGCCCGGGCCGATAAAGGCGTCTTCGGCGATGAGGCGGTCCTGCCCTTCGAAGTCAAAGTCCTCCGAAATGGGAATGTTCATCCAGTCCAGAGGCAGGCTCGGGCACAGTCCCGGGAACTTGCAGCCCGTCTCGGCATCTATCCATGCGAATGTCGAATCTTCGAGCATGATATTGAAGTATGTATAAACTAACAAATCTTCGCGAAGCACCAGCAGGGCGTTGTCATAGTCGTTTTTCTTTGCCACCCAATGGAGCTTTTCTACCGGGGATTTCTTTATGGACGCCAGATAGCGCAAGAACGCGTTCGGCAACAGCGGCATGGAATCGCTTACAATCCAGGAACACTGCACCATGTCGTCCTTGAGAGCAAAAGCCTTGCCGCCGGAATTCCGGCAGCGGTCTTCCCAGGAAAGCACTACCATGGCCTGGTCGTTGTCGAGCAGCGGGAGCATGTCGACCAGCTTGTTTATCAAGCCGAACCTAAATGCCAGGAACACCGCCAACAGCAAAAGCAAAAGCCGGAACACGGGAATGTTCCGGCGTCTTGACTTATACTTTTTTTTGCACCGATATTCCGAGAACTCGACAGCCATTCTACAACTATCGCATCAGGAAATAGGCGATCAACCCGCCGATTACCACCAGGATGACGATGATGGCAAGCACGGTCGTCCCCGAAGACTTTTCTTCGTCGAACGGCATGGCCATGCCCTGTTTCGCCAGTTTCTTTTCGTCCTTGGTAATCGCGTTGAAACTCTTCGTGAAACGGCGCTGGTGTCCCGTCTTGCGTTCGTTACGGGGAGCTTCGTCGAGCGAGAAGCTAGACGAAGAACGAACATTCTGCGAAGCCACCGGAGCCGACGAAGAATCGTCACCGGAAGAAGCCCCTTCCTGTTCAGCAGGAGCCTGGCTATGCAAGGAGAACGACATCAATTCCGCTTCGAAAGCGAATACCTTGAGCTTACGATCGAGCCCGGCCTTTTTCAAGCCGTCGGCGATAGTCGGGCTGTTGCTGAGAAGAGCAAGCATGCCGCCCTTGGCGGACAATTCGTGCTGGAACTGCAAGAAGGCGTTATACGCGTCGCTATACACGAAATCCAGGCCCATCAAGTCCACGGCGACAAACTTGTCGTCGGGGTGAGCGTCAATCAGGGCGCGCGCATCCAACTTGAACTGTTCCGCATCGAAAGCCCCTATCGGGTTCAGGGGCGCGGACAACAAGTCAAAGACACCAACTTCGCGATAATTCTTCAGATCTGACATACGTTAAAAATATAGCCTAAAATTCTAAAAAAATGACGGAAATCACATAAAAAAGCAACTTTTAATGAAAAAGTAGCTATTCCTCCCAGTACAAACCGCCCGCAGAAGGCGTTTCAAGCACCTCGCTGTCTTCGGTTGCGGCCGGCTTCTGCTGTTCCGATTCCGGGCGCGACGCCTCTGGAGCAGGGGCCTTTTCCTCGGGAGCGGACTCCACGACCTCATCGGGTTCCTCGGCAAGCAGGGCCTTCGAAGCGTCCGCAGGAGTCAGGTGGCCCTCGGACGGCTTGTCGTGGCCAAACAGGTACGGGCTCACGCTGACGCTCACCCTGTGTACTGGCGAGAATACCGGATGCGATTCAAACGCGTAGTCGACCTCGAGGAAGTTCGCAATGACGATTCCGGCACCCGCAGTCACACTCTGGAATGTCGTAAAACTGCTCAGACCTGCACGCAGGGACAGACCGAAATCGAACTCGAACTCGATTCCACCGCGACCGCCGGACAGCCAGTCAAACGGATCTTCCCAGATTCTTTCGCCGCCGTTTTCGTCGGTATCGTAATCGAGATCGCGGGCCTCGCGGTGGAACACGCCGGCACTCTGCCAGTAGGCATTGAACATGCCGTACAGGTACTTCACGGGGATGCCGTAACTTGCTGCCAAGTAGAATTCCGGTGACGAATATTCAAACTCCCCGGACTCCCATGTCGTGGCCGAAGAAGTCCAGCCCTTGAGGAGACCGGACACATAGAACTGGTCCACTACGCGGTAGCGCGCACCCAGGTCGCTGCGAAAACCAACGCCCGTCTGGTCCATGTCGCGGTAGAGCCCATGGAAAGACACGCCGAAGTCCAGCCTGTTAAAGAACTTTCTACCCCACGACACCGAAAGCACGTAGTCGGCAATGGCCAGGGTGTTGTAGCTCGAACCCAGCGGGACATCCTCGCCTTCGCGTATATAGGGAATATCTTCGGCACCGAAACGGGAAAGCGCCACGCCCAGGCCGCCACCCATGCTCAAGGGAATCGCGACGGAAGCGAAATCATACTGGGTATCTTCGTAATAGGCGGTATGGGAAAAATTCACCCACGTATAGTCCACGTTTGCCAACTGCTGCGGATTGGAAATGAGCCCCAGGTAGTCCCCGTCCACGGCGATAGACGTGGAACCGAGAGCGGCGGAACGGGCTCCCGGCTCTATATCGAGCGTCGCATTCGCATAGGCGACACGGTCGGCGGCAAGCGAAAGGCCCGAGGCCAGCGCAATAGCCACAGCAATTTTTTTACGCATTGACATTTTCTTGCACCCAAGATAGATTATTTTTTAAACTACAAAATTCGCACGCTACACAAATGTCACTTTCCGATTATATCCAGCAGTTCCTGACATACCTCGCCACCCAGCGCAGGTACTCCCCCAGGACTGTCGACACCTACAGCAAGTCCCTGGACAAGTTCCTCGCCAGCACCGGCGAAGGGGTAGAGCTTTCCGCCTTTTCGGAGATGTCCATCAAGGCGTTCGTCTGGGACCTCAAGATGGAGCAGAAACTCGCGCCCACGAGCATCTGCGAGCACCTTGCCGCATTAAAAAGCTTCGGAAAGTTCATGGTGCGGAGCAAGATTCTCGAAAAGAACCCGGCCGAGAACGTCCCCATGCCCAAGCGCCCCAAGCGCCTGGTGAACGTACTCGGGCAAAAAGACCTGGCCGAAGAAAAATTCCCCGAACTGCCCCCCGACGCCAAACTCCCGCAGGTACGCGCCCGCATATTGCTCGAGCTCATCTACGGGTCGGGGCTGCGCATCTCGGAATGCCAGACGCTCACGTGGGACCGCATCGACACGGGCGCAAGGCTCGTGCGCGTGCTCGGCAAGGGCAACAAGGAGAGAATCGTGCCCATTACCGAAGCGTTCATCGAACGCATCGCGAACTTCAAGCAGATGGAGGCGGAAGCGGGCCACCTCCCCACCGCGGCAGGCTACGTATTCCTGAGCGACGACGGCAAGCCGTTCGGACTGCGCACGCTCCGCAACGACATCCACGACCTATTGCGCGAAATCGGATGGGAAGGTAAAGCGAGCCCGCACGTGCTGCGCCACAGCTTCGCCACGCACCTGTTGGAAAACGGCGCCGAAATCATGAGCGTAAAAGAGATGCTCGGACACTCGAACATCTCCACCACCCAGGTCTATACCCATGTAAATGCGGAACGTTTAAGGGCGGCCTTCAAGAAGACTCACCCGCGGGCTTAGGCACAACTAATTATTCAAGCCATGGCAGCATTGTCCAACAGGACATTCATATAAGTCTGGTACGGGATGCCAGCTGCAGCGGCCTTACGCTTCAGCGCATCCACGGTCTTCACCTTCAGCCTTATAGAATACATCTTCTTTTCTTCTTTTGATTCCGCAATAGCCCGTTTAATACGGGCAATGGATTCTTCCAAAGTCTCCGTTTCATGGCCACCGGAGATTATCTCCGGATCCCTTGTACTCGTATCCTTTTCGAGTTTCTCAATAACCGCCTTGGGGTAGATATCATCTACCAGCTTGAAACCTTTGGGCAACCTAGATTTCCTTTGCATCTTGCACCTCGTCTTCATGAGCCCTCCTTACGGTTATCAATGTCGTCAAATCGTCCGTAACAATTATTGTCCAATACTGATTGTCGACTTCAGCAGTAATTTTTGACACACCATCTTTCCCTGAGGGGTCGCGTCTCAGATTCTTTTCCCGAAGAAACCTTCCGAGCATCTCTACGGTAAAGCCTCTTTCACGCATCCTCTCAAAAGCGTGTTTTGTAATATTCATCTATTACCCTCTTCAATATAAAAAATGTATATACATATGTCAATACACATTACAATACAAGGATTTTCAAAGACGAATTACAAACTGCAAATAGCATGCCAAAAAGAAAAAAAGCGAATTCAAAGAGAATTCGCTACAATTTGAATGAAAAATGTCTAGACAGTCCATTTAATTGGACACTTATTGGACAGGTTGAAATTGAAGGGAATTCTATTTTTACATTCAATCCAACGAGGGCAAAAACATTAGTTCTGTCTCTAGATGGCGGTGGGGCAACAGTTTCTTTTTCCGAAGACGCACCCGCGGGCTTAGAGTTCCATAATGCAGCGGACCGGGATAAGGGGCGATTCATTCACGCCATCTATGTTGAAGGTCAATGCTCCCATTACGTTGTAAGAAGAATTCGACCAATCCAATATCGTTACCATATACATGCCGTTCATGGAGCCCAACCACATATCGAACGACTCAGAACTGAAGCCCAACTGCGGTTCTACACGACCGAAATTATCTGTAGTTTTTCCCCAATGGAAAGAGCCTGTCGGTTTTGCTGAAAAGCCGTAAGCATTTATGCCCGGCAAGTCTCCCTTCCATTCCGTCGAGCGCAGGTAAACGGCGGCATTTGCCGACCCCCCAACGTTCTCTATAAGTTCAGAAAAATCGTTCTCGGTAGGCAATCTCCAGCCGTCGGGGCAAGCAGTCCGGGATTCTTCATAAGTATAGTACCGGCCATTCTCCGAGCAGTTTTCATCGTCATCCCAGGAGCACTTACCCAGGCTGTCGTTTCCGTAATTCAGGTTCTCCGCCATCCACCTTGTATTTCCGATATAGGCGTACTTGTAATATTTTCCGTCACGCGAATCCTTGAACTTTCCGGTAACCACGTCCTTATCTTTCACGCAGCGGACATAGGCTTTCCAATCGGCAAGTCCTCCGTTAAAGAGGGTGTGATTCGCATTCGTTTCCAAAACAATCCTCGTCGTCGAATTTGTCCTAGCATAATCCACATCGGCAAGCCAGACATAGCCCAAGAATCCATTCTGTACAGCCTCTCCAGGAACAAACGAAAGACCGAATATATCGTTCCCCGCACTCAAGGAATCATCCCAGCCAGCCTTCGACTTCAACGCAATTCCTTGCTTGCTTAAGCCAAGCTTTTCTTCAATCCTGTTATACAGCGACAGGAACTCGCTCATCGCCGGCACGTGCCAGCCAGCGGGGCAGACTCCCCGATGATTCCTGATTGGAACCACCTTGTGGGCACTCGGAATAGAATCCTTGTACCCTTCGCTGATGTTCATCGCAGCCGTCCAGGTATAGAGTCGGCCTAAAACATCGCAGCTTTCAGCCTTCTCGAATGGACACGACGTTTGGGATTTCAAATTTATAGCCAGCGCACTGTCTGTAGTGTTTCCCGAGAAGTTCAGGTTCTCTGCCATCCAGGTCATCGCACTGTCGCCCGCACCGATAGTCACAATCCTGTAGACATGGCCGTCGCGCTCGTCCGTCATGGTCTGGTACTCGATGTCCGGATTCTTGAAACTGTCCTTCGTGTAAGATTCTAGAGAGAATTCCTTCACGGACACCGAACTGCTGGATTTTGAATCACTGGATTCGGCTGAAGAGCTATTAGGTTTGCCAGAGGAACTGCTGCTTTCGGCATCGCCCTTGGAAGAACTGCTCGCCTGCACCGAAGAAGACAAATTGGCGGAACTACTCGACTTGTCGTCGCTTGAACTTGAAGAGTTCCGAATATTATCACTGGAAGAACTGTCCGGATTTTCGGACGAAGACGAAATTTCCGAATCCGGGTCATCGGCAGTCGGCTTTACGGAAGAGGAATCACCCCCGCACGCCGCAAAAAGCGCGACCATCCCCATTAGGGTAAAATACTTACAAACACGCAGCGCATTCTCATACGCAAACATCTTCATTATCCTCCTTAATATATTTCAAGCGCGGCACAGCCGCGGCCTTGCCCAAACTAGAAGAAGCTTCCCTTGATGCCGACGGCGATAGTCCACTGCTGGCCAAAGTCGTCCCAGTCGGGAGCGTTCCATTCCTTCATCGGCTTTTCGCTGTATTCGTCGTCCGGGTCCGCTCCGCCCGACTTGTCGTGAATCGGCAGCGAGAACGCGACAAACACAGGGATGTCCGTATTCGAGAATTCAAGGCCGTACACGAGGGACGCCGACCATGCCTGATGATCGGGATCCGGTTTCGGGTCATACTCGTTCACCTTTTCCGAAGCAATCCAGGCGACACCCAGCGGCGCCGAGAACGTAAGCCCGAAGGAGTGGACGAATCCGGGAATGCCGCGATAGCCGTAAGCGACGGATGCACCGACAGACGGAGGCGTAAACGCGCCCAAATCGTTTTCGCCATAGGGCTTGAAACGGTATTCGAAACGATCGCCCTTGTGCTCGATATTTTTCCAATAGGAATCGTTGAACTCATTCTCGCCCGAAATCAGGTGCATCGCGAACGGGTGCGTATACGTCAGCCCGTAGAGCCAGATTCCCTTGTCCGTATCGCGGCTGTAGTCCCAGCCGAGTGTAAGCGAGTAGAGGCCCGAACCCTTCTGGAAACTGCTCGGCAAGAATTCCTGGTTCGCATCGGTTCCGCGCTTGATATCGTACTGGCCCGTAGGAATAGTGAGGCTTGCCGAAAGCGAAGCCGCACCGCCGCTACCAATAGTCTTGCTGAAGTCGAAGCTGACATCGCCGAGGCCACCCGTACTGCGGTCCGTCGGACTCTGGTTGGTACGGTACTGCACTTCGCCCTGGTGCGAAACGAACGGCACAGAGACCCCGAACTTGGTCGACCAGGTCGGCTTGATAGAGAAATGCGGAGTCATCGTAAGTGCAGAGAAGTTCTGCCCCACATTGTACTTCGTGAAAACTTCGGCTTCCAGATAACCGCCCGAAACGCCCTGGCCAATCCACTTGATACCATCGCCGGAGCCACCGCCGGAACCGCCGGCACCGCAACCACCAATGGACTGCCACGGAGTCGCCGGTTCCACGGGAGATTCAAAGCCCATAAAGAACGAGATAGCCGCCACGGCAGCAAGGGCACAACATTCTGTAAAGAGTCTTCTTTTCATGTCATGCCTCACGGGAGTTTAAGCAGATATGCAGGGTTAGTGCCAGTCGCGAGGAACTTGCCGTCCGGAGACCTGCCGCCAGTCATGGGAACCGGTGCGATTTCACGCATGTCGTCGACCCATTCAAAAGCGAGGTCGCTCGGGGCGTCAGCCGCCAAGCGGATTTCGCGCATCACAGTACGGCCCACGGAACCATCCTGGGCGCTCTCTTCCATTAGGTCGGCCTTGTTGAGCATCTGCGAGCCAGTGAATTCCGCCCACAGAACAAACAGGCGTCCATTAAATTCGAACCAGTGCGGCTGAGCCGGATCAGATACCATGCCCGCCACGCGTTCAATCTTGACCGGGGTCGAATTGTCCGAGAGTTCCTGGATATAGGCCTCCCAAACCGACTCGCCGTCTTTCATGTTGTACACGACAAAGTTCCCGTCCGGCGAAATGAGCGGACTGTCGATACTCCACTTGCTACGTCCCGACGGCTTCTTCAGCTTTTTCGCATTTTTAACACCGCCGTCCGCATAATCGACAAAAACGATTTCATCCTTGTCCGAAACATAGGTCAGGCGGACCTTGTCCGTACCGAAGAATCCCTTCACCGTCGTGTCCGAAGCGGCGGAGTCCGGCCTGGCGGAAGGATCCACCCACAGGTGCGGGGTCGCCGTCTCGGTAATGCCCTTATCGTAGAACCAGAACTTTTTCTTGTCGGCCATTCGCACCGCGAAAATCCCGTAATCCAGGATATCGTTCTCCCCTTCGGCCCTCTTGCCGCGCAGAGAAACGATAAATCCGCCGTGCGTACTCCATTCCGGATCCTGGAACTGGACTTCCCCCTTGTCCTTGTCGATCATCAGGTACCACTTCACATCGCCCGCCGTATCGCTTACAGTAAGGCGGTCGTGCTGGATTCTCGTTGTCGTCGTGTAGATGGAATCCGGGGCGTTCACCGCCATCGTTCCCTTGAAGTTCAGCCAGAGCATCGATGCCGGATAATTTTCCACGTCGTTGCTCACCGACGGGTTGCACGTCTGGTTGGTGGAGTTGACATGGAACATCTTTCCAATCTTGGAAGTCTGGCCGGACACAGCCGATTCGCCAGATTCCTCGGCCTCGAATGGCTCCGGGGAATAGCAGGCCGACAACAGAGCGACTAGGCCTAGGTACAGAAAGGTCTTTTTCATATATCGTTACAATTCCACTTTGACTTTTTCGCGCATGGCCATGACCTGCGCCTTGGCTTCTTCCACAGAATTGCGGCGGGCAAGCAGCACGCCCAGACGGCGGTGGCCCTTGAGTTCGGGCTTGCCGAACAGGCGGAGCGCCGTATCCGGTTCGGCCAAGACTTCTTCGAGGCCGCCAAACTTCATGTGGTCGGAGTTGCCGTCCACCACGATAGCCTTCGAGGCGCTCGGGCCGTGGAACGCGATGTTCGGGATGGGCAGGCCGAGAATCGCGCGGGCATGCAATGCGAATTCAGAGAGATCCTGCGAAATCAAAGTCACCATGCCGGTATCGTGCGGGCGCGGAGAGACTTCGCTGAACAGCACCTGGTCCTTGCACACGAACAGTTCCACGCCGAAGATGCCGCGGCCACCGAGGGCGTCGGTAATCTTTTTTGCGATGTCCTTCGCCTGTTCCAGGAGTTCGGGTTTCATCGGCTGGGGCTGCCAAGATTCCTGGTAGTCGCCGCCCACCTGATGGTGACCCACCGGTTCAAGGAAGCTGGTACCGCCCACATGGCGCACCGTGAGGAGTGTAATCTCGTAATCGAACGGCACAAAGCCTTCCACAATCACGCGGCTGGCATGACCGGTACGGCCCTCGTGCTGGGAAATGTCCCACGACTTCTGGATGTCGGCTTCCGTCTTGATGACGCTCTGGCCGTGGCCCGAAGAACTCATCACCGGCTTCACCACGCAGGGGATGCCGATTTCCTTGACTGCCTTCTGGAAATCCTCGAAGTTGTCGGCAAAGCGGTACGGGCTCGTCTTGAGGCCCAGCTCTTCGGCGGCGAGGCGGCGGATGCCCTCGCGGTTCATCGTGAGCTTGGTGGCCTTCGCGGTCGGGATGACGTTGAAACCTTCCTTCTCGAGTTCCACGAGCGTGTCGGTCGCAATCGCCTCGACTTCCGGCACGATGTAGTCGGGCTTCTCCAGTTCAATCACGCGGCGCAGTTCGGCCCCGTCGAGCATGTTGATCACGTGACTCCTGTGGGCCACCTGCATGCCGGGCGCATTGGCATAACGGTCCACAGCAATCACTTCGACTCCGAGACGCATCATCTCGATGATGACTTCCTTGCCGAGTTCGCCAGCTCCGCAAAACAGCACCTTGGTGGCGCTAGAACTTAGAGGGGTACCGATTTCTGCCATATTAAACTCCTTGGTTTTACAGGAATAATATAGTTATAATCCTATCAATTATAGCTACCGATGCTCATGATATTGAATTTACCGGTGGTACCGCCAGCCTTCTGAATCATGATGATTACCGTAGCAAGCGTCTTCGCGGCTTCATCGCCAGTTTCCTTGCCCTTGGTTCCCCACTCGCCCCAGCCGGCCCGTCTAAACCGGGACCAGGCAAAGCAGACTTCGTCGCCAGTCTCTGACCTCGGGAGAGTAACATACGGAAGATCATAACCGTAAAGAGGTTCACCCGTACTGAGTTCCAACGTGGCTTCGACATCGTTAGTATAAGAAATGCAGAGGCCACCCCAAGCAGAAGCGTCCGCCACATCGGGATCTGCAAAGGGATCCCCAGACAAGTTCTTCACACCGGCGACATTGAAAGCAACGCCGACAAACGGATGATAGTCCAACGTACCGACATCAAGTTCAAATTTACCACAGACTCCATCGCACGCATCGATTACCGGATCGAGTTCATCCAGGAAACCAACGTCAATCTTAGCAGGCCATGTAATGGTAGACAAACCTCCTTCAACATGATCGTCAAAGAAATACCAATAACCGGAAGTTTCCGTACCGTTATCAAGGCCCGTGTCCACCCAATAATCACTAGCACCCCCTTTCCAATAGAAAAGAGTGCCACTGCGATGTGTCGGCAGAGTGTCTATGGATGACGAAGAACTCTTGTCTTCAGAAGAAGAACTCCTTACCTTGAATGAGGAACTCATTTCCCGATTCGGATTTGCGGGCGTCCACGAATCATCGTCACTGCAAGCAAGGAACAGCGTACATGCGCATGCCACAGAAGCGGTCAAACCCAGTTTCAGAAGATTCATTTGGATACTCAGGGTTTTCTATCAATAGTAACTGCTGACACTTATGATATTGAAAGACCCGGTGGTGCTGTCAGCCGCCTGAATCTTGAAACGAATCGTAGCAAGGGTCGTCGCAATCGAGTCACCAGAAATCTTGCCCGTGCCCCAACCGGCCTGTTTAAATTGAGCCCAAGAATTGCAGACCTCGTTGGCAGTAGTCGATTTCGGAAGCGATGCAAACGGAATATCGTAAGCGACAAGGGCACTATCCTTTTTCTCGCCCATGCTGAGTTCCAATACGGGAGGCACATCAGAAGTGTAGGTAATACAGATGCCTCTCCAAGCAGAAACGTCCGCCACGTCGGCATCTTTAAGAGGATCGCCCAAAGCACTCTTCATGCCGGCCACATTGAAAGCAACTCCGACAAACGGTTTGTATACCAGCGAACCGATATCAAGTTTAAATGTACCACAGACACCTCCGCACGCATCGATTACCGGGTCTAAAGCATCTTCGGAATATTCATTGCCGAGTGCAACAGGCCATATTATGGTAGACAAGCCTCCATCAACATGGTCGTCAAAGGGAAACCAATACCCGGAAGTTTCCGTACCGTTATCGAGGCCCGTATCCACCCAATATTCACCAGCAGGTCCATCCCAACGGAAATAAGATTTACCATAGTATGTCGGCGGAGTGATATAGGACGACGAACTGGACACAGTCGGCGGCATTACGAAAGAAGAACTGGACAAAATCGGCAGGAATACGGATGACGAACTGGACGAAGCCGGTTCAACCTGTCCACCATCAGCCTTCCACGCATTGTCTTCGCAAGTATAGACAGCCTTTTCCTTTTTCACGAAGGCCACCACGCCTTCACGCTTGGCAGAACAGACAACAAGATCTTCAAACACATCGACTACAATGACATCCCCATCTTCCGAAGACGAAGATACTGACGATGAAGATTTTTCTGCGAGCGAAGATTTTTCCGAAGACAAAAAGTCTTCTGACGACGAAGATTTCTTGGAATCCTCGTCTATTTTCGATATCGTCTTATCCGTATCGCCAGACAGCGTAGGGTTGAATTCCGTTTCGCCACCGCAACCAGCAAGTATAGCGGTCAAGGCCAAGGGAAAACAAATTTTCTTCATGATCATTCGGAACCCCCATTTTTGAATATCATCTAAAGTAATATATACAAATTTTAGACAAAAACGGTCCTGATTTTACTCAGGGCCGTTTATTATAACCTTTAAAACCGCGATTGCAGATTCTTATGATTAATATATGCTGCTGATGCTGATGATATTGAAGAGACCAGCAGTTCCATCTGCTGCCTGGATCTTGAACTTCACAGAAGCAAGGGATGCCCCAGCTTCGAAGCCCGAAACCTTACCCTTGCCCCAGCCAGCCTGTTTGAATCCAGACCATGCAGTGCAGACCTGGTTCGGAGAAGCGGACTTCGGGAGAGCGACGAACGGGTTATCGTAACCGATAGAAGCGTCCGCTGCGTCACCAAGACCGAGTTCGAGGCTAGCAGCAACATCGACCGTATAGGTGATGCAGAGGCCACCCCAAGCAGAAGCGTCAGCAGGAGTTGCGGCGCCACCAGTAGCGGTAGCAGTACCAGCAACATTGAAGAAGACTCCAACGAACGGCTTATAGGTCAAAGTACCGGCATTGAGGGAGAACGAACCGCAAACTCCACCGCAGTATTCGATAACAGGGTCCATGGCGTCCTCGGAATACTCATTTCCAAGCGGAACAGGCCATTCTATGGCAGACAAGCCTCCATCGAGATCATCACCAAAAGTAACCCAGTAACCGGACGTTTCTGTACCATTGTCAAGCCCCGTATATACAAAGTACTCACCCGAGTTCCCTTCCCAGCACATGAGTTTCCCTTCACAAGACTCCCCCGGAACTATGTACGGTGCAGCGGAGGAACTGGAGAACCGCACGGTGGAAGAACTGGAGAACCGCACGGTGTAGGAACTAGACCAGCCCGACACGACAGAAGAGCTAGAGAAACCCGGCATAACCACAGAAGAAGAACTGTACAGGATAGGTATAGTCATAGACGATGACGATTTAAACATGGCTGCCAAGATGGAGTCCGCCACATGCTGCGCCATCGTATCCACCGGATTGATTACTTCGGAAATCGAGCCTGCAACCCGCCAGGCATCGCCATCGCACGTATACATGGCCTTATCTTCTTTCACGAAGGCGACCATGCCTTCGCGCTTGGCAGAACAGACAAGAAGATCTGCAAATTCATCAACAATAACGACATCCTCGTCGTCCAAAAACGAAGACTTCGCTGAAGACGAAGACTCTTCTGACGATGAAGAATTCCTGGATCTCGAGGAACTGGAGTCATCTTCACCACCAAAATCGTCATCGGATTTCGATATCGTATTTTTCGAGTCCGAATCACCCGATTTCGTAGGATTGAATTCAGTTTCAGAACTGCAAGCCGCAAGGAGGGCGGCCACAGCAAGGGATAAAGCAGATTTCTTCAAAGTCATCCTACACCTCTTTTGAAATGTTATTTTCTTAATATATATTTATTTCAAGTTCATACAAAGTGACGGCCGTCACAAGGCAACGGCTAGAACTTCATGTCGACCGGGTTGAAATTGAACTTGACGCCAGATCGAATCCAGCCGTCAATCCCGTCGTCGCCGCGGACGTGGCCGAGATTTTCGTAAATGCGGGCACCACCGCCCAGGTAGAAACCGAACCAATAGGTCATCTGCATCTTGTAGAGCACGTCCAGCAGGTACTGCGCCTCTTCAACACCCGAAGGGGACTTGTCTCCACCCTCGAGCGCGACGTTATAATCCGTGTACATTTCCTTGTCGCCCTGACGCAGCCAGGCAAGCGTTACAGAAAGCGAATGCACCCTGTTGCTCCAGCCGAAATCGAACCACATATCGAGGGCGTCGGCTCCACGGCGATACCCGATAGGATAATCCACGAAATAGGCGTCGGCGTAATTCGGGTCATCCTGCTCGCGGTAGTTGCTGCGATAATTTCGGCGGCTCGTGTACTTGAGCAGAGGCAACTTGCTATTGTTTGCCACGGGGTCGGTGCGCACCACATCCAGACGCCACGAGAACTTTCCGAACCTGGCCGTCTGCAATTCGTGATAATAGCCCACAAGGTAATTGATGACGGAACGGCTCGTCCCCTTGTCGTCATCTTCGCCCACCGGGCTATTGATGTCTTCCATGTTCACCTGAGTATAGAAGCGGGCCCCGTTAGAGGTCTTGTAGCCAAATTCGGCAGACGTCGCCGCCGACGTGTAGCCGGTCGCGTAGTTGTCGTGCCAATAAATAAAGGGACTCATCGAGCGGAACTCGGGAGCCTTGCCGCCAATCATACTCTGTTCGGCCACATAAACCCAGAACTTGTCCGTTTCGACACCGAGGCGGTGGAACATGAACGTCTTGATATTGTCGGTATAGGTACGGTTGCGCTGATTCGCCACCTGTTTCGAAGGTTCCGTACATTTCTGGGCATAGGCTTCCGTGCCTTCGGGCGGGCATCCCGTATCGGGATCCACGTCATCACCGTACAGCCAGGCGTTCAGGGAGCTGAACAAGAAATCGTAGCGGAAGATTCCGGGAGTAAACTTCCAGTGCACGCCGTCATGGTACGGGGCTCCCCCTACCAAGATGTCGTTTTTCGAAACCATCAGGTCGTCTACCGCGAAGCGGCCGAACTGGACAAAGCCAACCGGGTTTATCCATTTGGCATAGGCATTGTTCGGGACATTGATGTCGAGCTCGCTCGGGTCGTACGTAAAGTTGCTATGCAAGTCGTCCTGGTACCAGGCCTCGATATCGCGGCGAAGCGGGGCTTCCAGGAGCACGTGAAAACTCTTGTAACCGGCGCGGAAGCTGAGCGTAAAGAACGGATCCAAATAATCTTCGTAGCTGCGGGCGTTTTCGAGCGGAATCTGCAAGCCACGCCAGTTTCTTCCATACCAGTCCGCGGTATCGGCGGCAAAAGTCGCCGCGGTAGGCCCGCCATTCAGGCCGACATTGAAATCCGTACCTATCTGGAAATAGCCATTCCTACCCGATGCCGGAAATTCCGAATCGGTCGCCCAGCCTACCGAAAAAGCCAGAAGGCCGCAAAGGCCTAAAAGCATGCCGCGAACGTTCATATACCAGACAATATAAAAAAGAAAAGGGGATTCTTTCGCCTTCATATAGACGACAGCGCAAAAACCGCGGATAAAAGGAATATCCCCGCTTGTGCGGGGATATTTTTGGGAAAAAAACAGAGAAGAGTCGCCCAGGCAGGGAGACCCGGGCGACTCCCTTGTGTTGTGGTGAGCACGCATTCGCGCGCTCGTTGTGTGTGTTATTGTTTGACTTTCAAATTAGAACAGGTCGTTGTCGCCCATGCGGAGGTAAGCCGGCACGTCGTAGTCGACCCCGTTCGTCTTGAGAGAGTTCTCGGGGTACTTCAGATTACGCGGTTCCTGCTGGACAGCGGCCATGGACGGGTCCGTCATGGGCAAGTGCTGAAGAGTCGGAATTTCGTTGGTGCCAGTAGAAAGGATGTCCATGTCCGCGATAGAAGAGACTTCTTCCGTTTCACGCAAGGAAGCGGAGGTAGTGATAATCTCTTCTTCAACCGCAGCCTGTGCATTGAACTTGCTGGAAGCATAGCCCTGTTCTTCGGGCATCACGTTCATCGGCACCGTACGGGCTTCCGGGGCAACCGAAGGCATCGCAATAGTGCGGTGAGCCAGAGCCGCAAAGTTGAATTCCGTCGGACGCGGCGTTGCAGCTACGGGCTGGGGTGCCGGAGCTGCAGGAGCAGCGGGAGCGGCGGGAGCGGCAGCAGCCGTTGCAGGAGCGCCCAGGGTATTCACGAGGTCACTGGCCTTTGCAGGCTGAGCCGGAGCCGTAAAAGAGCCGGCAGAGAACATCGGGGCAACTTCGGGCTTCACGGAGCCTCCGCAACCGGTAGCGATAATAGTAATGCAGACCTTGTCGCCGAGTTCCGGGAGCAAGATATCGCCCATGATGATGTTCGGGTCGTTCTTGTCGCTGACGGCTTCGTGGATGTGTTCCATGGCCTCGTTGTATTCGAGCATGGAGAAATTTTCGCCATGAGAGACGTTCACGAGCACGCCGGTCGCACCGTCGACATTGATGTCTTCGAGAAGCGGAGAAGAAAGGGCCATGTCGGTAGCACGAATTCCACGGTTTTCGCCTTCGGCGATACCGGTTCCCATAAGGGCACTACCGCCGTTCGTCATGACGGTACGGATATCGGCAAAGTCAACATGGATAAGGCCATGGCGGAACATGATGTCGCAGATGCTGCGTACGGCATTGCCGAGGATTTCATCCGTCAGCCTGAAAGCGCCATCGAGCGTAAGGTTCTTGTCCGTCGACTGGACGACGTTCATCAACTTCTCGTTGTCCACCACGATCATGGTATCGACAGAAGAACGGAGGGACAGGATGCCGTCGGCAGCAAGAGTGCTACGGCGCTTGCCTTCGAACTTGAACGGCTTGGTCACGACGGCCACGGTCAAGATTCCCATTTCGCGGGCAATCGTACCGACAACCGGAGCGGCACCCGTTCCAGTTCCACCGCCCATACCGGCGGTAATGAAAATCATGTCGGCGCCCTTCATGGCGTCCTTGATTTCCTCGATGTTTTCTTCGGCGGCCCTCTTACCCACATCCGGCTTCATGCCGGCGCCAAGGCTCTTGGTCGTCTTTTGACCAATAGCGATCTTGTGATCGGCCTTGCTCAATTCAAGAGCCTTCGCATCGGTATTCACGGCGTAGTATTCCACGCCTTCGATGTTCATGCCGACCATGCGGTTCACGGTATTGCCGCCGGCACCGCCGACGCCGAACACCTTGACCTTAGCGTTGTTGATAGAAGAGTCATCCATCATGATATGGGATGTCCCGTTGGTTTCGAATTCACTCATAGTTTTTCTCCCTGATGATTGTGAGTGGTTGTTGTTAGAAATAAGTCTTGATGAAATCCATGAACCGCTGAAAACCTTTTTTCACCGATACAGAGATTTGTTTTCCTGTTTCACGCTTCCTGTTTTCGCGTTGCTTGCGCGCCGCGTAGTGCAAGAGGCCTATTCCGGTCGCATACGACGGATTGCGGAAAGCTTCCTGGATGCCGCTCGTGCCCTTGGGGCGCCCGATACGTACCGGCTTGCCGAACACCTTGTCGGCAAGTTCGTCGATACCTTCGAGAGCGCAACATCCTCCCGTAAGCACGATACCGCCATTGAGAAGCGAATCCATCTTGTGCTTTTCGAGGTCGGCCTTGAGAATCTTGAAAATTTCTACCATGCGGGCGCTGATGACCTTGGCCAGCAGCTTGCGGGAGCACTGGATCATGCCGCGATCGCCGACACCCGGCACCGGGAACGTTTCGTCTTCGATCAGGTTGCTGATCTTGCACGTGCCGTACTTCTTCTTGATTTCTTCGGCCTTCGAAAGCGATATGGGGACCTGCAGACACTTGGTGATATCGCTGGTAATCGTATTTCCAGCCAAATCCACCGAAGCCGTATAACGGACCGATTCGCCCACGAACACAGCCACATCGGCCGAGCCGGCACCGATATCGATAAGGGCGACACCCAGTTCGCGTTCGTCGTCGGTCAACACGGCATAGGCGGCTGCAAGAGGTTCCAGCACAAAATCCATCACGTGGAGCCCGGCGCTTTTCACGCACTTATCCAGATTCTGAATGGCGTTCGGTCGAGAGGTGACAACCTGAACATCCACACCGAGGCGACGGCCGTTGAGACCTTTCGGGTTACGTATTCCCGACTGGTCGTCCAAGGTATATTCGCCCGGGAACACATGGATAATCTGTCCGGCAGATTCCGGAATCGTACTTGCCTGGTTCTTGACGCTCTCGATATCCTGGCTGCGAACTTCGCCTGTCGGGAGCGTGATGAGACCCTTGTAATTGAGCGAGTTCACATGCTTGCCGGCAATGCCCACGTACACGTCGTGGACATCGACGGAAGCGAGCGATTCCAGCTGGCGGGCAGCCTTCTGGAGGTTTTCCACCACGGAATCCATCTCGTCTGCATTGGTCAGCGGCAGGTCACCGCATTCCAGCACACGGACAGAGTCTTCGGCGACCGCGCCCATGAACAGATTGATTTTCGAGGCCCCGATGTCGAGACCGAAAATCAGGTCTTCTTTTCTTATCTCATTTTGTCTGTTTTCATCCATTGACACACCTCTTGTCAAAATTCCTTACATAGGCAAAGCCTGCGTAACGCAAATCCACTTCTCCGGCGCACCGCATGTCTTGCGGGAATCCGGCTTTTACAGATTCATAAAGAACGAACATGGAATTCCCCCATCCGTTTTCCGGGAAAAGCACCCTGTGCCCCACATCCCTGAAATACACTTCGAAAGCCCTGTCTTCTTCGCTCCACGACACCTGCGAAACCTTGTCGTAAAGTTTCTTGTCGCCGGTACGCATCGCATACAGGAACAGGGAAATCGGCTTGACCTTCTCTATGGAGCCCATATCGATTACCGGCAAATGGAAGGCCGTAGTCATGGAAAGCGGAAGCACCATCCCGCGTTCCGAATAGACCGTCGCCTTGCCCCCGTCAAATGCAGAGACTATCGGCGAAGCTTCTTTCAGCTTGATATCCAGCGAAGACGGGAAATATTTCTTGACCGACACGGAATGAATCAGGGGCATCTGGAGAAGGGCCGCCTCCACGGAATCGACGTTGAGTTCCGACATGAGCATGCCCGGCTCCACCTGGGCGTTCTGCACCACGTCTTCCCAAGAAAGCATGCGGTTTCCTTCGATGTCGATATACTGCAAGTGACGCAATTCCATGGGATTGAATCGCTGCAGATAGAAGCGGTAATTCCATGCGGAAAACGCGATGGCAATCAAGACAGCGCAAAGAATCCAGCCGCGACGGCGGAACCAGCGGAACGTGCCGCCGATACCGCGCTTCACCTTCTGTGCGCGCGCCTGTTTACGCTTTTCCTCGTTATAGCCGATTCTACGGCCGAGGAATGTCGTCTTGGTCCCGGTCAAATGCATTCCTCCAATATGCGGGTTCCGAGTTTATACACATTGCCAGCCCCCATCAGCACGACCACATCGCCCTGGCGGAGTTCCTCTTTCAGGATAGGCAGCAAATTCATCTGGTCACCCACGAAACGGGCGTTCCTGTGGCCGCGATCGCTCGCGCTATTGGCCACGAGAGCACCGGTAACACCTTCTATCGGGCGTTCACGGGCCGGATACACGTCGGTCACCAAAAGCACGTCGCAGTTCGCAAAGGCCATGCCGAAAGCTTCGTGCTGGTCACGCGTACGCGAGAAAAGGTGCGGCTGGAAGGCAACCACGATTCTCTTGTCCGGGAATGCTTCGCGGAAGCCGAGAAGAGTCGCCGTCGCTTCGGTCGGATGGTGGGCATAGTCATCGAACACCATCACGCCGTTCTTTTCGCCGATGAATTCAAAGCGGCGGGTAACGCCCTCGAATTCGGCACATGCCTTGCGGGCCACATCCGGAGAAATGCCCTCTTCCATGGCAAGCGCCACGGCGGCGGTGGCATTCAGTACGTTATGGCGGCCGGGAATCTTGAGACGGAATTCGCCAAGAGATTCGCCGTCGTTCAAAATTTCGAATACGGGATAGCCCTTTTCGAAGCGCAGGTTCTCGACGCGGTACTTGGCCTGACGGCTAAAGCCGTAGGTAATTACCGGCTTACGGACGCGGGAAAGAATCGACTGCACGTTCGCATCGTCAAGGCAGAGAATCGCCTGGCCGTAAAACGGAATCTTGTTTACGAACTGCACGAACGCGTCCTTGATTTCTTCGATGTTCTCGTAAGTATCCAGGTGGTCGGCATCGATATTGGTCACGATAGCCGAAGACGGCATCATCGAAAGGAAACTGCGGTCGAACTCGTCGCTTTCGGCAATCAGGTAATCGCCGCGGCCCACCTTGGCGCCGCTGCCCTTGCCCTTCACCACACCGCCCACGATAATGGTCGGGTCAAGGCCGGCTTCTTCCCAAATCTGCCCGACAATGGAAGTGGTGGTCGTCTTGCCATGAGTACCGCAAATGGCGAGCGTGTACTTAAGACGCATCAGTTCGCCAAGCATTTCGGCACGGCGGATTACGGGAATGCGGCGATTTCGCGCTTCTACAAGTTCCGGGTTGTCGTACGGAATAGCAGAAGAATATACAACGAGGTCGGCATTCTCTACGTTCTTTGCCTCGTGTTTCGAATCTACACGGATACCCAAGTTCTTGAGATAATCGATAACCTGACCCTCGCCCATGTCGGAGCCGGTCACCTCGAAACCGTTTTCGTGCAGCACTTCGGCAATACCGGACATACCGGCACCACCGATGCCCACAAAGTGAAGACGACGAACACGCTTGCAATCGTTAATCTGCATTATACGCTTTCCTTTTCCATGATGGCTTTCGCAATCTGGTCGGCAGCATCGGGCATACCGATACCCTTTGCCGCAGCAGCCATCTTTTTCAACTTCGCTTCATCGAACAGCAGGGATTCCACCTTGTTCCACAGGTCGTTCGGGTCGCTGTCCAGTTCTACCAGGCATGCACCCGCCCTTTCGACCACGCGGGCATTATGTTCCTGGTGGTTGGCCGTGGCATGCGGATACGGTAGCAAAATCGAGGGCTTGCCGAATGCGAGAATTTCAGCGAGCGCCGAGGCGCCGGCACGGCTGATAATCAGGTCGGCATAGTTCATATAGGCATAGATGTCGTCCAGAAAGCCACGCACGGAGACGTTGGGCATATTTCCCAAACGGCCCTGGATAGAATCGACATTCTTGACGCCCACCTGCCATACAACAGACACGTCGGAACGGGAAGTGATTTCCTTGATACTCTCTTCAATCTTCACGTTGATGCCATTCGCACCCTGGGAACCGCCGACAATGAACACGGCCTTTTTGCCTTCGGCAAATTCGGCCGGGCGCTTGAGGCTATCGGCCTTCGGGAGTTCGCGCACCGGGTTTCCAAAGACGCTTGTCTTGTCCTTCGGGAAGAACGAAGCGGCTTCGTCGCTCGTCACGAAAATCTTTTTCGCGTAGCGGGAGCCGAACTTGTTCGCTACACCGGCCACCGCATTCTGTTCCTGGAGGTAAACGGGTATGCCGAGCCTTCCTGCCGCCATGACAATCGGGAGCGACACATAACCGCCCGTAGCGACAACCACGTCCGGGTTCACCTTCTTCACGACGCTCTTGGCGCGGACAAGCGACTTGGACAGTTTGAAGGGAAGCGCCAAATTCTTGAGGAACGGACCGCGATGCAGGGGTTCTGCCGTAATGTATTCGTACGGCCAGTTCTTGGCCACCAGGCGTTCTTCCATGGAATCCTTACGGCCGGCGAACGTAATGTCCGTCACGCCCATCTTCTTGAGGCTTTCGGCAATGGCTACTGCCGGGAAAATGTGGCCACCGGTGCCACCGCATACAAAAAGGAACTTTTTCATTCTTCGGTCCTCACAAAATCAAATCCACTAAACGTACGGGCTGCGGAACTTTCGCACCCGCTCATATATGGTTCGACAATCTTCTTCCCGGTACCCGACTTGGAAATATTCAGGAGTATTCCAACGAAGAGTCCGGAGAAAATCAGGTTCGTCCCGCCAAAGCTCAAGAAGGGCAACGGCTGGCCCGTTGTCGGGAAAAGGCCGGTGCAGACGCAGACATGCACCAAGAAATTCAAGAACAGCGACGTCGTCAACGCAACCGCCATGTACTTCCCGAAACGCGTAGAAGAATGGCGAGCAATTTCGAACCCTTGGTAGAAAAGGCATCCAAAAAGGGCCAGGATGAGGAACGTACCGACAAAGCCCATCTCTTCGCCGATGACCGCATACACGACATCCTTGTGGGCCTCGGGCAAATACCCCAGCTTCTGCATGCCCATGCCGATTCCAGTGCCGAAAACACCGCCATTGCCGAGAGCTTCCAGGGCCCTTTCGCCCTGCATGGCCGAAATCTGGTTCGCATTCGGGTCAAAGAAGGCCGCGATGCGCTTTGACGTATGGGACTTTATCAAAAGCACAATTACACCCAGCAGGGCTCCGCCACCGAGAACAGGCATCAGGTACTTGAGTCTCGCCCCGGCGACCAGGAGGACAACGAAAGTTATTCCGGCAAACAGGATCAACATGGAGAAGTTCGGCTGCAGCGCCAGCAAGAGCGCCGAGATGGCGAACGGGACCCCGGGCTGCACGACGCTGCACTTCAAGGTCCTTATTTCTGTTCCGGCTTCGGACAGCTTTGTCGCCACCATAGTGATGAGGCCAAGTTTCAGGATTTCGGAAGGCTGGATGCCCCAAATCCAGCGGCTCGCGCCCTTCACGTCGCCACCGGCGACAATGGCAGCAAGCGTCAGCACGCAACCGATAATGAAAATCACGCGGGCGCCCTTTTTCCAAACGGCGTAATCCACCTTCGACGCGACAAACATGGCAGCCAAGGCCACCACCACCTTCCAGCAATGAGCCTTCAGGTAGTGTTCCGGAGTGAGTCCAAGCTTAAGCGCATGCGTTGTCGAGGCGGTGTAGACAACTACACAACCCAGGCACATCAACACGAGTGTCGACAGCATAAGCAGCTTGTTCACGCCATATGTCTTGACAGAATCGTTCATCTACCTCTATGCCCTAAAAACAGGGGTCAACTTAACCAAAGCATCTACGATGCGTTCCATTTTCATCCCGCGGCTACCCTTGACCAACAGGACATCGCCTTCGGCCACGGTTCCCTGCAAGAATTCGATAATTTCGTCTACAGAATCAAAGTGGAACACAGCCTTCATCCCATGCGAACGGGCGCCCTTGACATAGTTGCGGGCATCCTTGCCCACCGTCAGGAGCAGGTCAAAACCGTTTTCGGGAACGGCGGCGCCAATCTGCGAATGAAGATTCGCGCTGTCCTTACCGAGTTCCAGCATATCGCCCAGAATGGCGATGCGCTTGCCCGTGGCCTTCATGTTCCCGATAGTCTGCAGAGCCATCTTCGTAGAAGACGGGTTCGCATTGTAGCAGTCAGAAACAATCTTGAAGCCGTTGGCCTTCTTGAATTCCATGCGCATGTTCGTCGCACGGTAGTTCATGAGGGCCTTCGCAATGTTCGTCATCGAAATTCCGAAAGTCTTGCCCACGGCAATGGCGGCCAGGGCGTCGTAAAGGTTGTGCGTTCCCGGGACATTCAAGACGATATGCGTACGGCCGATATAGAAATCGGCGCAGGAATCATCGTTCCACACGAGCTTTTCGGGGCGGACAACGCCACGGCCGATACCGAACGTGAGCACCTTGACATTGCGGGTCGACTTCACCTTGCAAAGACGGGAATCGTCGGCATTCAAAATCAGCACGCCGCCCTTCTTGAGCCCATCGCGGATAGTAATCTTTTCGCGGAACACTCCGTCCAGATCGCCAAGGCGTTCCAGGTGGCTGGCGCCGATATTGGTAATCACGGCGACATCCGGCTCCGTCGCCAAGGAAAGCGGGCGGATTTCGTCGGGACCGCTCGTACCCATTTCCACGACAGCGGCTTCGTGCGAATGCTTCAGCTGGAACAGCGTCATCGGGACGCCGATATGGTTGTTGAAGTTACCCTGCGTAGCATGGGTGCTGAACTTCATGGAAAGGACAGCCTTCGTCATTTCCTTCGTGGTGGTCTTGCCGTTGCTTCCGGTAATCGCGACCTTCTTCAGCTTGAAGCGGCGCTGATATGCCTTGGCGAGCTTGAGCAGCGCTTTCGTAGTATCGTCTACGGGCGCATACATGGTAAAAGTGTTCTGTTCAACGGCTTCCTGATTTACAACGCTCATCAGCGCACCATCCTTTTCCATTTGGTTGACAAACTGGTGGGCGTCAAACTTCACGCCCTTTATAGGCCAGAACACCACGCCCTTGGCCTTTTCTCTTGAATCCATGCAAATAACAGCCTTGCGCTTGAGCGTACGTGCCGGGACGCCCACGGCGGACGTCTCCAGGCTCTCGAGCATTTCGGCGATTGTCATGTCTAATTTCAGCATTTCTCCATTGCCTTCACCGCTTCTTCGCGGTCGTCAAAATGATGTTTCGTCTTGCCGACGATCTGGTAATCTTCGTGGCCCTTGCCGGCAATCACCAGCCAGTCCCCATCCTCGAGTGCAGCGCAAGCCTTCGCGATGGCTTCGGCACGGTCTTCGATTACCTCGAACTTTTTCGAAGTCATCCCGGCACGGACATCGTTGATGATATCCGTCGGATTTTCGGTACGCGGATTATCGGACGTGAGCCAGGCCTTGTCGGCAATCTGCTCCACGGCATGGCCCATGATGGGGCGCTTCGTCTTGTCGCGGTCGCCACCGCAGCCGAACACGCACGAAAGCGTACCGCGGCAAAGGCTGCGGGCCGTATGCAAAACGCGTTCCAGGGCATCGGGCGTATGGGCGTAATCGACAATCACATGCTTGCCGTTCTTGCTCCAGACCTTTTCGAAGCGGCCCGGCACGCGGACGCTAGCCAAGGCGGCGCGCATGGAAAGTTCCGGAATGCCGACAGCGTTTGCCCAGGCAAGCACCAGCAACACGTTATCCACGTTAAAATCGCCACAGAGGGGCGTTTCGAATTTTTCCGTCGCAATCATCGGGAGCAAGATTTCGAGGCCGTCCTCGGAGCTAACGATGTCGCCTTCCGGCTTCACGAAAGCCTTCGCCTTGCCCAGGCGAGACACGGCCACCTTCTTGCAAGAAATCCCGTCGTACAGCTTTTCGCCATAGGCGTCGTCGATATTGATTACGGCGACACCGTCTTCGGCGAGGTATTTCGTAAACAGGAGCTTTTTCGCCTCGAAATAGTTTTCCATCGTCTTGTGGTAATCGAGGTGGTCCTGCGTCAAGTTGCTGAACAGGCCGCTCCTGAAACGGATGCCCGCCACGCGGCCCTGATGCAACGAATGGCTAGAAGCTTCCATCACCAGGTCGGTGCAGCCCGCGGCTACGGCCTTCGCGGCAAAGGCGAACAAATCCAGAAGACCCGGAGTCGTGAGGGTCGCCTGCACGGAGCTCTCGCCAATCTTGTTCTTGATGGTACCGAGAAGCGCCGTCTTCTTGCCGGCGGATTCGAGCATCGCATTCATCAGGAACGCACTCGTCGTCTTGCCGTTCGTCCCGGTAACCGCATGGCAACGGATTTTTGCAAACGGATCCTTGTAGAAAATCTTTGCCGCTTCGAGGCGCGCCACCTTCACGTCGGCCACCTGAATCCACTTGGAAGCCAGGCCTTCCGGGGCAGGGACCTCTCCCACCACGGCGACAGCGCCCGCCGCGATTGCGTTCTTGGCAAAGTCCTCGTAGCCGTCGGACGGTATCGAGAAGAAAAGATTCCCCGGCTTTACCCTGCGAGAATCATCGCAAAGTCCCGTCACAGCGAGTTTCTGCATCAGTCCTTCCGAAATCATCAACCTCTCTCCTTAAGCGTCAGCTTGCAAGTCATTCCCTTGCGGATAGCCTCATCGGCTCTCGGGGTCTGCGACGCTACACGGCCCTTGCCTTCATACTCCACGTTCATGCGGATGCTTCCCATAACTTCGAGAGCATCCTTCAGCGAAAGTCCCTTCAAGTTCGGCATTTTCGTCGCCACCGTCACGCCGAGCGTCAACACGGTACCGACAGAATCCATCATGTCCGACCGCTGCGAAATCACGCGGTCCCCTTCGCCGTCGAACGAAATCGCACAACCCTTGTCGGCAGCAATCTTTTCTGCAGCCGCCATCGTCATGCCCATAAAGTCGATATCGCACGGGGAGTTCGGGCTGACCTGCGCCAGGTTGTGGCTCACCGGAGAAAGCGACGGATGGTAATAGATGCCTTCCATGATACGGCGGAATATCGGGCCCGCCGTAAGGCCACCCACGTGCTTGCTCTGCGGATCATCCACCAGCACGAGGCACACGTAGCGGGAATCTTCGACCGGGGCAAGGCCGATAAACGAAGCCACCTGGTGGTCGCGATCGTATTTGCCCGTTTCCTGGTTGTACTTCTCGGCCGTTCCGGTCTTGCCGCCGAACACGACATCCGTAAGCTTCTTGGAGGCCACCCTCTTCGCCGTACCGCTGTTCACCACGCGGTTCAGCATCGAACGGATCTTGGCCGCAGTCTGTTCGCTTACCACACGGCGCACTTCCACCGGCTCCCGCTTCTCGACCAGGTTGCCGTTCGCGTCGCGCCATTCCTTCACGATCAGCGGTTCCATCAGCTTGCCGCCATTGGCGATAGCCGCATACGCCATCACCATCTGGATAGGCGTCACCATCACCGCATGGCCAAAGCCCATCGTCTTGAGGTCACTTCCGCTGTTTTCGGCAAGGGAATGCGGATCTTTCAGCGCACCGGATTCTTCACCGTAGAACGAGTCAGACGTTTTCATGCCGAATCCGAAATGGCTGGCCGTCTGGTAAAGTTTCTGCGCACCCACTTCCGAAGCAATCTTCGCAAACACGATATTGGACGACTGCACCATCGCCTCGCTCATGTTCATGTCGCCGTATTCGTGCGTATCGCAAATCGGATTCGTCCTCGAGTTCCATTTCCAGCACTTGCCTTCGTTCGGGAACACGCGATTCGTATCGACCGCGCCGCTTTCGAGGGCCGCAGCGGCGGTAATCACCTTGAACGTGGAACCCGGTTCGTAAGCCATAGCCACAATTTCGTTCTTGGACATGCGTCCGATTCCCTGCGTCTTGGAATTCGGATCGAACGTCGGGTAGCTCGCCATAGCCAGGATTTCGCCCGTATACGGATCGACGACAACCGCACTCGCGCTCTTCGCGCTAAATTCGATGACGCCGTCCTTCAGGGACTTTTCCACGATTTCCTGCATGTTCTTGTCAATCGTGAGCACCAGGTTCTTGCCCGGTTCCGCCTCGGCCACATTTTCGCTGCGGCTGTAAATTTCACGATGGCGCACGTCTTGCACGCTCACGCGGAACCCCTCCACGCCCGTGAGGCGGGAATCGAACACGCGTTCGATACCCATGTTGCCGTGACCATTGAAATCGAGCTTTCCGACAATCTGGCTCGCCAGCTTGCCCTGCAAGAAAATGCGGCTGTAATCGAGTACCTTGTTTGCCGTATCGCGCAGGTTGTCGGCAAGGACGACCCCGTTGCGGTCCATAATCTGGCCACGTTCGGCATAGACGTTCCTGGAACGGACGACCATGTCCTTGGTCTTGGACTGGTACGTCTTCTGGTTCAATACCTGGATGCTGAATGTCTGGAGCATGAGAACGCCGACGATACTCATGACAATCCACTTGATAAAGGCAAGAGGCTCCAGCCTGAACTTATTCATTCCGCCCCCCTTGCAACATCACCTTGACGGGGACCGTATTCAAATCCAGTTCGGCCTGTTCGGCAAATTCACTCAAGTTTTCCAGAGAAGAAAGTTGGTTAATCTTGAGTTCGAGCAGAAGGGCGTCGCGCTGCAAGAAGGTAACCTCTTGCGCAAGCTTGTGCTGCGTTTCGAACAAGCTATTCAGGCGGTTCTGCAGATAAAGCGGCAGCATAAAGAACATGACCATGAGCAGGAGCACGACAAAGACAATCTTGATGATTGACCGGTTGCTGGTGGGTACACGTAATTTCTCGGTAGCGCTCATACTCTCTCGTATACCCTCAGTTTCGCAGAGCGCGCCCTGCTGTTCTTCGCAATTTCTTCGTCCGAAGGCAGAATCGGCTTGCGGTTCACCTTCTTAAGGCGCTGGTGATTGCCGCCGCACGTGCATACCGGCATATGGTCCGGGCAAATGCATGCCTTCTCGAATTCGGCAGCCGTCTGCTTGACGCAGCGGTCTTCCACCGAATGGTAGCTCATGACAACCAGGCGGCCACCCACCTTGAGGCAGTCTACAGCGGCACGCATGCTGTCTTCAATTTCTTTCAGTTCGCCGTTCACTTCCATGCGGACCGCCTGGAACACGCGAGCGAGGAGCCCGTTTATTTCGCGGCGTTTGTCGGGGAACACCGCTTCTACAGCGGCCTGCACGTCAGACGGCAAAATTTCGCGGCCTTCTTCTTTTATAGCGGCAGCCATTTCGACCAAGCGGGTCGCCAACTTGAAGGCGCGATCCATGTCCGCGTTCTTGCGGAGCGCTTCGGCCAGGTCATCGGCACTAACCGACATGAGCCACTGCTGTGCAGAAACGCCTTCGCGACGGTCCATGCGCAAGTCCAGCGGGTTGTTGCCGACAAAGGTAAAGCCGCGGGAACGGTCATCTACCTGGTGGCTGCTGATGCCAAGATCGTAAAGGATTCCGTCCAAAGTAGCGGGGGCGATTTCATTTTTCAGTTCACCGAAACGCACCGGATGGACAATGAACTTTGGCTTGGTTCCGGCCAGGCGTCTCGTTGCGTAGGCGACAGCTTCTTCGTCGCGGTCAAACGCATGGAGCGTTCCCGATTCACTTAATTTGTTTGCAATCGCACAGGAATGTCCGCCACCGCCCAGGGTGCAATCGGCGTAGGTCCCGTCCGCCTTGATATTCAAGCCATCAAGGCATTCGGCAAGCATTACCGGATCGTGATAGAAGGCTAGGGCATCAACGGTCGACATCAAGACCCTCCGTCGAGCCAATCTTGTAGAACATATCGTCGAACGACTTCAGATCCTCTTCGGACTTCTTGCTGTACTTAGCATTGTAGCGTTCGGGGTTCCACAATTCCAGAGACCTCCCACGGCCGGCGGCATATATCACCTCGGTCGTAAGGCCCGCATGCTCCAATAATTCCCTGGGGAGCAAGATACGGTTCTGGCCATCCATTTCAACAGGAGTGGCATCAAGTTGGTTCCGGAATATTTCGGCTTTCTGGCGGTCTTTAAACGCGTCGATTTCGGCCATGAATTTTTCGAATTCCGATAGGACATACAACCGGAGGGTGTGGTTCGGGCCACAGGTGACCACAAACTCGCCCCCTTCGGTAGGCCCGAGCTGGCGGCGGAATTCCCTGGGGAAGGAAGACCTTCCCTTTCCGTCGATAGCCGTCTGGGCTTTACCTATGAAAAACGATAGACTCATTTTTTCCTTTTTGACACAACTTGCCACAACACTTATAACACGTGGTAAATCTACCTACTTTTACCCACTTTTGCAATAGAAGACATCGAAAAAACTTACAAAATCATACCAGAGGTGCCGGTCCAACCTCACTTTACTGCACAAAAGTGCATTTGTCGCAACGAGAGTCGACTTGTATTTTTTCTTTCTTGCCTATGCGGCAAAGAATTTTTTGACTATCTTGACCTTGTTTTTTACGAAGGCCAACCCTATAATGAGAATTTTCCGCCAGCTCACCATCATCTTTGCCATCTGCGTCGCGGGAGAAATCCTCCACCGCATCGTAGGCATCCCCCTTCCCGGGAACATCATCGGCATGGTATTGCTCCTGATCCTTCTCTGCACGAAGCTCGTCAAGCCGCAGCAGATCGCCGAGGTATCGAACTTTTTCCTTTCGCACCTGGCATTTTTCTTTCTCCCGCCGAGCATCGCCATCATGGCTGTCGGCGACGATATCCTGGGCCGCTGGCCGCTACTGCTTTTCTTGTGCATCTCGTTCACGCTCGTAACGATCGCCTTCACCGGATGGGCGACGCAATTCCTTATCCGGAGACAGGAACGCAGGGAATCCCGGGGGAGCGAACCATGAACGCCATTATAAACTCCCCGCTGTTCGGGATACTCCTTTCGCTCGCCGCATTCGAAATCGGCACCGTCATCAGCAAGAAATGGAGGCATACCCTGCTGAACCCGCTGCTAATCGCCAACGTGCTTATCGTCGGGTTCCTGCTCACCACCGGAATCAGCCTCGAAAGCTACAACGTGGGCGGCAACTATATCGCCGTAATGCTCTCACCCGCGACCGTCGTACTCGCCATCCCGCTGTACAGGCAGATTTCCAGCCTGAAAAAATACTGGAAGCCCATTCTCGCCGGCATCCTTACCGGGAGCCTCACCTCCATCGCATGTGTTCTCTTTTTCGGCAAGCTCCTGAACCTCGGCGACACGCTCACGCGTTCGCTATTGCCAAAATCCATCACCATCCCCATGGGCAGCGTCGTTTCTGAACAGATTGGCGGGATCCCCTCCGTCACCATCATCGCCATCACGATTACGGGAATTACGGGAGCCGTCGCGGCCCCCGCCATCTGCAAGCTTTGCCGCATCAAGCACAGCGTGGCCCAGGGCGTCGCCATC
Source organism: Fibrobacter sp. UBA4309 (assembly GCF_002395745.1). Classification (GTDB taxonomy): domain Bacteria; phylum Fibrobacterota; class Fibrobacteria; order Fibrobacterales; family Fibrobacteraceae; genus Fibrobacter. Next base: position 42,295 of record NZ_DGUN01000044.1, read on the forward strand.
GGCACGGCAAGCCACGCGCTCGGCACTTCCAGGGCCATGGAAATCGGCGAAGTCCAGGGCGCCATGAGCAGCCTTTCCATAGGTCTCGCCGGACTTTTCACCGCCATCGTGGCACCGATTATCCTTTCGGCACTATAACAGAAAAGGCGGACCGCAAGGGCCCGCCTTCAACATCAACAAAAACCAGTCCTAGCTTTCGCTGTCCTTCACGCAACGCAGCGCACAGGAATACACCTTGGAGTAGCTCTTTACCGTCCATGAATCCGATCCCCTCGTGAAGACGATCGCATAGGCCGCGGAAGAGCTGTACTGGCTAGCCGAACAGAAATACGTCGCCAAGTTCCTATCGTAATACGACGAGGACTGCTTTTCGCCAATCGGAAGAGCATCGAATCCGAGGCTGTTCGTCGGGGCGCCAAAGTTATAACTGCCATAGAAGCTGAACGGCCAGATATCGACAGCCTTCAACGGGAGCGTCGATTTTCCTGCCGCAGTATAGAGGTCAGCCCATTCCGTAGAATCCGGCACATGCCATCCGGAGGGGCAAGCGCCCTGGCGCGGCTTGGCAAGCGTGTCCGCAGGAACAGAACTGCTGTTATAAGAAGACACCAGGTTCATGGCCGCGGCCCACTTGTACTGGCGTCCGCCAACGGCGCAAGTAGAATCAGAACCGACGCCACAAGACGTGCCGAACTGCAAATTGGGCATGCTTACGGAATCCGCGTAATTCAGGTTCTGCGCCATCCAGGTCTTGCCGCCGATGGTCACGGTCCTATAGCTATTGTTATCACGGGTATCCTTGAGGGTTCCGTACGTCACGGCCGGATTGCTCCAATCCGTCTTCTTTGTCACGCTGATAGAATCCTGGGTCCACTTACCGTCAGCGCAAATGAACGTGTAGCCCTTGAACTTGTAGGATTTCCCTTCGCGAGCCTTGGTACAGGCATAGAGCATGCAGACTTCCTGTTCCTGGGCACTGCGCCAGCCGTCATCGTACACATAGAGTTTCAGTGCAGATTCCCTATACAGGCACATGGGTCCCAGGTCATCGTAGTAGTCGCTCCAGCTATCGTAAGAGAAGCGGCCTTCCTTAAAATCGCCGTCAGCAGCAGTACCGAGATCCATCGTATCGATCATGGCCGTAGTCGGTTCATACCATCTTTCGTAATCGCCGTCGCAGTAGTAGTAACCATAATCAGAGGCGTTGTAGTAATCCACCACTCCGTTCGTATCGAAGACAATCTCGTTATCGCGCTTTTCCGTGCACTTTCCAAAGACGGCATCGAGAATGCTCATCGAAGAAGAGCTGTACGAAGAAGACGAGTAACCGCTAGACGAAGAGCCGGTCGAAGAAGAAGACTTAAGCCAGAGCTTGTACTCCGTCCAGTTTCCGTCGGAACAGATAACCCTCTCGTCCATCGAGGACAAGTATACGATAGCGCCGACAACGGAAGGCAAGCAGGCGGGCAGGGCACTCATGGAGCGCACCGTATCCGGAAGTGTCTGCAAGGCGTATTCAACCCACTTTCCTCTGCGGCCATCGCAGATGAGGTCCATCTTCATGGCCCTCACGTGCACCATGTATTCGTCACGGGTGCTGGAGCAGGTCGTCAAGTCCGCATATTTGGACACCGTATCCTTGGCATTACGAGCCTTCTTTGTGCGCTCGACCTCGGTTTTCCAGGTGAAGTAGCTGATCCATTTTTCTCCGTAGCAGACCATGCGCTTGTTGTCTTCAGAAAGGTAGACAATCAAGCCTTCCTTTTCGGGAGTGCAATTGATGGAATCCAGGTCGGCAGACGTCCTTGCGTATTCGTCGATTTCATCTTCTTCTGCAGAAGAGGCGTCATCGCTGCCGCAGGCCACCAGGGAGAGTACCGCAAAGAGAGGTACGAACAACAAAGCAAAGAAATTCTTTTTCATCATGACCTCCTATTACTCGCCGTCTTCTTCAGCACTGCTGAGGTTTACTTCTTCGCTGCTAGACAGGACTACGCTGCTGGAGCTAGGCACAATGCTCTCGGAACTCGGAGGCGGCACGTTGCTGGAACTTTCGACAACCGAGGAGCTCGAAGCGGGAACCACGGCGGTACCGCGGTTCTTTACGCAGCGAACCGAGCAGTAGTCGCTCTTGTAATGGTAATCCCTAGACAAGCCCGAAGAGCTGTATGTCATCTCGTAAACATAGTTCCTGGACGCATTGTACTGGGAAGACGTGCAGAACACAGAATGGTAGCCGCCATCTTCCATATCTTCGTCACCGGCAGGCAGCGCCGTAAATCCAGAAAGGTTTGTCGCCGAGGCCGCATGCCAGGCACCTTCCGCCATAAGGTCGACAGCCTTCGGGACAGTCGTCACGAGGGAACGCCATTCCGCCGTATCCGGGACATGCCAGCCAGAGGGGCATATGCCCGCGCTGTCAAGATCACTCTTAAGATTCGACTGGAAGTTCGACACGATGTTCATCGCCGAAGTCCACGTATAGAAGCGGCCGCCCTTCTCGCAGTTCTCGGGCTTTCCGGCATAGCAGAAATTGCCAAACTGCAGGTTGGGGAAATTCGTGGAATCCGCAAAGTTCAAATTCTCAGCCATCCAGACACGGTCGCCGATAGTCACCGTCTTGTAGGTCTTTCCATCGCGGGTATCCGTCAAGGATCCGTAGGCGACATCGTGACTGAAGTAATCCGTCGTTTCCTGAGCATAGAAAAGAATCTCGCTCCAAGAAGAGCCGTTGCACTTGTATACCACGCCCTTCAACTTGTTCGTTGCACCGTTGTTTATAGGAATGCAAGCCTTATTGAAGCAGATATCCATGGCAGACGCTTTTTTCCAGTTGCCCTGCGTAAACACATAAGTGTAGGTGTTGCCCTTGTTGAAAGGAGCTTCGCAGGCTTCATCAATCGACGTAGAACGGTCTTCGACCCAGATACCGCGCTTGAAGGCACCTTCGGTTGTATCCGTCGGGAATCCCCTGGTATCCAGGTAAGTTTCCGTCGTAGACAGCCACAGGCCGGAACGGCATTCGTAAATATCGGTAGATGCCACCCTGATAACGCGGGCAGAATCCTTAGCAAGGGTTCCCTCCTTGGATGCATCGCAAACGCCAAGGACCGTATCACGGAGAACGTTACCCGAGTCATAGACCCTGGCCGAAGAACTCGAAGAACGCTTGCTGGAACTAGACCAGGTATTGTTCTCGATCCAGGTTTCGTCTTCGCAAACCAGGACAACGGCGTCTTCCTTGACAAAGACGGAATCGCCTTCGCGCGACGAATTGCACGGCAGCGAAGACAGCTTGGAGTACGTGGCTACCGTATCCATCGAAGAAGCCTTGGAACTGCTGGAGGTCTTCTTGGGAGTGAACTCGACCCAGTCGTAGTCGTAGCACTTCATGTAAGAGTTGAGCGACGCGACAAAGACAATCTGTCCCTCGTAACTGTAGGAACAGGTGCCGAGCATCGAGAGCGAGGGAATCGTATCGTCCGCTTCGGCATAGATATTCAACTTCCCGTGATTCGACAAGCCGCTGCCGTCGTCCGGTGCGATAAATTCGGACCAGAAACCATTCGTGCAGGTCAGGTACATCTGTTCGCTGGCCAAGTAAACGGAATCACCGTCTTTCGACTTAATGCACTGCGGAAGGTCGTTGACCGTTTCGAACATCAAATACTTGCCGGTCGGGTCCATATCTTCGTCGCTAGAGGTACTATCCCCACAGCCGATGAACCAACCCGTCAACAAAGACACTGTAGCTATTGCGAATAAGCGCATTCCTTTCATCGCGCCCTCCTTTTAGGTACAAATTATAGAAAAAAACAGCCTTTTGCAAAAAAAAGAAAACAAAAAAAGTTGTCAAGGTCTACAACATCGCGCTTTTCGCGGGCTTATAGCAAAATTATAAGCTTTTGTCCTGCAAGGATTTCCCCACCAGGACCGTAGAAATGACACTTTCGCCGTCGGGAATAGCGCAAAGCTTCTTTATATCATCATGATACACATAATGTTCCGCACGCGCATTCTTGTTCAGGAGTCTAGCCGCGATATCCAGGGACTCCCCGAGGAACCCTGCGTTCAGGTTCAGATAGCGGTAAGCGCGTTCGCCCAGCAGGTTGCACGCCTCGTTCAGGTCCGCCGTAAAGATTACCGCAAATGCGGTATTCTGCGCCTGTTCAGGTACGGCAAAGCACTTCACGAACTTCTTGATGCTCAGCTCCCCCGCCTGCATGTAAAGCGACTTGCGCACAGGCACGTAACGGTAGGCTCCCGGATATACAAACATGGCGTCGAACACGACCACCCAGACTTTGAGTAGGCCCGCCCCGAAAGCGTTGAACTGGGCCATTTCCATCCAGCGGAGGATCGACGAGAAAACGTCCAGGTCCATCGTGACCGGGAGGAACAGGGGGAGCGAGTCCGGACGCGGTCTCAGGAACCACATCTCGCGGTAAAAATAATCGTTCGGGAACTTGGCCGGCGCCAGCGGAAATTCCTCGCCGGGCAAGGCCTTTGTCGCTACGCGCCGGACCTTGATGCACTTGGTGGCGTCGTTGATGCATTCTCCGCGATTCTGTAGCATGAACCTCGCGGCATAGCGTGAACCGGGGTCCATGGTCTCGTTCCTGTTGGAATACGCGAACTCGCCCAGGCCTTCGTCTACCGAATAGAACGCGACTGAGCTGTTTTCAGGGAACACCGCCACCGCGGCGAGCGGGACCTCCGTACCGCCAAGCCCAAGCGCTACCGCCACGACATCGTCTACAAAAGCGCCAAGAGGGAACACCTTCTTCCCCTTCGACTTTGCATACAACATAGTATTCGCGCAGGCGGCACCGACATCCATTTCTACCTGCCGGTAAGCCGCTTCCCTAAAGCGCCAGACGGCGCGGTCCATCAGGCCCGCATATAGATAAAGTTCTTCGGCCTTGGAAACAAAATCCTTCTCGGGGAAGGCATCTACGATAGCGGCCATTTTCTGCCTGGTCCCGATACACACGAGTTCCTGCGATTCCTGGTCCAGGTAGTACACGCCATCGGGAACGTTCCCGTTACGGATAAGCGCATAGACCGCGACCGAACGCAAGCCGTCGGCAAAAGACGGCGCATGGATAGGGCTCTTGGAATCGCTCAGGGGGTAACGCTTGGCCCCGTCGTACCTCTTGTCGGCAAGGGGCATGGCCTCCCAATGCAGCGCTATCGGATCACCGACACCCCGGGGAGCGTAGCGAGTCGATTCGTGGTATGTCTCGGAATAGAACTGCACCCGGAAAAAATAATAAGTTTCTTACGGATGCTTGGAAAATTGTGCAAATACGGCGCATTTTTGGCTTTTTTCCAATACACTGGATACACTTTCGTCTATTTTTCGCTTTGCAAAAGGATCTCCAGCACACAATTCTTCCTATTATTATATAGATTAAACGCGAACATGTAAAACGAGGTAGTTATGCGCTCCATCCAAAAATTTTCACTCGTCGCCACGTCGGCGCTCACCGCATTCCTTATCGCTTGCGGCGGTTCCTCTACGGACTCCACCGAAGAAGTGCAGCCCCAGCAGGTAGCCGAGCCTGACACCGGCACGGTCGAACCGCCTGCATTGCCCGACACAGGCGCGGCTCCGGCATTCACGATTCCCGAAGAAGCCGCAGAAATCACTCCGGCAACAACGATTCCCGCCGAAGAAGGCAAGGGCATCCTCCTCGACGACATGGAAGACGGCAACAACGAAATCTTGCTGGGCGGCACCTTCTGGTACACCTATGACGACAAAGACAATGACGGTGCATCCATCATCCTGACACCGATCAACGACGAAGGCTACCCCAAGGCAAGGCGTTCCGACAACGGCACCAACTACACCTGGGCCGTTTACTACAAGTTGGACAAGGGCGACTACCAGTACGATCCCTATGTAGGCTGGGGTTTCGAGCTCCCGGACTCCATCGACTACAGCCGTTTTGGCGGAATCACCTACTGGTACAAGGGTGGCGCCCATGAAGTCCATGTCGAAGTCAGCGACGTCACGGACTACGACGTCCACCTCGCAAAGTTCCCTGTAGCTCGCGCCTGGACCAAGGCGACCGTACGCTTCAAGGATCTTGAGCAGGGCGGCTGGGGCAAGGAAGTCGAGTTCAACGCCAAGAACATCATCAAGATCAGCTTCCAGGCGAAGGGCGACGGCAAGCAGGACTCCGTGCTTATCGACAACGTTTACCTACAGGATTCCAGCGAAGTAGCAAAAGATTCCGCCGACATGAAAATCAACGACCCCGTGATTCCCGTCGACACTATTGGTGACATCACCATCACCAATCCGCTCCAGGAAAAGGCGATGAAGTACCTGAACAAGGGCATCAATATCACCAACTGGCTCGAAGAGAACGGCACCGTGTTCAAGGGCGAATTCAAGTTCGACGAAGCCGACGTGAAGCTCATGGCCGAAAACGGAATCAAGTCGTTGCGCCTGCCCATCGACCTCGACCAGTATACCACGAACCGCAACAAGTTTGTCGACGACACCACCGGTACGATCGAGCTCGAATTTGACGACGAGAACCTCTTTACCGTACTCGACTCCTTCGTAGAATGGACCGGACGCTACGGCATGTCCATCGTGATCGACTACCACGAATACGACAATAGCTACAACACGATCAGCGCAAAGAAGCCCGGTTACACAAAGATGATGGCGACCGTCTGGAAACATGTCGCAGCCCATTTCGCGGCAAACGAACGCGAGGACATCTTCTACGAACTCCTGAACGAACCTGACATGACCAATGGCAAGGTCACCACCGCCAACTGGCGCAAAGCCGCAAAGGAAGACATCGACTCCATCCGTACCGTCGACAAGAAGCACACCGTCATCTTCGGTGACGCCAAGTGGTACGACATCAAGCTCCTCGCCAACGGAAGCCCGCTCGACGATGACAACGTCATCTACGCCGTGCACACCTACGACCCGTTCGTATTCACGCACCAGGGTGCCGACTGGGCCGACACGAAGACAATCAAGAACCTGATGTTCCCCTACGACAAGGAAAAGTGGTCCGAATACAGCGCCGACTTCGGCGTAAAAAAGAACACCGTAGCCTGGGTCGCCACGGGAGTCAAGGACTACTACAAGAACGGTAACAAGGAAGCCATCTTAAGCGTGGTGCTACCCGCAAAAAAATGGGCAGTAAAGAACAACGTCCCGGTAATCATCAACGAATTCGGTGCCTACAGGAACAAGTCCGACGCCCAGTCCGTACTCAACTACCTCACGGCACTCCGCGAAATCAGCGATACGCTCCAGATTCCGCTCCAGCACTGGGGCTACACCGGCGGCTTCGCCCTGTTCGAATCCGAAGGCGCGAGCCCGAAGGGCACCAAGCTCATCGAAGGCGTAAAAGAAGCCTACGGCCTGGAATAACCGATATTTTTATCACTCCTACTGAAACAGCCCCAGTTGAACGACTGGGGCTGTTTCCATTGATTTGCACCCCCTGTTTTGTGGGCGCGAAGTATCAAATTTCCTAAATTAACGTTATAATGTTCTTTAACGCGACACGAATACTGACCTGCGCCGCGGCGTTCCTTGCAGGAACCGCCGCCGCTGCCGGCTTTTACGGTAACCAGAGCGACATCAAGTGGAAAACCGCAGGTACCGAACATTTCCAGTTTATCTACCCGCAGGAATATTCCGGACACGCGGCCACCGTCTCGGCCTACGCCGAAGCCGTCTACGATTCCGTAGTGAGCCGCTACCGCATCGACCTGCCCGGACGCGTGAACGCGACCCTAAACAACGCCCTGTACAGCAACGGCAGCGCCGTCCCCAGCGAAAACGCAGTGAACCTCTGGCTCACCAACTGGGATTTCAAGGTGAGAAGCAGCCATGGCTGGCTTTCTGACGTGGTGACGCACGAATTCAGCCACCTGGTAAGCATCGAGAACGGCAGCAAGTTCATGCCGAACCTTTACGGCCTCCAGCTCAGCTATACCGACTACTACAACGAGCGCACCACCAGCGACTTCATGAGTTTCCTCCCGTTCACGTTGCAGCCCCTGTGGATTGCCGAAGGTACCGCGCAGTACGAGTCGAGCCGCATGGGATTCGACGCCTGGGACAGCCACCGCGACATGCTCCTGCGCGTCGCCGCCGTCAACGATACGCTGCTCCCCCTCGAGTACATGCACGACTTTGCCGACAACTCCCTGTTTGCGGAACTCGGTCCCTACACGCAGGGATTCTCGCTCGTGCGCTACATCGCCAAACATTACGGCGACGACGCCGTACCGAAGATCTGGTCCGAACTTTCGCGCCTGCACCGGGCGACACTCGATGCGGCTCTCAAGAAAGTCCTCGGCATAGGCGAAAAGGAACTCTACGAAGCCTGGAAAAAAGAAATTACCGACGCCTACAAGGCCCAGGTCGATTCGCTCGGAACTCTCGTCGAAGGCACGAAGATGACCAAGGACGCCTTCTGGCAGGACTTCCCCGTCGTCGCGGGCAAGAACCTCTACGGCGTATCGAATTTCGGCGGGCCGTGGTTTGACGGTTCCGTCTTCAAGATGCCGCTTGGCGAGACAAAAGATAGCGCCGGCGTCAAGGATTCCACAGAAGTCATCGACGGCGTAGAAATCGGCGAGATTTCCATCGAGACAGACGATACCGATTCGACCATCGACATCGGGGACTATGCCAAGTCCGGCTTCCGCGTCAAGAAGCCCTGGTTCGACAAGGGTATCGACGTGTACGACGCCCCGGAAAAAGGCCCGATCCTCGCCTACGTGAGTTTCCAGAACCGCGACAAGGACGGGCACGCCCACTTCGACATCGCGGTGAGCGACACGAACAAGAACAAGCTTTCGCTGACATACCTCGCCGACGCCGTTTACCCCGCATTCAGCCCCAAGGGGAACGAAGTCGCCTTCGCCCGTCGTGAGCCGTTCAGCACGCGGTTCGTACTGAGCAAGGTGCCGTTCAATGCCGACTTCAGCGAATACACTGCCGAAGACCCGATAGACATCTTTGTGCCCGACCCACAATACAAGTACTATAACATCTACAGCCCCAAGTTCAGCCCCAACGGCAACCGCATCGCATTCGGATTCTTCGATGACGTCCACCGCGGCATCGCCGTGATTGACGCCGACGGCAAGAACATGAAAGTCGTGAGCACCGAAGGTTTCGACGAACGCGACGTGAACTGGATTGACGACAGCAAGATCGTATTCGCCAGCAACAGGAACGGCATCTTCAACCTGTTCGAGAAAGACCTGACGACCGGCACCGAACGCCCCCTCACGAATGTCGTGGGCGGCGCCTTCACGCCGGCACTCGCTGGCGACACGCTCTACTTTACGCAGTACGACAAGGACGGGTTCTCGCTCTACAAGATGCCCTACGGGGAACTCCCGATGGTAAGCGACACCGCCATCACCGTGACCGAGCGCGACAGCACGATTCAGGTCGCGGATACGGTATGGAATTGCCTGGACGGGAACGATTCTCCAGATTCCGGCTCCCTTCGACTTCGCTCAGGGCAGGCTCTGGCCGGAGTGACGCAGGACTCGACAGCCGGTATGACGCAGGATTCCTGCACAAAAACTCCGACCGTCACCATGCGCGATTCAGTCATCAAAATTGCCGACACCGTCCGCACAGTATCGCAAAAGCCCGCCCCTGGCGAAATCGTGCTGAAGGGCACGCTCCCGCCCAAAATCAAAAAGCATATCGAACTGGCTGACCGCGAATTCGCCGGTGCCGAAAAAGACTACAAGCCCATTCCCAACGTCGCCATGTTCATCCCGATGCTCAGTTTCAACGAAAACGCCCCGGACTTGACCGTTTTCGGCGAAGGCGAAGTGAAGGCAAAAGCCGGGCTAGCGGTAATTCTCAGCGACCCGCTCAAAAAGAACGTCGTGCAGCTCGGGCTCCTGTTGGAACTCGGCAAGGGCATCGACTACATCAATTCCGACGGCCTGAATCCCGAACTGGAAAAGGAATTCTTCGCCGCCTGGCAAAACACGAGCACGCCTATCGACCTGGCGCTCATGTACAGCTACGCCAACTACACTAGCAAGGACACCGTCCGCTACGAAGACGTCCGTGCCCACAACGGCGACAGCCTCGGCATCAGCCACTACTCCACGGCGCTGCAGTCTATCGTCGGCATGGCCGGCTACAGCATCTTCAAGTCTATCGACACGTTGCAGGTGGCGCTCGGATACGACTGGGCGAACTTCAACCTCTACGAAGACAACTTCGACTGGACCTACCACAAGAGAATCAGCGCGCTCGCGCTGTTCGGCCTATACGGCGACCACGAAGGCGAAGAAGGTTCCGGAATCAGCGGCCAGGGCAACGGAGCGGTCGTTTCTTACCAGTACTCGAACAGCGACCTCTACCGTCCGGGAACCTTCTCCGAAAGCTTCTACGTGACCGAAAGCGGTTCGATCAAGCCCAAGTACAGGAACTTCAATATCAACGAAATCGGTCTGAATCTCTACGGGAGCATTCAGAGCCCGCTTACCGGGGCAAGGCTTGCCGCCGGCGCAAAACTCAGCGGCGTAATCGCCTGGAATACCGACGCCGCCGAAGACACGCTGGACTCCTACTACTACAACCCCGTATTCCTGGAAGGCTACCCCTACCTGCGCAGCTCCGAAAGCTACACGTTGGCCGGGACAAAGACCGCCGTCGCGGAACTTCACTACCTGTTCCCCATTTTCGAGGACTGGCGCAAGAGCGTCTGGATTTTCTCCACGCGCGACCTGTATATCGACATCTTCGCGCAGGCGGGCGCCGCCTGGAACGACAAGTGGTTCGACATGGACAAGTTCAAGGACCACGATTTCTGGGACCGCTCCGTGGGCATGAGCCTCCGCATGGCCAACAAGGTATTCTACGGCACGCCGTTTGACATCTCGTTCACGCTCGCCCGCGGGCTAAGCCGCATCGGCGAAGACAGCAACCTGCATGGCGGAAGAAAGCTCAACCCGATAGACCTGCCCCTCGTGCCGAAGGACTTCGCCCCGACCAAGATCAAGTTCGCGATCGGGATGGGGTTCACGAATTCGTGGCAATAAACGGATTATTTTCTTTTCGGGCGGTCGGCTTCGCCGGGCAGCAACTGGCCCGGGCTAGAGCGCTCCCCGTCCTTGCCCGTAAAGTTCGGATTGAACTGCTTGATCTTGTTCTTCTTGACTTCGCCCTGGACTTCGATCAGGTGGGTTTCCCATTCCTGCAGGGCATTGTCCAGGTCGGCACGGGCATTCAACATGAGTTCGCGCAGTTGCAGCAGTTCCTGCATCTGTTCGCGCTTCATCATCCACAGCTCTTCTTCTTCGGGCATGCGTTCGATGTTGAAAAGCAAGTTGAGGTACTTGTCCTCGGCTTCCTTGTACGCCTTGTACATCTCGGTATAAATCATGTGACGGTCGTCCACCATCGTCTGCTGCGGAGACGGGTGCGACGTGCAACCCGCAAAAAGCGCGGACGCCACGGCAAACGGCAATATTCTGGACAATGCTACCATGAAACTATTCCGCCGGTTCCTCGTACTTGACTTTCAGGTTGTACAGGCGCTCGTTGGTCACGTGGCTCGTGAACTTCACGGTATCCTTCGTCACCGGATGCACCATGGTATGCGTCCCGACCTTCACTTCGCGTTCCTGGCAGGGGACGCCCGTGGCGTAGTCGATCATCACCTCGAACTGCGTTTCGTATTCCGCCTTGTGCCCGGCGGTATAGGCCTTGTACTTTTCGGGGATGATATTGCTATTCACGTGCTGTTCCCAGATATAGTAGGGGAAGCTTTCCGTCTCGTGCAGGTATACGATGTAGTCTAGGCAGCGGCGATGGTCGCGGTTCTCGAAACCCTTCGTGACCACGGAATCGATCTTGATAAGTGCAAAGTTCAGGCGTCCCTGCTCTTCAAGCATCTTCGTGATGTTCGCCTTCACGGGAACCGTGCCCGTAAGCAGGTGGTCCATTTCCCAGCGGTGCTTTTCCAGGCGCTTGAGATGCGGCTTGTAGTCCGGATTCTGGAGCTGCTTGCGCCATTTTTCGGGCATAGGAATATGGACTAGCAAGGAATCGTACCCGTCATCGATGCCTTCCAGACTTACCACGTTGCGGTCCAGCGCCTTCGTGGTGACATCCTTGATGCGCCAGGCCAGTTCCGACGGCATGAAGTTCTTGAGGTAGCCGCGGGACTTGTCGATCTTGTATTCGCGTTTCACGACAACCGTGTCGCCCGACGAAGAATAGTGCAAGTCGGCATACGTGCCCGTGATGGTTCCCATCTGTTCTTCGCCCTTCATGTCGATGGTCGCAAAGTAACTTTCGGCATAGAGTTCTATGTCGACAGGCTCTGTCAGAGCGTAATTCATCGTGACTTCGGATTCACCACATGCGGAAAGGACAAACGCGGCAGCGCAGGCCACTCCCAAAAATCTCTTTACCATTATCGATATTCCTATAATGCAGGATCAAAACGTTATTTCTTCACAAGGGTAATCTGCTTTGCGGCAAGCACCTTCCCTGCGGCAGAAATCTCGATGACCACCGTGCCGGGCTCCTTGTGCCTCGTAAGTTCGCGGGCCGTCATGAACTCGCTGTGCTTGGTACGGCCCTGGAGCGTGTAGGAGCTCATCTTGTCGGAAACCCGGGCTTCGTGGTTCCAGATTTCCCCGCCCTTCTTCTCGAGAGTGCCTTCGTAGAAGGTAATCCTCAGCGAGTTGAAGTCGAATCCGGTTCCATAGCGGAACTGGATATAGAGCGGGTCCCCCATGTTGAACTCGGTGGAGGTGTCCGCCACGATTTGCAAAGCGGGATTCCACTCCCTTCCGCAAACCACGACGGGGTCTTCGGTTCGGCAGCCGACCAGCATGGAGCCGACCACCAACAGAATTGCCAGAATAGCATGTCTAGAAGTTTTTTTCATTTTTCCCATCCTTATTATTAAAACCAGAAGCGCAAGCCAACTCTGAAATAGAAATCGGGGAGTTCCCATTCCGTATCGTTGTCATCGTGATGGTCGTCGGCATCCCACCATAGATAGTGGAATTCGCCCACCGGATTCAATTCCAGGAAAAGCTGCAACGGCACCACGGGGAATTCCCACTGGTAGCCGCCAGTCACGCCTAAGCGTAAAGCGAAGCCACCGGCATCCCAGTCGTTGCCGATATCTTCGTCCCACCAGCCGATACCGCCTACGGGGCCGCCATAGAACCCCATACGTCCGATATTGTCCGGGACCATGCCCAGATAGTAATTCCAATAGTAGCCGAAATAGGCTCCGAGCGAATTATCGCCGCTGCTGAAATAAAGGTGTCCGTAAATATCTATAACGACATCGGCACCCATACGCATCTGGAAATCCAGGCCGGCATGCTCACCGGGGTTGCCCGCCTGCAACCAGCCACCGATGCCCATGTTCTTTTCGGCAGCCGCGCTTCCCGCGAAAGCCGACGCGACAAGACAGAATGTCGCAATCACCAAAACTTTAATTCTCATTCCCATATGCATCAAATTAGCAAAAACGCCTGTAAAATGCCGTAAACATCGCAAAAAAATCAGCGGCTTAGCACGAGAAGCATCTCCAAATGGGGCGTTTGAGGATAAAACGCAAATCCTTCGGCCTTGCCTATCGTAAATCCCGACGCGGCAAGCTTCGCATAGTCGCGGGCGAGCGTCACCGGGTCGCACGAGACGTAAATCAGGCGGTTCACGGAACTGGCCGCGATAGCGTCCAGGACTTCTTTCGGGAGGCCGGTGCGCGGGGGGTCGACGATGAGCGTCGCAGGCACATCCACCACGTTCTGGGCAAGCCACTGCTCGGCAGGGGCGGAGACGTTCTGTACGGAGGTCCCGCGCGCGTCGGCCGGGCGGTTCGCGGAGAGGTTGACCTCTGCGTGCCTGAGGCATCCTTCGTCGCGTTCCACGGTCGTGACGCGCTTGAATTTTTCTCGCAGCAGGGCGGCAAAAAAGCCTACACCGCTAAAGAGGTCTATGAGCCATTCGTCGCTAGCCTTTCCAGAAGCGATGCCCTCGTCAACCGCATTGCACACGGACTGTACGAGTTCGGGGAGCAGCGAAAGGTTGCTCTGGAAAAACACGGAGGCGTCGGTCTCGATCTTTTTGCCGCCAATATCCACCGCACCCTGCGCGTACTTTTCAAAATCCTCCGCAGGCATTCCCGCATAATAGAAAGACACCTTGCCCGTCCCGTCGTCAAAAACGTTCACATCGATTTCGCGCGGAAAACGTTTCCGCTTGTCCGTAAAGATTTCTCGCGCGGGGCCCTGCAAAAAAGCGTTCAACGCCGGCGTCAACACCGGACATTCCTTGAAAAACGCGATGCGATTGCTCTCCTGCTCGCGGAAACCGAACCGCACGATTTCCCTGTCGCCTGCACGGTCCCTCGAGACCACGACACGGGCACGGTTACGGTAGCCCCAGGGATTTCCGGTACGAATGCAAAAACTGTCCGGCAGGTCCGTATGGGCCAAACGCCTGAAATTCTCGCGTTCCACGTGCTCGATAAACTCAGCCTGCTTCTCGGAAGCGAGATGTTGCAGGCTGCATCCGCCACACCTGCCGTACAGGGGGCAACGGGGCTGTGCGCGGTATTCACTGGCGTCAAGGATTTCCATGGCAACGCCTCGCGCAAAATCTTTTTTTGACAACGTAATCTCGACGCGGCAACGTTCTCCCGGAAGAGCCCCCTTCACAAAGCACACGCGGCCATCGGGCAGGCGCGCCATGCCCTCGCCGCCCTGCACCATCTTCTCGATGAGCACCTCGGACTCCTCGCGGGGTTTCCTTGATTTTGCGTAATTGCGAGCCATGAGCAACAAGATAGAATTTTCTCGCCATGCATTCCATCGTCAAAAACACGCCTGTCATCCCGCTCACAGGCCCTGACAGGCATTTTTAAATGTATTTTTCTATATTTCGGGCTCCTAAATGTCGACTATCCTTTTGCCAGAAACCCTTTCGGCAGCCAACAGCAAGGTGCTGCTGCAGAACTGCAAGAAGCAGCTCTGCACGGGAGCGCTTACCCTGGACGGATCGCAACTCAAGACCATGGACTACAGCGCCGACGCCTTTTTCGCGCTGCTCGCCGAGCTCGCCGAGAAAACGGGAAACAGGCTCACGCTTTCGCACTTCAACGAAGACATCAAGGCGCACCTGAAGTCTCTCCGCAAAATGGACCCGCCCGACCGCCCCGTAAAGGGCACGAACAACGTTCTCGAAATGCTCGGCGGCCTCGGTTTCTCGTTCATCAAGGAATTCGTCGAAGTCCTCATCCTGCTATTCATGTCCATCTACTGGACCGTATTCGGGCCGTTCGACAAGGGCAAAATCCATTTTGGCGGAGTCACCAAGCAGATGTTCAAATCGGGCAGCGAAGCCATGGGAATCTGCTTCTTGTTCGTGGGACTCATTTGCCTTACGATGGCTTTGCAGAGTTCGGTGATGCTCAACGCCGTCGGTGGCGGTTCGTACCTCGCGTCCGGTCTCGGATTCCTCATCTTCGCCGAAATCGGCCCGCTTCTCACGACCATCATCCTCGCCGGCCGTTCCGGCAGCGCCATGGCGGCCGAAATCGCGAACATGAGCGTCTGCGAAGAAGTCAAGGCCATCAAGTCCATGGCCATCCCGCCCGTGCAGTACCTGGTCGTCCCGCGCTTCATCGCACTGAGCATCACGACTCCCATCCTCTCGTTCTGCTCGTCCATCGTCGGAAGCCTTGCCGGATTCCTCATCGCGTATTTCTTCTGCGACATTTCCTTTTCCAACTACATGATGGGCATCCGCGACGGCATCGCCCCCATCACGTTCCTCAAGAGCAGCGTCAAGGCGCTCGTGTTCGGCTGGATTGTAACGCTCATCGCCTGCAACAAGGGCCTCAACGCCCACGGCGGCGCCGAAGCCGTCGGCAAGGCGACTACCGCGAGCGTCGTTTCGGCCATCTGTTCCATCGTCATCGCGGACACGCTGTTCGCCTTCATATTCTACTAGGGGTAGCCATGGAAGAAATCCTGAAAGTAGATCACCTGAAGGCCAGTTACGGCAACGAGACCATCCTCAAGGACATCTCGTTCGGCGTAAAGAAGGGCGAAATCCGCATGGTGCTCGGAAGTTCCGGCTGCGGCAAGTCCACGCTCTTGAACAATATCCTCAAGTTCATCAAGTCGGACTCGGGAACCATCACCTACTTCAGCAAGCAGTTCGGCCCCAAGGACGGGCTCGACAGCGAGACCCGCATGCGCACGGGCGTACTCTTCCAGAGCGGGGCGCTTATCGCCGACTTGACAGTCGCCGAGAACGCGATGTTGCCCTTGAAGCGCAGCATGCCCTACATGCCCAAGAGCCAGATGGAAGCGATTGTTGCAGACCGCCTGGAGAAAGTGCACCTGCTGCACGCCTTCCACAAGTACCCCGGCGAGATTTCCGGCGGCATGAAAAAGCGCGCCGCCCTCGCCCGCGCCATCGCGCTCAAGCCCGAACTGCTCTTTTGCGACGAGCCTTCTACAGGTCTCGACCCGGTGACGGCACGCTCGCTCGACGAGCTGCTCCTGGAACTGCGCGACACGCTCGGAGTCTCGATGGTCATCGTGAGCCACGAACTCGAAAGCATCAAGATTATCTGCGACCGCTTCGTGTACCTGAAAGAAGGCTATGTCCTGATGGACGGGACGCTCCAGGAAGGCATGGAGTCCGACGACCCGACGCTCAAGCACTTTTTCAGCCGGCAATGCCCCAAGGAAACGTATTCCACCGGCTTCTACAATTTTGAATTTATTGATTGAGTTGGAGATACAATGGAAACCACCCGATCCGAAAGAATTAAACTTGGCGCCTTCATGCTGTTCTGCGGCATCATGGTTTGCGTGTTCCTCGGTTACGTGCTCAAGCGTTACCTGAGCGAACAGTACGACAACTACTACACCATCTTCGATACCTCGGTCAACGGGCTCTTTGTCGATGCCAAGGTCAAGCTGAACGGCATTGACGTGGGTAGCGTAACGCAGATTACCATCCACGAAGAAAACCTGAACGAGGTCGTGGTCGCCTTCAAAGTCCACCACGGCACCCCCATCAAGCAGGGCACGCGCGCCGGCATGACGGCGGGTATGAACCTCACCGGCGAAAAACAGGTAATCCTTTCGGGCGGCACCTTCTCGGAACCCAACGTTCCCGAAGGCGGTTTCGTGCCGGCAGAAAAATCCAGCTTTGACCAGATTGCGAACCAGGCGAGCAACATTGCGGGCCACGTAGATTCAGTCCTCGTCAACCTGAACATGATCCTTTCGACCGAAAACGCCGAGAACCTGAGCAAGGCCATCAAGAATTTCGAAGCCATGACGGCCAACCTGAAGCGCGTCACTCAGGACATGTCGAAACCCATCGAGAACATTTCCAAGTCGGCGGAGTCCATGCACAAGGTGATGACGGAAATCGAAGACGCGAAGATTGCCGCCAAGGCCAGCGAAGACCTGGATATCGTCAAGGAAAAGCTCGAAGCCATCGACACGAAGAGCCTGAACGACAACCTCACCGAAGCCATGGCGTCGATCAACCAGCTTTCCAAGCGGCTCGACCAGATGGTCTACAAGAACCAGGACCAGGTGGGCGAAGCCGTCATAGAACTCAACAACGTACTCGAGAATCTCGAAGAGTTCAGCCAGAAAATCAAGAACAATCCGTCCGCGATTATTCGCGAGCCCGCCAAGAAGCGCCGCTAACAGGAGGAACCATGCTCAACAAGATTTTTTCCAGGATTGCCACCGTATCGCTGTTACTCGCCGCGCTAACCCTGACGGCCTGCTTCGGCGGCTCCACGTCTGAGCCGACCCGCTACTACACCGTTGCCGTCGAAAACATCGTCATGCCGAGCGCCGAACCCGCAGGCAAGGTTCAGATACGCAAATTCACCATCGACCCCGCCTACCAGCGCACCAATATCGTATACCGCGAATCCGCATACGATTTCATGTTCTACGACCTAGACCTCTGGGCAAGCCGCCCCGAGCACATGATTATGCAGGTCGTGGGCGAATACGTGGCCAAGAGCAACATCTTCGAATCGGTCGAAATCAAGGGGAACTCTATTCCCAGCCTCGAAATTTCCGGGAACATCTCGGCCATCGAAGAAGTCGACGAAGGCTCCTCGCAATACGCGCATCTCGCCATGGAAATTACACTGCGCAAGCCGGACAGCGAATCCGCCCTGTTCGAAAAACGCTACGACGGCAAGGAGCCCATGGACAAGCGCGAGCCCCGCTTCATGGCAGAGGCCACATCCAAGCTTTTGGGCAAGTTCATGGAAGACGCCCTGGATAATTTCGCGAAAGTAAATACAAAATAACAGAACGCCTGTTAAAAAAAAGATAAATTAGGATCAAGGAATGAGGTATATTCATGGATTACACGCATAGAGAAGATCTTCCCGAGTTGGCAAAGGCCTACTTATTCAATGTCCAGTTCGTCTTTGACAATATCCCAGCCAGCAAAGAAGAAAAGTTCAAGGAACTGGCATCGACTCTTTCCTTGCGCGTCCGCAAAATCAAGTTCCTGAAAGAAGATACCAGCGATGTATTTACCGTGGTCGAGATTTCCTTCGACGAATTCGAGGACTATCTCATCACGACCTGCATCAAGAACGAATACTTGAGCAATTTCCGCATGAATATCGTCCACTACTCGACAAAGATGCAGCCCGTATACGAAGAGAAATTCTTCGACTGCAAGGCCGCCTATGTCGAGGAATTCTGCTACGACAAGTTCGACTCCAGCCAGGAGCGCCTGGTAAAGACAATCGGCTTCAAGTGCAAGCGTTCCAAGTAAGGCCGAAATCGGCCCTGTACATCAAGCAGAGCGCTTGACGACGGGAACGCTAGCCAACAATTTTTTCGTGTAATCGTGTTGCGGACGGATAAGGATCTCGTCCGCATTTCCGCATTCGACAACCTTCCCAAAATACATCACCAGGACATCGTCGCTGATGGCGCGCACGACCTGCATGTCGTGGCTGATAAAGATGATGCTCAATCCAAGATCGTTGCGCAAGTCGTCCAGCAGGTGCAGAATCTGCGCCTGCACCGAGACATCGAGAGCGCTCGTCACTTCGTCGCAAAGCAGGACCTTCGGACTGACCATCAGGCTCCGGGCAATGCAAAGGCGTTGCCGCTGGCCCCCCGAGAACTCGTGGGGAAACTTTTGGAGCGCCCCCGCCGGAATGGACACGCGCTCCAAAAGTTCGCGCGCGCGTTTTTCGGCATCTGCAAACGAGACGCCGCGCGCCACCAGCGGCGCCGTAAGAATTTCCGTGACAGTCTGTCGCGGGTTAAGACTGCTGAACGGGTCCTGGAACACCATCTGCACCAAGTCGCATACCCTGGAAGTTCCCGCCATGCGGTCTTTCACCTTGTTCCCAAACAGCTTAAATTCGCCCGAGGCCATGGGAACAAGCCCGACCAGGGACTTCACCAGAGTGGACTTGCCGCATCCGGACTCGCCCACAATACTCAAAATCTTCCCTTGCGACAGCGTGAACGACACGTTGTCGACCGCGGTAAAGTAGTCCTTCACCTTGCCGAAGACACCTCCCCGGACAGGGAACTTTACCGATAGACCCTTTACCTCGATAGCCGGTACGGAACTAGGCATCAGCCTCGCCTTCCAGGCTCGCCAGGGCTTCCTGGACGTTCTTTTCGGTATCGACAAGAATCTGTCTGCATTTTTTCAACAAATTCGTCGCTTCCTGAACCTGGCCGGACAATTCGTCTATGCCCAGTTCGGAATTGTCAATCCGTTCCAAAATGGCTTCCAGACGGTCCATTGCGTTTTTATATTCAAAATTTTCGCTACTCATGTTACAGAATATAGTTACATTTTATTTTGATGGATTTGCGAAACCAACATAGTGGTTCCTGTTTCCGCAAAGCCAGGGTTTTCGCCCTGGCGCTATTTGCCGTACTGTCCGCAGGCTGCCTGGACATTCCCGATTCGCCGAACCAGTCGCGCGAAATCGAGAGCATATCCGTCTATATCCTGCAAAAAGATATCAAGGATTCCACCGTACTCCGCGTCCACCCGAACGATTCCGCCACGCTCAAGGTCAACGTGTTCCCGAGGCAGTACAAGGACGAGCTCACCTTTGAATGGCTATATGACTCGCGCGTAATCGGCCATGAGAGCGAATACGACATCGCGCCCTCCTCGCCCGCCAACAAGATTCCCAACAGCCTGCGCATCTCGGACCCGCTGGGCAGCCAGCAGACCATTCCCCTAGACATCGTCGTCAATACGGTTCCGCGCATGGATTCCATTGTAGAACCCCTCGACGGCGACACGCTATACGGCAACAAGAATTCGTCATTCCTTTTTAAATGGCAGGCAACGGACATCGACGTCATCAACGGCTCCGACAAACTGGCCTTCACGCTGGTCATCGACAGCACCCGTTACAGTCTCGGCCCGATAAACAGCGTCCGCCAATCCGGATTCCAGCCCGGCAAGCATACCATCTACGTCGTCGTCAGGGATTCGTACGGAGACAAGGACTCCCTAGCCCCCCAGAGTTTCTACGTGCAGGACACCCTCGGAGGCAAACTATGAAAATATGGCTCGCCATCTTCTCCGTTTCTGTCCTGGCGTTCATCATCGCCTGTTCCAACGGCGACGACGCCCTTTTCGATACGGACGACAGCAAGGACATTTCCATTTCGGCCAAGATGACCGTCAACCTGGATTCCATCCATCTGCAGACCAAGTCCGACACGATCCGCACTACGGATACGATGACTTTCATTGCCGAAATCATGCCGTCCAGGTCCATCCGCATGCAAAGGTATTACTGGACATTGGATGGCGAGACCTGGGCTTACGAATTCAGTTTCCGCAACAGCATTCCCGAACCGGGCCACCATGTGGTCGCGCTGGTCCTTATCGACTTTTTCGGGGACACCCTGACAGATACGCTAAACGTTTGGGTCGGCAATCCGCCTTTCCTGAACGAGAAATCCATCATCCCGCAGCCGGAAACACAGGGAATTCCTCCGGAAGAAGGCGTATCGTTCTCATGGAGCGCATACGACCCCGACTCCCTCTACGGCCTACATTACCGTTTCAGGCTGACCAGCCGCAGTCGCGAAACCCTGCTCGACACCGTCCTGGACAACCCCTACCTCACTTACAGGTTGCCGCTGTCTCCCCTGGAAACCTATTACTGGGAAGTTGAAGCCTACAACGAAATCGGGATGGCTTCGCCGACAAGCATCACCGGGAAATTCTACACCAAGGGTGTCGAAGAAGAATCCGGCATCAACGGGAACATCGAAATTTCCGGCAACAGGAATTCGTCCGAACAAGTCAATGTCGTAATCCAGTTCCAGGATTCCACAGGAAAAATCGCCGCCACGGATACCGTGATCGGATACACGGCCAACAAGCTGAGCTATACGGCCAAGCCACTCAAGGCCGGCTCATACAAGGTCATAGCGAGCATCCCGGACTACCCGGACTACAAGCCCGACACGATCACCGTCCAATTGCGGCCCTCCGAGATCTACACTATCGAGGAGCAGTACCTCATCGACATGACCGCACCCATAGTCAAGTCTGCCGGAGCCGGCTCCGACACGCTTGATTTTGCCGATACACTGAAGTTCTGCATCAAGGATTACGGCAGCCAATTTGAAAGCATCAGCCTGCGCGCCTTCCTGGAAGATTCCCCGCTTGACACCGACGTCATCAAGATCACAGAGGACTCGATGGCCATTTTCTTGCCCAGTTCGGCAAAATCCATCGGCATGCGGTTGCTCGTTATTTCGGCAACCGATCCCAGCGGCAACAAGGTAGACAAGACATTCTATATCAAGCCCACTTTATACTGGTTCGAATGCAACAACGACACGACCCTTTATACGAACGACATTCTCGAGCTGTATATCCGCGACACGAACCCGTACGGGTTTGAACCGGATTCATTCTATTTCGACATCATCAAGAACAACCCGGTCATTGCCATCAGCGCCGAGAAGTCTATCTCGCTTAAGGTGATGTACACCACCTTCCCCGATTCCGTCAATCATGTCCGCACAGGACTCCGCTACAAAAACGGGCTAGTCCAGTGGAGGAATTGGACGGTCAACCGCATTTTTGCGACAAGGAGTAAAAATGAATAAGCTCCTTGCCATATTCGTTCCCGCCATCGCCCTTTTCTTTGCCAGCTGTGGAGACGACGCGCTGTTCAACGAGAACCTGCAACCTACCGTCAGCCAGCAGATCTACGTCGTACCCGACCGTTTTGTCGGCGAACCGTACACTTTCGGGTTCCAGACGGCGCCCATCTACCTCGAAGTGGACCAGGTCGTAAAATTTTGGGCCACCTATATCGTGAACGACAGCTACCTGAATACCGACTACTACGACGACTACATCTCCGAAAAAATCTGGGACATAAACGGCGAATACTTCAACCTCAATTTCTTCCGCTACTCTTTCTCGGAACCGGGACACAAGGTTGTCACGCTCAGGTCGGTAGATTACTTAAAAGACACAATTACCGAGCACCTCGACGTGTACGTGAACACGCCCATCTCGGCAAAGCTCGTCTACCCCGAAGACGGGTTCAACCTTGTCGACCCCGATTCAAAGGACGGCATCGACCTCGTGTGGAACATTTCCGGAGTCGACGACTGGGAAACATCTTCTTGCGACCTCTACGCCTCGTACAGCAAGGAAAACTTCTGGGAACGCGGAGCCTTCGCCAAAGGATCCTGCGACGACGAAATCCATATCAACGGCCCGCTATTCGACGACCTCCCCGAAGATTCCTCGGCGACCGTCTACTGGGCCGTCATCGCCAGCAACAGGGCGCAGGGCACGTTCTTCGAGAAGGACACCTCCCCCATCTACCATTTCTCCACCAAGTTCAGGAATTCCGATTCCGCAAAACTGATCTTGCCCATAACGCACGAAAACCTCTGGAGCAGCGATTCTCTCGAAACAGAAATCTTCCTGGTCTCCGCGGGCGGCGACACCATCGCCACATACTACAGCTACACGATAGACTCCACCATCGTCATGAAGGTCCTGCCGCAATCCGGCTTGCGCATTTACGCCAACGAAAAATCCAAGCCGGAATACTCGGCCAAGCCCATCAGCGTGGACATCATGGCGGCAACGCGGTACTATATCGACACGCTCACCTTCATGGATACCGTTCCCCCGTTCGTCACGCCCGCAGCGACCGAATTCGATTCTACGGAACAGATTACCTTCTTTGCCCTCGACCAAGGATCGGGAGTCAACGGGCGCCATGTCACCGTGACCGTTTCCGATGACACGCTTTCATCCAGCTACCTGGAACAGAAAATCACTTTCAGCTGCCCAAAATTTTTCAACGTCATCTACGTGAGCGTTTCCGCCCAGGATAACGCGAGAAATACTTCGGCCAAGGTGTACTGGAAATTGCAAAAGAACGGGGCGACCGTTCGCATAGACGGCCCCTACAGCAAGTCAGGAGGGAACTAGCCATGCGTATTTCCGCCATTGCGCTCTTCCTGACCGTTTTGTTCTGCAGCCCACTATTCGCGCAGGATTCCACCAGCGTGGCAGAACCCGTCACGAAATACCTGCATATTTCGACCAACCCTTCGTATGCCGACGCCTACGTAAACAACACTGCACCGAACCATGCGAAGGAACCCGACTACAAGCTTCCCGGTTTCATCCCGGTTCCCGCCGGCGAGCCGAACATCATCGTATCCTTATTCCGTCCGGAATATGCGGACACCACCATCAACGTCACGTTGTCGAAAAAGGACACGTCTTTCCTGATTGTATCCTTACGCCCGACGCACGACGAGAAAATTACCGACAGGCAATATGGCGAACTGGCGCACCGCAGCCGCAAGAAAGTCGGACACAACCTGTTACTCGCCTCCATCGCACCCTTTGTCGTCAGCGGCGTTGCCGCGGCCGTATCGTACTACAACATCGAGCGCGCCAACGACAAGAAAGACGATATCGACAAGGCGCTCATCCGCGACAGCGAATATTACCAGAAGACCTACGACAAGTTCAGTGACTACAGGGACAACGCCCGAAAGGCCAAAAAGCTGATGAACATGAGTCTGATTCTGGGCGGCATCGTTTTTTCCACCGGCATAATACTTTCTTTCTAGGTACGTTATGAAAAAGTTCATTGCCATACTAGTTATCTCGCTCGCGGCGCTAGCCTTCTCCCAGGAGAAGCAAGGCATCACGGCCAACGTCGAGCTCGTTTCGGGAACCAAGCAGCGGGCCCAGTTCCTGGGAATCGACAAGGACACCGTGCAGCTTGGCGGGTACATCAAGAACCAGTTTACCGTCGTCCGCATTCCCAGGGAAAAGTTCAAGAGCATCCTGGACGAGCAGGGCAACGACCTCCTCGCCGGTGCAGCAAAAGATTCCGCGGCCGTCGCGCCGGATTCTTCCGTCGCCGCAACCGATTCCGCGACTACCGTAGCCGATTCCGCCAACACGGCATCTACCGACAGTTCCGCAACCGAAGAAAACATCCCGAACATCCAGCTTGCCTCCACGAACGTACTCGTGGCATTCGAAAGCAATTCCGGCGACCCGTCCCTGCCCACGCAGATGACGGCTCTCGTCGCACGCCTCCTGTTTGAATCCGGCGAGCAGGTCCATGTTTTCCGCAGGGACGAATTCCCCAATTGCAATGACGACATCTGCATTCAGAAAACTCTCGCCAAGGTCGGCGCCAAGACTATCTACTCCGGCAAGATTTCCAACGGAACAAACGCCGACAGCATTTCGCTGGAGCTTTCACGAATCATCTTCGAAGAGAACCTTCCCGAAATACGCACGGCCAAGATGAACATGTCGAGGAGCACTGTACTGGGCGACGCCATCAAGGACAACCGCATGCAAAAGCTGCTCCTTGAAACGAAAGGCGTTGTCGCCGAAAAAACCGCTTCCACCATCGGTTACATCCTCGTCGATACCGACCCCGAAGGAGCCATGGTATCCCGTTCGGAGAAAGACGCTATCTGCAAGTCCCCGTGTACATTCGCAGTCACCGACACCGGCCGCATCGAAGTCAACGCTTACTGGGACGTGGACGCCCAGCTGTGGGGAGCCCATACCGCGGTCCGCCCGATTCCCGGCGACACGGCGAAGATCGCGCTGCGCCTCAAACCAATTTCGCCAGAGATCCAGGTCATCAGCACTCCGGCAGACGCAGAGATTTTCCCCGGGAAAGACCCGATTACCAAGCATAGCAAGTCCATCGGCACGACTCCGAACAAGTTCTTCTTGAACGAGCCCGGCCTCGCGAACATCACGCTCCGCCGTATCGGCTACAAGGATACCGTCGTATCGTTCTACGTCGCCCCCGTGAGTGAAATCCACTTGAACGTAGAGATGGAAAAACTCACCGACTACGACGAGATTGCCAAGCAGCAGGACTGGCTGCACGAAAGAAAGATGACCCGTATCGGGCATGCGCTCATGGCAAGCGCCATCGCGCCCATCATCGTCAGTACCATTTTCATCTACCTGGGCAACAGGGATTACGACGACGCCAAGGACATCAAGAACGACCTCGAAAAGCCCGGTTCCGTAAACGGAGCCAACTACAAAAACAAGGTCAGCGAAAACAAGGACCTCGTAGACAAGGGCGACAAAAAAATGGCCATAGCGGCCTCGCTGGCCGGAGCCGGCGTCGTGTTGTTTGGCGTAGGCCTGTTTTTCACCTTCTAGCCCCGGTAGAACCCCCGAAAACGCCCTAAAATCACGTTATTTTACTTCTTTCCCGCCCTTTCTTTGTAAAGAAAAACTAAATTTTGACCGATGCGTAGACTTATAATCTCTTTTTTGCTTCTCTCAGTCGTCGCCATGGCCGCCGACTTTGAGCGTTCCAATTGGCGAATGCAGCTGTATTTGCAGGCTGAACCTGCAGTTCTCGTTTTTGAAGACTCTGACCCCCAGTTCCTGGTTAAGAAGGATATTGAAGAGGAAATATTCACCGTTCCCCTCTCTTTTGGTTTCTTGTGGAGCCCGCTGATTACGCCCGCATGGAAGGCCGACATCCCGTTCACCCTTTGGCTCGGTCTTGAAGTCAATACGTTCCTCATGAATTTCAACGCCGCCGGTTTCGGCGAGGTTCTCGCAGACGACTACTACACGTTCGAAGGCATGAACGGCGAAAAGAAAGAAGCCTCTTCCCAGAGCCTGAGTTTCCGTTCCTACGCTCCGTCCGTGCTCGGCGGTTTCACCTTCAATATCGGTGGCGATTTCGACCTGCGCGTCCTGGGTGGCTACGGCTTCCAGTTCTTCACCTTCACGAACGACAACAACGGGTCCCAGCGCGACGTCACGACTTACAGCCCCACGGCTTTTGTTTCTGGAGCCCTGGAATACCGCATCACGGAAGTCTTCCAGGACGTGGACCTCAAGGTCGGCATCAACGTCCGCAAGGAATTCCTGCCCTACGAAGACATCAAGGCCTCCAAGGAATCCAAGGTTACGAACGACGAGTTCCCGCCGGCCTACTCCGGTATCAAGTTCGACAAGATTTCTTACAAGTATCCCGTACGCGTCGGTATTGAATTCAGTCTGGACTTCGGCCGCGAAAGCCGCCGCGACCGCCGCATGCGCTTCAAGCTGCATGACCGCGACGACGTGCTCCGCAAGAACAGCGAAGTCAAGGACACCCTTTCTGACTGGGACTGCATGGCCATCGAGCGCGACTACCGTTTCTTCCTCGACGAAGACGGAGAACTCCCCGACATGACTGGCGCCTACACCCGTTCCCAGTTCAACGACGTTCTTGAAAGCTTCCTCGCCTTCTGCCATCCGGCAGACCTCGCTACAAAGGAACAGCTCTACTCGACATTGGATAGCGGCAAGGTCCAGTTGAAGGAATACCAGGTTCGCCAGGAAGATTCCCGCTTCGACCAGGTCATGGCGTCCAACGATCCGGAAATGCTGGAAATGTACCTCGAGTACTATCCTGATTCCCCGCGCCGCGGCGAAGTCGAAGCCAAACTCAAGAACCTGAGCGAATACCACAAGTTCCGCGAGATTCAGGCACAGAACACCTTCAAGGCCTACCTGACCTATTTGAACGACAACCCGGACGGTGCGTTCCGTGACGAAGCGGAAGCAGGCATCTTCGAACTCGTGAAGGCCGGCAACCGCATGAAGGACTACGAAATTTACCTGAAGCGCTTCCCCAACGGCAAGTACGTCGCAGAAGCCCAGGCCGCCATCAAGGCCGCCAACAACGATGCTCCTTCCGCTATCGAATACCAGGCTCCCGAATACACCGAACCGGAACAGGCGGAAGAGGGAGAACCGGAAGAGGAAGTCAGCCCGAAGAAGAAGGGCAAGTCGGCCAAGGCAAAGAAGTCGGCGAAGAAAGCCGCCAAGAAGAAAGGCAAAAAGAAATAACAACCGTTAAACGCCGCCATCCATGACGGCGTTATTCTTATACCCATGAAATCTTTCAGAGTCATCTTTCCCTTATTGTTCCTAGCCAGCTTTGCGTTCGCCGGAGATTCCGAAAGTTCCGGAAGCATCTACACCCAAATTATCGACTGGTACAACAGCAACCTCAACTACTGGACCATCGCACTGCTGATGGCGGTCGAGAGCTCGTTCATCCCGTTCCCGTCCGAGCTCGTCATCCCGCCGGCGGCATACCAGGCCATGCAGCCCGGTTCGGACCTGAACATCGTCCTGATCGTATGCGCAGGCAGCGCCGGCGCGCTTGCCGGTGCGTTCATCAACTACTACCTCGCACGTTTCCTCGGCAGGCCGATCATCTACAAGTTTGCAGACAGCCGCCTGGGCCACTTCTTGCTGCTCGACATTTCGAAAGTCCAGAAGGCCGAAGACTACTTCCGTGAACATGGCGCGGTATCGACCTTCGTAGGCAGGCTCATCACGGTCATCCGCCAGCTGATTTCCATTCCGGCGGGCCTATCCAAGATGAAGATTCTTCCGTTTACTTTGTACACATTCCTCGGTGCGACAATCTGGAACTGCGTCCTCGCCTTCTTGGGCTATCTCGCCCACGGGCAGAAGGACCTCATCGAGAAGTACAATTCAGAACTCGCCATAGCCTTGCTTGCTGCAGGCGCGCTGTTCATCGGCTACATGGTGTGGAACGCGGTAAAGCCGCGAAAAAAGCAGAACTAAAATTCGCAGTTCTTGACACAGCGGTTGTTTTCAAAAGTCGCTTCCATAACTTTTACGCCCTTGTTGAAGCGGCGGTAAATCCCGTGCCGTACACCGCGTACGAACGTCATTTCTTCTTTTAATGCGCCCAGGTCATCGTACACTTGGGCCTTGCCGTGAATCTGGCCGTTCTCGTAAGGGAGCTTGCGGCGAACCAGCCCGCGTTCATCCCATTCCTCGCTCATGCCGTCCAGGACGCCGTTCTTGTAGACTTCCTGTGACTGCTTCTTGCCATTATCGAAATAGGTTGTACTGGCGCCATTCTCTATTCCGTCCTTGTAACCGACGGTCTGCCAGAGTTTGCCGTTCTCGTAATAGCTTTTGAACAGTCCATCCAGCTTGCCAGCCTTGTAGGGAGCCTCGATAGCGACCTTCCCGTTCGGGTGGTACGTCGTGGACATACCTTCGCGGACATCCGTACCTTTCTGGACCGTGTAGACGCGGGAAAGCGTCCCGTCATCGAATTCGGTACGGATTGTATCCAGCAGCGCCGCCTGCGGGGCCGCGGTTGCGACCGTTACAACGGAACAGCACGCAAATAGCACTGAAAAAAACTTTTTCATCGCTTACAAATGTAGCTTTATCACCAAAGATTATGTATTTTGTGGTGCGTCATGCGTATTACTTTTTTAAATCCGCCGTTTCACCCGATGTTCAGCCGTGAGTCGCGTAGTCCTTGCGTGACCAAGTCTTCTACTCTCTATTGGCCCATGTTCCTGAGCTATGCCGCCGGCACTGTCGAAGCCGACGGGAACGAGATTCAGCTCATCGACAGCCCCGCCATGGAGCTGAACCTCGAGCAGACGCTCGAAGGCATCAAGAAGTTTGACCCGGCACTCGTCGTCTGCAGCACGAGCACGCCGAGCATCTTGAACGACCTCAAGGTAGTGCATGCCATCAAGGAGACGCTCCCGAACACGAAGATCGCCATCATGGGTACGCACGCGACAGCCGAACCGCTCGAGTCCATGGAGATGGAACCGAGCCTCGACTTCGTGATTATCGGCGAGGCGGACTACACCGCGAGGAATCTCGCGCGCTACCTGCGCGGCGACATCAAGGACATTGCAAGCATCGCCGGTCTTGCCTTCCGCAAGGCGGACGGCAAGGTCGACTTCCAGCCCGAAGGCCCGAAGATCGAGAACCTCGACGAGCTCCCGTGGGTGTCGAAAGTTTACCGCAAGCACCTGTACAGCTGCTACAAGAAGTATTTCTACGGTGCGAACCTCAACCCGCTGATCGTGATCCTCTCGGGTCGTGGTTGCCCGAACCGCTGCAGCTACTGCGTGATTCCGCAGACGCTCAACGGTCACAAGTTCCGCCGCCGCAGCCCCAAGGACGTGGTCGACGAACTGCAGTACATCAAGGAAAACTTTGAAGACCTCGGCGAAGTGTTCTTCGAAGACGACACGTTTACCGCAAGCCACGAGCACGTGAAGGAAATCTGCAACCTGATTCTCGAACGCGGCCTCAAGATTACGTGGAGCTGCAACGCCCGCGCCGATGTCCCGCTCGATCTCTTGAAGCTCATGAAGAAGGCTGGCGGCCGCGAGATGTGTGTCGGGTTTGAAAGCGCCTCCCCCGTGGTTCTTGAGAACATCCACAAGGGCGTGAAGAACACCGACAAGGCAATCGAGTTCACGAAGAACGCCCGCAAGGCAGGCCTCCTGGTGCACGGCTGCTTCATGGTCGGCAACCCGGGCGACACTCCGGAAACGCTCCGCATGACGCTTGACTACGCCAAGAAGTTGAACCCGAACACCGCGCAGTTCTACCCCATCATGGCGTACCCCGGCACCGAAGCCTACAAGGAAGCCCTCGAGAGCGGCGCATTACAGACAAAGGATTACAACCAGTGGCTCGACAAGGACGGGTTCCACCGCACCACCATCCAGCGCGGCGAACTCACCAGCCAGGCACTCGTGGACTTCTGCGACAAGGCCCGCCGTGAATTCTACCTGCGCCCGAGCTACATCCTGCGTCAGGGAATCATGGCCATCAAGAATCCGCGCGAACGCTACCGCGTATTCCGTGGATTCGGCACGCTCGTGAAGCATCTGTTCCGCAAGCACGGGCAATTGGCCCCTGTAGCGCGCCAGGCCCCAACTAATAAGACGTAGAGGGAAACCCGAGGTTTCCCTCTAGACTCCCTTCCTCAGCAGCCGTATCAGGGAAACCCAAGGTTTCCCTCCAGCCCAAGGTTTTCCTCTATTTTAAAATGTGACCAGCAGGTTCATGCCGGGGCCAAGTGTCGCCACGTTGAACGTGGGCGTCAAGAAGAAATTGGTCGCCAGTCCCGAGTCCTTGCGTCTGTTCTTGTACAGTTCATAGGCTCGTTCGAATTCCTTTCTTTTGCGCTTGTGACCAAGATCCCTGCCAACGGCATAGATGTTATAGATTAGAACAGAACCCCCGCTAGCAATCAGCGGCACGCCAATGATAGTCGCCAGGGCCTTTTCAATATCGTCCGACGTCTCTACAGAAAGTCCAATTACACCCAGCGTGACTATTCCTCCACCGACAAGGATTCCAAAGAGATTTTCAGCAACGCTTTCTTGAGAAAATTCGGTCTTGATCCTGTCAATAAAATGGGCATTGTAGGCATAGGACGGATCCAGGGCGAGTTGTTCTGCCACAAGGGAATCGATGGCAAACGACGACATGGAGGTATCGTTTGCCGAAGAGGCTTGAGGAGCTTTCCGGTACTCCCTATAAAGCCCGTAAATATCCTCGTAATATTTTCGCCTCTGGGCATGCATCCTGCTTTTCCCTATTCCGCTGATATTGGAAAAAAGAAAATACGATCCTACGACAGCGCAAGGTATTCCCGGAATCCAGAACCCTTCGTCGCCCGTCGCCACCAGCAAGCCACCCACTGCAGTAAGCGCCGTTCCCAAGACGATTCCAAAAACATTCGACGCAATACCTTCCTGGCTACGTTCCGATTCGACAAGGTCCTCGTAATAGAGATTGTATGCATGCACTGTATCCATGGCAAGGCGTTGCGCTACTAGAGTATCCATGTGCGTCTGGGCAAGGCCAGACGCAACGAGTACAAGCATAATTGCAAAAAACTTCTTTAACATGTTCATCCCATATCAGGTTCTGCTAAAATATACCTTAATTACCGCAGTAAAAGGGATGCTTTTTTTTTCGCTTTATTATACAGTTTGTATAATAAAATCTAGTGGCGACCCATGTAGATGGCCAGGTAATCGATAACACCGGAATCAGTGCCCTTTACGGGAATGTAGCGCAAGTTGTTCTGTGCGTCTACAATAATGGCAAGCCCTGCGATATAGTTGATCCAGTGATAATCCTCGTAGTACTTGAGCGCCACCTTGCCTTCGGAACCGAACACGGCCAAGGGCATCACGAAAATATCGTGCGACACCATGATACTCACGCGCTTCCACCTGGGCAAGTTCTTGAGAATCACGGACTGCATGAACTCCTCCGCGCGCGGCTCGAGTTCGTAGAGGGCGTCCGGGTACGGCTCGCCGTAGGCCCAATGACTCATGAGTTCCACGGAGCCTCCCTTCATACCGAGATTTGTTCCGTACTGAGCGAGTTCGTCGGCCGATATTTTCAGGAACCAGTTGCCCGTGATGTCGTAGTTCGTGATGAGCTTCGGGAGGGTAGCTTCGCCGCGGCCCTTCGATATATTGTTCGCGGTCTCGTTCGTGCGCACGAATCCCGAGGTGATGTAGCTGAACTCCTCGTCGCTCTTGAGCGTCTTGCCCAAATCTTGCGCCATCTTCACTCCGTTCGCGGTAAGTTCCGTCTCCATAGCCACATCGTCTTCGCGTTCGGAATGACGGATGATGAATACCGCCTTTTCGGTAGGCGAAAGGCTCTTGTAGACATCAGCGACAGTAGCGAACCCATCCTGATCGAGAGAGACGCTTTGCACGCTCGTCTCCGAAGAAGACGAAAAAGACAGCTCCGCCGAAGAGGACTGCTCCGCCGCAAAAGATTCCGGCAAGTCATGTGCCGAAACCAAGGAACTCGATTCGGGCGTGACGGACGATTGCCCGTGCGATTGATGGGCAATTGAAGAAACCGGAAGGGCCGAAGACGACGATGCCGCCACCGACCCTTCCGGAGAATCCTGCTCAGACGCCCCCCCAAATGAACCCCAGGAGTCGGGAGCATTCGGAGCAGATGAGCTCGATTCAATATTCGAGGATTCCGACGAAGAAACGGCCACCTCGGAATCACCGCCCGAGACGGAATTCGAATCACCGCACGAGACTAACACAGCGGACATCGCAATGCACACTACAACGGAAAAGGAGATAAACCGTGTGTGCACTACGACCCCCACTGGTAATCGCCAGCTTCGTACACCGGGTTTTCGCCGTTGAAGCCGCGCGGGCGCTTAATCTTGTCGTCGAATACGGTCTTGTTGAAGATGCGGAAGTCACCGCGTTCGTAGCTCTGGAACGAGATATGGCAGAAAATGGGCCCTGCCGGCATGTACTCGCTGTAGCTCATGGTGCGTTCGCCCGCAGTGTAGAGGTAATTGAAATACTTGCCATTCAGAACAATGTGCAAACCTATATTGCCAACAGTGAACCAGCGCCCCTTCGCGAGGATATTCTCGTGATGCGTGTCGTCGTAGTCCATCACCACGAATTCCGCGTCGCCGCTCTTGTCGAGGTGGAAACGGTACTTGTGGTTACCTCCACAGCAGCGTCCGTCAAAGAACCAGGTGTAGCCGCTCGCCGCCGCAATGCGCGGGTCGCGCACGCTCGTATCGGGATGCGCCAGCTGCTCGTCGGTCACGAGGCGCTCGGGTTCCACTGCGGCAATCAGCTGTTCAAGCGTTTTCGGATTGCTTACGGAGGTGAGCGTCACCTTGTTTTTCGCCTCGCTCATGGAGCGGCGATATAGGCGGTACGGAATGCCGTCGTCGCTGATCATGGTCATTTCGTCTTGGCTGAATATGTAGTAGGCGTATGTCTTGGTGCTTGTTTTGGTAACGACATTGAAGCTGCGGTTGTTGAGCGTGTACCACTGTCCCGATACGTTCGGGAATCCCGAAACGGCCGCATTGCCATCGTCGGCAATCACTACGGTGTAGTCGTCACTGATCCAGGCTTCGTCCGCGGCGGTAATCAGGCGGCAGTCGCGGTTCTTGTCGCCCTCGCAGGCGGCTGCAGAAGGATTCGCCGCTTCGCAGGGGCTCACCATGCCTGGCGGGAGCTTAGTGGACATTCCGATACGGAATCCCATGTCTGCCGCACCATCACGGCTACGGATAGCCCTACGGCTCACACGCGCAAATTCTGCCGGTTCCCCATAACTGCCACCACGGCGGGTCTTGTTGCCACTACCGGTAAGCTGTACCGGGTTCACTTTATCGCCCGAAGTATAGCCCACAAGCCAGTCGTAAACCCATTCCCAGGAATTGCCGCTCATGTCGTAGAGCCCGAGCTTGTTGGGCTTCTTGGTCGCAACGTCGTGCGCCTTGCCCCCGCTATTCTCGGAATACCAGGCCACGTCATCGACCGTATTGCTACCGGAAAACTTGAAATTGTCCGCAACGCCATCTTTTCCGCCGCGCGCCGCGAATTCCCATTCGGCATCGGTCAGCAAACGGTACTGGTGTCCTGTCACCTGGCCCAATTTACAGGCAAAATTATTCGCATCGAACCAGCTCACGCCAATTTTCGGAGCCTTGTCCGATTCCCAGGCGTTTTTCTTGCCGCCCATCACCGCGTTCCACTGCGCGATAGTGACCTCGGTGGGCGCGATATAATACGCATCGACCGTCACCTTATGCGATGGCGTCTCGTAAATCTTGTCCTGTTCGGCGCAGTTGTCGCAGCCCCGCGTGTAAGTGCCACCCGGCACATATACCATGTTGAATACGGCATTATTCACCGTATCCGAAAAATCTGCAGGGGCTACATACTCGAATTCAATCGCGCTTGAAGATGTGACAGAAGACGTTACTGAAGACGAAATAGAGGATGTTGCGGAAGAAGCATTGGACTGCGCCGCAGAGGACGCGGCGGAAGACGCAACGGAAGTCGCGGCAGACGATGTCGCGGAAGACCCTGTCAAGGACGAAGAAGTTCCATAGGCACCGTCCGACGAATCTGTTTCAACGCGCTCACTTGATGAACCTGTTTCGAACAGTTCACCTGAAGACACGTCGGCGACTTTAGAATCCTCCGAACAACTCCAAACCAACCCAGCGGTCAACACCGCTAAAACACCCGAGGAAGGCTTATACATAGGCACCTCCGGTGAACAAAACCATAACCCATTTAAATATACGTTCAACCCATTGGGTCAAAACGTATATTTTCTTTTACTGTGGACAAATATGTCCACACGCTATTTTTTCACGAACATCTTGTTCACCGTGCGTCCCTGCACCTTCTGGCGCACGATATAGAGTCCTTGCGGCAAGCCCTGCGTAGAAAGCCCCATAAAATGCCCCTTCATGTCATAGACGCCCACAGTGACCGCATTTCCGTGCAGGCGAAGCGTCTCGACAAGCCATGTAGTACCCGTATCGCCCGACGGACTGTACTTGTCCCAACCGGGCATGTCGTCGATGGTGATGACGCGCGCATCTTCCATGTTGCTCTTCCACACGCTGTTTGCGGTCTGACCCGGCCACTTGCCGCCCCACGTGCTGTACCAGGGCATCCACCAGCTCCATACGGCCTCGTCGGTATGCATGTTGTTTACGTCGGGAATGGGGCCGTTTTCGGTAAGCGCCACGATCTTCTTGGCGCCCGTCGCCGTCTTGTACTTTTCGAAGGAGCCCGAATTGCTGGAATGGTCGTTGTCGTTGTTGTAGATGTCGATCGAAATCACGTCGTAGTATTCTGCACCCGGATCCCAGTCGGTCACGACCTTGCTTTCGGGATTGTACACCCAGACCAAGTTCCTCACGCCCTTCTCCTTGACCATGCGGTCAAAGACCAGGCGGTAAAGCGCCGCGAATTCTTTGCCCGAATTGATGCTCCACCAGAACCAGAGGCCACCGGCTTCGTGCAGGGGGCGGAAAATGGCCGCAACACCCGCTTCTTGCAGTTCTAGGAAGTATTCGGCGATATGGTCGATATCGGCAATGATTCCCTTGTAGGCGGCACTCTGCATATCCCATTCGGTAGTACCGCTCTTGAACGCGGTCTTGAAATCGAAATCGGTGTATTCGTTGGTGCCCGCAGCAGACTGGATATAGAAGGCGTCCTTTTGGTCCAGCGGGTCTTTCCAGTGCCACGAGAATGCGGGTATGCCGCCCTGTTTCCACAAGTCCTTTGCAAGCGAAATTCCCTTCTCCGTGTATTCCGTGTACCAGGATTCGCTGGCCTTCGGGCCTGTCGCGAACAAGAAATCGACGCCCACGAGTGCCGGGTACTTGCCGCCACGCGTGTAGATGTCCTTCACGTCGTCGTGGGTCTTGAAATCGGCATCCTTCGTGTAATTGGTCATATCGCCAGTCATGATACCGCTAATCGTCTTCTTGCCGAAGTTCTCGGCGAGGAAACTGTAGAGCTTGACCGCGCTTTCGGTCGCGTTCGGCGTAACGGGCTTTGCGCTCAGCGTGAAAGCCGCAGACTGGTAGGGGGAAACGTCGATATAGTCGACGCTGATCCAGCCCCAGTATTTTTCGAGGGTGATACTGTTCGCACCCGCCTTGAGCGTAACGACGGTCGAGACGTCACCCCATCCATCCGTGACGTTGAAATCGACCGTCGCGGCAGTCGTGCCGTTAACCTTGACGTAGTTCGACTTGAAATCGCCCGCCTTGTAATGGATGGTCACCTGGTACTTGCCCGCCGTTTCGGCAATGACATTTTCGAAGGCGATGTTGCCCTCCCTCATGTCGGCATAGCCCGTACCCGAGACACCCGAACCGTTGACAATTTGGGCACCATCGGTAAGCGTTGCGGACTCGGCTTCGTACTTGGCGGCAAACGTCACCGAGGCAAGTGCAAGTCCGAAAAAAGCGATTCTCTTTGCGATATTCATTGTATCTCCTGATTTTCCATGAATATACCCATTTTTTGGGGAAAAGGCGTAAAAACCACCATCAGGTGTGGACAAAAATGTCAACACAACCGCAAAAATTCGGGCACACGGCAGGCCAAATCGATGTTTATTTATAAAAAGAAATGTATTTTTAAATGCAGGTTTGCCCATGTTTGCAAGGAACAAGATTAACATCTACGACTACTCCGACTACCGTAAGTTCCTGTCGGATTTTTACGAACTGGAGAAGTCGCTCGATCCGACTTTCAGTTACCGCGTGTTCGCCGCGGCGGTCGACATGGACGCAAGCCTCC
Organism: Fibrobacter sp. UBA4309; assembly: GCF_002395745.1. GTDB lineage: Bacteria > Fibrobacterota > Fibrobacteria > Fibrobacterales > Fibrobacteraceae > Fibrobacter. The sequence goes on from NZ_DGUN01000044.1 coordinate 78,856, forward strand.
TCCTGAAAATCTTGCAGGGCAAGCGCCACGTTTCCTCAAAGAACATCGGGACCTTCGTACAGTTCTTCCGCTACAAGGAAGGCAAGGCGGAATATTTCCGCGAGATGGTCGCCTACGCGAAAGCGAAAAATGACGAAGAAGTCCGTAAGCATTTCGAAGCGCTCCAGAAGATGCGTCCGTCGAGTTGCCGAGAACTGGACGAGGCTCGATACCGCTATTTCCAGCAATGGTTCTACCCGATGATCCGCTCCGCGCTGGACGTATTCGACTACCACAGCCCGGAACACGCCGCCGCTCTCGGGGAGAGCTGCATTCCGAAGCTCACCGCAAACCAGGTGGAAAACGCAGTGGAAGCGTTGTTGCAGCTGGGGCTTGCACACCAGAGAAAAGACGGCCGAATTGTCCCGACAGATGCACACCTGAAGACACAGGAGCACTGGCTGAGCGCTTCCATCAGCGATTACCAGAAGAGCATCGCCGATTTGGCGCACCGCTCGATTGCCGAGACCCCGAAGGAGGAGCGCGACATCAGCACGCTCACCATGGCGCTCGACTCCTCGCAGGTCCAGAAAATCCGCGACATCCTCGCAGACGCGCGCAGGTCCATCGTAAAAGTGGCAAATTCGATGCCCTCCCAGATTTGCGACAGCGTTTATCAACTAAATTTCCAATTGTTCCCGATGATGAAGAAAAGGGATTGATGATGGTTCGTATTTTCGCATTGATGTTTTTCGCCGCCTTTTTCTGGGCATGTTCCGAATCGCATTCGGACAGTGCCGGAGCCACGAGCGAAACCACGAACGGGATCGCGTTTACCGTAGTGGACGCTTCCCGCACGCCGGTACCCCGTGCGCGCCTCACGCTGTATGCCAAGGGCTCGCTTGCCGTATTGGGCAGCGCAGAAGCCGACACCGCAGGCATCGCCCAATTCGCGATTTCCGCCGACACCCTCGCCAACGATGTATTCGTCGAAGGCATCGCGGGCGAAGATTCCTCGCTGATGACCTGGACACCGCTTGACACCGCACAGACAGAAATCCCGCTCTACGCTTCGGCAAGCCTCACGGTGCGCACGGGCGCTGCGGAAGCCGACTACGCCGCACTCTTTGACGCACTCGCACTCGACTCCACGCCCTACGCGGCTCTCCGCAGCGGGGGCGAATACACGTTCGCCCATGTACCGGCAGGTATGTTCAACGTTGTCGCAGGCGATTCGTTTATTGCGACCGTCACGCTCGACACAGGCTCCACCGCAGACACGCTGTTCCGCATTCCCGACATCACGCAGGAATTCGCATTCGAGGACTTTGACGATGGAGACAGCTTGAACAACCTAGCAAAAGTCCATCCGAATTTCGGTTGGTATTTTGCCGCTGTCGGCAAAGCGAAATTCATCATCCCGGATTCCGTTTCCGGTTTCGGCGGTACGCTTGAAGACGCAACAGACAAGGACGGCAAGCAGGGAAAATTCATCTCGCTCAAGTTCGACCTTTCCGATACGGGCTACGTCATGCTCGGTACGCACCTCGGGCATGACACGGCACATTACGACTTGTCGCGCCTCACCGCCATTCGAATGAAGGTCCGCGGCGACGGAAAATTCTTCGTAGCGCTGGAGCATTACAAGGAAATCGGCGACAACACGTTCCGCAAGGCCCTATGGAAAACCGAAGCCAGCGAAAACTGGCGCGAAATTGTATTCCGTCCCGGCGAGGAAACCCTGCGGGATGAAAGTTACCAGGTTCACTTCAGCGATATCGCAACCGAGATAGGATTCTTCTCCATCTTCATCAGGAGCGGAACCTACCTGCAAATCGACGATATCGTATTTGAAGGAATCGACGCAATTCCCTAGAAAGATTACTTCGCGGCGGCCTTCGGGGCTGCGGCAAAAGCCTTGCCGAGCTTTTCGAGGGCTTCGTCCACTTCAGCAGCCGACACATTCAGCGGTGGCAACATACGCAGCACGTTGCCCTTGGCGCTAAGCACCATAAGCTTTTCGGCCCTAGCGGCGGCGATGATGTTACCCACCGGCATGGATTCGTCAAGCGCGACACCGAGAATCAGGCCTTCGCCGCGGATTTCCTTGGCGAAGTCATACTTCTCGACGAGAGCCTTGAGGCCCGCCTTGATCTGGGCAGAACGTTCGGCCACGTTCTTGAGGAGTCCTGGAATCTGCTTCACGACAGCAAGACCTGCGGCGCATGCAATCGGGTTACCGCCGAATGTGGTACCGTGGTCACCGGCCTTGAGCTGGTCGGCAATCTTCTGACGCAGGAGAACCGCACCGAGCGGAAGACCGCCACCGATGCCCTTCGCCAAAGAAACGAGGTCCGGATTCAGGCCGTACTTTTCGAAACCGCAGAAGGTTCCGAGCCTGCCCACGCCCGCCTGCACTTCGTCGACGATGACGAGGCAGCCGAATTCCTTCTGCAGGCTATTGATGGTTTCGACCATCTCCTTCGAAAGCGTCATCACGCCGCCTTCGGCCGCGAGGCTTTCGAGCATGATGGCACAAGTGTCCTTGTTGACTTCGGCCTTCAAGGCAGCGCAGTCATTCCAAGTCACATGCACGAAGTCGCCCGGCATGGAGCCGAAGCCTTCCCTGATAGCCGGCTGGCCTGTCGCAGAAAGCGCGGCGTATGTCCTGCCGTGGAAGCTGTTCACGAAGGTAATGATTTTCTGCCGGTTCTTTTCGCCCTTCCGGTCGAAGTACTTACGTGCAAACTTGATGCAGCCTTCGTTGGCTTCGGTACCCGAGTTGCAGAAGAAGGCCTTGTCGAACTTGGTGATTTCCAACAGGGCCTTGCCCAGTTCGATCTGCGGGTAGTTCGGGTAGAGGTTGCTGATGTGGTTGAAGTGGTTCATCTGTTCCACCACAGCATCCTTGATGGCCTGGTTCTGGTGACCGAGCGCGTTCACGGCGATACCCGCCACGAAGTCCAGGTACTTGTTGCCCTGGTCGTCATAGAGGTAAGAGCCTTCGCCCTTCACGAAGTTGATGTCTGCCTTGCCGTAGAGCGGCGCGATAATTTGTTTGTCCTGTTCGAACAGGTTAGCGCAAGATTGTGCCATAGTTTAAATCTCCATTAATTTGTTTACCAAAGTGTTCCGCGTCCTTCCAACCCACGATGTGGATACTCTTGAGTCCTCGTCGGATCGACTTGAAACTCTCGCGGACTTTGGGAATCATACCGCCGGAGATGACGCCAGCCTCGATCAGCTTTTCGGCGTCCGCCTCACTCAGTTCGGGAATCACGTTCTTGTTTTCGTCCATCACGCCCGGCACGTCGCTCACCAACACGAACTGGTCGGCTTCGAGCGCCACAGCCAGTTCAGAAGCGGCGGTGTCGGCGTTCACGTTCCAGCTCACACCGTTACCGTTAGCGTCGGGACCAATCGAAATCGGGCTCACTACGGGAACAAACCCCGCACCCCAGAGCGCGGTCACAATGCCCGGGTTCACCTTCTTGATTTCGCCCACCAGGCCAAGGTCCACCTTGCCCTGCTTCTTTTCGACCTGGAACAGGTTCGCGTCTACGCCCGAAATACCGACGGCGCCACAGCCGTTGTTCAGGAGCATGCGCACAAGCTTCTTGTTCACGTGGCCAGAGAGGGTCATCTCGACCATCTTCATAATGCCGGGAGTCGTCACTCGCAGGCCATCAATGAATGTCGGTTGTTCCTTGAGCAAGGCGATATTCTCGTTAATATCCTTGCCACCGCCGTGAACCACGGCCACCTGACAGCCACTACCGGGAAGTGTAGAGACTGCCGACACAAAATCAGCGAGCTTGGCTTCGTCGATTGCCAGGCTGCCACCAATTTTTACAACCACTTTTTTCATCTTTTGCGATGTCCTCTCGGGGGGTTATCGTGTGACGTTAAATTTACGCCCACAAATTTAGAAAAACTACTTTCGCAGGCAATGTTTTTATTATATTATAGCCATAATTCAACCATACAAAAGAGGTAATTATATGGCAATCACGAAAGTTTGGCTGGACGAATCCAGCGATGAATGCGTTTCTTGCGGCGCCTGCGAAGCTACTTGCGACGCAGTGTTCTCCGTTCCGGAAAAGATGCAGGTGAAGGAAGGCGTTGATTTCTCCGCTTACGAAAGCGAAATCAAGGACGCTGCTGACTCCTGCCCGGCCGGCGTTATCAAGTACGAGTAATGCGTAAGGCGAGAGTCGCAGAAAAATGCTTGCATTTTTCTATGACCGAGCCGAAGCATAGACGCCGTAGTGAAACGTAGGCGTCCGTAATGCACAAGGCGAGTGTCGCAAGAACGAACTCGTTCGTTCTTATGACCGAGCCGAAGCATAGACGCTACCCAATAACAATTAAGCCCCGTCATTGACGGGGCCATTTCTTTTTCCAAGCTCTAGGTTCAGCCAACTAAGCTCTATTTTGCAAGCTTCTGGTATTCCGCCTTGATCGATTCGGCACTGCGTGCGAAGAAGTCGATAGTCACTTCGTCCAGCACACCGTTCCAGGTATCGCTCGCGAACTCGGTTCCGCCAATGCGGAAAGGTACAGGTTCAGACACCGGCGAAGGAACAAAGGCAATACCGACCGGGCTGCTGACAAGCTCCCCGTTCACGTAGAAGAACAGCTTGCCGTCCTGATACACGAGAGAAAGGAATGTCCAGGTATCGACAGGAAGAACTCCTCCGTATTCCGTATCGGCCTTGGCAAGCCAGGCATACCCAGTCGACAGGTCCAGCCCATTGCTGACCACGGTAAGCGCCCTACCCACCGATGGATCGTATTGCATCTGGATCCTGGAAGTCGAATCACTCCAGTAAGAGCGCTGCGCAAAAAGCACCTGGTACGCGACCGGATATCCCCCACCCTGGTAAACTCCGGGCTGCAAAGCGTCGTTCTGGTATCCGCCCGTCGGGAATCCGCCCGTTTGGTAGCCCACGGTCTGGGGAGCCGGCTCAGTAGATCCCTTCCAATTGGTCCACAGCGAAATCGTAAAGTCTCCAGCGCTAGGATCGATATCCTTCAGCTCGACGAACTGGCCCTGGGCAAGCAGGATTCCCTGGCCCGAAACGCCATCCACATAGTTCACGCTGGTCGCCACGGTATTGTCGTTATTGTAGACAGCCGCATCACCGTCCATGTGCAAGCGAATCGAATTCGTATCCGCCGGTTCGACTACAGCCGTATCCTTCGTGGTATCGACAGGAGTCTCTTCCGGGAGCCTGATGCCTTCGGGAACAAACACGTTGATACCGCCAAACGAGTTGCCGGTATAGTAGCGGGCATCCCCGATAGTGAGCCAGCGGCGGTCGGCATTCCACATTTCCAGGGCAGGGATAGTCAAGGACTTTTCCGTACCCGTGGTAGTGAAATCCAGACGCGCCTGCGGAGCCTCGTCTTCGACATAAACGAGCGAGATATCTCCAGGAGGCAAGCTGTTGAACTCGAAGGAGCCGTCATTTTGCAGCGGGACCTTCGCATAATTACCAACAACTCGCATAAAGCCGCCAGTCTTGCCGTTCACGCTGCTGGTCAGGTTCTTGCGGCTGCCGATAGCAATGGACTGGTTCTGCGAATTGGCGGACACCTTGGCATAGCCGCATTCGTTGTCATGCGAAGCAAACAGAACAAACGAGGCTCCACTATCCACCATGATTTCGAACTTTCCGTTCGCATCTGTGCTCGTCACGACCGAGTCCACAATGGAAGTCTGTTCCCAGCTATCATAGTAGGCGACCACTCGGGCAGACTCAACCTTCGCACCGTTCTGGTCAACAACGACACCCGTATAGGCCAAGGAATTTCCGATATCGGTAACACCGCCAGCGACATCCTTCGTAGAGCTGTCGCTACAGGCAATAAAACCGGCAGAAAGCGCCGCAGAGACAAACGCAGTTGTTTTCTTACTCACAAACTTCATTTTTCTGCCTCCTTCTCCATTTTCTTACTCATGGGGAAAGCAACAAGCATCATTTCGTAAACACGTTCAACATTCAAGTCATTCGCTGCACGCGCAATGATTTTCTTGCGAGCTTCTTCCAGTATTTCCACCGCATAATCATACGACTTTTCGCTCATGGCAAGCGTCGTGAATGCGGCAAAGCGTTCATTTTTCGGTTTCGATTCTACCGCACCAATGGCATGTTGCATGTACTCGCGGCGAATCTGGCGCAAGGCGATGGGGGCGACCTCCGTCGCATCCAGCATCTGGGACGTTTCTTCGTAGCGGTTCTCGTCCACCTTGCGGATAAGGCCCCAGGCTTCGAGATTCTTCACGGCGTCACGGGCTTCTTCGGTAGTAATCTGCGGATCGATAGTCCTTGCGAGAACGGTAAAGTCCCCATTCCAGTTGCTGTTGACCGCAGCCTCGCGGACTACAGGATAATACCACTTGGCAAAATATTCCTGTTCCCTGTTGGAAATATGCGTAAACTCAATCTGCTTGCGAATCTGGACAATCTGTTCCCAGGCATTTTCGCGTTCATCTACCTGGTGAGCCTGATTGTATTGGACAAGGGCTTCAAAATACGCCTTCTGCAGCGGTTCGAACTCCATGGCCTTCGCTATTTTCTCGATAGACTTCGGCGTCAAGTTGAAACGTCCGCGAATGACGTTCAAACAGTACGAAGAAGAACTAAAACCAGCCTTGGCTGCAAAGAAGCGGTGCGAAAAGACCGCACGCATCTTTTTCTGTTCTTCAAAATAGTCCTGCAAGAACTTTCTGAAGTCATCGTAATCAAACAGATGTTCAACCGCTATACACATGCCCTTAAAATAAATAATTTTTACACAGCACGCAATAGGGCCGCGAAATTTTTACACATCTAGGCCCCTCTAAAGAGGTGTTTTCGTCGTTTTTTTGACGAAAATCACTCTCTGTAGGCACATAATATTATATCGAGGAAATCTTTACACAACGGGCATTTCCCTTTTCCGTGCAATAACGTTACCGCAACAGCCCATCCGCGGAGTAATTACTATTATTATAGCGGGTTTGAACTTTGGAGACAAAACGATGAAAAAAATCGTCTTTTTGCTTGCCGCCTTGATTGCGGCAAGTTTCGCGCAGGATCCTAACCTGCATATCTACCTCGCCTACGGGCAATCCAACATGTCTGGACAAGCGACCGTCACCGACAAGGACCGCGTGCAGGACCCGCGCTTCCTCGTGTTGCGCGCGGCAAAACATTCGAACCAGACGGTGGGCGAATTCTACCCGGCGGCACCTCCGATGGGACATAGCCAGTCCAAGGTGGGCATCGCCGATATCTTCGGGCGCACCATGGTCGCGAACCTCCCGGATAGCATCAAGGTGGCGGTGGCAAACATCGCGATTGGCGGACAGAGCATTGACCTGTTCGACAAGGACCGCAACAAGACATACGTTCAAAACGCGAAGAACAAGGGCGACACTTGGTGGATCCAGTACCTGGACGAATACGGCGGCGACGTGTACAAGCGCATTGTGGAGATGGGCAAGATCGCAAAGCAGAAAGGCGTCATCAAGGGATTCCTTTTCCACCAGGGAGAGGCGGACTACCAGATGAACGACTGGCCGAGCCGCGTGAAGAAGGTGTATGACGACCTGATTGCCGAACTGGAACTCGACCCCGAACAGACACCGATATTGATTGGCGAGCTGGCCCCCACGGGCGACCTCGGCTGGCGTAACGACGCCGTGAAGCAGGCTGCCGACCTGATTCCGAACGGACACCTGATTTCGGCACAGGGCTGCCCCGCATTGAAGGAAGCGAGCTACACGTTGCACTTTACGCGCGAAGGCTACGAGACGTTCGGCAAGCGCTACGCCGAGACGATGCTCGAGATTCTCAAGACGCAAACACCGCCGCCCGACACGACGACGCAGAATCCGGAGGACACGACCACCACCGATACGACCGTCACCGACACGACCGCGCAAGACACGATTCTCGCCATCGGGAGGTTGCCGGGCGTGAATGCCGTGGGGAATTCCGCACCGAAGCTTTACTTCGATGCTAAGGAGCAAGCGCTGTTCATACGCACCGAGAAGAACGGAGTGGTGCGGCGCTACCGCGTGACCGGGCGCCAGTAACAAGGACTGGAAATGAAAGACGCGGGTGCTTGGCGCCCGCGTCTTTTTTTGTTTAATGTTTTAGCGTAATCCCGTGAGCAACAAAGCCCTCGGGTGTTAACCGAGGGCGGTTGCGAGAGTGAGCGCCAGCCCTGTGCTTGTTTTACAGAGTCTAGCGCGAACGGTCTTATTTAGCGTGGCGCTACTTCGTAGCGCAATCCTGAGCGCCTCGGTCATAGGAGCAAGTTATTGGATGCCTTCGGCATCGGTCTGCTTCGGCTCCGAAATGTCGAAAAACAAGTTTTCCTCCATTCCGTCCCTCGCAGACCCTTGCTCCTGCGACTCTCGGCTTATTTGGCTTTTTTCATAATCTGTTTCAGCATCGAGTTCAGCTTGCCGACTTGGACAGGCGCGGCGGGTTTCTTGGGAGCGAAGCCCGGACGTTCCTTGCCCGCAATCTTGTTCTTGAGATCGGCGAGCGTGGCGTGGCCCTGGATGCCGCCCTGCGGGCGGGCATTGCCGCGATTGTTATCGCGGCCGCGGCCACCGAAGTTTCCGCGGTTTCCGCCGACACGCTGGCCACGAGGGCCACTGGCGCCTGCACCGGCAACGCCGTCGGTAGATTCCTGCTTCATGGAGAGGCTGATACGCTTCTGGTTCGCGTCCACCGCGACCACGCGCACCTTCACCACGTCGCCCACCGTCAAAACCTCCTTCGCGTCGGTCACGTACTTGTCGCTAATTTCGGAGATGTGAACGAGGCCGTCCTGGTGCACGCCGATATCCACGAACGCACCGAAGTTCGCGACGTTGGTGACCACGCCTTCCATCCAGCTGCCTGTAACGAGGTCGTTGATGGTCTTGATGCGGTCGTCGAATTTCGCGTAACGGAATTCCTTGCGCGGGTCGCGGCTCGGTTTCTGGAGTTCCTTCATGATGTCTTCGAGAGTGGCCTTACCGACTTCGTCGGAGAGGAACTCGTCGACCTTGATAGCCTTCACCGCTTCGGCATTGCCCACGATTTCCTTCACGGGAACACCGACCTTCTCGGCCATTTTCTCGACAAGCGCGTAGTTTTCGGGATGGACCGCGGAATCGTCGAGTGGGTTCTCGGCACCCGGAATGCGCATGAAGCCCGCAGCCTGCTCAAAGGCCTTCGGACCGAAGCCCTTCACCTTCTTCAGGTCTTCACGGCTTGCAAACGCACCGTTGTCTTCGCGGTACTTCACGATAGATTCGGAGAGCGTGTTGCTGAGGCCCGCCACATGGGAGAGGAGCGGAGCAGAAGCGCTGTTCACGTCCACGCCCACCATATTCACGCAGCTTTCCACCACTTCGTCCAGACGCTTCTTGAGTTCGCGCTGGTTCACGTCGTGCTGGTACTGTCCAACACCGATAGACTGCGGGTCCACCTTCACGAGTTCGGCCAGCGGGTCCTGCAGACGACGGCCAATCGAAATCGCGCCACGGGTGGTCACGTCTTCCTTCGGGAATTCCTGGATGGCGATCATGCTTGCGCTGTAAACAGAGGCGCCGGCTTCCGAAACGATGACACGCGGCGGAACCTTGCCCTTGAACTTCAAAGCCATCTCGCCACAGAAGGCGTCGGTCTCGCGGCTCGCGGTACCGTTACCGATGGCAATCAAATCTATCTTGTACTTGTCGATAAGCTGCATCAGGTACACTGCCGCACCAGCCTTGTCGTTGTGCGGTTCGTGCGGTTTGATGATGCCGTGGTCGAGGAACTTGCCGTTCTCGTCGAGCACAGCCACCTTGCAGCCGGTACGGAAACCCGGGTCGAGCGCAAGCACGGACTTGTGGCCCGCGGGGGCGGCAAGCAGAACGTCTTGCAGGTTCTTGCTGAACACCTTGAACGCTTCCTCTTCGGCGGCGTCCTTCAACAGCAGGCGCACTTCGCTTTCCATGCTCGGCTGCAGCAGGCGTTCCCAGGCGTCCTGGCACATGTCTTCGAGGTAGGGCTTCCACACGGAGTCGCCCTTGATAATCTGGGTCTTGAGGTAGCCGACCATTTCGTCGGTTGGAACTTCGATGGAAAGTCGCAGCACCTTCTCCTTTTCGCCACGGCGGAGCGCAAGCATGCGGTGGCTCGGAATCTTGCTGACCGGCTCGCTGAAGTCGTAGTAGTCCTTGAACTTCGTCTCCTGCTTCTCGAAATCCTTCTTGACCTTGGAAACCATCACGCCGGTCTTTTCCATCTTGGCACGGAGGTACTGGCGGAATTCGGTATTGTCAGCCACTTCTTCGGCCAAAATATCGGCAGCTCCCTTGAGGGCGGCCTTCGGGTCGGCAAGGCCCTTCTCCTCGGAGAGGTAGATACGGGCGATTTCTTCGGCGGTGTTGCCGGTATTTTCCTGAGCCCACATCAGGCGGGCCAGCGGTTCAAGACCGAGTTCCTTGGCGATGGTCGCGCGGGTGCGCTTCTTGGGCTTGTACGGGGCGTAAATGTCTTCAAGGAGAGTCTTGTCCTTGCAGGCCTCGATCTGCGCCTTCAGTTCCGGAGTCAGCTTTCCCTGTTCCTCGATGCTCTTGAGGATGGTTTCCTTGCGGTCCGTAAGTTCTTGCAGGTAATCGCGGCGGTGGCTGATGTCGCGAAGTTCAATTTCGTTCAGCGTACCCGTCTGGTCCTTGCGGTAGCGGGCGATGAAGGGCACCGTGCCCCCCTGGTCCATGAGTTCGAGCGCCTTTGCCACGCGCCACACTTCGAGGTTCAGTTCTTCGGCGATAACTGCAGAAAAATCCATTTGATAATCCTACTTGTAGATTCCGTTTCCGGTTTTTAGGGTCATGAATGCCCTGGGTTTACACAGCCGCACGGCCGTTACCGTACGCACCCCCATTCGGGGGTCTTCCGAATATAGCAAAACATTTTTTCAATTTTTTGACATAATGCTATTTTTAGGCCAATGGAATCAAAAAGAATTGAATACATCGATGTAGCCAAGTTTATCGCCATCGTGCTAGTGATGTTCACTCACGGATACAAGGAAGGGACTCTTGTCGCTTTCGCTTTTTCGTTTCATCTGCCCCTATTCTACTTTTTGAACGGGATGACCCTGAAAATGGGCAACCAGACATTCGGGGAATTCCTGTCGAAAAAACTCCGCCGGTACATCCTCCCGATGCTCGGCCTGGGAATCCTGTGCGTACTGAGCGAAGCCCTCGCCTACACGCTCCTCGACGTTACGCTCCCCAACCACTATTTCATCATCGGGCTGTCTCGCGTCATAAACCAGGCCAGGGCCTTTACCATCTGGTTCCTGCCGGCACTATTCTTTACCGACATCCTCCTGTTCGGTTTCTACAAGCTCTTCCATGACAGGCTAATCCCGATGGGTCTCGCCAGCCTTGCCTGCCTCGCCCTGGGAATCGCGTTCAACACATATTATAATGTGGCGCTGGTCTGGAACTTCGATGCCGCGCTGTTCGGCATTATCTATACCTATTCCGGCTACGTATTCCGCCACAAGAAGCTCTCCGCCGTCTACGGGTTCCTCACCAGGTCGCGTTTGCCCGCCCTGCTGGTGGGCATTGCGCTGATGGCCGTCACCTATATATTAAGTACCTACAACTACAGGACGAATTCCGCGCACCTCGAAATGTTCCTGCGCATCTACAATGCCTATTATATAACACTACCCTGCGCGCTTGTCGGCTCTATCGGATTCACGCTCCTCTGCAGGGCATTCTCCAATCCGGTCTTCGCAAGGCCCGTCGAGATGAACCTCGTCCTGCTCGCCCTCCACCAGGGCTGCACATTCCCCATTTTCAAGTACGTAATCGCCAATGAATGGTTCCAAGAAGCCTCCTTGCTCCCCGCAAACGACATAAAGCTTTTCGCCTTCACCACCGTAATGACTCTCTTCTCGTTGGCGGTACTCGTACCGGTCCATCTCTTGATAAAGTTCTCGCCGTTTGCGCCGATTATCAACCAGCCGGTTCCCGCATTCTACCGCAGGCCGTTACGCCGCCCGTAGATTTCCGGGGACTTGCCCCAGAAGCGCCGGTGCGTAAATCCGTACCAGAGACAAGGGTTTTCGCGAACTTGCCGCCCGAGCCAGGCGTTATAGGCATCCATCACCGACTCGCGTTCGATTTCGACGGCATGCAAGACCTTCTCCGCATCTTCGCGTTCTTCGAGCCAGCAGACAAAAACGGGCGTTCCGGGACGGTGCTTCAGTAAAAATCCAGGCAGCGGGTTGTTGTAGACGGGTTTCTGCAGGAATTCCCCGTCGATGGCGCTCGGGATGCGACTGTCCTGGTCGGCAAGCAGGCAAAAAAGCTGCCCTGAATCCAGCAGCCGCAAAAATTCACGCGGAGTGCGGGCGTCGACGGAATAACGGCGACCACCGACGGCTCGGATACGGCCTTCCAAAATGCGGTTGAGCCATGAAGGTTTCACGGGAATATAGCTCGCCACAAGCGGGATACCCAGGCAGCAGAGCCAAGGGCCAATCGCCTCGTAATTGCCGTAGTGGGCAGTCAAAAAGATTCCGCCGCTCCGCATTTTCTTGAGCACCGAAGCCGAACCTTCCGCAATATCGAAATTCCAGCCGTCAATGCAGCACGGATAAGCCGAAAAGTCTGCTGGCAGGCGCTTGAACGTAACGAAACGGAACAGGAGTTCCCCTACATGGCGGGTCAAGTTACGGAGAATTTCCCGATAGAGCTTCCCGGCACGGACAGCATCCGTTTCGATACCAGCATGACACAGGTTCGCAAACACCGTATTCCGTTTCCATGCGGCAAGACGAAGCGCCCCGTAAGCGGTACGGGCAAAAACAGCGGCGCAAATTCTGCGTAAAAAGGACATCACAGGCACAATATACCATTTTTTGCTACTATTATATATACTATGAGTGAAAACTGCCTTTTCTGCAAAATCATCAAGGGAGAAATCCCTTCCAAGAAAATCTACGAAGACGACGACGTGTTCGCCTTCTACGACATCGCCCCGCAGGCGCCCGTGCACTTCCTCGTGGTGCCGAAACGCCACATTTCCACCATCATGGACATGAAGCCCGAAGATTGCGAGCTCGTGGGCAAGATGCTCTACCGCGCACAGCTCATCGCCAAGGACCTCGGCCTCGAAGAGGGCGGCGCGCGATTCGTGTTCAACTGCAAGGCCGACGCCGGACAGACCGTGTTCCACATCCACCTGCACGTCGTGGGCGGACAAGCCATGGGCTGGCCCCCGTTCCCAGCGAAATAGACGAAAGAACGGGCCTTCGGCCCTATAGACGAAAGACGATAGATATACCTGTCCAAAATTCTTCATAAAATTGCTTGGTATATCAACAAATACAATTCTTTCGTCTATCGTCTACCAGCGAAGCGATCTTTCGTCTATGATTAAAACCCGCGCCATAGTCCTGCACCGCTACGCCTACAGCGATTCCAGCTGGATAGCGAAGGCGCTTACCGAGGAATGCGGCATCGTATCCTTCATCGTGAAGGGTGGTAAGCGCAAGGAGTCCCCGTTCAAGGGGGCGCTCGACCCGCTCGCCCTGAGCGAAGTCATATTCCGCCAGAACCCGAATGCAGAACTGCAGTTCATCAGGGAAGCGACACTCCTTGACTGGCGAAAGAACATGCGCGAAGACTTGCTGAGCCTCGCCAAGGCCCAGGTCATGGCAGAGATTATCTTGCGATACGCCCCGGCGGGAGTTCCCCTCGAATCGGAATTCGCATCGCTCGAGCGCGCGACAGACGAATTCGAACACGCGAAAGATCTTCCCAAGTCCAATATTTTTGTCAACTGGCTCATGGAAACATGCGACATGTGGGGTTACAACCTCAATCTCGGTACCTGTTCCCGTTGCGGAAAGTCCCTTGACGCTCCCGCGGCGGATTTTTTCCCGGAAACAGGAGCCCTCGTGTGCCAGGAATGCCTCGGTACCGGTACGCCACGTGCCCGCGCCGAAACTGTCCAGGGTTTTTGGAAATTGTTGAGCAACAACGAAATAGAAAACCCGCAGTTCGCAGAAAACGCCATCCTCGCCTACTTGCGACACCATATCGGATTTCTGAAAGATATAAAGTCCATCCAGTTCCTGAACGATACCAGAAAGCTATATTTGTAGACACCATATTATATAGGGAGATGCAAAAATGTTGACCCCAGAAGAGATCAAGGCCAGAAAAAGTTCTGGCGAAAAAATTTCCATGATAACAGCCTACGATTTCGCCTTCGCCCAGATGGCCGAAGCGGCAGGAATCGACCAGATTCTCGTAGGCGACAGCCTTGCGAACACGATGCTCGGCTACAAGAGCACTCGCGAAATCGGCATGGAAGAGATGCTCATTTTCGTCGCGGCAGTATGTCGAGGCGCGCCGAATACGCACGTCGTGGCAGACATGCCCTACAGAAGCGACAAGGATCCACAAACGGCATATGATAACGCAAAGAGATTCATGGACTTAGGTGCGTCAAGCGTCAAGCTCGAAGGAACGCCCGAAGGCGTCATCGAGTTTCTCCGCAGCAAGGACATTCCCGTGTGTGCCCACCTGGGACTTTTGCCGCAGACCGCAGAGAACTTCAAGCAGAAAGGCAAAACCGAAGAAGAAGCTGCCGCCATCGAGGCCGCGGCGAAGTTCGTCGACAGCCTCGGATGCTTCGAAATGGTGCTGGAACATATCCCCGAAGAACTCGGAACGAAGATCACTCGCGAGGTATCGGCGGCGACAATCGGCATCGGCGGCGGAAAATTTACAAACGGACAGGTTCTCGTGATGCACGACGCATTGGGCATGCATCCGAGAAAAATTCCTCCCTTCGCGACCAAGTTTGTCGACATGTACTCCCTTGGCGTCAAGGGAATCAGCGACTACATCGCTTCGGTAAAACGTCCCGTTTAAAACATTGAGTATCACAAAGATAGGATTGAAAAAAGTTCAGCATTACGCTGGACTTTTTTTCTTTCTCCGACGAAAATTTTTCGTTCCGAAACGACAAAATTACATACAAATTAACTAACGTTTTTTGGAGATCCCATAATGTCATTTTTTTGCTTTGTCAATAGTCTTAAGAAAAAAAAATGAAAAAATTTAAAAAAAGTGTTGATTATTTGTGAAAATAAAGTTATTTTATAGTCATCAAACAACAAACCCTCAAAAAAAGGAAAAAAAACAATGGCTACAACAAAGAAACCCGCTGCTAAGAAACCCGCTGCCAAGAAGGTCGCCGCCAAGAAGCCGGCCGCCAAGAAGGTCGCTGCTAAGAAGCCGGCCGCCAAGAAGCCCGCTGCTAAGAAGCCGGCTGCCAAGAAGCCCGCTGCTAAGAAGCCGGCCGCCAAG
>NZ_DGUN01000044.1:94309-110551 GCF_002395745.1 Fibrobacter sp. UBA4309
AGAAGGTCGCTGCTAAGAAGCCGGCTGCCAAGAAGCCCGCTGCTAAGAAGCCGGCTGCCAAGAAGGCTGCTGCTAAGAAGTAATTCTTCTTTAAAAGCTCTCTTTTGGGAAGGACTCGCGCAAGCGAGTCCTTTCTTTTTCGGGAACATTCTTTTACTATCTTTCTATACATGACAGAAAACGATTTAGCAGAACTACAGAACATTCCCTTCGAAGAACGCATCAAGCGTGTCGAAAAGCTCCTCGAGGAGAAATCTTCCCCCCGGGCATTTGAACTGGGAGTGCTTCTCGCACTAAAAATGGGCCAGGAAATTCGCGAAAAGAAACCTCTCGGAAGCGAATCGGGCGATCTGGTCGCCAGCTGGAACGGAAAATATCCTGATTCTGTCATCGAAGAAGCCATTGCAAGCGCCAAGGAATTCCTGTTGCACCCCGGCAAAATCGCCGAGAAGATCAAGGAAAGCCTGCTGAAGAAACAGGAAAAGGCTCAAGCCGAAGACGTGGGAGAGAAAAATGAGCAATAAGCTACTCGCCACCGTCGATATCGGCAGCATGAGCTGCATCATGCTCATCGCCGCATTCGAAGACGCACCCGCGACACCCGCCCCGGCAGAAAATGCAGATTCCGGGACCGCGCCGG
The DNA here is from genome assembly GCF_002395745.1 of Fibrobacter sp. UBA4309. Lineage (GTDB taxonomy): Bacteria > Fibrobacterota > Fibrobacteria > Fibrobacterales > Fibrobacteraceae > Fibrobacter. Next base: position 94,950 of record NZ_DGUN01000044.1, read on the forward strand.
TTGCCGAACCGCGTCAGATTCTGGTCCCGAAGCTCCAAAAGGTGAAAATCTGCAAGCTCGGCGAAGATATTTACGAACACGGACGCATTTCCGAGAAGAAAATCGAGGAACTCGTCGCCATCATGACGTCATTCCGCATGGATTTACACGCCCTCGGCGCCGACATCCAGGCCGTCGCCATGACAGAGGCCATGCGCAGGGCCGAAAACCAGGAAGAAGTCATCGACGCGGTCGAAAAGGCTCTCTGGTTCCGCCCGCGCATCATCACCGGCGAAGAAGAAGGCAAGCTCACCTACCGTTCCGTAAAGGAATGGCACGGCGAAGGCATCGTCACCATCGATATCGGCGGCGGTTCCACCGAACTCAGCAACGGCGAGACCACGTTCTCGATTCCCGTCGGCGCACTCAAGATGTTCAAGGCGATGGGCCCGATTCCTGGACCGGAATACAAGAAGTTCGTGAAGGAGACCTTCAAGGAAGTGAGCTTCAAGGGCATGACCAAGAAGCCCGTCTACCTTATCGGCGGTACGGGAACCGCACTCGCTATGGTCTACCTCGACAAGCCGAAGTTCGACTACAAGGCCATCGAAGGTCTCGAGATGAGCATCAACGACCTCGACGCCGTCACCACGCGCATCTCCAACCTCTCCAAGGAACTCCGCGCGATGCTCCCCGGCCTCGAAAACGGCAGGAGCGACGTCATCATCTGCGGACTTTTCTGGCTGAAGTCCCTCCTGGAGAAATTGCGTGTCGAAAAATTCTTCATCAGCACCGCGGGTATCCGCTTCGGGCTATTGTACCCGCCGGAACCGGAACCCGAAGCAAAACCGAAGGCGAAAAAGACCCCGCCCTGGATGAAGAAAAAGGAAGAAGAGAATCCCTCCACCTCTGCGGCTGAAGGTGCGGAAGGCGCCTAGACTTCCACCAGCGTCGCGACGAGGCAAGAATCCTTCGTAGTGCCGCTACCCGCAAAATCGATATCCTGCCCGCGCTTCCAAGCAGTGCGGGCTTTTTTGTGTACCGACCTGACGGCATCAAGCACGTCGCGCGCGAACGAATCGAGCGCGAACTCGCTGTAGTTGGAACTCACCATGAAGAATCCGCCCGGATTCAAAATCGAGGCGCAGTCCGCCACAAGCGGCATCAAATGTTCGCGCACGTTGAAGTTCATCCCCTTAAAGCGCGCGAAACTCGGCGGGTCGAGAACGATTCCATCAAACTTGAGGCCCTTCTTTGCGGCCCAGCGCACATATTCGAGCGCATTCCCGCGAAAAAATTCACCGGGGCGCAGGTCGAGGCCGTTCAAGGCGTAGTTTTCGCGGCCCTTGTCGAGAATCTTCCCGCTGATGTCGGCGTTCGTGGCGATTGCGGCACCGCCGAGGCGCGCATGCACCGAGAAACTGCACGTGTAGCTGAAGAGGTTCAAAAAGCGCACGTTATTAGACATCGCGCGAAAGCGTTCCTCCACCTCGAGGCGCACGTGCCGCATGTCAAGGAACAGCCCCGGATTGACGGTATCGAGCAGGTCCACATGGAATTTCGCGTTCCCCTCGCGTACCGTACCCGCGGCATCTTCGCGTGACCCGTAGGCAACTTCCATCGGCGCGTTCTCGAGCGACTTGCCCGAGCGCGAGAGGCGTTCCTTCACCACGACGCATACCGGATTGAACGTCTCCACCACCGCATCTACGATTGCGCGACGTTCCCGCAGAAGTTCATCCCCGAAATACTGCACCTGGAAGCGGTCGCCAAAGCGGTCGAGCGTGAGTCCCGGGAAACCGTCGGCGGCCCCGTTCACGACGCGGTACGCGTCCGTCACATCGAACAGCGGCGCACGTTTTTCAAATGCAGTCCTAAGTAAATTCTTCATCATCTATAACGCATGCCCAAAATTTTCGAAGACTTCTTTCGTCTTTCGTCTGTAGCGAGCATGGCGAGCGTTCTTTCGTCTAAGTTTTATCCAGCGTCTTGATCTGGTCCACGAACTCGCCGACTTCCTTGAATTCTCGGTAGATGGACGCGAACCTCACGTAGGCGACAGGGTCCAATTTCTTGAGTTCCTGCATCACGAGGTTCCCGATGGTATCGTAACCCACCTCGGAATTGTCGTTCGCCTGCAGGGCGTTCTCCACGCGTGTCGCCAGTTCTTCGATATCCTCGGTCGAAAGCGGACGCTTCTTGCAAGAGTTCATGATGCCGCGGATAAGCTTTTCGCGCTGGAACGGCTGCTTTTCGCCACTCCGCTTGATAACCGTCAACGGCTGGAGTTCGATATACTCGCGAGTAGTGAACCTGCGGCCACACGCCAGGCATTCACGCCGTCTGCGTATGGCGGTTCCGCTCACGCGGCTATCGACCACCTTGTCGTTGTCTTGCTTGCAAAAAGGGCAAATCATGCCTAGAATATAGGATATTTCGCCAAAAAAAGCAAACTAATCCTTGATGCAGCGGACGCTGAGCCACGTATCCTTGGGGAATGCGCCCGATTCCACGGATTCCTTCTCGTAATGCATCACGAACATGAGCGCCTTCGCGTCGTTTTTCTCCGTGGCGGTCCAGAAGAAGGCCCCGTTGTTGCTGAAGCTGCGCACGCCGTTCGTGTTGACATGCGAAACGGCCGCAGGCAAGGCAGCAAACCCGTAGTCATCCGTACCGACGACATAGTCCTTCTTGTCCTTGTCCCAATCGCGAGCAGCCTTGAGTTTCGTACCCGCCGTAGCCGAATCACCAGCGGCAGCAACCAGGTCGTTCCAGTCGTCTTCGCCCGGCAGGCGCCAACCGCGGGGGCATGCGTCCATTGCATCTTCCCAGGCGTACAGCCGCCCGTACTTTTCGTGAGATTTCCCGTCGTATTCGGGGAAAACCACGCTAGTTTCCGTTTCGTAGTTCAGGTTCTCAGCCATCCATACCCGCCCGCCGATAGTGACCGTGGCGTAAGTCTGGCCATCGCGCAAATCCTTGACCGTGCCCGCGTCGGGATTGTATTCGCTGCCCTTGTCGCCGGAACCGCCACCGCCTACAGACGAGGAGCCGTCGTCGCCGCAGGCGGCGAACAAGAACGTCAATGCCAAAATGCAAATCAAAGAAAAACGTTTCATAGTACCCCAAATCATTTATCGGAAATATAGGAAACAAACGTTTCCCGTCTGTAAATAACGCCACGTAAACAAATTTTTTCGGCTCATTTCGGGGGTCTAAACCGTCTTATATAGTAGATAGGGACACTCCCTGTTCGCTGCGTCTGGCTATACACGCTAACAAAACATAGGAGTTCAAATGAAAAAAATTATTGCATTTTCGCCTATTTATAATTATATTATAATTATCCAAAGGAATACTATATGCAGATAGAATTCATTTGGGACGAGAAAAAGAATGCAACAAATCAAAAGAAACACGGCATTTCATTCGAAGAGGCAAAAACATGCTTCAAGGATGAACACGCCAGAGTATTTTTTGACGAGGAACATTCATCAAAAGAAGATCGGTCAATTCTTGTGGGATTATCCGCAAACCTAAGGACACTAGTTGTTGTTTTTACAGAACAAATAGGAATAGATGCAGAACACATCGTGAACCGCATAATCAGCGCCCGTAAAGCAACAAAAAAAGAATTTCAATACTACTGGAACGAAAGAAAGGGGGACTGCTTATGAAAAAAGAATACGACTTTTCAAAAATGAAGGCTGTAAAAAATCCATACGCCAAGTTTCTCAAAAAACAAATCACGATAAGGCTGAATTCCAGTACTATCGAGTATTTTAAGAATATGGCGAAGGAAGTCGGCATTCCTTACCAGGTTCTGATAGATTCGTACCTGACGGACTGCGCGATAACAGGACGAAAATTGAAAATTCAATGGAAATAACAAAAAGCCGCTCCCGTGCGGGGAGCGGCCCTTTTAATATTTGTTCTTGAAATTAGGCGTTTGCCTTCTTGAAGGCTTCAACATTCGCCTTGAACTCGGCGAGGTATTCCTTGGCCTTCGCGGCGACTGCCTCGGGCACGTAGCCGAATTCCTTCTCGAGCACGCCGGCCGGAGCGGAAGCGCCGAAGCGTTCCAGACCGCAAGCCTTGCCGAACCCGCCGACCACGCGGTCGAAGAGGACCGGAAGGCCGCTGGAGAGAGCGAACACCGGAGTCCAGGGCACGAGCACCTGGTCGCGGTAGGCCTTGTCCTGCTTGAGGAAGAGAGCCGGGCTAATCATGGAGACCACGCGCACGGCCTTGCCTTCGGCGCGGAGGAGTTCGGCAGCCTGGTGTTCCAGGAGCACGTCGGAACCGTTCGCGACGAGAGTGAGGTCCGGGTTCTTTCCCGCTGCGGTATTGTCGCTCACGATGTAGGCGCCCTTGCGGCAGGCCTTCGCGGCTTCGTAACGGTTTTCGCCGGGGAGCGTATTCACCACCTGGCGGGTAAGGATAAGCGCCGTCGGGCTGTCGTTGTTCTCGAAAGCCATTTCCCAGGCGGCGAGAGTCTCGAATGCGTCCGCCGGACGGAGCACGAGCATTTCGGCCTTGCCGTTTTCCTTCGTGAGGTCTTCGAGCAGGCGAATCTGCGTTTCGTGTTCGATGGGCTGGTGCGTCGGGCCGTCTTCGCCCACGCGGAAGCTATCGTGCGTGAACACGTACTTGACAGGCAGGCCCATGAGGGCGGCCATGCGGATAGCGGGCTTCATGAAGTCGCTGAACACGAAGAACGTGGCGCAAATCGGGAACAGGCCCTTCTGCAACGCGATACCGTTCATGATGGCGCCCATCGTGAGTTCCGCGACGCCCACCTGAACAAACGCGCCCTTGAAGTCGTTCGGACGGAAGATGCCCGTCTTGTTGAGGAACGCCTGCGTATTGTCGGAGTTCGAAAGGTCGGCGGAACTGCAAATGATGTTGTGGAAATTTTCGGCGAGGTAGCCGAGAACCGTACCGCTCGTAACGCGGGTAGCGACGCCTTCCTTGATGGGGAGGTTCGAGAGGTTGAGCACCGGAGCCTTGCCGGAGAGCCATTCATTGAGGGTCGCGGACTTTTCGGCATTCGCCTTGTCCCAGTCGGCCTTGGCCTTCTTCCATTCGGCAACTTCCTTGCGAAGTTCGTTTGCGCGGGCTTCGAATGCAGCCTTCACGTCGTCGAACACCTGGAACGGATCGTCTGGGTTACCGCCGAGGTTCTTGACCGTCGCGGTAGTAGAAGCACCGGCAGCGTTGAGCGGCTGCCCGTGCGTAGAAACTTCACCTTCGTAGCTCTTGCCATCTTCGGCAACGGCGCCCTTGGCCATCGTGGTGTGGCCGAACACGAGCGTCGGCTTTTCCTTCTCGGCCCAAGCTTCCTTGAAAGCCTTGCGGAGTTCGGCGATGTTGGAACCGTCGCATTCGATAACGCGGAAACCCCATGCCTTGTACTGGCCGACGAAGTCGTGGCTCATCACGTCTTCGGTCTTGCAGCTGAGCTGCACCTGGTTCGCGTCGTAGAAGAAGATGAGGTTCGAAAGCTTGAGGTGACCGGCGATGCGGCCCACGCCGTAGGCAATTTCTTCTTCGAGGCCGCCGTCAGAAACGAGGCAGACAGTCTTGTGCTCGAGGATGGAGCCGAAGCGTTCCACCATGAAGCGTTCGGCGATGGCGGCGCCAAGGGCGATGCCGTGGCCAATACCGAGCGGGCCCGAAGAGTTCTCGATGCCGAGCATCACATCGAGTTCGGGGTGGCCCGGAGTGCGGCTGCCGAGCTGGCGGAAGTCCTTCACGTCGTCGAGCGTGAGGCGGTTCGTGAGGACGAGCTCGGAGTACAGGAGCGGGCTCATGTGGCCCGGGTCCATGAAGAAGCGGTCGCGGCCCATCCATTCGGCGTCGTCCGGATCGTAGCGCAAGAATTCCGCGAACAACAGCGTGATGGCGTCGGCGGCGCCCATGGCACCACCCGGATGTCCGGACTTCGCCTTCTGCACCATCGCGGCAGAAAGGATTCGGACGTTGTCGGCTGCTTTCGTAACTAGAGAATCTTGCACGGTAAAACCTCTCAAGGTGTTGTTTTTTACGCGCCAAATGTAGCTTTTTTTACGGTTTCTCTCAAGGTCAATCCCGCCAAGAAATGAGCGTGAAAAAGAAAAAATTATATTTTGGTGACATATACTAGAGTATCCTAAAGGCTAACAAAATGTCGTTTAAAGATTCCATTCTATTGATTCTCAAGAACTTAGCCCATCCGGCAGGCATTATCGGGCTAATCGTCGCCCTGGCAATTCCCTTCCTCGTCTATCTGGGTCCGAATGTCGGTCACAAGGAAACCATCCGCCAGCTAGACCTCTACCTCCCTCTCCCCCTCTTCGGCGTGCAGCTCATAGCGGCAATCGTCCTGTTCTGCCTCCTGAACAAGGACTTCCGTGAATGGATCAAGGGGATTCTCCCCGAAAAAGCCTTCAGCATCATGGCGGTCGTATTCGCCGTGGCCATCGCCATTTTCGCCGGCACCCAGATTGAAGCCCGCCACCGCGTGCAGAGTGACGAAAGCGTATTCATGTCCGTCGCCCAGAACATGTACTACAACCATGAAAGCGGTACCTGCAACCAGGGATACTTCGAGAACGGCGGCCTCAACTGCGTCGGGAAATCAAACAGTTTCAAGACCAAGGGACTCTCCTTCCTCTATTACCTAGGGATGCCCCTGTTCGGTTCTAACCTTCACTGGATCTTCAATGCCGAGCTCCTGATGCTCCCGCTATCGTTCCTCCTGATGTTCCTCGCGATCGTCGCCTGGACGCGCCAACCCCTGCTCGCCTTCTTCGCGGCCCTTCTCACGGCACTGCAGCCGACCGTAATGTTCCAGTTCCGCGCCATGTCGGTGGAACCGCTCTACATTTTCCTCTCCGCGCTTTCGCTCCTGATTTTCAAGTGGGCTTACGACCGCAACACGATTAAGCACTGGGCACTCCTCGCCCTCAGCCTCGCATTCTTCGCCCAGACCCGCCAGGAAACGGCTTTCTGCCTGCTCGCCTTTATTCTGTTCGCACTCCCGAAACTGCTCGACAAGAAGGACTGCAAGGCCCCCACGTTCTTCGTGACGCTCTCGCTGTTCTCGGTACCCGCGCTCCTTACCATCAGCTACTTCCAGGGATTCGGTTTCCAGGGCGGCGAATACGAAGCGCACGGGCACTTCCTAGAAGATCTCGCCAAGAACTGGACCGAAATGACCAAGCCGCTCAAGGAAAACGGCGAACTCGAGAATCCCTTCCTCACCTATTTCAACTACCTGTTCGCCATCGGTGGCATCTACTTGCTTTTCCGCGCCTTCTACGACGCGCGTAAAGGCGACAAGTTCTATCTCTGGACGCTTGTATTCCTTGTTCTTTACCACATCCAGACCTATGTCATCCTGGAAAACGTCTCGGGCGATTTCAGCATCCAGATCAACCAGCGCTACAGTCTGGTGATGCTGCCCAGCATGGCCTTTGTCGGCGCTCTTCCCGTGGCACACGCCATCCAGTATTTTGCCGAATCCATTGACAAGAAGAAAATCGCAAGGCTTTCCTTTATCGGTTGCGTTATCGTTTCGTTGCTCTTTACCGGCTGGACATTCCACTACAAAGCCGACTTCAACAACAACATCATGTACAACAGGAACCACCTGACCATCGAGGAATACGAAATCTGGCAGTGGCTGAACGAACAGCCGCAAGCCGAAAGGCTATTCATCTATGGCCGTCCGTGGCATTTCGTGGGTTACGGAGTCTCTTCCATCCACTACGACAAGGCTCGCCAGATGAACGATTCCGAGCTGCAAGGATTGATCGACAAATACAATGGCGAAGTCTACTATATCCGCGGTCTGGACTGCTGGGACAGCCAGACATACCACAAGAAGGCCGTCGAGCACCGCATCGCCACCACTTGTGACGTCTTTGAACGCGAAATGGACATGGTCGGCGTCAAGAACATCCTCATCACCAACAATTACTGGGTTCAGATTGCCAAGTTCAACGGGCGCAAGAACTACAACCCCAAGAACATCATCACCATCGAAGACGCGAACCTGAACGAGGCCCCGGCCGAAGAAAAGCTGAACCTCAACGAACTCGAGGAGAATACCGACGTCAACAAGATTGTCATCGACACGCTGCGATACAATTACGAACTCAAGGAAACCTCCGATGCCGCGGCAAATTGGGAAATCCTAATATTACTGAACAAGAAGATTATGGAACGCACGAAATACGAAGCCGGCAAGAAGGAAATCGCCATACCGGGCGACACCCTCCAGCCAGGTTACAACCAGATTCGTTTCATCATCCAGGATATAGTCAAGAACAGCAAGGTCGCCGACATCTCGAAGTTCTTCTTCAACAAGGCGAACGGAGTGATTCCGCTTTCCGACCTGAAATACGAGAGCCACGCACAGGGATGGGGTTCCATCCACCAGAACCAGAGCATCGAAGGGAACCCGCTTACTATTGACGGGCAGAAGTTCGAGAACGGATTCGGCACGCACGCCGCCTCCGAAACCACCTACGACATCGGCGAAAAGTATTCCAGCTTCCGCACCTCTTTCGGACTCGACGACGAAAGCCTCTGTAGCGAAGGCGTCCACGTCGAGATCCTCGGCGACGGAGCGGTCCTCGCACAGAGTCCCGTATTCCAGAACGGAATAGTCCACACCCTGACAGCAAATGTCCAGGGCATACAGAAGCTCACGCTCAAGGCCATTCCCAAGAACGGCATCGACTGCACCCACGTCGATTTCGTGAATTCCGTATTGATTCCCTAGCGGCTTCGCCGTAGTTCCTAGTTCTGAGTTCTTAGTTACTAGTATGGCATTTTCAAGACGCTTCTTGATATTTGAAATACTAGTAACTAGTAACTCTTTTACTATAATTACCCATATGCTCTTATCCGTAATCATACCCGTCTTTAACGAAGAAGAAATTGTCGCCGAAACCTACCGCGTCCTGGAAGAAGAACTCAAGGACGTGGAGCACGAACTCATTTTCGTGAACGACGGCTCGAAGGACAAGACCCGCGAAATTGTCGAAGGGCTCCTTCCGAGCAACCCGAACAACAAGATTATCAACTTCAGCCGCAATTTCGGTCACCAGGCAGCCTTCAGCGCGGGCCTCGATCACGCCATAGGCGATGCCGTCGTCATTATCGACGGGGACCTGCAGGATCCGCCGAGCCTTATCCACGAGATGCTCGAGAAATGGCACGAAGGCTACCAGGTCGTGTACGCACAGCGCAACAAGCGCAAGGGCGAAACCATCTTCAAGCGCTTTACCGCGTTCGCGTTCTACCGCATCATCGGCAAGCTCACGAGCATCGACATTCCGCCCGATACTGGCGACTTCCGCCTCATGGACCGCTGCGTGGTGGACCAGCTCAAGAACCTGCCGGAACGCAGCCGCTTCTTGCGCGGACTCGTCTGCTGGGTAGGCTTCAAGAAGATTGGCGTCAAGTACGACCGTGCCGAACGCACCGCGGGCACGTCCAAGTACCCGCTCAAGAAGATGATGCGGCTTGCCTTCGACGGCATCACCGGTTTCAGTTCCGCACCGCTCAAGATCAGTTTTTACCTCGGTTTTATCGCGACTATCGTCGGATTCGGGCTGTTCGTATGGTCTATCCTCGAGAAGTTCCTCAGCCCCGCGACAACGGTCCCCGGCTGGGCATCGCTCATGACCGCCATCGTGTTCTTCGCCGGCGTACAGCTGATCTCCATCGGCATCCTCGGCGAATATATCGGCCGCATCTACGACGAAGTCAAGCAGAGGCCACTATATATAGAGGACAAGAAGAAATAAGCCGCTTCGCCTACCCCTATACTTTTTAATTACATTTCGTCAAGAATGATGCAGAACGAAAGCTACATACTGGTCGACAACGAGGAGGCCCTAGCCGGGCTTATCCAGGACTTGGACCTCTATGATATGGCCGCCGTCGACACGGAGGCCGATTCCATGCATCATTACCTGGCGAGGCTATGCCTTATCCAGATTACCATAGGCGACCACCACTATATCGTCGACCCGCTCTGCGGCCTTGAGCTATCACCGTTGTTCAAGACGAAAGCCATGCAGACCCTGATTTTTCACGGAGCCGACTACGATTTGCGTCTTTTATGGCAGGCTTTCGGCTTTTCGCCAAAAAAAATCTTTGACACCATGCTGGCCGCCAAGATGCTGGGAGAACCCCACCTGGGCCTCGCTGACCTGGTACGGGAATACTTTAACGAGGAACTGAAAAAGGAAAACCAGCGCGCCGACTGGTCTATCCGCCCGCTATCGCTGGACATGTGCGAATACGCCATCCACGACACGTTCTACCTCCATGAACTTTGCGCCATCCTTGTAGAAAAACTGCAAAAGGCCGGACGCATGCAGTGGCTCATGGAGCAGTGCGACGCCCTTATAGAACATTCACGGCAACCAAACCCGCCGAAAAAGGACCCCTGGAGGATTCCGGGTTCCAGCACCTACGATCCGTGCGGGCTCAACCTGCTGAAGCATATCTGGGAATGGCGCGAAAAAGAAGCCGAAGCGCTGGACCGTCCGCCCTACAAGGTGATGCCGGCGGAACTGATGCTCGCCATCGTTCGCGCCCAGCACGCCAACTTCCCCGAAGTCGACAAGAGCAGGCTTCCCAAGCTCCCCCGCAATTTCAAGGGAGACCGCCTCGATTCCTTCACCAAGATGCTCGAAACCGCCGTCGCCACCCCCGAAAGCGAATGGCCCGAAAGGCTGCCCAAGGCTCCGCCACCAGCAGTCGTTCCGCATTCCGACCTCCTCATCGCCCTCAAGACATGGCGAGACGAAAAAGCAGAACAGCTCAATCTCGACACATCGATGCTTGCAAACAAGACGCAACTCATCTGGCTTGCCGCCCCGGGCAACATGCCCTGGGATATCCGTTACGAAGAGGCTCACCTGATGCAGTGGCAGCGCCAAATCTGGAACGAAATCCTTAGAGAACATTTACCCACGGCAAAACGCATCGGAGAGGACTAATCCATGAGTCTCGGTGCGTCCATACTGGTCTTTCTCCTGGTCATGATTGTATTCGGCAGCAGCCCGATTGTCGATCTCGTGCTCAAGAAACGCCGCGAAAAGAAAGGTGAAGACATTATCCGGGATCCGTGGCAGCAGATACACGACATTCCAGGCTACAGGGATTCCAGGAACATCGCCGCATTCTACCCGCAAAAAGGCGAGCCGAACCTCATGCCCATCATCGAAGAACTGGCCCTGGAAGGCCGGTTGCTCCTGCCGCGGTGCGAAGGCGACGGCATCATGAATTTCTACAAGGTCGGAAATCTCCGCAAGGACCTGGTCAAGGGCCATTTCGGCATCATGGAACCGCGCGAAGGTCTCGAAAAATTCGAAGGCGACATTCCCATATTCCTGGTTCCCGGAACCAAGTTCAACTGGGACGGCAAGCGCAAGGGCCACGGCAAGGGCTACTACGACAGATTTTTGGCCAATCACCCCAAGGCATACAAGGCTGGCATCGCCACTCCCGCACAGATTACCGACGAGCCTCTGGAACAGAAAGAGACAGACGTCCAAATGGACGTGGTCATCGCCTGCAAGGAACGTTACTAGCCGCTTCATGGAGTTTTAAATGAGTTTCAACGAAGACAGTTTTCACGGACAGCGACATTTTCGGGACGACCGCAGGCGCAGTTTTACGCGCAGCGCGCCTAGACCCGCGAACGTGGTCCCCGCCATGGGCGATTCCGATTCGTCTCCGCAAGTAGCCGTCGGCGGCATCAAGGAAGTCACCGAACTGCTGACGAAGAACCCGTTACAGGTGCACCGCGTACTCTTTATGCACCAGTCGGGAAACCCCAAGCTTTACGAGTTGCAGAAACTCGCAAAACGCGCGCATGTCCACGTACAGCAGGTCGATTCCAAGGTTCTCGACAGCTACGCCCGCCCGAACCACGGCGTTGTCGCCCTGATGAACGAGAAGGAACTCCTGAACTGGATGGACGTCCGCGAAGAATTTTTCAACGCAATCGATTCCGGCGAGCCCAAGCTCATCGCTGTCGCGACAAATATCGAAGACCCGCGCAACCTCGGCGCCTGCATCCGCAGCTGTCTCGCCCTCGGCGTAGACATATTCCTAATTCCGGCCAAGGGAATGTGCGGTGTCACGCCCAGTGTCGCCCGTACTTCGGCCGGGGCGCTCGAAAAGCTCCGTATCTGCAGGCCGGACAATCTCGAAGCCGCCGTCGGCGAACTCAAGCAGGCCGGCTACCAGGTGCTCGGGCTAGATGCCGATACCGAAACGAACCTTGCCGATTTCAAGTTCTCCGACCATGCGGTCATCGCCGTCGGTGGCGAAGACGTCGGCCTTCCGCCATTCATTAAAAAGCAGTGCGACGCCGTACTCAGGATTCCGATGAAACCCGAAGCGCATTCCTACAATGCATCCGTCGCCCTGTCCCTCGGACTTTACGAATATTCCAGGCTTCGTATAACATAAACCCAAACCAAAGGTATTTTATGGAAAGCGCAAGAAAGGTTATCAACCAGTTCCTCAAAGGCAAGTACAGCGGCAACGAGCTGAAAAGCGAACTGTTCAAGGCCGGCGAAGCTGCCCAGCAAGATGGCTGGACATACATGGACGCGAGTTTCCAGCTCGGCGGTGTCGCGCGCGACCAGGGGCTCGCTCCGGAAGAAGTCGAACAGATTCTCCGCAGGGCGTTTTCATCGGAAAAACGCGCAGCCGAGCGCGAAGAAGACAAGCCGAAGGATATTCCCGTAGAGGCTCCCGCCGCACCGGTGCAGCCCACGATTATTTCGCCGATGCCCGCAGGCATGTTCTCCATGGAGCAGATGCTTGCCATGGGTCTCGACACGCAGTCGCTGACCTTGTTGCAAAACCACAAGATCGACCCAGAAGCGCTTTCTATCCCGTGGCCAAGCCACGACTGGCGTAAAGATCTCGCCAAGCTGCTCGAAGCCGTTTTCGAGCCGGACGAAACAATCGAGTTCAAGATTTCGGACACCCCGAAATGCACCGCCGAAAAAGTTTCGAACATTGTCGGCCAAGACGCCGCCATCACCAAGATCATGAAGAGCCTGGACAGCCCCGAAGGCGCACTCATCTGCGTCAACGCGACTGCCGGCGGCGAAGACGCTACCGACGAAAGCTTCCGCTACCGCTACGTAGTTGTCGATAGCCCGAAAATGCTTCTTGCCAAGCAGCTCGCCTATTACAAGGCGTTGAACCTTCCCTGTGCCGCCATCGTGAACACGCTCGGTGCAAACTCCGCACAGGCCTGGGTCAAGATCGGCGCCAGCAACCTCGACGAATACTACGAGCGCGTGGACTTCTTGTTCAAGACGCTCGAAGACCAAGGTTTCAAGGTCGACCCGATCAACAGGAACCCGAACATGATGGCCCGTATGCCGGGCGTTTTGCGCGGAGGCAAACAGCAGTACCTCATCGGCTTGGAACAAGGTGCCAAGAACTTCCAGGAGTGGCGCGAATGGGTGGAATACTCCCTCGACGGCAAGCCGCTCGTAGAACTCGCCAGCGACAGTGAAGAACCGCCGAAAAAAGACGCGAGCATCATCGAGAACGTCTTGCGTACGGGCGAATTCTTCTTGTTCACCGCACCTCCCAAGAGCGGAAAATCCTTTGCCCTCATGGACCTCGGTCTTTCCATCTGCTACGGCGAAGACTGGTTCGGCAACACGACTTCTTCTAACGACGTCCTGTTCATCAACTTCGAACTGACCAAGTCCGTATTCTTGAACCGTCTGCACCTGCTGGGCGGATTCCGCGGACTCAACGCCAGCACGCCCAAGTTCGGTTTCTTGAACCTCCGCGGCACGGCCCTTTCGCCTATCGAGACAGCCCAGCTGATTGCCAAGCGTATCGAAGGCGCCAAGAAGCTGGAAAACCACGATTACCGCGTAGTCATCATCGACCCGATTTCCGCAGTGCTCCACAACCCGAAATCCATGCGACTGACGGGCTCGCCGAACCAGATGCTGATGCAGATGATCGACACGATTATCGCACTTACCGGATGCGCAGTCGTCACCGCCTGCAACAACGACGAATACCCGTACCTTTGCAACCGTGCCGACAGCGTCATGTCGCTCACGCCGGTCGAAGGAAGCCTGGACCTGTACCAGATCAACGGTTCGTTCCGTGAATTCCCGAAGATGATTGCCCGCGAATGTTCCTGGATTTACCCCAGATTCGTGGTCTAAAAAAATATATACAGACAAAATTATGTATACAAGACAAAGCCGTAACGCAAGTGCCAAGCTCAAGGCCCCCAAGAGCCTTGTCGCGAGCAGATTCCACAATAAGGCCGCCTTCACCAAAAAGGCGGAGTCCTCCGCTCCTGCCGCACGAAAGGTGCCTACTTTTGAAGATCTTAAACAGCAGCTTTCCGCCTGGGTCGAAAACGAAAAGATTCCGGGAAAATTCCAGGCATGGTTCACCAAGGAAGCCTTGCCCGAAAACAGCGACTGGAGATTCGTCATGCGCGCCGTAGCTGGCCACGAATCGCTGACGCTCGAGCCTCCCGCCAAGGGAATGGAACCGCCGGAAGTCGTCAACCGCGTTGGGGAACAGCTGCACAAGGATCATCTCCGCCTGTTCCGCAAGGCCATTCGCCAAATCTGGTTCAGGGCCACCGGCGACGGCAGGTTCGCCCTCCTGGTCCAGGCCAACTGCCACGGCAAGAATTCCGCACACGGCTACAAGACGTTCTCGGATTTTGTACAAAGAAACTGTCCCGAAATCATCAGCAGCCACCTCATCCAGTGCCAGCCGGACAGGCTCTTTGATCCGGCGTTCCGCCAGAGTACTCGCGTCGATTCCAAATGCAGTTTCGGAACCGATTTCATGCCGCTCGCCGGAACCGGTTTCTACATGCACGTGCTCGACTGGGCTCCGCGCATGAAAGACGCATGGCTTTCGCTGCCCCTGCGCATCAAGGATGCCATCCACCCCGCAGCCGGCGACAAGTTCTTCGAATTCTATTCCGGATGTTCTTTCATCAGCGCCACCCTCGCCCATTGCTTCGCACAGACCGAGGCTCTCGACTGCAGGGAATCGGCGATGCTTTCTACCCGGTACAACGCCCGCAACATTACCGACGGCTCGCTGAAATTCCACCGCGGCCAGCTCGAAGCCCCGTTCCTCGCCAAGTTCTTCGGCAAGTCCGAAAACGAAGGCCGCTGGACTTTCTATTTCAACATGCCTTCCGGCGACGATTTCCCCGCGAACGTCCAGCAAGCTATCGCGGCATCGCGCCCCGAACGCATCTTGCTGCAGGTTTCCGACCTGGAAATCGCGACCAAGCAGATTCGCCATTTCCGTCGCGAAGGCTACATGTTGCGCAAGAACATACCGCTGTACCTAGAACCGGGTAGCGGGAAAATGGAGCTGCTCCTCCTGTTCGTCCCCGACCGTGCCGGCCTTTTGAACCAAAATCCGGCCCAAAAAGCGCGTCAGGGCAGGGTTCAGCGCCCCAGAGAACGTGTAAATCAGCAAAAAAGCGGCAATATTCCTCATTTTGTCCAATCCAAACCGACTTTTAGGCAAAGAAAAGATTAAATTATTACATAACTTGTTCACGTTCAAAGAGTTACAAGGAT
>NZ_DGUN01000043.1 GCF_002395745.1 Fibrobacter sp. UBA4309
GCTTGGCACCGAGCATCAGGCGGGTAGCGAGGCGGGCCATCTGGGTGTTGCAAACCTTGGAGACCAGAGGCACCGTGCGGGAAGCACGCGGGTTCGCTTCGAGCACGAACACCTTGCCGTCTTCGATAGCGTACTGCATGTTCATGAGGCCGCAAACGTGGAGGGCTTCAGCAATCTTCCTGGTGTAATCCTTGATGGTCGCGAGGTTTTCCTTGGTGATGGTCACCGGCGGGATGATGCAGGCGGAGTCACCGGAGTGGACACCGGCAAGTTCGACGTGTTCCATCACGGACGGGATGTAAACGTGTTCGCCGTCAGAAAGGGCGTCAGCTTCGCATTCCAAAGCGTTGTGGAGGAAGCGGTCGATGAGGAGCGGGCGATCCGGGGTCACGCCCACGGCCTTGGCCACGTATTCGCGGAGCATGTTCTCGTCGTAGATGACTTCCATGCCGCGGCCGCCAAGCACGAAGCTCGGGCGGATCATCACCGGGTAGCCGCCGATCTGCTTGACGCAAGCGAGAGCTTCGTCGATGTTCGTGGCCATGCCGCTTTCCGGCATCGGGATACCGAGCTGATCCATCATCTTGCGGAACAAGTCGCGGTCTTCAGCGATATCGATGGAGTCGATGCTGGTGCCGAGAATCTTCACGCCTTCGTCGGAGAGGGCGCGGGCGATGTTCAGCGGAGTCTGGCCACCGAACTGCACAATCACGCCGGCCGGCTTTTCCTTGTGGTAAATCTGGAGAACGTCTTCGAGACAGACCGGTTCGAAGTACAGCTTGTCGCTGGTATCGTAGTCGGTAGAAACCGTTTCGGGGTTGCAGTTCACCATGATGGTTTCGTAACCCATTTCGCGGAGGGCCATTGCAGCGTGGCAGCAGCAATAGTCGAATTCGATACCCTGGCCGATTCTGTTCGGGCCACCGCCGAGAATCATGATCTTCTTCGGGTTGGTGGAAGCGGTAGATTCGTCCTTGCAGTTGTAGGTGCTGTAGTAGTAGTACTGGTCCTTCACGCCGCTCACCGGCACTGCGCACCAGCCTTCGACCACGCCGAGTTCGGTACGCTTCTTGCGCACGTCCTTTTCGCGGATGCCGAGGATCTTGGCGATATACTTGTCGCTGAAGCCGTCCTTCTTGGCCTTGATGAGCAGTTCGTCAGAAGGCAGGCGGCCCGGAGTCTTGAGCATTTCTTCTTCGAGTTCCACGAGTTCGCGCATCTGCTGCACGAAGTAAGCCTTTTCGTAGGTGGCGGCGAAGATTTCTTCGTCGGTAGCGCCCTTGCGGATGGCTTCGTACATCTGGAAGTGGCGTTCGGAGCTCGGGGTCTTGAGCATTTCGAGGAGTTCTTCCTTGCTCTTCTTGTTGAAGTCCTTCGCAAAGCCGAGGCCGGAGCGACCGTTTTCGAGGCCGCGGATAGCCTTCTGGAGGGTTTCCTTGTAGGTCTTGCCGATAGCCATGACTTCGCCCACGGCCTTCATCTGGGTGCCGAGGCAGTCATCGACGCCGCGGAACTTTTCGAATGCCCAGCGAGCAAACTTGAGCACCACGTAGTCACCGCTCGGGGTGTACTTTTCGAGGCTTCCGTCGCGCCAGTACGGAATCTGGTCGAGGGTGAGGCCTGCGGCGAGCTTTGCAGAAATGAGGGCGATCGGGAAGCCGGTAGCCTTGGAAGCAAGGGCAGAAGAGCGGCTGGTACGCGGGTTGATTTCGATAATCACCACGCGACCGGTCTTCGGGTCGTGAGCGAACTGCACGTTGGTACCGCCAATCACGCCGATGGATTCTACAATCTTGAAGGCCTTTTCCTTCAGTTCTTCTTCAAGCTTCTTGTCGATGGTGAGGAACGGGGCTGCGCAGAAGGAGTCGCCGGTATGCACGCCCACCGGGTCGATATTTTCGATGAAGCAGATGGCGATCATCTGGTTCTTGGAATCGCGAACCACTTCGACTTCCAGCTCTTCCCAGCCGAGAATGGATTCTTCGATGAGGCACTGGTGCGTCATGGAGAGTTCAAGACCGTTAGAGCAAATGGTGCGGAGTTCTTCCACGTTGTAGCAGAAACCGCCGCCTGCACCGCCCATGGTGTATGCCGGGCGAACCACCACCGGGTAGCCGATTTCGGCCACAATCTTTTCGGCTTCTTCCACAGAGTGGCAAATGCCGGAGCGCGGGGTGTCGATGCCGAGCTTCTGCATGGTTTCCTTGAAGATTTCACGGTCTTCGCCGCGTTCAATAGCGTCGAGGTTCACACCGATGACCTTCACGCCGTACTTGTCCAGCACGCCAGCCTTGCTCAAAGCAGAGGCGAGGTTCAAACCAGTCTGGCCGCCCAAGTTCGGGAGGAGTGCCTGCGGGCGTTCCTTTTCGATAATCTGGGTGAGGCGGGCGACGTTCAGCGGTTCGATGTAGGTGGCATCGGCCATGACCGGGTCAGTCATGATGGTAGCCGGGTTGGAGTTCACGAGCACAATCTTGTAACCCTGTTCGCGCAGGGCCTTGCAAGCCTGGGTGCCGGAATAGTCGAATTCGCAAGCCTGACCGATCACGATCGGGCCAGAACCGATGATAAGGACTTTGTCGATGCCTTCAATCTTCATTTTGTTTATCTCCGTTGACTAATTAATTAAATGCTTCGTCATGGCGGACCTGATCCGCCATCTTCCTGCAATAAAATCTCAAAGAGATTCCGGGTCGAACCCGGAATGACGTTTTGGGTAAAAAAAACGCTGAACTAAAAAGTTCAGCAAAATCAGAAAAATTATCAACCTTGGAAAAACCATCTGCCGGTGCGCCGTGGATTGCGCAGTTCGGTTCGGTCTTCGACATTGCAAGAATTTGTTTCATCTTCTTGTCTTATTACTCAAGGTTTAAACTTGCGCAAATATAGACAAAAAGTGTAACACTTTCAATGGTGAAACACAAAAAATGTAAAGGCGGAAATTGCCGCGATTATTCCACGGGCTCTGGATCGGTCGTCTGGGTTTCACACAGCGCCGGGTCATCCGTGCAGACGTCCTTAGTATCACTGGTGCCAGAGTCGTCGCCGCACGCAGCTAACACAATGAAGCTCAACAAGATAGCAGACAAGAAAATCTTTTTCATTTGATAAATTCCTTCTTTTTTTCCAATATATAAAAAAGGAGCCGCCCAAATGAAGGCGGCTCCCAATCTTTACAGAGAAATTACTTCGTTTCGGCAACCGGGGCGGCAGCGGAGTCGACAACTTCGACCTTGGCAGCGGCGGCGCTATCCACGGCAACAGCTGCGGTGCTGTCAGCAGCGACGGCGGCAGCACTGTCAGCGACGGCCGGAGCGGCCGGGGCTTCAACAACCTTTTCGGCAGCGGCAGGAGCGGCCGGGGCGGCTTCCGCAGCCTTCGGAGCCGGCGTACCGAAGAAGTTCACCTTGGCGAGGAAAATCATCATCACCCAGGAGAGTGCGAGGCCGGAAATACCCATCACGATACCCGTCTTCGCCATGCCGTTCGTATCGGTGTAACCCGTAGCATGTGCAAGGGCGTTAGGCGGCGTAGAAATCGGGAGGCTCATGCCGAGAGAGCTGGCAAACGCGACAGACACGAGGAGGGCGGTCACACCGCCAAGGCCAACGAGGTTGTCCTGGCAGGCGATACCCACGGCGCAGAGAATCGGCACCAGGAGCGTCGCAGTAGAAGTATGGCTCATGAAATTCGCCATGAATAGGCAGATGACGCCGCAACCAATCATCAAGGCCAGCGGAGACCAGCTTGCAAACGGGATCGTCTTGATGAGGTGAGCAGCAAGTCCGGTCGCATTGAGGCCAACACCGAGGGCAAAACCACCAGCCACGAGCCAGAGCACGTCCCAGCTCATCGCGTTCAGGTCTTTCTTGGTAATCACGCCGGTAAGGGCGAAGACAGCCATCGGGATCATGGCAATCGCGTTATCGTTAATGCCGTGGACACCCTTGCCGGTCACCCACAGGAGCACGCACACGATGAAGGTAACGTAGACGATAATGGCCTTGGGGCTCGTATCGAACTTGCCGGCACCTTCGATGTTCAAAACCATTTCCTTCATCTTGATCGGGTAGATCTTGACAAGCAGGAGCCAAGCGATAACCATCAAAATAATCACGTACGGGATACCGAAGGCCATCCACTGACCAAAGCTCACGGGGTTCGCAACGAGGTCGCCACGGGCGACGGCATCGTTCAGGGCACCAAGGGCGATAGCGTTCGGAGGCGTACCGATCGGGGTACCCATACCGCCGATGTTGGCACCGAGCGGAATAGCAAGAGCGAAAGCGGCTTTACCGCGGTCATCTTCGTCAAAGAGCTTGAGCACCGGGGCCAGGATGGCGAGCATCATGGCGGCGGTAGCCGTGTTGCTCATGAACATGGAGAACACGGCGGTAATGAGCATGAGGCCCAGGAGCACGAACTTCGGGTTCTTGCCGAAGGGCTTCAGGAGCACGCGTGCGAGGTTCAAGTCCATCTTGTACTTGGTGGCGGCGGCAGCAAGGAAGAACCCACCCAAGAAGAGCATGATGATGGGGTTTGCAAAAGTCGCCATGATGGACTTATGGCTAATCATCGTCACGCCGTCCACGCGGAACACGTTAAGTGCGGAATCGGACATCGTGATAATCATAAGCACGATGACGAGCATGGAGGTGGACCAGATCGGGAACGGTTGGAGGATCCAGAAAAGGGCCGCCATGACGAAAACGCCGATAACGCGGATTTCGAGCGGGTTGAGGATCCCCATAGGGCTTGCGGCATCGAATCCGAGGGATTCGTAGGGCAAGAAGAGAGCGGCGATGGCAAGCACCGACGCAATGATGAATTTGATGAATTTAGCCTTTGTCATAACGGGGCCAAATTTAGAAAAACTGGGCCCCTATGGCAAGTCGACAAAATTTAACGAATAGCGACCTTCCCCGACGCCTGCTTGCCGCCGGCACGCACCCGGAGCATATAGAGCCCCGCCTTGGGCATATCCAGCATCAGGGTATTTTCCCCGACCAGGGCCTTGCCATTCGCCGAAGCAACAATACGGCCGCTCAAATCAAGCACATCCACGCGCACCCCGGCCCCAGAAAGGCCGTTCCCCGCATAGAAGGAGACCTTCAAGCCCTGGGCAGACTGCAATGCGCGGAGCCCTTCGAGACTGTACACCAGATCGATCTTTGCCGCTTCAGCCACGCGTACCGTTGCAGTCTTGGCAGACTTAGCCAGGTTCACCTTCAAAGGCTCGCCCTCACGCATTTCTGTCGTCTTTCCGCCAACAGTCACGAAGACCTTGAGGCCGAACGCACGGAGGGCATCTACGCCCTCGACACTCATAAATCCGGCACGGTTCGAAGACGCGCTCAGTTCCACGGTCCATTCCATTTCGGACTTGGCCGGCTTGACGGACTTGGCCAGGAACTTCCCTCCTTCGACAATGGAGAGGTTCACGTGGTCCCCCATGCCTTCAGGGGGTTCCGCCTGGGAACGGGGCGTATCGCCCACTGCCAGCACGTTCCAATTATCGGACTTTCCGTTAGCGTCGGCAAGTTTCAACCGGATGCTCCAGTTATCCCTCGACTTGGCAAGCACCGCCTTGCGAAGAGTTCCCTTGCTGGAATCGTCAAACACCGGGGTCACAGGGACAACCCATTCCATCGGACGGTTCACTTTTGCCCAAACGCCTTCGTAGGGGTCGATAACTGTCGCAGGTTCGTAGCCACCTGTCGTCGGATCATAACGCCAGAACTCGACGTCGGATTTCTTGTCCTTGGCAGACCTGTCTCCAAAAATATCGACGCGCCATCCATAGGGGTTCGCCACCATGTTCCATCCGGAATAGACGCTGTCGAGCGACCACACGATATCGTCGTAATAGTCGTCGTTGATAAACGTCAGCTTGCGGCCTTCAAGACTACTGTACCAATAACCGCGCTCCCTGATGATGTCGTCACCGGATTTGAACGAATGGTACTGCCAGAATTCGCCACCCACGCCGGATTCATCCCACCAGTAGAACAGCTGGTCGTCATCCTCGTCAACGTCGGTCGTATCGAGCTCGGCAAGAGAAATCATTTGCCACTGGCCCATATGGACCTCGAAGGATTCAGAAGCGATACTGAACTCAAATGTCGTATCGGAAACGCTCCAGTCATCCTTGGCAGAAATTTGCAACTTGTAGGAACCGGCCCGCAACGGGAAATGCGTCCAGGTGCCGGCAAAACCGGGCTTCACGGAATCCGCAAGAACATACACGGAATCGCCCACCCCCTCTTTTTCCAATCGGGCCAAGAGAGCTACATTGCGATGCGCTTTTTCGAACTTGTCCAACGCATATTCGACACGGATAGCGCGGCCAATCTTGGAGAAAACAGCCTTTTCGAACACAATGGGCGGAACGTAGGCCAAATCCCAAGAAACGGAGTATTCTATGTCAGCAACCCCAATCAAGAAACTGCCGTCGCCATTGGCCGAAATCGACTTGTCGCCCTTCACGGCGACATCAACCGGCATAAACGAATCTCCCGGCAAGACGTCGATAAAGAAGTTGTAGCCCTTGTCATTAACGGCAATCTGCAATCCGGCACTGTCAACGGCATGGCGAATCGTATCGCCATCAAATATCTGGTACACGGACAATTCGGCTTCCTTGCCCGTCTTGAAAACGGTCGCCATGCTGACGCTACAATTTTCAGGGGAGTCCCAAACGGCATAAAGGTTCGTCGGGGCATCTATGTTCGGGCTCATCGAAGAAACAGCCTTTTCATCCAGGGTTTTCACTGCACCGGAAGTCCCGTCCGCATCCGTAGACCAGCCGGCAAAGCAGGAATCCGTACGGAACGGCACCCACATGGGATAAGGACTGCGAGCAGGCAAGGAATCATTCTTGACGGCATTGGCCGGGAAGAACAGATTCCCGTAATTGCTGGAATCGGTATTCATGTCGTACGACACGTAGAACGGTCCCGCATAATCGAAGGATACGTACAAGTCGATATCGGCATCCCCGACAGCGAGCTTGGCTCCGTCCACTATGACGGTCGAGCCATCGATACCCTTTACCGTGTAATAGAACTTGTCGGCATTCAAGGTGTAGCGGCTGTCCGCATTGGCGTGGATTGTCAACGGGAACAAGAAATACCCGGTGGAATTCGATGTAGTGTCCCTGACCTTGGGAACGAACATCTGGAACAAGGTATCGGATCCATCTACCGAGGTAAATCTCTGGGATATGGAATCCTTGCCGATATACTGGTTCGCCCTCAAGACTCCATGGCCATCCGTATGGACAGTTATCTTGACGGAGTCACGATGCGTAGCGGGTTGACCGTAGAATCGGCTTAGCCACGTACAGTCCGGCGCCTTCGGGCCATCGCTGTGCGGGATGAATTTTGCATAGGCCCGGGTCACACCGGGAGCGAACCAATCGAACATCTGATCGTCGAATGCCAGGAAGGGCAATCCCGTATCGTTCTGTCCGGGCACCATGGCGAACCATTCTACGCAACCGTTCGTCGTCAACATAAGCGGGAACGACCTATCCTGCTCATTGGAACGGAGATACGTCAATGTATCTTTCCAATGGGTTCCTTCGTATTCTTCCAACAAGAACGTATTTACAGGTTCGTCAATGAACGCCCCCTTGGAATGCATAAACGCAAGCTTATAGGGAATATCCGACAAATTGAACTTGAACGTTATCGACTTGTCATAAATTGGAGTATTCTGAGCAAGCTCAAACGGAGCCAGGACCAAGGTCGTATCGCCGCCTCCAATCTTGAATCTCCACAAGCAGGCATAAGAAAAGTCGTTCTGGTGTTCGGGTTCGCAGGCTCCCCGATCGCCCTTGACGGTTATGGAATCCAGCTGATAGCCAGAAGGCACACTGGAGCGCACTTTGAAGGCGAACTTCTGGTCCATCCCTTTAGCCGGCACATAGAGGTTGGGTTCCGTAGAGCCGAAGACAAACCCATGTACGATTGAATCTATTTCGTTATAAGGTTGCCACAACCAGACATTGCCCGCAAAACTATTCATGTCTTTCCCGTTCAACGACGAAGCCAGGGTCATGTAGTACACGTAGTCGCCGGTACAATTATTTTCATCCCAACGATAATACCCCTTGACATAGTCGTTGCCGCGCTCATCGACGCCAACCTCGACACCGGGGGTTTCCAAGAAAACATCGTCCAAATAGCCACTATAGTTAGCAATTGGCGCATATTGAGACGTCGGATAAACAACATAATCATAACCGGAAACATCCGAAGCACATATACGCCCGTCCTTTACCATGTAGGCAGGCGGGAATGACGACGAATTATTGCCAGAGGCGTCGGCCATTTCCAGCGAAGCCCTGTAGGCCAACGGAGCCGCATAATCCAAAGAGGCATTGTATTCACTGGCGAGGAACGGTTTGTAAAAGACATTTCCAAAGTCGGCGATAAACTTGTACGGAATTTTTTCTTCGCTTTCCGTTTGCAAGTCTATACGGGCTCCGCCAAAAAAGGAATTGACAGCGTTCGGATCCGGAACATATTCTTCCAAGGCAGCAACAAGAGTATCCACGACAATGTAATTTGAATGGGTAACGAATATTTTGGTACCATACCCGGCATCCGCCTCCGATATTGCATACAGAATATCGGCTTTCGAGGCTAGCGTTCCTTCAACACCCGGTAGTTCTTCAAAGCCTGTTCCGTAAATATCTAGAATGTTGAGCGCCACTTTCCAACCTACAGCCCTGTATCCAGTCTTTTTCAGTTTCAGGTCGTATCGGCTCGGAGTACCAGGGAACTCGCTCGAACTGGAAGCAAACAGTTCGATTCCGCCACTGGAGCTGCTCCCGGAATAATCGTAGCCTTGCGCAACAAGTTCCATATCTTCGGAATTTTCATTGTAGATAGTGAAACTGCCATACTGCATAGCCCCATAGTCTATTTCCAGGCGCAAATTGGACGGAACATCGACTCCGTTGTCCATATCGGCAGCAATCTGGCGGACAGCTTCATCCACAAGACTCAACATACTCGTTACCATTTGAATCGTATGAGCATTGCCCGATCCGCATTCGTAACCACTACCGGCCATCGCATCATTTGAACAAAGACGGGCATTCCTGGCAACCATGTTTTCTGCATTTCGCAAGTCATATATAACGGGAATTATCGACGAAATTCTTTCTGACGGCTTCACACTGTAAACAGGAACCGTCAAAAATAAAAGACCGGCAGAATTACTGGCATCGAGCAAATCACCCGCCACCAGGTATCCTATATCGAAGTTTACTTCCGGCTTCTGCATATACAATGCCGGAATCTGGGGAGTCTTCAATGCAGCAACCGTATTTGCCACGCTCAGGCGTTTATTATCCAAACCGGTGTATTCCCAGTAAAACTTGTCCCCCAACCCAGTCACCTTACCGAGTTCAGCATCGTCTAACTCGCCCTGGTTGTCGGTAAAGAGGGCCGTACTGGAGAACGCAATACGTTCTGCACTTGTCATGAACGTTCTCGCTTCGGAATAGTCGAAAATAGCCGGCATTATCGGTTTCAGTTCGTCATCGGGTTCAACAAGACGGAGCAGGTTTCCATCCTTGGTCCAGCAATACGAGTTTCCCACCTTGCCATTGACATCCAATGCACAGGAATCTTTTCCGAAATAGTTCAACACTCCGGCCAAGGCGACACTCGACATATCCTCTGTAGAAAGAACGCCCACCAGATCATCGTCGTTTTTAGTCCAAAAATTGTTCAAATTCGCATCCACCGTCATCCCGTTTTCTTTCCGACGATAGTTTGCAACAGCCTTCAATGCCGCCGCTCCACCACTAGTACCGGCCCAATGTCCCGCGTATTTGTATGTAGAACCCTCGTGGAGATTTCCAATAACCGTCACGTAGGCCGCAGCACTTAATTCACCGACAACAAAGCCGACCTCACTAGACGCACCGTTACCGTCAGCGAGCTCTGCCCTGGAGTAAGTATTACGAATACTCACGTCAAAATAGCTGGCATCCACAGAACCAACCATGCCTCCCATAGCAGACGGATTGGCATTCACGCCTTGCCTTTTCACGACGCTTCCTTCCACGACAATTCCATTGATAGACACAGCTCCATAAGCACCCGATTTTGTTATGCTGCCAATGGCACCACCCATAGGCGACGCCATGCTCGCATCCATTTCAACATCGCCGACAAACTTGGAACGATTTATTGCGAAATAACTCCCTTCAACAGAACCAATAAATCCGCCGACATTGTCTGTTCCGTACACACGGGATCCTTCCACATTCACCCCTGTCATCATCGCCTCGCCAGCTGAACCTGCCCCGGCGGGATTGGCAATTAAACCGACGACAGCGCCGGCAGTGGACGCGATAACCTCGGCATTCTTTATCGATACATTCTGCATGACATCGTACCATTCGTTCGATACCACGCCGGCTCTCTCAGGACTACTTATCCACGCATTCTCAAAAGCAACGTCCTTGAAAGCGACTTGTGCACCAGCATTATTCTGGGTACTATCAATAACAAAACCGGCCCCTTTTTTAGAAAGGTCGTTATAGCACATGTTCTTGATAGTATACTGTTTGCCGTCCTTCTTGCCTTCTATAGATTCAACGTCATCTGACAATAACGGGAAAAACGGCCTATTGCACTCTGCGACATCGTTGACAATGCTACCGCCGCCAAAATCAATATCGGAACCGAGCCGAATCTTTTTTGTCGTCTGCATAAATTGCTTGATTTTTTCGTAGATGCCACCATACGGATCAAACACCCCACTCTTACCCGGCATATAAGCCGAGACTTCGGTATACCAGTCCTTAGAGCAGTAGGTGTCACCCCCGCTGACATCCGTTTCGGATTGCGTCAATACGATTTCGTTATTCTTCGAATCCAGGGTAGCGCAAAAGAAATTCTCTTCGTAAGTAATCGCTTCACAAACAATCGTTATCTGATTGCCGAAATGGTCCATCACTTGGGCCACATCCTGATCCAGGACGCCAAACCAGTAAGGGGTATTAGGGGTGTCCTGTTTGCACATGTAACGGGAAACAGTGGCCGCATTTACGGCAGCCGCCAAAGCCGCTGCCACCAGGAATATCTTCAAGAAAATCTTTTTCATACGTAAATCCCTAGGAATACGTTTTTCTTTAAAATAACTTATTTCTTTGGGATTTAAAAATTACGACACGCCTAAAAGGGGCTTTTTTAGGCGTATTTTCCGTAATTCTACTTTACCAGGACCTTGCCGGTCTTGGCCTGACCGCCGGCACGCGCACGGAGGACGTAGACACCGGACCGCGGCAAGGCCATTTGCAGGGTATTCAGGCCTTCGGCAGCCCGTGCAGAAACCGTCCTTACCAGATGTCCCTGCATATCCACGAGATCCAGACTCAGGCGGGTTCCGGCAAGCCCGTTACCGATATCCAGGCTCACCTGGAGCATCCCGTTGCGCTGCACGGAATTGAGACGGCCTATCGTATAAGCGACGGTCTTCTTTGCCGATGCGGCC
This sequence comes from Fibrobacter sp. UBA4309, assembly GCF_002395745.1. Classification (GTDB taxonomy): domain Bacteria; phylum Fibrobacterota; class Fibrobacteria; order Fibrobacterales; family Fibrobacteraceae; genus Fibrobacter. The sequence continues at coordinate 11,518 of NZ_DGUN01000043.1, forward strand.
ACGCGGACCGTGGCTTGCTTGGCCGACTTCGTCAGGCCCACCTTAAGCGACTGGCCATCATGCATTTCTGTCGTCTTTCCGTCAACGGTCACGAACACCTTCAGGCCGAATTCCCTGAGGGCATCCACTCCGGCAAAACTCAAATAGCCCGTACGGTTTGTCGACGCGCTCAACGCCACGGTCCATTCCATTTCGGGAACGGCCTCGCGCACAGACTTCGCCAGCCTCTTCTTGCCGTCTACAATGGAAAGGTTCACGTGATCGCCCATGCCTTCAGGCGGTTCCAAACCGGAAACAGGCTTTTCGCCAGCACCCAGGACGTTCCATACGTCAACCTTGCCGTTACCGTCAGAAAGTTCCGCCTGAATCGTCCAATTGTTCCTGTCGGCAGCCTTTGCCAACACCGCCTTATGCAGAGCCTTCCCGTCCTTTCCCGCTTTGGGGAACACCGGCGTGCCAGGCACGAACCATTCCATCGGATGATCCACACTCGCCCAGACGCCTTCGTAAGGACCAATCTCTGTCGCCGGATCATAGTTTCCGGTTTTCAGATCGTACTTCCAGAAAGCCACCTTGTCAGAAGCATTGCTGCTGTCTCCGTAAATATCGACAGACCAGCCGTACGGGTTCGCCACCAGGTTCCAGCCGGTATAGAGGCTATCCAGCTTCCAGACAATCCGGTCGTTGGGATTTTCTCCCTCGGGACTCAGCGACAACGCTCGGCCTTCGAGACTGTTGTACCAGTAACCGACATTTTCGTCTACGCTGCCATTCGCCTTCAACCCGCGATATTGCCAGTATTCGCCGCTCAAGCTAGATTCATCCCACCAGTAGAACATCGGGTCATCGTCCCAGACAACCTTTTTCATGTCCACGGAGGCAAGCGACAGCATGTGCCATTCATTGGCACGCACCGCAATTTCGTTGCTGACCGTAAATGACGTATCAAAGGACACCGTGTCACGGGCGGTAGAAAGCTTCGCCACAAACGTGTATTTTCCCGGTGCCAGAGGACACCAGATCTTGCTACCCTTGAAACGTTCCGTCAACTTCGAAATCGTCGTATCACCGGCAAGCGGTTTTCCCTGGGCATCCATCAAAGCCATCTGGAAGGCCGCAGCAGAATCCACCGCTGCCTGGTCGGTTTCAAGCACGATACGGACAGCAGAGCCGGACTGCGCAAAATCGTGCACGACAAAGTTGAATACGGAGTTGTCGTCGCTTTCTTCGCCTTCGGAGAAGTACGCGTTAAAGGTCGCATTCAGCAGGTAATCATTAATCTTGCTGCCCTTATGCAAGACCTCGGTGTTTTCAGGACCGTATGTCCCGTCCGGCATGCGGATTTTATAGACAGCCACGACAGAATCCAGCTTGTATCCCGGTTCCGGGAGGGAACGCAATACCAGATTGGCTCCATACATGCTGTGCGCCAAAAGCATCGTGCTGTCGCTGGCAAAGGTATGCCTCAAAGAATCGTTGCCATTTTCGTCAAAGGCTATCTGGCCATGCTCCGATACCAGACGGGCCCTATTGTAATTGGCCGAGGCCACGCATTCATCCGCATCGTCCCATACGGCGTATAGGGCATAATTCTTGGAAAGATTTTCGAAGAGTTCGTCGCTAGAAGCACTGTCGCGGTATTCGTAGTTCTTGGAATCAGATTTTACGGACCAGCCCAGCACGCAGGCATCGGAAGTATAGATTTCTTTCGGCAGCCAAACCTGCCCGGAACCTTCCACTAGAGACAAAATGCTGTCGGTAATCGAGTTCATGCCGTAGAACACGTCTTTATTGGAGGTATTCAAGTCGAGTTTCAGTTTCACCGCCCTGCCGAAACGTATTTGCAGGGCGTATTCATACCCACCCATCATCGCCACGGTAAACGTAGTATCCGTATTGCCAAAAGTCACACGCAGTGGTTCAACACTGCCCGAGCCATAGGTATCCTTAGTCACCAGGACTGCATCCGCAAGGCCGTAACCGGAGTCCGGGAGCGAAGCGACATGGAACGTAATGGTATCAGGATCGGTCGCCGGCACATACATTATGTCCTTTTCGAAATGATGTTCGAACTTTTTGTCGCCACCATTCGGATCACCTTGCCACAAGAACACCGTTCCACGGTTTACAAACTGCTTGTCGGAAGGAGCCTTTTCTTGATCCAGTTCCAAGGTGGTCACATAGAAACCCCAACAATGGTTCAGATCGCTCGAATCGGTCCAGGCCGCATAGAGTTTTAAAGAGTCCCCCTTTACGTCAAGCCTTTCAAGCAGACTTACATTCAGTTCCTTTTCGGTAGAAACGCTCGTTCCCGGCGAAACCGAAAGCGGCTTTTCTGTCCAGCCCGCAAAGCAGGCATCCGTACGGAAAGCCTTCGGAAATTCCGAACGTTCCCAGGGTTCGACGGCATACGCAGAATCTCTGTAAAATTTGTCCGTAAAGAATACATTTTTCGAATCCGTATTCATGTCGAACGTAACCTTGTAGGGAATCGTTTCGTATTCCGGGATTATATGCAAATGGAACAGTATCTCTTGCAGCAATCCCTGATAGGGCGCAAATGCAGCGACAACGCTATCCAGATCAAGCACTTTTTCCGTATCCAGTTTGTATGTCCACTTCAACGCCTTGGGCGTAGAAGCGCCGTTTCTATCCGCCTTGGTCATGTACTCATTGTACAACGTATCCTTCCCTGCAAGATAAGGGCCTTCGGCAGTCATGCTTTCGTAAGCATAGCATTTAGAAGAATTGTAGTTACTCGAAGAGTTCTCATAGCAAGCTTCCAATTCGTCATAACCAGATACCACGCGGGAGTCCGCTATCCAGAAATCGGCCTGCCAGTTCTTGAGCCTGTAACCAAGCCCCGCACGGACAGCAATACGCGACGCCAGCGGCAGCTCCGATTTAAGAGCGCCCTGTTCCAACAGGGAATCGGCCGCCGTTTGTTTTCCATCCTTGCCAAAGCCATATGAGACTGCATCCAACATAAACGAGGAGTAAGTGTCTTTCTCGGTAACTACACTCACCCCCGGGACACCCCCGTAGCTGTTGCTATAGACGAGGTGGAGAACATCCGTATGTTCGTCAAACTTGCTTTGATACGTCGCAAGGATTTGCGAAATTGTTTTTTCCGATCCGATATAATCCTGAATCGATGGACAATTTTTCGAATTATCAGAGCAGGTCACGTAATAATTCGCAACCTCGAACACATCGCGCGAGCCACCGAACGTCATGAACACCGGAGGGACAATATCCGACGAGAACTGCGTGGTATTTTCTACCTTGAGCCACAGATATATCGGGTTCTGGTCATCCAACGAAAGATACACCCCGCTCTGGTTGGGGTCTTCTATTTCGTAGACAACCTTGAGTTTATGATCCAACTGGACTCCAAAGGTTTCATTATTCGAAAAGTTCCTGTTCGCCAAATCAACCATTCCGCCCCAACTATCCATCGGGGCAAAGCTTATGCTCAAGGCATTCATCTTTTTCACGAAATCCGTCGGGAGCGTTCCGTCCTTTTCACTATAGGCAACCACATAAGGCACACCATTTTCCGTAATCAGGTAATCGTTCAGCGAAGATTTATCATCACTCGTTAAAAGGCTATAAACACTCGACAAGTCAACGCTCACCTTATAAGCGGTCAGCACACCCGTAATCACGGGAAGTTTCCCCGGTTCGTTGTCCCAGTACGCCACAGAATAAGGCCCCTGCACGTTATTTAAAACATAAGTGAACAGGCGTGATTTCATTTCGCTACTGTCGATAACACCGTTATACAAGCCGTTTGTTCCAATAGCTCCATCGCCCTTAATATTGAGACTTCCATCAGCAGCCAGGGATTTGAGTGCATTGCGGTAGTTATACTTGATGAAATATGAAGTATTACCCGAGGATTCTCCCACCGTTTTCCAGTCCGTAACATTGGTATTGCCCACTGTAAAATGGCCAATCGCATCTGCCACATCCGCATCGCTTTCGCCATAATGGTAGTTGGCATAGAGATTCATCCCCAATTGACTCTGTGCTTGAGTTTGCAAGGTGCCTACAACATAACCATTGTCGCCAGTAGAAGCGCGAATATTTCCTTCGGAAACATTGCCATAGATATTCGCATCCGAGACCACGGCATAGCCCACGACACCGCCGACCGTCATATCCGTGGCTTTCGTCGCCGCAATTTCAAGATCTCCCTGCACGTGCGACTGGCTTATGTTCAAGGAAACGGTAGAATTATCGACAACGCCGACAATTCCTCCTGCACGAATTTCTTCAACCGTAGAAGCAGTCGTCTCGATTAGATTTTTTCCATCAACAGCTTTTACCTTCGATGTAGTAATTACGACTCCATAGGGATCTTGCCCCGGCTTCGTTCGTAGAATACCATAAAGGCCGCCCGCTCTTACTGCCTGTGTCGAAGCAGCCTTCATCGCAAGCGTAAGTTCATTTCCAAGGCTGTTAAGATATAGCCCATTGTCGCCTCCGTTAGTATTTTTTTCAATCAAAGCCGCAACTAGCCCGCCCATTTGCACAAGATAGGCATCGGGATTGCTACTGGCAATCACAGCCTTGACCTGATTATTACGGAACCACGTTTCGCCATCGGCCACTCCCATGTAATAGCCGGCCAATCCTCCGAGATACTCCATGACGCTCGATTTCGTCTCTATATCCATGGAAACATCCACGACATTTTTTTCGTACTCGAAAGTAAAGCCGTTTGCGTTCGAAGCGTAGTCAACATATCCAAACAGGCCTCCGGCATAGACGTCCGCAGACACCGTACGGCTTACGTTCATTCTTTTCGAAGTCACCGTATTTTCACTAACTAGCAAGTCCGAATTAAACATCATATACCCTACAAGCCCTCCCAGGTAATAGGGACGTTGTTGCTTAGATGTCGCCAATTCAGCTTCGTTCACATCGGCAGTCACACTGTTTTTCGAGATTTCAAACACAATGCCGCTGGCAGAATTTTCTAAATCGATCTTGCCAACAAGCCCTCCCACATAAATCGAGCTGTCCGCCCTGCCATCGTCAATCTTCAACTTCACCGTATTGTCAGAAAGAACAACGGAAGATCCACTCGCCAGGGGGCTATTAGACAATACCCCGACAAGGCCGCCAACCTTCACGCCGGTAACAGATACATCCACATCGGAGTTCATGATGGACAACTGGCTAGTTCCAGTTCCCGAAACATCCCCTACGATGCCTCCGGCACAATTTACGGCGTTCACCGAGGAACCGGTTATGGTAATATTGTCAAAAACAACATTCTTTGCACTATATGTGACCACAGCCGCAGTCGTTACCTGATCAGCATTTAACTGGTAAGCCTTTATATAAGCATTTTCAAAAGCGATGTTTTCAACACTTGCATTTTGAAGTTGGGCAAAAAAACTGGCCCAACCGTTGTCGATAAGGCATAAGTTGCTGACTGTGTTGCCTTTGCCGTCTACCTTGATACTGACATCTGTCGTTCCCGCAGGAATTTTCAAAGGACGAAAAAACTTGTTACCGTCAACACATTCTATATCGCCACTGCTCGTGGCAGTCGTCCCGCCAAATTCAAAATCATTCTCGAAATATACGTTGATGCCTTCGATCTCTCCCGTACCTATTTGCGCATCCAGTTCACTGTACAAGTCATTGACGAACGACATGTCCCACTCGTCATAGACTTGACCCACACCCCCAGCTTTCGCAGCGGCGAGTTCGTCCTGCGATTTCAATTGGGTTATATGACAATTAAAAACCGGCTTGCTCCCGCCCAAGACATTCTCTTTCGAGCACTCGTACATTACCGGCATGATTCCGGAATAGCCGGAAGTAGTTTGGGAGGTTCCGGCAGCATGGGAGGCTATCGCCAACAGCGGCAATCCGGCAATACAGGCAAATTGTTTCAAGGTCATACAGGCCCTCTCTATCCTAAAACACTTACGTAAGAAAAATAACTCATTTGAGGCCAATCATCACACACAAAAAAAAGCCCCATTCCTTAAAATGGAGCTTTTTTCAATTCCTTACCTGACCATGGTCTTTTTTATCGCCGTCAGGTTCCCAGCCCGGACCCGAACATAGTAGAGTCCCCTATGCGGCGAACTCAGTGTCGCGATGTTCGAGCCTGCATTAGCCGTAAACCTGCTGCGATTTACCACCTTGCCATCCAGCGAGACGATATCCACCTGCACATTCGCACCGGCCATGTTCGCAGGCACGTCGAAACCTATATCCACAAGCCCGGCACGCTGCACCGTACGGAGTTCGCCGAGCGAGGCGGCCTTCGCGACAGCCACGCCGGAGCGGGCGACGCGCACAGTTACCGGCGTGGAGCTATCCTTCAAGAGGACCTTCACCGGCTGGCCTTCGGAGACTTCCGTAGTCTTGCCATTGACGGTCACGAACATCTTGAGTCCCTTCGCCGCCAAAGCACCGACACCTTCGAACGTGAGGAAGCCATCGCGGTAATCGGAGGCGCTTACTTCCATCTGCCACACGTATTCGTCAGCAATGGGCTTTACGCTCTTGGCCAGGTACTTGCCGTTGTCGACAATAGAGAGGTTTACGTGGTCGCCCATGCCTGCAGGCGGTTCTTCCATGTTCGCAGCCTTGCCGACAGAAATGAAGTTCCAGCCATCCTGCTTGCCGAACTCGTCGGCGAGAATCACGCGCACGGACCAATCTTCGCCGGCAGACTTGGCAAGTGCACTCGTCTTCTTCAGATTGTACACTGGCTTCGTAGAGATTGTCCAAGTGGTGGGTTCTTTAACCTTGGCCCACACAGCTTCGTACGGTCCCAGGAATTCGGGGATCTCGTATCCGCCCTTCACCGGATTCCATTGCCAGAACTCGACGTCACCGCCAGTACCGTTCTTCAGGTCGATAGTCCACCCATGCGGATTGGCCACCAGGTTCCAGCCACTATAGACGCTGTCCAGATGCCACACAAGCTTGGAATCGACTATCGGAGATTCTTCCTTGAGGATAAGCGGGTTACCATTCCTGGTACCGTACCAGTATCCGCGAGAAGGATTGTTCGATTCATTAACCTTGTAGCTGCGATACTGCCAGTATTCGCCCACCGGGTTGGATTCATCCCACCAGTACAGGGCGTCTTGTTCGGCATCGAAGCTGTTGCTCGTATTATTGAATGCGGCGAGGCTCACCATCTGCCAAGAACGCGGCGTCACGGCAATCTCGCTGGCGACTTCGAATTCGGCCTTGTAGACAGCCGTCGTATCGCCATTGTCAAGAGTCAAGACCACGGTGAACTTGCCCATCGGAGCCGGGAACAGTTCCCATTCCGTACGGACAGATTCTTCAAGAGATTCCGTGATAACGGTATCCCTGTAATCGCCATTCTCGCCAAACAGCTCGATCTTGGCAGAAACCTTTTCGTCGGGCGTGACGAACTTCGAACCGAACGTGAGGCGGATAGCGCTGCCGGACTGTTCGATCTTCGGCTCCACAATTCTGAGCGTATCCTTCACGACACTGCTGCTCGATTCCGGTTCCACAACGCTGCTGCTAGATTCCGGCACCACCACACTGCTGCTAGATTCCGGCACCACCACACTGCTGCTGGATTCCGGCACCACCACGCTGCTGCTGGAAGGCAATTCGACGCTGCTGCTGGAGTTCGGCAGGGCCGTTTCCACCAACGAAAGCACAAGCAAGTCATCCGTCACGTTGCTGAAATCCTTGCTCCAGCCGACAAACTTCTTGCCTTCTTCGATGGTTTCTTTCGGGGCCACGGCGGCGTCGCCGTAGCTGACCGTCTGGATATCCAGAATGTCGCCCTTATAGCCAATGAAGGTTACCTTGAAGGTATTAGCCGTGGAATCGAACAGGGCCGTATAGGTCTGTTCGCCAACCACTGTCGTCACCTCCGGGCTCCAGCCCTTGAATGTGTACGTATGGCTTGCAGAAGCTGGCAACCGGGGGATCTCTTCGCATATCGGCATGGCACCGTATTCCCAATCACCCTCGGTGACCGTGCCCAGACTATACACGAAACGAATCTTGTAACGGTTCGGAATGGAATCGAACACCGCCTTGTACACAGTAGAACCGACAACCTTGGTAATTTCAGGAGACCATCCCTTGAAAACGTACCTGTAGGCTGCAGAAGGTTCCTTTTCCGGGTTCTGGTCATCATACGAAGGCATTTCCTGGTACTTCAGTTCCAAAGTCTTCAATTCACGGTCACCGTTCATGAACACGATAGTGTAGCTGTTCAAAGTATACTGCGCCGTCACACCCATGTTCGACGTAACCTGTTCGCCACCCTTGTCCCAGCCGGTAAAGGTATAGCCTTCCCTTTCGGGGACTTCGGGAGCCACGGAAGACACGATAGTACCGGACTCGGCGAGTACAGGATGGTTTTTCTTGATGTAGGCAGAAGATTCATCATCCCACACATAGTAGACGAAAGTCACCGTATAGGTCTTTATCTCGTTTGGAGCGACAGGCTGATGGCTTTCATCGGCAAAGAACGGGAGATTGTCGTTGTAGCCCGTTTCAAAGCTCCACACATACGGTTTCTGTTCCCTGTTCAGGTCCCCGGCAAATTCAGATTTTTTCATGTCGGCTTCGGTCAGGGTACCGTTAATAAGGCTTGCCGTGACATCCTTGGTGTCGGCATTGCGGACATTATACCGGAGGGTCCACGTGGGAACCCCGCTTTTCCAGCTGCCCGTCACGTCGGTATCGCCGTTGGTGATCTTGCCGAAGGCATCGATATAGTCGACATCGTCTTCGGAATAATGATAGTTCGAGGTAAATACGCGGGCGAGCGAAGCCGTCATGGAAATACGACCCATCAGGTAGCCCATAAACACAGCCGGATTGGTACGGGTAGCAGATTTCACCTGCACGGCACCCACGCTGAACGTGTTATTCACAGAAAGCGCCATATCGCTTTCGGCCGAGCCGACAAGGCCACCCACATAAAGGGAGTCGCCCGCATAATCTGAATCTTCTACAAGCAGGCCCCCGACAACAGAGGACAGCGCGATGCCCGCCAGGCGGGCGCTATAACCGCAGAGTCCGCCAACAAACGCCTTGGCTCCGGCAGCGCTCTTGCCTTCGCTGCGGAGTTCCACGACGTTGCCGGAGGGAGAGTTTACGGAAACACCAGAGAAAGCCACAGAGCGGGTCTGCTTGATGAACGCACCGAGAGCACCGCCCATGTACACCTTGTCTGTACTGTCGGCCGCAATGACCCGACCGTTAAAGCGAGAATCCTTGAAAGTCAGCGTCTTGTTCTTGAAGATGTCGGCCACGCCGACAAGGCCGCCCACAAACACGCTGTCGGAGCCGGTTTTCACCGCCGATTCGACAACGACAGTAGAGGTATCCTTCTGGAACGCGTCCGGAGCCGCAGTGAAGCAGGCCTGTCCGGCAATACCGCCCAGGAACACCTCGGCATTCAATCCGGAAACCTCGGTAGCGTTAGCCGCAACACGGATAGCACCGGAGCTTTTCGCCCCGACCACAGAAAGGAACGCCGTCTCGTTGTTGTCGGCAACGCCCAATGTCGAGCAGTCGCTCGTGGCACCGAGAATACCCCCTGCATAGTAACGGAAATCGCCGGCAGTGGCCAAGGAATCACTGATATCGACACTGGCACGGCTGTTCAAAATCTTTATGCGGTTGCCGTTCACAAACGAAACCCTACCGACAAGGCCGCCGGCATACACGTCAGACGAAACACCGCCCAGAATCCGGACGCTATCGACAAACGCGTTCTGGATTGTGTAGCTATTGGGGGCCGACGATGGGGACATGTGCGACACCTCTCCGAACAGGCCTCCCATCGCTCGACCACCCGAAATAGTTGTAAGGCCGGCTCCGCTAGTAGCCGTAGCCGTTTTCAGCTCCAGAGTATCGTTGAAAGCACCGTAGTCCATGTCCGCATAAGCCATCATGCCGGCAAGGCCACCAAGCGCAGACGGAGTCTTGACGCTGCTGAAGTCGCGTATTTTCCCGCGGACACGAACGTTGTAAAGAGAATCCTTGACCGCCATGCCGACGACACCACCCAGGAACACCGTATATTCCGAAGGCCAGGTCTTGTAGGCAAAGTCCTTCCCCGCCATGGTCACACCGGCGTAGTTGCCGCTGGCCGGGGTCAATTCCAATTTGTTGGAAATATCGATATCGTCTATCGCACGGATGTTGCGAATCGAAGAATTGCTGACAAAGCCGGCGACACCGCCCGCAATCGGGGCGCTGATAGAGACATCTTCCAAGACAACATTTTCAACCGTGGCCATGTCCACAGAACCGAACAGGGCTCCCACCGGGTAATAGCTGTCCGCAGCAGTGGCCGCATCGCGATCCGCACGGGAATCCTTGATAACGATACGCACGTTCTTGACGCGGATATTGGCAGCGTATCCTTCCGGAAGGCTGCGGAAAAGACCAACAGGCGCCGACATGACGCTGTCAGCGATGTCGTGGACATAGCAGAAATTCTTGACATAATGGTCGCCGCCCAAGAAAGACTGCTTTGCGACAAAGTCCAGCGGCACAGCCTGGGCATCGCAGGTTCCTTCGGGTGTATTCTCGTCAAATCCACCCAAGTCGATATCGGATAAGAGTTCAAGCGGATACCTGGCATCCCAAACAGTGGCGACCATCTCGTGGAAAACCTTGTTCACGTCCTCTACCGTCGTCAATTCCTTCTTGGTCGTGGCAATGCATGTCAAATTCTGGAACCCCACTTGCACCGTTGCACCGAGTTCACAGGGCTCCGAAGACTGGCTCAGGAACACAGTACCCGAACAAGTCTGGGTGGCCGCCGGGCCAAATCCAAAAGTGTAACAGTTCTGCAACGCATTGAAATGCTTCATTTTTTCGGTAAAAGCACCGAACGCGGTACCAGACAAAAGAAGTGCCAGAGCCAGGGAGTATTTCAGGTAGATGCGATTTTTTGACATGTTTTCCTCGTATCCATTTTTAAAGAAAATAACTTATTATATGTTAATTCCATAGTGATTTTGGACAAACCGGACTGCATTGTGATTATGGACACGGGGTAACGGCTACTCGTTTGTAAACAAAAGTTTTCAATTAAGGGGTATGTTACCTTATTTTTTCCCCACGTACAGACATTTTAATATAGGTTTATTGTCAGTTATCGCAAAAAAATAAAAGGAGTACAAATGAAAAGACTTTTCTTGACAATCGCCCTCGTTTTCGGCCTAGTCGCAACGGCAGCCGCGCAAATCAATGTCGGCGGTCGTCTTGGTGTGAACATGAGCAATTTCAGGGGAGAACAAACCGACGATTTCTCCTTCTCCCTGGGCTTCAATGCCGCTGTTGCCGGGAAGTACACCATCAACTCGATGTTCTCCGCCGCCCCCGAACTCGGTATTGATTTCCGCCGCGTGACCAACAGCGAAGAAGACGACTTCACCTTCTCCGCCTGGGTGCTCCAGATTCCGCTGATGTTCCGTGCCAACCTGACTCCGGAATTTTACGTGGAAGCCGGCCCGGAAATCGGGTTCATCCTCAGCAGCAAGGCGGAATTCGAGGGACCGAATATGACCGAAGAAGAAATAAAGGCCTTCGAATCTAATTTCGGCAACACGATGACCGAGTTCAACATGTTCGAGGACACCAAGACGTTCGAGTTCGGCATCGCCGCCGGTCTTGGCTACATGGTCATCCCTAACCTCGACGTGAACTTCCGCTTCGTCATGGGCTTCACCAACACCTTCGAGGATCTCGACCTGGGTCTCGGCGGTTCCGAAGAAGTCGACGTCCAGCACATGCAGATCTCCATCGGCGCCACCTACTGGTTCCTCTAAGGGCTGGATTTCCGGTTTTTTTTCGAAAAAGCACCCTTTTTGGGGTGCTTTTTTGTGTTTATTATCACAAAAGGGGATGCCAAGTCCCCTTTTGCGTTCTTAATTTATTATTATTCAATCAGTTAACCTCAAAACAAGGAGCAATTAAATGTTCAAAAAAGCCCTTCTCGCAACTGCTATTGCAGCCACCGCCTCGTTCGCTACCTGGGACTACTTCCCGGTCCAGGAAGCCGGTAAAGGCCAGGCCGAACTCACCGTCCCGTTCTCCATGTGGGGCGACTGGAGCCGCCTCGGTGTCGGCGTAGGCGCCCGCTACAGCATCATCCAGAACTTGGAAGCCGGTCTCCGCCTTCCGTACACCATCTTCACGCATTTCGACGGTGATGACGCCAAGGCTGACGGTATCGGCAACCTCGACCTGATGTTCCGCTACCAGTTCATGCCCATCATGAACGCCTTCGTCGACGTGAACCTCCCCATCGGTGACGAAGAAGTCTCTCCGGATGGCCTCGGCATCTACGCTGGTGTCCAGTACTCCCAGAACTTCGGCATGGTGAACTTCGGTTCTGAATTGGGCTTTGGCCTCCGCACCGAAGGCGATGACGAAGTTTCTCCTCCGTTCGACCTGAAGATTGGCCTCGAAGCGGACTTCGCCGTGAACGAAATGCTCACCCCGTACGTCGGTGTTGACATCAACATGTGGCTCGGCGAATACACCCACGATGGCGATGAACTTCCGGGTTCTGACGCAAGCGGCACCATCGGTATTGCACCGTTCCTCGGCCTGAACATCGCCATCAACCAGATGTTCTATGCCGGCATCGACGCCCGCTTCGGCATCGGCGAAGACTACTACGGCGAAGACATGCCCATCACCCTCACGGGCAAGTTCGGCGTGAACTTCTAATCAGAAACTTCGCAAGGATTCTAGACGGGTCGCCCAAGGCGGCCCGCCTTTTTTTTGTAAACATAAAATGAATTGCCAACACATCATCATTTTCTAGATTTACACGCAGAAGTTTATCACAAGGAGAAGTGTATGTTCAAGAAAATTATTCTTGCCACCGCCATCGTGGCTTCGGCAAGCTTTGCTACGTGGGACTATTTCCCGGTTCTCGAAGCCGGCAAGGGTTCTGCCGCTGCCGGACTCTATTACGACTGGCACCACGACTGGTCCCAGGCGGGCCTGAAGGCCGGTGTCCGCTACAGCATTATCCAGAACCTCGAAATCTCCCTGCAGAGCTGGGGCTTCCAGTTCTGGGGCGAAACGGACTGCAAGGGATGCGCCAACGGCGGTAGCGGTCTCCGCGACCTGACCTTGGGCGGTCGTTACCAGATTACCCCGATGGTCAACGCCTTCGTGGACTTCCTCCTCCCCATCGGCAGCACGGACAATGACGGACCGGGAACGAACCATCCGGGTAGCGACGAACTCGCCCTCTACCTCGGCGGCCAGTTCTCCATGCCCATCGAACAGGCTCCGGGCCTCGCCTTCGGTACCGAAGCCGGCCTTTTCTGGGGATTCGAACACGACAACTGGGAACGCGGCCTTGAACTGCACCTGGGCGGCGAAATCGACTACACGATTGCCAACATCGGCCTCACTCCTTACGCAGGCCTCCAACTCAAGTTCCGCATCACCGAAAGCGAATGGGAAGGCGATGACGGCAAGGAATACGGCGCAGACGACGACGGCGACAAGCAGATTATCATCTGGCTCGGTGCCGGATACGCAGTCATCCCGAACCAGCTGAATGTCAAGGCCCAGTTGTTCGTCCGTAGCGGCGACCATGACAACATGGGCGGTGACGCCAGCGGCCTGTACATCGGCGCAGAATACTTCTTCTAAAGACTAGAACTTAGACAAAGAGCCGCGCGATGCGCGGCTCTTTTTTTGCAGTCACCCTGGAGGGAGTCCGCAGGACAACCGATAGGGTCCATCCATTTCTTACAGGCGCTTGTATAGAACCGGATGGATCCTCCTTCGGAGGATGACACGACCAAAGTCGTGTCACTTCACGTCGTATTCGGGAATCGGCAGGCTTTCGCCGGCCTTCATCGCCTTGTCGAGCGCGGCGGACTTGACCGGGTCGAGCCACCAGTAAACGGGGATGGCGTCTTCGCGGTTGAAATGGTCCAGCACCTTCTCGGGCGTGCCGTAGCGGTTCCAGTAGAGAATGCGGTGGTGGTCGCACTGCCACATGAGCACGTACGGCACGATTTCGGCGAGGCGGTTGTCGAGCGCCTTCAAGATTTCGTTCCTCTTCGCGAGGTCGAATTCGGTCTTCTGCAAATTGATGAGGCTGTCGACGACTTTATCCTGCACGCCGGCAAGGTTGTTCGTCCCCTTCTGGAGCGCGGTTGCCGAAGACCAGCTCGCTTCCGGGTCGCGGAGGCGGCCAGCGCCCCAGTTCACCCAGTAAAGGTCGAAGTCGGCATCGTCCAGACGCTTGCGGAGCGTGCTCTGGCTCATCTGCTCAATGGTCGCCACCACGCCCACCTTCTTCAGGTCTTCCTGGAACAGCGTGAGGTGGCGCAGGTCTTCCTGGCTCGTGATGAAGTTGATCGCGAACGGCTTGCCGTCCTTTTCGAGCACGCCCTGGGCGTTCACCTTGTAACCCGCCTCCGCAAAGAGGGCACGGGCGCTGTCCGGATTGAACGTATAGAGCGGTGCCGTCGGGTTCTTGTTGCCTTCCCACAAATCCGGATAGTAGCTGTTCAGCAAGAAGTACTGGCCGAACATGTACTTCTCGTTCATCGCCTCGCGGTTCAAGAGCATCGAAAGAGCACGGCGCACGCGAACGTCCTGGAACTGCGGCTTGCGCAGGTTGATGGCCATGCCCTGGAATCCGATGGGCTCCTTGTTGAAGATCCTCTGCTTCACGGCCCAGCCCTTCTTCACGGCGTCGAAGTCCGTCTGCTTCATCCAGATGCTGCTGGTATAGATGGCGTACGCGTTGAAGTCCTGCTTCTTGAAGGCCTCGAGCGCCTTCGTCTGGTCGTTCATGAAGCGGTAGCGGATTTTCTCGAAGTTGTACTTGCCGCGGTTCCAGTTCTTCTTGAAGCCCCACCAGTCGCCGCGGCGCTGGAGTTCCACGTAACGGTCCTCGCGGAAAGTCTTGATGATGTAGGGACCGGATACAATCGGGAAGTCGTAGCGGATCTGGTTGAAGTCCTTCCCTGCCCAGGCGTGCTTCGGGAACGCGAGCATGCCCGCGGCTTCCCAGAAGTTCCCCCAGTGCGTCTCCTTTGCGGTCATCTTCACCGTGAGGCTGTCCACCACCTCCGGGCGGTCAAAGCGGCTGAGCCCGACCTTGAAAATCGGCGTGAGGTTCTTCTCGTCCATGATGACGTCGTAGTAGAACTGCACGTCTTCGGCGGTAATCGGCTTGCCGTCGCTCCACCTGGCCCGGCTGTCCACGTGGAAGGTAAACGTCTTGCCGTCTTCCGATACGCTCCAGCTGTCGGCGAGGATACCGACTTCGCGGTCCTCAGTGGAGTGCAGGCTCACGAGCGGCTCGAACATCATGCCCATGAGCTCGGCGGAGAAGCTGTTGTAGTCTTCCCACATGTTGAACGACTTCGGCATCGCGGAACCCCAGAGGGTAATCGTGCCGCAGGGGCGGGCATCCTTCGAAGCCACCGGGTCGAACTCGCCCGTGGCTTCGGGGTCCTGCGGGAGTTCCGGGCAGTTCAGGTCGGCGGACTTCTTGCCCGCGGACTTGGAGGCGCCGGATTCGTTACAAGCCATCAGGCACATCGCCGACACCATCAGCACGGCAGACGCAACCAACATCTTCATTCTATCACCTTTCATATCTCATTCCTCGGGTCTAGATCCATCGTCTTTGTACAAGTCTAACCTACGGTCTAAAATATCTTTTCGGCTTGACCGGCTTCTTGGCCGCAGCAGGGTCCTGTTCCTCTGCAGTCTCGCCAGCCTTTTCCGCCAGGAGCATTTCCAGGGAAACCCTCGAAGCTTCCTGCTCGGCCTTCTTCTTGCTGCCGCCCTGGCCGCGCCCGTACACGCGTCCGTCGATATGGACCTCGGTCGTAAAGACCTTCTGGTGTTCAGGGCCGCTCTCCTCTATCAGCACGTACTCGGGAACCGACTTGAGCTTGCCCTGCACGTATTCCAGCAAGGCGCTCTTGTGGTTCACGAAGTCCTCGGCGACAATGATTTCCTGCACGCGCGGGAAATGGAACTTGTTCAGGATTGCGCGGACCTCGTCGAGTCCACCGTCCAGGTAGACCGCCCCGAGAACCGCCTCGTAGGCATCGGCCAAAATACTTTCCTTGCCCCGACCGCCCATCTTGGCCTCGGCTTTCCCCAGCTTCACGTATTCGCTCAGGCTCCATTCACGGGACGACTGCGCACAGGCATGGCCAGAGACAATAGCGCTCTTGCGCTTGGAAAGCTCGCCTTCCGGATCGTCGGGATATGTCTTGTAAAGGTATTCCGTCGTAAGCATGTTCAGTACGGAATCGCCCAGGAACTCCAGGCGTTCGTTGTTGCTCTCGTACGGCAGGTCCTTGCCCGAGAGGAACGAGCGGTGGACCAGAGCGTGGGCCAGCAGTTCCGGATCCTTGAACCGGTACCCGAGCTTCGCCTCAAGCCCGCCTCCGGACTTCTGGCGGAACCAGAGTTTCAGCAATTTGTGGAGCATGTTCTTTTCTTCCAAAGTTTCTCCTTGTAGTCTTGGGGTTTCGGGGGCCTTAAAGAAAAAAATCCCCGGTTTTTTCGCCGGGGAGTTTCGCCAAATGCTCCGCCCGACCTGCGGGCGAAGTATACAAAAGGCACCTAAGAATTACTTCTTGTTAGCTTCGAGGAAGGCGACCACGTCGGCAACCTTCTGGAACTTTTCGGCGTCGGAATCGAGGATTTCGACTTCGAATTCGTCTTCGAGAGCCATCACGAGTTCCACGCGGTCGAGAGAGTCGGCACCGAGGTCGTTACCGAATTCGGATTCAGGCTTCACATCTTCGGCCTTGACTTCCAGCTTGGCTACGATAACGTCAGTGACCTTCTTGAAAATTTCTTCTTGTGTCATTTGTTTACTCCGTTTGGATTGTTTGAGTTCAAATTTAGTAAAAAACGCCTAGGCGTTCAACCCCCCGTCTACCCCCAGAATCTGGCCAGTGATGTAGCAGGCGTCGTCGGAGGCCAAAAAAGCGACCGCATTGGCCACATCTTCGGGTTTTCCGATACGTCCGAGAGGGATCTGGGCGGCATATTTTTCCTTGGTGGCGTCGTCCATGGCAGCCGTCATGTCGGTCCCGATGAATCCGGGAGCGATGGCGTTCACGGTAATGCCGCGGGAAGAAAATTCCATGGCGTTGGACCTGGTCATGCCGATGATACCAGCCTTGGCTGCAGCATAGTTCGCCTGACCGGCCTGGCCGTGCAGGGCGTTGATGCTCGAAATGTTAATGATGCGGCCGGTGCGCTTGCCCATCATGGTGCGGGCGACGGCACGGGTGCAAAGGAACACGGAACGCAGGTTCGTGGCGATCACGGCGTCGAAGTCTTCGTCCTTCATGCGCATCAGCAGGCCATCGCGGGTAATACCGGCGTTGTTCACCAGAATGTCGACCGTGCCCATGTCGGCAATGATCTGCTTGAAC
The DNA here is from genome assembly GCF_002395745.1 of Fibrobacter sp. UBA4309. Taxonomy (GTDB): domain Bacteria; phylum Fibrobacterota; class Fibrobacteria; order Fibrobacterales; family Fibrobacteraceae; genus Fibrobacter. The sequence goes on from NZ_DGUN01000043.1 coordinate 28,968, forward strand.
ACGTTCTGCACCGTTTCGGAGTCGGCCACGTTGCATGCGTAGCTCTTGACCTGCACCCCAAGTTCGGCGGAAAGTTTGGCGGCCAATTCTTCCTTGACCGAGGTGGAAAGGATGGCGACGTCAGCGCCTTCGCTGGCGAGCTTGGTTGCAATGGCAAGACCGATACCGCGGGAAGCGCCGGTCACGATGGCTTTTTTACCAGTTAGTTTACCCATTGAGTGTTCCTCTTAGTAGTTTAAAAAGTGGCTAGTGGTTGGTGGTTAGTGGTTAGTGGTTGGTGGTTAGGGTTTATAGTCGCGGCGAAGTCGCCCATTTACTAACCACTGTTTACTAATCACTGTTTACTTCAATGCCTGGAATGCCTCGATGGTTTCGACCGGAGTGACCTTCACGTCGCGGCTGATTTTGCGCATCAGGCCCATGAGCACCTTGCCCGAGCCGACTTCCACGCCCTGCGTGACACCCAGGGACATGGCCTTGTTCATGCAATCGTTCCAGCGGACCGGAGACACCAGTTGGCGCACCAGCAGGTCGGCAATTTCGCTACCCTTCGTGACCGGTTCGGCAATCACGTTGGCAATCACGGGCTTTTCGACATCGTTAAACTTCGTCTTGGCAATCGCTTCGGCGAGGCCCGCCTGGGCGAACTGCATGAGCGGGCTGTGGAAGGCGCCGGAGACGGCGAGCGGAATGGCCTTGATGCCTGCCGCACCGCAGTTTTCCACGAGCTTGTTCACGCCGGCGACGGCGCCGGACACTACGATCTGGCCCGGGCAGTTGATGTTGGCCGGAACCACGACGCCCTCGGCCTTCACGGCTTCGCAGAGTTCGAGAATCTTGGCTTCGTCCTGGCCCATGATGGCGGCCATCGCACCCGGATTCTTGGAACCGGCCGATGCCATGAGTTCACCGCGGGTGCGTACCAGGCGCAGTCCCTCTTCAAAGCTGAAACCGCCGGCAGCATAGATGGCGGAGTATTCACCGAGGGAGTGGCCGGCCACGTAGTCGAACGCGAAACCTTCGGACTTCAAAAGTTCCATCACCATGGCAGACACGGTAAAGAGGGCCGGCTGCGTGTTGTCGGTGCTCTTCAAAACATCTTCCGGACCTTCGGCCATGAGCTTCGAGAGCGAAAAGCCGAGGATTTCGTCGGCCTGCATCATGAGCTTCTTGGCCGGTTCAAAAGTGGAAGCGAGAGTCTGGCCCATGCCCACGTACTGGGCGCCCTGACCAGGGAAAAGAAGAATAGTCTTGGACATTATATATATACCTCTGCGGAAAGCCGCAAAATTTTGTTCGCCCCCTAATTTAGAAAATGCAGCCCACCATAATCAGCGGGCTGCAGAAACCTAGCGAAAAATCAGAATTATAGTAAAATTAAAGCAAATTTATAACAAAGTTTTTCCCAAACTTTAATTCAACAAAAGAAAAGAGCCCGCCAAACCGGCAGACTCTTTTCCAAACGTTTTGTCAGTGACGTCACTAAGCGACCGGTTCGTCCTTGATGGCGAGCAGGCGTTCGTTGATGTTCTTCGAGACACCCTTCTCGGCATACTTCGCGGCAACCTCGACAGCCTTCTCGATAGCGAGAGCGTCGGAACGGCCGTGGGCGATAATGCCCGTGCCGTTGAGGCCGAGGAGCAGGGCTCCACCCGTCATGCGGTAGTCCCACATCTCGTCGAAGCGACGACCTTCGGGAGTATCGATAACGCCGAACATCTTCTTGTGCAGTTCGTAGAAGCCTTCGAGCATCTTCAAGACAACGTTGCCCGTGAAGCCGGAGGTAACCACCACGTCGGCGACACCTTCGATAAGCGTTTCACCTTCGATGTTGCCGATGAAGTTCACCGGGGCGGACTTCAAGAGCTGGTGAGCTTCCTGGAGCACGGCCGGGCCCTTGTGTTCTTCTTCGCCCATGTTGAGGAGGCCGACCTTCGGCTTTTCGTAACCGAAGTAGGTCTCGGCGAAGGCGGAACCGGCGATAGCGAAATCGACCAGCGTAGAAGCGCGTTCGTCGACGTTCGCACCGGCATCGACCAAAATGATCGGACGGTCGGCGGTAGGAATCACGCAACCGATAGGCGGACGGCTGAACTTGTCGGTCGTACGGCCCAGAAGCATGAGGCAGCTCGCCATCATGGCACCGGAGTTGCCGGCGCTCACGGAGGCATCGACCATGCCCTTCTTCTGCAAGGCGACGCAAGTCACCAGGCCGGAGTGGGGCTTCTTCTTCAGGACCTCGACGGGATGTTCGTCCATGGCAACAGCATCCGGAGCATCGACCACGGAAATGCCGTGTCCGGTATAGCCAAGCGATTCGAGCTTAGCCTTGACCACGGCCTCCGGTCCGCACAGAACCACATGCAGGTCGGCATTTTTCTTGACGGCGTTTACGGCGCCTTCAACTACCACATCGGGGGCGAAATCGCCACCCAACGCGTCCAGAGCTACTTTAACCATGAAACATCTCCTTAAAAACGACCAATTTCAGGACTTAGGCTTCGGCATCCTTCATGTTGACGACTTCGACGCCGTTGTAGTAACCGCAAACCGGGCACACGCGATGCGGACGCTTGGTGGCACCGCAATGTTCGCAAGTAGCCATGGCCGGCACTTCCATCTTCCAGTGGGTGCGGCGCTTGTCACGACGGGCGGTCGAGGTTTTTCTTTTAGGTACTGCCATTTTTAACTCCTATTTTCCATTTTGCTCTTGAGAGCCTTGAGTTTTTCCCAACGCGGATCCAGGGGCTTTTCGGGCTCGCTGTCACCTTCGTCAGGTTGATTATTTGTTACAAAGATAAAATCTTCGTCAGGATTTTTCACGGGCGCGACTGGTTCTTGCAGTATAACCAGCTGTCGGATGCACTCGGATACATCTACGAAGTCCTGCCCCTGGGGGATTTTGTAGGCGAAGACCTCTGCATCGTCTTCGTCCAGTTCCTGTTTTGCGACAGAAGTCCGCTCGACCTCCACCACCATCTCGGTCGAGAAGGGGCGGTCGAACAAATCCAGGGTCCTGGAGCAGGTCAGAGTTTGCACTCCGGAGATAGAACCGGTCACGAGGCACTTACCGGGGCCTTCGGGGCTCACCAGCACCTCGGCTACCAGATCGCCCTTGAGGTGCAGTTCGTCGAAGATTTCAGGAGCGTCGGCATGGGACCAGACCACTCGGCGGTCTTCGGGTTCAGTAAGTTTCTGTGCGATATCTATTCTCAAAGTGCCCCAAATTTAATAAAACGGGGGTATAAAGTCAATGGTGAGGGCGGGGGAAGCCTCCCCCTCGCTGCAGCCACGGCCCCTTCGTCGTCCCCCGAGCACCGCGGAGGGGACAACCTTGCAAGGCGAGCGCTGCAGCCATGCTCGCATGGCTATAGCCGAGCCGCAAAGGTTGGGGCTTGCCACATCCATCCGTCTCGTACAAGCGCTTGAATAAAAAAAACGGGCGCCGAAGCGTCCGTTTTTTCTTTGGGAAAGCAGGCCAAGCCTTACAGGTTGCTGCATCCTTCCATGATTTCTTCGTACAGCTGGTCCCTGGTGTAACCGGCGAATTCAGTTTCATCCCTGAGAACCAGGAACTTCCCGTCGCAAGATAGCTCCGATTCGTTCTCTTCGTCCATTGCCATAAGTCCGAGCATCATTTCACAGGTTTCCGCGTCTTCCATGTCCACCTTCGCGTTGAGAATGGGCTTGCCGCCAACCCATTCGATGGTCGCGGAGCCTTCTTCGGCAGCAACCTCCCAGACATCGTCTTCTTTATTGACATTGCAAGAAACGTTCGTGAGGGGAATATCCTCGTCAATTTCGGAAGAACCGCCCTTGCTGCTGGAAGACTTGTCCATCGACGGGTCGTCATCATCGGCCGGGCCACCCTTGCTGCTGGAAGACTTGCCATCCGGCAGCGCTCCTTCACCTTCATCCCCATCATCGGAACCGGAGAGTTTACCGTTGGCTGCCTGGCATGCGTGCATGACTTCTTCGAAGGCCTCGTCACGGGTCAGGCCTTCGTCGATATTCCTGCTGACATCGGCAGAATACATGGTGCCGCCTTCACACCAGACGACGCTGGAATAATCGCCTTCGCCATAATCACCGACAGTGGCAGGACAGGCATGGGCCGCAGCCTCCGCCCCAATATTGCTTACCACGACCGTGGAATCCGTAGATCCGTCTTCCTTGTAGGTATAGATTTTCCTGATTTCACCGCTACCTAGTCCCGAAACCGTATAGGAGTATTCCCACGACTTGTCGTCTTTCTTGAAGTTACAGCCGTTGCTCTTGACATTGATGGATACTTCATCTTTACTTTCTTCCTTGCCGCCTGTTCCACCGGCGCCACCAGTGGGGTTGCTGGAACTGTCGTCGCATGCCACCAAGGCAAATGCGAGACCGAAAGGAATACCCCAAGACAGAATCTTGGCCATACCGGAATAATTGAATTGCATAGGAACTCCTTGCCCCTCAGGGCTTGTTATATATTGTGCGAACATTAATATAAGTAAAAAAGAAGAAAAAGAGAACAGATATTATAATATAAGTCGGAATACGCTTTTTTTGCAAAAAAACGGCATGTCCTAAAATTTTCGGGTCATTTTCGTCACGTCGCCTTTTGAAATTTCGTTTCCGATGAACTAAATTTTGCCCGAAAAAATGTTCTTTACGGTGCTCACATATCTGGTCATCGGACTTTTGGCAGTGTTCTGCCTATTCTATATAGTCCTCGAGGTACGGTTCTTCCGCGCCCTGGGTACCGTACGCCTCGGTGAATCGGACGTGGAACCCAAACCGCACGTGAGCATCCTGATTTCCGCCCGCAACGAGTCGGCCGGCATCCGGGCCACCCTCGATTCCGTCCTCGCCCAAGACTACGCGGGCAAGTGGGACGTCTGGGTCGCCGACGACCGCAGCACCGACGACACCCCGGAAATCCTCGCCGAATACGCCAAGCGCGACCCGCGCCTGCACGTACTTACCATCACGGACATCCCCGAAGGTGTCAGCCCCAAGAAGCACGCCCTCTCGAAGCTCATCGACGCCTGCGACGGCGATATCCTGTGCCTTACCGACGCCGACTGCATCGTGAAGCCCACCTGGGTCGCAGGCATTGTCCGCGAATTCGAACCGGGAATCGAGCTCGTGGCCGGGCATTCCTATATACCGACCGAGCCCGGCAAGTCGAAATTCATCATTTGCATGCAGGCTGTCGAGACGCTCATCTATCGCATAGCGGGAACTGCGGGCCTCGCGATGCACCTCCCGCTCACCAGTACCGGCAACAACCTCGCCTACCGCAAGAGTTTCTTCAAGAGCGTCCACGGGTTCGACAACGTCATCAAGATCCAGAGCGGAGACGACGACCTGTTGATGCAGAAACTCGCCGCCGACCGCCCGTGGGCCATGCGCTACTGCATCGCCGAATCCACCTTCGTGACCACGAACGGCAAGGAAACGCTTCACGAGCTCTGGGAACAGCGCAAGCGCTGGGCCTCCAAGACTATATACTATACGCCGAAAATCGTTTTCGTACTCTCCATGGTGTTCCTGTTCCTCGCCATGCAGTGCGTCGTAGCGGTTCTCGCCCCCTTCAGTTTAAAAATCCTCGTCGCCGCGCTCGTGGCCTTTATCGCAAAATGCGTCGGCGACCTTGTCCTAATACTCCGCGGGCTCCGGATTTTCAGGCAGGAACACCTCATCAAGTGGTGCATCCCCGTCGAAATCATTCACGCCCCCTTTACCGTTCTGGCCGTGCTATTCGGCCTGTTCGGGCGCTTTAAATGGAAATAACGATGGCAACAACAAAAACAACTAAAACGACAAAGACCACAAAGACCGCCAAGGCTACAAAAACCACAAAGGCGACCGGCGCAGGGATCACGCTCATCATCGCAGAAAAGCCGAGCGTCGCCGCCGACCTCGTGAAGGTACTCGGGGCCAAGTCGTTCAAGAAGAACAACGGATTTTATGAAAGCGACACGACCATCGTGAGCCACGCCATCGGCCACCTGGTCACCATCGCCGACCCCAAGGACATCGACGAGCGCTACAAGGCATGGGACATGAAGACGCTCCCCATGCTCCCCGAGAAGTTCCCGCTGGTGGCAACCCCGGCAACCAAGTCCCAGCTTTCCATCGTGAGCAAGCTCATCAAGAGGAAAGACGTGACGACCATCGTGAACGCATGCGATGCGGGCCGCGAAGGTGAACTGATTTTCTTCTACATCATCGACTACGTGCTCAAGGGCAAGTTCACGGGCAAGACGTTCAAGCGCCTGTGGATGCAGAGCATGACGCCTGCCGCCATCAAGGACGCCTTCGAGCACCTGCGTACCGCCGAGGAAATGGAAAACCTGAAGGACGCCGCCCTCTGCCGCAGCGAAGCCGACTGGCTCGTAGGCATGAACGGCAGCCGCGGCCTCACCGCGTACAACAGCAGCATGGGCGGTTTCCAGATTACGCCGTGCGGCCGCGTGCAGACGCCCACGCTCGCCATCATCGTGAAGCGCGAAGAAGAACGCCAGCAGTTCAAGCCGCAAAAATTCTGGACCGTCGAGGCCGACTTCGACAACGGCGGAAACGCCTACCAGGGCAAGTGGTTCGAGGGCGACGGCAAGGAACGCCAGAAGCAGATTTTCGACGGCAAGAAGGCGGACGAGATCCTCAAGAAATGCAAGGGCAAGCCCGGCAAGATCGAGGAGACCACCGCCCCCAGCCAGCAGAAGTGCGGCCAGCTCTACGACCTGACCACCCTGCAGCGCGAAGCCAACAACCGCTTCGGGTTCAGCGCCAAGACGACGCTCTCGATTGCGCAGAGCCTATACGAACATTACAAGGCGACAACATACCCGCGTACCGACAGCCGCTGCCTGCCCGAAGACTACGTGCCGACCGTGAAGGCGACCCTCGGCAAGATCGAAGGCCCGCTCCGCAAGTTTGCGCTCGAGGCTCTCGACAACAGCTACGTGAAGCGCACCCCGAAGGTTTTCGACAACTCGAAAATCTCCGACCACTTCGCCATCATCCCCACGGGCGTCACGCCGAAGGGACTCTCCGAAGCCGAAGAAAAAATCTACACGATGATTTGCCAGCGCTTTATCGCCGTGTTCTTCCCGCCGGCGCAGTACCTGAACACGACCCGCGTCACGACCGTCGAGGGCGAGACGTTCATCACCGAAGGCAAGATTCTCGTTGACCCGGGCTTCAAGGCCGTGTACGGCAAGGACAGCGACGATGAATCCAACGTGCCGCAGCTCAAGGGAACCGCGGCCAAGACGCTCGACATCCGCAGCAACGAGGACTTCACCAAGCCGCCCGCGCACTACACGGAAAGCACGTTGCTTTCCATGATGGAGAGCGCGGGCAAGCTCGTCGAAGACGACGAGCTGCGCGACGCCATGAAGGAGCGCGGGCTTGGTACGCCGGCAACGCGAGCCGCCATCATCGAAAAGCTCGTAAGCGACAAGTACGTTATCCGCGACGGCAAGGAAATGATTCCGACAGCGAAGGCTTTCGACCTCATCAAGGTGCTCTCGGCCATGAACTGCGAAGCCCTCACGAGCCCGGAACTCACCGGCGAGTGGGAATACAAGATGGACCTCATCAGCAAGGGCAAGGAATCCCGCGAGAACTTCATGAAGGGCATTGTCGAGATGACGAAGTCCATGGTGAAGAACATCAAGGGATTCAAGGAAGAGAACACCACCGGCGAAGCGAAGTTCAGCCCGGTGAACGGCAAGAAGGTTTTCGAGACCGTGAGCCGCTACACCACCGAAGACGGCATCGTCATCCGCAAGATTATCGGCGGCAAGCACCTCTCCGACGAAGAAATCGTCGAGCTCCTCACCAAGAGGAAAATCGGCCCGCTTACCGGATTCCGCAGCAAGAAGGGTGCCGAATTCTCGGCGGTACTCACCATCAACGACCAGAACAAGATCGAGTTCGTGTTCGAGGAAAAGCCCGAAGAAATCGAAATCGGCGAAAAGGTCGGGCAGTCGCCTATCGACGGCACCGACGTCTTCGAGACGCTTACCGGCTACGTGAGTCAGAGCTACATCGACAAGCAGCCCTCGGGACTTTCGCTCCCGAAAATCCTGCTCGGCAAGGAAATACCGCCCGAAGAAATCCAGAACCTGCTTGCGGGCAAAAAAACCGCTCTCATCAAGGGCTTCCGCAGCAACAAGACGCGCCGCCTCTTCGACGCCTACCTCATGCTCGAGAAGGGCAAGCTCAAGTTCGACTTCCCGCCGCGTGATTTCTCCAAGGGAAGACGTTTCTTCAAGAAAACCGCCGGAAAGAGCGAATCCTAGTTTGTACGGGAGCCTGCATGCGCATTCTCCTCGCATTACTTTTTTCGGCGGCCATCGCCGCCGCACAAGAAGCGCAGACGGACACGTCCCGGACGTTCCCCTCGCAGGTGGACTCTTCGCAAGTAAACACCGAATCCGCGGACTCCCTCCAGGAACCCGCAGATTCGGCAAAGTCCCCGGAAAATCCCTATGGGCTCCCTGACGAACTGATGCCGCTATGGAATTCGCTTTCCATCAAGCAGAAGGCGGCCCAGATGGTGATGGTGTACCTCTCCCCCGCCAGCTTCCTTATCGAGCACGAATTCGGTGCCGTCCTCGTGATGAAAAGCCACCTCAAGGATACCGCCGCATTCAAGGAAAGAATCCACATCGCCAACGACAGCCTCCGCATTCCCCTCCTTGTAGCCAGTGACCAGGAAGGCGGCATCGTGAACCGTCTCGGAGGAATCTTCGAAAAATGGAAGCACGTGCCCAGCGCCATGGAAATGCGCAAGATGGAAACGGATTCCATAAGATCGCTCGCCCAGGAAATCGGGCACGACCTCTACGGTTTGGGAATCAACCTGAATCTCGCCCCCGTGCTCGATCCGGCCTATGACCATCGCAACAAGAAGACATTCATGGAAGAAAGCAAGCGCAGCTGGGGCGCCGACAGCAACCGCGAAGAGAAAGTCCGCGCCTTTGTACACGGCATGCGCAACAGCGGCGTATTCTGCGTTTCCAAACACTTTCCCGGATACGATTCCTGGACCAATAGCGACCATCAGATAGCCGTCAGTTCCACCCCGAAAAAGAGGTTGAGCGAAAACTACAAGTTTTTCAAGAACCTCGCCGACGACATCCCCGTCACCATGATGAGCAGCGTCCGCTTTGTCCGCGTTTCCAGCAAGCCCGCCGTATTCGAGCCGAAGATCGTCCGCATGGCGCGCAAGATGAATCCCGAAACCGTCATATTGACCGATGACCTGTGGGGCGTTTCGCTCCGCGCCTGGGTAAGCGGCATGGAACGCGTCAGCCACAAGGGATACCCCAAGAAAGATTTCAGGAAGCTCATCCGCACGGCACTCCTGGCCGGCAACGACATGTTCATGATCACGTACCCCGCAAAGGGCGTCGAGATGATAAACTACCTCGAATCCCTTTCCAAGCAGAGCGATACGTACAAGAACCGCATCGAGGAATCCTGCGCCCGCATTCTAAAGCTGAAATACAGGGCGGGACTTATTGGCAACGCGAAGTAGGGTGTGGGGTCGGCGCGCTGCGCCTTTGGGGTATGTTTACTTAACCACTCTAAGTCACCCCTTCTTCAGGTTCTTCACTTCTTTGAGAATCCTTTCTGGCCCGACCTTGTTGTAAGCGAGCTTCAATATCTCCGCGCAGGCAAGCGTGTCGTCCATCGCGCGGTGATGCAGGAAATCATCGAGTCCGAGCGACTCCGTCAACTTGTGCAGGCTGTAGCTCGGGAATCCGGGAAACACGCGACGGGACAGCTTTACCGTGCAGAGACGCGGCGGGTCGAAGGCGATGCAGCAACGCTTGAATTCCGTCTTCATCATCTTCCAGTCAAACTGGACATTATGCGCCACAAAGATCCTGTCGCGGAGCAACTCGTCGAGTTTTTCGGCAAGGGCGCCGAATTGCGGAGCGCCACGTACCATCTCGTCGGTAATTCCCGTCAAGTTCTGGACAAACGGGCTTATGGATGTACCCGGATCCACCAGGGAATGGAAAGTATCGACAACCTCGGTATCGTCGACAAGGACCACACCAACTTCGGTAATGCGGTTTAGTTCACCGGCATTACCGGTGGTCTCGACATCGACTACGGCAAAACGCATTCTGTCTACTTTATCGGGATGTCGATATCCAGGGTAGCATTGCCGCGGGCCATCTGCACACGGGCTTTCATCACCTTGGCCTTGGGACGGCTGTACACGGGCACAACGAGCAGGTTGCTTACGCCCCTGTCTTCGCTGGGAGTCGCTTCCGTATCGGAAACCGTCTTGGTGAAAATAGGCTTTTTGCCGGTATCGTAGAGCATGTACGTCAGCTCGCGCGGCATGCCCTTCTTGATTTGGCTCGTAGCCACCTGGAAATACACCATCCCGCCACGGGGGACCTTGCGGAGACTGTCCTTGATTTCTTCTTCGGTCGCCAAGTCCGCTTCCATCGCCATGCGGACGTTTTTCTTGAGTTTGTCGTAGGATTCGTACAGCACGGAAACATTGAACTTGGCGTCTTCGGGGATGGCGTCGGGGCGCACATCGCGAATTTTGGCGTTATTCTGGTAGAATTCCCAGCGGCCGTTGTCATGCAAGATTACGGTAGAGCCGTTCGACGTGGTGGCGACGATATCTTCGGCAAAGGACGCAACGGCAAGGAAGCTGGCAAGCACGAGCGCGCGTGCAAAAAACGATTGTTTCACGGCAAATAGTTTCATTCGAACCAAACCTTTATACACCCAAATCGGGCCTATTACATGAAGCAATATATATAAATATTCCATAAAAAGGAACCAATTATTTTTGGCAAATTTCCAATGATGTCCAAAATCACTTTTCACAAAAAGCCTGTCGAAATATTCTACTTTTTTGCACATGGCCGGAAAAATCCGATTTGCACCGAGCCCTACGGGGTACCTTCACGAAGGGCACCTGCTCTCTGCGCTCTATGTATGGGCCGCAGCAAGAAAGTGGCATCTGGATGTCCACCTGCGCATCGAAGACCACGACCGAAGCCGTGCCCGCAAAGAATACATCCAAAGCATCTACGAAGACCTCGCCTGGTTCGGTTTCCGCTGGGACTCCCAGAGCATCCAGAGCGGACGCGAAGGCATCTACGGCAAGGCTCTCGAAACGCTCGAAGCGCGGCACCTCGTCTACCCCTGTTTTTGCAGCCGCAAGCAGCTCGAAGAAGAAAACCCCAAAAGCGAGACCGGCGAAATTGTATATCAGGGAAAATGCTTTTTACAAACATCGTCATGGCGGGCTACGACCCGCCACCTAGATTCCGGCTCGGTGGCCGGAATGACGTGCAGCACAGAGAACAACGTTCCGCATAACCTGCGGGTCATGATTCCGGACAAAGTAATTGAGTGGCACGACCTGCGGTTGGGAGACTTCCGCGAAAATCCAAAGGAACAGTGCGGGGACTTCCCTATCCGCGACCGCGACGGGCAATGGACTTACCAGTTTGCCGTCTGCGTAGACGATATTGACGAACAGATAACGCATGTGGTTCGCGGCGAAGATCTCCGCAGTTCCACGGCACGGCAAATCGCGCTAATGGACCTCCTCGGCAGGCCCAATCCCCCCGTTTACCTGCACCACGCCCTTATCGTAGACGGCTCCGGCAAGAAACTTTCGAAGCGGGAAATGGCCCACAGCCTCCGCCAAGACAAGAACGCCGGAGCAACGGCCGAAGAACTCCTGGGAAGGGTCTGTTTCAAGGCGCGCCTGCAAGCGTCCCCAGACCCCATATCGCTTGAAAAGGCTTTATTTCTCACCGAATCCCAATTGTAAAAGATTGGTTCATAGAAAAAAAGTATATTATTTTCATGACTCAGGTTTGCCCTTCCGAAATAGTCAATAATATTAGTAAAGAAGCCGAGAACTTTGACTCCAAAGACCGCCTTTTGAATTTTTCGACAAAAGGCGATTTCCAGACTCCGCTACTGCTAGAAGCGGGCGACCAGTTCTACGAAAAATGGCTCAAGTCGGGCAACCCTCTTACCCTCGACACGTTCCTCCCTGTCTCGCAAACCATTTCTGCACAGCAAAAGACCAGCACCGAGGAACAGTTCCGCAAAGTTTTCAAGGGCAAGGCCGAAGACTTCCTGTGCCCGGATCTTTTCCTGGTCATGGGATTCCTCAAATGGGACGGCAACGCGCTCGCCCCCAGCATCCTGATTCCGCTGAACGTCGGTCCGGACTTGAACTCACTGACGCTTTCGCCCCGTGGCCCTATCGAAAATGTCATCCTGAGAAACAGGCTCAAGGACACCGTCCCGCTGCCGAAAATCGAAGACGCCACCATCAACGGCAAGTTCAGCATCCTGCTGTATTTCTCCCTTTTCGAGAAAGCAATCGCCTCCGAGAAGAAATGGAAGTTCACGCGTCACGGGCTCTGCCTCACCTTCTTCAACACGAACAGGCTCCTGCTCAAGAAGCGGTTCGAACGCGGCTTCAACGATAAGAAGATCGACAGCTCGCCCTTCTTGAAAGGGCTATTGGGTAACGAAGGTTTCCAGTTCAAGGAATCCGTCTTCGAAGAAGCCGATTTCGACCAGGTGTTCAATCCTGCCGACCATTATTTCCTGTACCCCACGGATTCGCATACCACCAAGGTTTCCATAGACGCTCTCGACGAAAAGTCTTCCGCCTATGCCATCCAGGCGCTTCCGGGAACAGCCAAGATCAAGGTCGCAGCCAACATTGTCGCAGAATCGGTTTCCAAGAAAAAGCGTACGCTCGTCGTTGCCCGCAGGTCCATTTCCAAGCAGGACTTCTGTAACGCCCTCTACCCGATGTTCCGCTCGTTCAACGGTCCGGAACGCGACGTAATCGAACAGGATCTGCGCAAGACACGTGAAGATTTCGCCACCTATTTCGGCATCGTCAACAACAAGTCCTCCCTGTGCCCGGGTCCCCTGTCCGACATTCTCAAGGAGTTCCGCGAAAACCCGACTGGCAAGTCCAAGCTGCCGGACTCCATATTCAAGGGCGTCGCCGACCTGTCGTTCGAACAGTACAAGGATGTCAAGGCGACACTCGAAGAGCTGGTATCCCTGTATTTCGAACAAGACGGCATTACCGCCCGCAAGACCTTCGAAAAGATTATGGCTCCGAGCCTGGACAAGGAAACCAAGGCCGAAGTCGCAAAAGAACTCAAGACTGCCAATTCGATGATCGACGAGCTCAAGCCGCTCATCAACATCTTCCAGGAAATCGGCCTATTCCCCACGGGAATCTTTCTCGCTACGTTATCTGAACTCATCGAACTTATCCAGATGTATTTCGACGAAAACACTCCGGATTTCGAAAGATGGGACTTGCGTTCGAACAACTGGCTTGCCTACAAGGACACCCTGCGCGGCCTCCCCGAAGCAGGTGACAAATGGGTCCGTTACCGCAGGCAAACTTCGGACATCTACACCGATGACGCCGTAGACGAAAACGTCCTTGCCGCCCGTGAAGAATTCGCATCGAGCCTCAAGGTAAAGCTCAAGGGGCTTTCGGACCATTACCGCAATTCCCGCAAGGCCTTGATCAAGGTCATCCGCAGTCCCAAGACGGTCTCGTCCGATACGCAGCTGCTCGACCTCATCGACACGCTTATCGACCTGCAAGAAAACAAGAGGGCCTACAGGGATTCCTCCGTTCTCGGAGCACATCTGCTCGGCAAGGACTGGCTCTACGAAAAGTCGAACTGGGTCGAACTCAACAACAAGATAAACTTTATCTACAATTTCCGCGAGATCCACAAGAACGATCCCAGGCTGGATTATCTGCTGCTGGTACTCGAAAACTGGCACAACATCAAGGTCCTGTTGCCGGACATGCCCAAGCATACCAAGTCGCTCCAGGCCCTCATGGAATCCGTCCACAACATTTCGAAGGCGCTCCATCTCGATACGCCGCTCGAAAGCCTCTGTATCGACAAGTGGCTCGACGAAATCGGCTCATGGAACGATAACTGGAACCTGCTGGACGCCCATATCAAGGTGACGACCTTGCTCCAGAAACTTGCGGCCACCGAATGCAAGGAACTCGTCAACTATGCCAGCAATGCCGGATCCGTCAGCAACGACCTGGCCCGAGCCTTTGCGCAATACTGGGCCAAGAACCAGATTCAGCGGCTCAGCAAGAAGTGTCCGGAGCTCTTCGGCTTGCCGCCCAAGGAACGTGCCCAGAAAGGCAAGCTGTACCGCACCCAGCTGGACCAGTTTACCAACGCAAACTTCCGTGCCGTACACGGGCTCATCAAGGAAAATCCCGACCTGCTGCGCATAGCGGCGCTCGACGAAACCTACGACCTCGGCGACATCGTATACGACATCGTCATTATCCTCGACGCCGACTGCATTACTGTCGCCGAAGCCTTCTCCAGCATCTGCATTGCGAACAAGGTAATTCTCATTGGCGACCCGCACATGCCCGCACTGGAACCGCAGCCATTCGACGCATTCCCGAACATTTTGCCGCGCCAGAGCATGTTCTTCCTCGAGAACGTCCTCGCCGCCGCACTCCGCAAGGGCATCCCGACACGTGAACTCTGGTTCACGAACGCCTATAGCGAATTTTCACTTGTCAAGTTTGCCAACTCCAAGATTTACAACTACGGAATCAAGCAGTTGCCGACGCCCAAGAGCGAAAAGGGCAATAGCGACACACTGAAGGTTGTCCCGGACAAGGTCATGGCCATCGCCAAGACGGCCATCCAGCACGCCGAAAGGAACCCCGGGCAGACGCTCGGCATCATCGCGTTCCATCAGGCCCGCTGCTTTGAAATCGATGCGGCTATCCATGCGCTCTTGACCAAGGATTCCCCCGCAGCAAAGTTCTTCGAGCAGACCAACCCGGCAATCCGCTACTACGTCAAGACCCCGGACCGCGCCGTCGACAGATACCGCGACATCATCCTGGTCTGCATCGAGCTCGACGGCAACGACAAGATTTCGGCAGAACACAAGCTGGCCCTCTGCTCCACGTTGGCCAAGCAGGAACTGCAGGTATTCGTCTCCAAGGACGAAGTGGAAATGCACCGCACGCCCAAGGCAAACCTCTTCTGGGATTGGATCAACTACCTCCAGAAAAAGGAACCCCTGGATCCGCCCGAGGTGCAGCACAACGAGTCCCCGCTTACACCGCAAGTTTGTGAATTCCTGGAAAGCCAGGGCATCCGTTACCAGCCCTGCTTTGCGCCGGGAGGCATCGCCGTGGGGCCGGCCATTATCGACGCGAACAATTCCCGCAGGTTCCTCGCCGTTGTCGAAGACGACTGCACTACGGAGCGGTTCCGCGAGTCCATCGAAGACCGCGAATACATTCGCCCGACAATCTTGCGCCAGCTCGGCTGGAAGATCATCAACCTCTGGCTCCCGTTCTGGTACATGGGCGAGAAAGACGAAAAGGACCATCTGATTACGACGATCGCCATCGAGCAGAGCGTTGCTCCGCCGCCCGTCGAAACGGAACTGAACGAAGAAGAAACCGTAGAAGATACGCAGCCAGCACTGAGCACGGAACAGTACAAGGTCGTGCATCCGAAAATCGAAGGTACGCCCCACGACAAGCCTATCGCGGAACTGCCCGCGACATCTATTATATCGCAGCTCAAGTTCTACGTGGACCACGAATCGCCCATTCACGAAGAACTTCTGTTCCAGCGTCTACTCGAGCTGCACCATGTCGACCGCGCCGGTCCCATGATCCTGAAGGCCATGAACGACGCCATCAAGGCAGGAATCCAGAAACAGCGATTCATCAAGACCGGAAAGTTCTTCTACTCCACGAAGAGCACGCCCGCTGTCCTCAGGGATCGCCGTTCCAGACCGGATTCCGAACGCAAGTTCCAGTACGTCGCTCCCGAAGAACGCGCCCTACTGCCGTCTTCCATGGACGAACAATCTATCCGCCAGGCACTGGGCCTTCTGGAATAGGATTAGCCGTCCCACAAGCCACCAACCACCAACCACTTGAAGGATGACTCGGTAGCCGCGGTTTGCGCCAGGCTATTTAATCTTCACGACGAAGGCGTTGATGTTGTATGCAGAAAGTTCGCGGGCCTTGTCGTCCGCAGCCTTCTTGGTAGTCCATCCGCCGCCACGAAGCTTGTAGAACGGGGCGTCGAAAACGACCTGGATTGCATAGCCGGTACTGGCCGAAATCTGTGCGCGGCGACGCTGTGCCGCATCGAAATCGGCAACCGCCTCGAACTGCAGCATGTAGTAGCCGTCCGACTTGGCAGACTTGGCCGCACCTTTCCCGGAAACAGCCTTCTGGGATACGTCGGTCGTATCGCGCAGGGAATTGTTCAAGACAGGCTTGTATTCATTTCCACGAAACAGGGAATCCAGGTCCGTCGGTTCTCCGGCCCATACCAGGCCGGCCATCGCAAGGGCTAATAGCATTTTTCGCATGAACCAAATTTACAAAAAAAGAGGGCGGCGCAAGGCCGTCCTCTTCATTGTTGCAATTGTTTCGGTTACTTCTTCTTGGGACCGCGACGTACACCCCAGACTTCGGTGCCGTCCAGCTTGTTCTTCTTCTTGAACGCACCCAGGTAGACATAGGAGCTCCACTTCACGATGTAGGCGCCCGTACCCACCAGACGGTTCTTGTCCGAAGTCATGTTCCAGGCGATGTAGAAGTTCTGGTTGGAGTCGAAGCAAGTCTTGCCTTCACCAAAGTACTTCTGGTCCGTACATTCGATCTTTTCACTCTTGTGAGTAACGAAGTTACCCAGGTTGGTGAAGATATCCATTTCGTACTGGAAGTAAACTTCTTCCGGCTTCACGTTCTTGTACTGTTCGCTGGAATTCTTGAGCGACTTCATGTCGGTTCTCAGGTACTTACCCACGGTATGCGGGAAGCTGTCCTTGACATCCTGCAGGCTGAACTTCTGCGGAACGAGGAAGGCTTCGATCGTCGGGTTGTTGATCTTGGAAATATCCGTAGAACCGATATTGATAGAAGCATCGTCCACAGCGGCAGCACCTTCGATTGCTACCCACGGGCTCGGCAGACGGGCTTCGCCAGCCAGGTAATCCGTCGGGGAGTTCCAGTGCATGGAAGCATCGCCGGCAACACGATACTGGGCAGTCAGCGTCAAGTCCGTGGTATCCTTCCACATGTCGGCCTTGCCGTCCGTACGGAAGCGGATGAAGTCACCCACGTGCGGAGACGGGTTCTGGACATCGTTGTTGGCAAAGCGGACCTTGACAGTGTCCTTGACCGTAGGACCGTTCTGGGAACGGGCGGCACGGTAGCGGGCAGAGCTGCTGAGTTCGGTTGCAGAGTTCAGGTAGAACTGGAAACCTTCCTTCTGGTAAGTTTCGTCCAACGAAGCCGGTTCAGAGAACGAGACCGTCAAGATGTCGAACGAGCTACCTTCAGCTTCGGGCATCACAGTCGCAGAAAGGATAATCGGAGCCATACGGTCGGTCATACCCTTGTCGAAGGAAGTCTTCACAGTCTTGCCCTTCCAGATGTATTCCGTGAAGGAGTAGATCTTGTTATCGAGCTTCACGTGAGTCCTTACCTTGCTGCTGAACGCAGAGTCGGCAACGAGACCGATAACGCGCTTGTCCGTAGACTTTTCGTAGGCAGCCTTTACCTTTGCGGCATCGAACTGGTACGAGCACTTCAAGGACTTATCCTTCGAGTTGTTGGAAAGACCCATCTGGTAGGGGTTGATTTCTACCTGGTGATCTTCATCGAAATTAACGCAGATGAAGGCCGGGACAGAGTCCGGATGGATTTCACGGTCGTAGATGATCGCGATGGAGTCACCACGGCCATCGAGGTATTCCTGGTCTTCACTGAAGTACGGACTCGGGATTTCTACGGCGGACCTCTTCTTGCCCTTGATATCGAAAATGTCGGCAACGACAGGCATCGGTGCAGGCGGCTTGTAGAAGTGCATGTTGCCATAGGCGGCTGCGATGCTATTGTTATCGATACTGGCAACGATAATGCTAGCCGCATTCGGGTCGGCATATTCCATACCGGACTTGATACGTACCAGGGCCACACCTTCCGTGAACATCGATACCGCACCGGTAACGCTTTCCGAAGCCGTAATAATATCGGCAATCAAGAAGGAGCATTCCGTGCAGAGGCTTCCCGTCACCGGGTTCATGGCAATCAGGTACAGGTCCACATCGCTGTTCACCCAGTGGAAATATTCTTCACCCGTCACCGGATCCGTATTCGGGTCGCCCGTCAGCGGATTCCAGGTCAGCGGATTGCCTTCGGCATCCTTGGTCAAGGGTTCCGCGAACATAATCTGCGGAGCCATGAAGGTCAGCGTAGCGGAAGTCTTGCCGGCCGAAACCGTCACCAGCTTGGACGCTTCGGCACCAAGGCCGCTCAGCGGGACAAGCACCCAAACCGTATCGATACCGGACTCGCCGATTGTTCTGGCCAATGATGCCAGCGGAGTCTGGGCGTCTTCGGATTCATAGACCACGGCACCTTCAGAAACATTCAGCTGGTAGGACTGACCCTTGGCAGAAATCAAGTCCACGCCGCCCTGGCCATCCGGAGCGGAAACGTACACCGGAATGCGGGTCCCTGCCATAGCCTTGTCCTGGTAGGTCCACTTTGTACCAGAAGCGTACAGGCTCGCTTCGTTATCGGTATTGATGAATTCCACATTTTCAGTGATAACACCGAGGTTACCCTTCACGCGGAACTGATAGTAAGACTTCTTTCCGTTCACTTCGAAGTTCAAACGGTAGTTTCCGGGAGGAAGCCCGATAATATCGTTCGGATACACGACCGGGACCTTGGGATTCGTAAGGTCGATACCGCCATAGTTCTTGCGGCCCGTTTCGAGCGTTGCGATAAGGTCGCCCTTACGCGTCGTGATGGTATAAACTATTGTTGCCTGGATCTTGTCACCGCACTGAAGTGAAGACGTTCCACCACCTCCGGCAGCGCCAAGGGCAACCGCGGCGCAGTCGCCGCCACCGGACGTTTCAACGCAAATATCCATTTTAAGGCCACCGTCAGCAGTCTGGGCTGTGGTAAAATCGATACCCGTGGACTGCTTGATATACATGTTCGTCTTGATAATCACGTTACTCATCGTAGTACGACGGTCACAGAAGAAGATATCAATCGGGTAATCCTTACCCGGGACAAGCAAGCAGTCGTCTCCCGAGCAACCCGGAGTATAAGTAGTATTCAGGTTTTTCAGCACAACGTGACCCGGGGCGGCCAAGTGGGCGCCACCGTTATCCACGGCAAGTCTCTTGTTGATGAACACCCAGATATCGTCGTCACCACGGAAGGTGAATTCCTGGGTTTCGTTATAGGTAAACGTCGCATGCGATTCAAAGCAGAAATGCTGGTTGCGCGTCTCGGTCTTAGCATAATTGTCACTGGATTCATAGCCCCAACGCATAAAGTCGGGGTCACAGTAGCTACCCCAGCACCACAGAGCCGGTTTATCTGCACCACCAGGATTAAGGTCATTACCATCGGCAAACTTGCCTTCGCACTTTTTCGTGCCTTCCGGGAATCCCGGAGTCCAGCAATAGTGGTCCAAATCCACACCGAGAATGGCCTTGGCATTATTGGGCACAGGACCCGCTGCAGGACGTTTCTTTCTCACACCGGCAGTCGGGCCGGCCTTGACCTGCTGGCCATTGATGGTCAGCGTAACCACTCCGGCATCAGTAGCATCTTCTAGCGGATAGAACCCCCCCACGAGGTCGTTGGTAACCATGGAATCGGAATCGAAACCCCAACGGGTATCGTTCCCGTAATGGCGGAACGGCATGTCATAGCACTGAACCTCGTTTACATTCGGAGTATAGTTGAACAGTTTCTGGAAATTCGTTTGGTTGCCAAAGCACTTTACGGCATTGGCAGAACCGGAATACTCCGGCTTGTTGTCGGCGCCCAGCACATCCTTGACAATGCCATACTGTACACCCACGCACGCTTCGTATGGGCCAGCAGGGTTCTTGGCATCCGAGCAGCAGTCCGAGAACACATCGTTGAGCAACATATCCGTATCATAAATAATAGCGGCGAGACTGAAAGTACAACGAGAATTATCGCCAGCTTCGGGAACACCGGGATCGGTCACATACCATCCCTGCGTATTGCCGTCATCGGGCCAGTCATTGTCATCCGGAATAAAGTAAAGCTTGTTAACACCATAAGCCTCGTACAAAACGCTCAAGTCGACCGGAACAGCCGTTTCGTCTTCGCCCCAAAGGCCGTTCAAGCCCAACTGGGCAGTCGGCTTGTTCTTCAGGTACATAACAACGCTTATCGGAGGCGTTTCGAACCACATATACATCCAGCCGCACAGGTCTCCAGCCGGAGCCATGTTGGAATCCTTGAAAGTCACACCGTCCATGGAATAACGGATCATGAGATCGTCGGACTGCCATTCCTTTTCATCGGGAACAAGCACATAGAAGAACTTCGCGGTAGCCGGAGCGCCACCCATGTAGGTTCTACCCGGACTGTCCGGATTTTCCATAATATAGGTTACCGTCCCCTCTCCCGGACAACTAAATTGAGCGGCATTTTTCATTGCATTATTGTCATAGAGTTCAGATTTCACCCACAACGTTTTCTGCAAAATATGAAGCGTATCCTTAGTCGACTGGTTAGGTGCAGCCTTGTCACCAATATTAAAGCCAGCCAAGCCATCACCCCAGCTCACGGTGCTAAGATCAACTACAAAATAACCATCCGATTTCTGCGTGAATCTTTTAGGAGTGGTATTGTTACCCGCGATATAAACGCTTGTCCATGAGTCAGGGGGCTTAATAAATAGCGTTCCGGCGCACTGCGCCCAACCTTCCTGCACTCCTGCAAGAAGCACCATAATACCCAAAGCAAGTCCGGCTAACGTGGTTTTATGTTTTTTCATAATTTCTCTATCCATTTAGGTTCTCCAGCCATAGCATAACAAAAAGACCTGGCTTCTTGCGATGCCACACCGCCATGAAATTTACCCTTTTCTTGGGAAAAAGGGGTGATTTTTTTTAAAATTAAATATTAAATAACATTTACAATCGGTCTAATGTGATTTTAGTTATAAACATGCGGGCTATATCACACCTTTTTTCCGCCGAGGTAAAAAACATTTTACATCAAGCCGTCAAAAAAAGACTTGACACACCATCGGGCGCCCCCGTCGAAAAAAATTTAGTTAAATTTCATACCATAATCGGAGATACCGCATGCAGGATTTTGACCAGACGATAGCGACACCGGGCAAGACAATTCCTTTCAGGAAGTTCGAACTGCGCCCGCACCTTATCGTACTGTACCCGCAGTCCCAATTCAAGCAAATCCCGCTCGAAAAAGGGACTGTCATCCTGGGCCGCGGTCAAGATGCCGAAATCCGGCTTGACGACGAACTGGTCAGCCGCAGGCACTGCGCACTGACCTTTGACGGTAACGCCGTGTCTGTCAAGGACTTAGGAAGCACCAACGGGACTTATGTCGACGGCCAGCCTGTCGATATCAAGACTCTCGAGCCCGACAACCGCCTCCAGATCGGCAAGATGGTCCTGAAAATCGACTTCAAGGACCGCGACGAAGAGGCTTTCGACCGCGAACTTTTCGAGGCGGCCACCATGGACCCGCTCACCAAGATTTCCAACCGCCGCACCTTCTTTGACCGCGGGCTCGGTGAGCTTGCCCTTGCGCGGCGCAACAACTTCTACGTGCATACCATCATGGTGGACGCCGACCACTTCAAGCACGTGAACGACACCTGGGGACACCAGTGCGGCGACATGGTGCTCAAGGAAATCGCCCGCCTGCTGAAAGACGAAAAGCGCGAATCCGACCTGCTCGCCCGCTACGGTGGCGAAGAATTCGTGCTGCTGCTCGCCGGCATCGGTCCCGAAGACGCCAAAAAGAGCGCCGAACGTTTGCGCATGGCCGTAGAACGCCACCGCTTCTCGTGGAACGACACGATTATCCCCGTAACGATTTCCCTCGGACTCGCAAGCAAGCTCGGCGCCGAAATCCCGACCGTCGAAGAGATGATCGCCGAAAGCGACAAACTGCTCTATATTGCCAAGGAAAACGGCCGAAACCAGGTCGCGACAGCATAAGCGGCATATGTTCTCAAAAAAAGTTCTCACTTTTTTGAGAAAATTATGTATATTTAAGGCGTGAACCGCTTTCTAGACATATATCAATTTACGCATTTCCGCAAGTTCCTGGAAGAATACCAGGCGGCCCGCGCCCAGGCGGAGCCGGGATTCACGCGTACCGAAATCTGCAACCTGCTGGGCATGGAAAAGAGCCGCAGCTACTTCGCCGACGTGCTCCGTGGCAAGAAGGTCAGCCCCCGCATGGTGGCAAAGTTCATCGAGGTGCTGGAACTCGACAAGAAGGAGGCCAAGTACTTCGAGACGCTGGTGCAGCTCGACCAGGCGAAAAGTGACGCAGTCCGCAACGCCACGATGCAGGAACTGTTGAAACTGCACCCGAATCCGCAACATATACTGAACGAGGACGCCTACGAGTACTACAGCCGCTGGTATCACAGCGCATTGTTCGCAATACTCGACGCGATGGATGTAGGCGACGACCTGACTCCCGTGCAAAAGAGGATTTTCCCGAAGGTCCCGCTCGGCAAGCTGAAGGACTCTCTCACGCTTTTGGAAAGGCTCGGGCTTGCCCGCAAAGACGAACAGGGATTCTGGAAGCCCACCAAGGAAAGCATCAGCAGCGGTCCGTACAACAACGCGGAGCTCATCAAGCAGTACCAGCTGCAGTGCTTTGAACTCTCGAAGCAGGCGCTCATCACGCCGCCCAAGAAGCCGACCGTCATGAGCACGCTCACGTTCAGCATCTCGAGCGAGGCGTACAAGAAGCTCGAGGCCGAACTGCAGGAATTCAAGGCGAAGGCTAGGCGCATCATCGGCGAAGACAAGGAAAAGGCCGACGGCGTCTACCAGATGAACATCCACCTGTTCTCACTTTTAGACGAAAGACGAGAGACGAAAGACGAAAGATAAGTTTCAGCGTCATCCTGAGCGAACCCTGGAGCGCGAAGCGCGATAGGGGAAGTCGAAGGATCCAGAAGAGGTTTTATGTTTAGACGAAAGACGATAGACGATAGACGAAAGATAAGTTCCAGCGTCATCCTGTTCGCGGGGGCGGTTTTGGCGCTCCTCAGCGCATGCAGCGACAGCACGGACACCGCGGGCGTAATTTCCGAGACGGAATCGGGGAAGACCATCGCGGGCATCGTGACGGACTTTGACGGTAACACCATCAAGGGCGCCAAAGTCGCCCTCATGCGGAGAGACTTCATTGCCGTGAGAGACAATCCCGAAATGGAGACGACCACCGACGATTCCGGGAAATTCTCTTTTGAAGATATAAAAAGTGACTCCTTCAACATCCAGGTCTCATCCGACGGATTGCTGGACTTCAGGAATATTCTCGACATCACGAAGCTTGAGGATTCCGTCTATCGCTTTGAGGTCTCCGAAGGCTCGAACCTGAAGCTGGAACTGAACGCCTACGACCTCGCTCTTGGCGACACGATATGCATCGACGGCTCGCTGAATTGCTTCGTCGTGAATTCCGAAGACATGGACCGTGGCTACATACTGGCCGATGGCATTCCCAATGCTTATTTTGAGAAAATCACCATCATGACTGCAGAAGGCGAAACGGAGACGGATTCCGTCTACTGGAGCTTCCGCTCTGAAGACACCCTCCTTGTGACCAGGGACAAGCCCGGCTATTTGGTGGGACTCCGCAAAATGACATTCAACGACAGTGTCGTGGCAACCCTCAAGGCCATGGATGCAGGCATCACGTTGAAGCACATTCCCATCTTGGTGGAAAGTAAGTCCGAAACAGTCCCAACCCTGATCGATGCCAACGGCTACGAAATCGATTACCTGCTGGATGTAAAATCCGCCAAGGGAAAAGAAGTGTTGCTGATGGACCTTCCCGAAATTTCGGCAAACATGCTGGACGGAAACGTATTAAGCCTGCGCGAAATCGAGCCCACCTACCTTTCCTTCGGGCCCCACCCCTACACCTTTTATAACCTGGACGAATACGACAGCGAAGGCTTCTACGGAACCGGCCTGCACCTGGATTCAACAAAAAAAGACCTCAAGGTCCACAAACATGCCGATGGATTCCCGCTGTTCGAAGACGGAAGTCTAGGGTTCAGTTTTTGGATCAAGGGAGAAGCCCCTGCCGACACCGGGTTCACTATCTTTTCATCTACACCCTCCGTCAACGGAGGCTTTGAAATCAGGCAATGTTCAAAGGACCCCGCCACCATCTGCACAAGAATCTATAGTGGCCTTGAATCCGCATCCACCGACACAACCCTCTACGGAAGCGCCAAAATTCTCGATGGTTCCTGGCACCACTACTTTGTCGTTTTTGTGCAAAAGCACCTGACCATTGCCGTTGACGGGAAAACCATCCGCAACACCGATATCAAAATTAGCGACGATTTTTCTGAATTGCAGTTCAACATTGGTATCGGAGGGAAAAACGCCTTCAATGGAGAAATCGACGAAATCTTCCTCACGTCTTTCGACGATTCCATCCGGGCCAAAGGCGACACCACCTGGCAGCAACTGCAAAGCTGGCTCAGCATTTTTTACGAATTGCAAAAAGAACCCGCCATCCTAGACTAGAATCTGTTTATTCCTGATTCTTTGTGATTGTCGCCGCACTCTTGCGGCGATATCTTTGTATATTTTCCTTTATGAAACGTCTCGCTCACAACAAAAGCAAATGCCTGCAGTGCGCCGGCTGTGTCGGCGTGTGCCCCAAGATGGCGCTTGACATGTACGGTCTCGACCTGCAAATCGATAACGAGAAGTGCATCAAGTGCGGCATCTGCACAAAGGCGTGCCCTGTCGGTGCACTCAAGATTACGGAGGGCGGCGATGCTTGATTCCAATTACGATGTCGTGGTGATTGGCGCCGGGCCCGGAGGCTCCGTTGCCGCAAGGAACCTCGCACGGGCGGGGCACAAGGTTTTGCTCCTCGAAAAGCGCGAACGCATCGGATTCCCGGTACGTTGCGGAGAGGCGAGCACCACGCTGGCCGACCTCCAGACATACGGTCCCATCGACGAGAGCTGCATCGAGAGCATCATCAACGGCCTTTACATTTACGGCCCGAACGGCGTGAACATCGAAGTCCCCAAGCCGGGTACGGGCATCATGCTGAACCGCGAAGTTTTCGACCCGTGGCTCGCGAAGCTCGCCACCGATGACGGCGCAGAGGTGGAAACTTGCGCCCGTGCTGAATTCGTAGGCGATGTCGAAGGCGGCAAGCGCATGGTCCGCGTCGTGCTTGGCAAGGGCGACGGGAACGGGAGCGTTACCGAAATAGGCAAACAAGAAATTTTCGCCAAGATGGTCATCGCGGCCGACGGCGTGGAAAGCCGCATCGGGCGCATGGTGGGCCTCAAGAGCGCACAAGACCCGCGTGAAACATGCACGGGTGTCGACATCCAGGTACAGGGACTTTTAACCAGGCCCGACTACCTCACCTTCTGGCAAGGCCACGACTTTATCAACGACGGTTATATCTGGAGCTTCCCGAAGCAGAAGTCGAACGTCACGAACTTCGGCGCCGGATTCCTCGCGAACGGAAAGCACGACGGTAACATCCTCGAAATCACGATGGAATGGCTCGAGAAGCTTTTCCCGGGCGCAAAGATCAACCATACCGTCGGCGGGCTCGTGCCCGTCTCCAGCACGCTCAAGGATTACACGCTCGACCGCCTGGCCCTCGTGGGCGACGCCGCCCACCACACCAACCCGCTCACGGGTGGTGGCATCGCTGCCGCGATGAGAGCCGGCCGTTTCTGCGCCGAGTACGTGGACCAGGGGCTCAAAGCCGGAGACCTTTCGAAGGCTTTCCTCAAGCAGTACGAACAGCGCTGCTACGGCTACTTCGGCAAGATGCACGACTTCGAATACAAGTTCCGCCGGTTCCTGCTCGCCATCAACCGCGAAGACCAAATCGGGCTCTACAAGGTATTGCAGGGGTTCGCCCTAAGCGGATACAAGAAGAGCGCCTTCTTGAAGACGCCCATCCAAACCGCCAAATACCTCTATAAATTCGCGATGTTCAAATAATTCACAAGAACAACAACAGAAGGACTCCCATGACAAAACGGAACGGATTCACGCTCATCGAAATAATGGTCGTCATCGTCATCATGGGCATTCTTGCCGCCGTGGGCATTCCCAAGCTGTTCGGCATGATTGCCAAGGCTAAATCCTCGGAACTTCTCTCCGCAGCAGGCACCTACATTCACCTTCAAGACGCATACCTACAGCAAGGACTTGGCGTCGGGTCTTGGCAAAAAATCGGCTATACAGCCCCCGGAAACGGAAAGTCCAATTATTTCGAATACGGCGATTGCCTTCAAGAATCCTCCCAAGAGAGCGAGAACAACTACATTGGCTGGCATGCGACAAACCTTTCCGGTCTCAACGAATGTTCCAAAGGTAGTTCCTGGGCCATTGTCCTCACGCCCGCCGGCCAACAAATGGCTTATTATGCTCAATTAGCATCAGCCGCAGAATGTGCGACCTTTTCCAAATACTGGGAAGTCGGCAACATCAACGTTAACGCCTGTTCCGCAGAAGCCACGCAACCCGCACAGAGTGATTCTGATGACGAATGCATCGCAAGTAACGGACATGGCGCCGGCCTTGAACACGCTTGGGGACAACAAAAGAAATGCGACCCGGACGCCGAGAAACCCGGCAATGGTAACGGCAACGAGAATAATAACGGGAATGGAAACGGGAATGGAAACGGAAACGGGAATGGGAGTGGAAAAGGCGGCAAAAAAAGTTAGCCAGTTCCCTCGCTACTCTTCCTGCTTCACGTAGTACATCCAGCCGAGGTCCGCACCGCGCACGGGGAACAGACTCACGGCACCGGCCTCGTTCACGACAACGGCTATGCCGGCCATGTAGTTGATCCACTTGCCGCTTTCATAGAACTTGAGGTCAATTTCCCTGTTCGTCGCATAGACCGTGAGAGGTTCCAGCAACACGTCGTGACTGACCAGGATGCTTACGCGTTTCCAGTTATCCATATTCGCAAGGATTACTTCGTTCACAAAACGGTGTCCCCTCTGGAACAGGTCATAGAAGAAGTCATTGGCGACATTGGCGACAAACCTATTGGTAATCTGCGCCCCGTAAGCCCACTGGGAGATATTCTTCCACGAGCCCCCGCGCTTACCCACAAGGGTATCGAGTTCGCTTGTCGGCACCTTGAGGAAATATCCGCCATTGATTCCGTCCCAAGTGACAGTCTGGTATCCGGTCTCCCCACGGCCCTTGGCAATGTTGTTGCAGGTTTCTCGAGTACGGATGAAATCGGTCGAGGCATAATAGAAGCTTTCGTCGCCGCCAGCCATGTCGGCACCGAGATTCAAGGCCATCTGCACGCCGTTCTCGGTCAGTTGCGATTCCTGGCCTTCGCTCTTTCCGCGTTCGGAATGACGGAGCACGAACACCACCTTGCTTGTAGCAGGCAACGCCTTGTAGATGTCGGCGACATAGTAAAAGCCGTTGGAATCCGGCGTTACGGCAAGCGAAGGATCGATAGTATAGAGGAGCTCGGCCGGATCGGTCGGGGCGACATAGTTTGACTCGCTGGATTCAACTGCAGACGAAGATTCAACAGTCGGGCTGGAAGTCACCGCGGCATCGCTAGACGCAATCACCGTCGCACTGGACGTGGCGACATCTGCGCTCGATACGGGTGTTCCCTGGGAGGCGCAAGAAGCCGGAGCCTGCTGTTCGGCGACATCTTCGGACGGGGAACTGGACGAATCGCCTCCGCATCCCGCAACAAAAAATGTAAAGGCAAAAACCCCGGTAAAAAGGCAAATTTTCTTGGAGGACAAGCGGGCTATATGCATAAAAGCTCCTTGATTGTGAATACCATCATAATTTAATATTTTCTTTTGCCACACCCCGTAAAAATTTCTAAACTTGAAGCGAGAAAATTCAAACCCTAACACGTAGGTGTAATTTCATGGCAAAAGCAACCAAGAAAGCAGAAGAAGTCGAAGTGCTCGGCACCGACGCGGAATCGTTCCGCAAGGCGTTCACCGACCACATCCACCACACGCTCGCCCGTAACAAGGTGACCGTGACCGACCACGAAAAGTTCCTCGCTGTCGCATACGCCGTCCGCGACCGCCTCGTCGACCGCTGGATCAAGACCCAGGAGACCTACTACAAGCAGGACGTGAAGCGCGTCTACTACCTCTCCCTCGAATTCTTGATTGGCCGCACGCTCGGCAACTCCGTGCTGAACCTCGACGTCGAAAGCGCCGTCACCGAAGCGCTCGACGAAATCGGCATGACGCTCGAAGAACTCCGCGAACAGGAAGTCGACGCGGGTCTCGGTAACGGTGGCCTAGGCCGCCTCGCCGCCTGCTTCCTCGACTCCATGGCAACGCTCGAGCTCCCGGCCACCGGCATGGGCATCCGCTACGAATACGGCATGTTCAGCCAGAAGATTGTGAACGGCGAGCAGGAAGAACAGCCGGACAACTGGCTGCGCCTCCCGAACCCCTGGGAAATCGCCCGCCCGGCCAACGCCATCAAGGTCCCGTTCTACGGCTACGTGGTAAGCTGGATGGACGATCACGGCAAGCTCCGCAACCGCTGGGAAACGAAGGACTACGTGCTCGCCCTCCCGTACGACACCCCGATTCCGGGCTACAAGAACAACACCGTGAACAACCTGCGCCTCTGGAGCGCGAAGTCCACCGACGACTTCGGCCTCAGCTACTTCAACAACGGCGACTACATCGCCGCCGTGCAGGACATGGAACTCTCCGAGACCATCTCCAAGGTGCTGTACCCGAACGATTCTTCCATGAACGGTAAGGAACTGCGCCTCAAGCAGCAGTACTTCCTGTGCTCCGCCTCCCTGCAGGATATCATCAAGCGTTTCAAGAAGCTCCATGACGGCGATTGGAAGAAGTTCCCCGAGAAGGTCGCCATCCAGCTGAACGACACGCACCCGGCAATCTCCATCGCCGAAATGATGCGCATTCTCCTCGACATCGAGAACATGGAATGGGACGACGCCTGGGACATCGTCACCAAGACGTTCGCCTACACGAACCACACCCTGATGCCGGAAGCCCTCGAAAAGTGGCCGGTCAGCCTCTTCGAAAAGCTGTTGCCGCGCCACCTGCAGATCATTTACGAAATCAACGCACGCTTCTTGCGCATGGTCTCCATGAAGTGGCCCGGCGACAACGACCGCCTCGCCCGCATGAGCCTCATCGAAGAAGGCGGCTGCAAGATGGTCCGCATGGCCTACCTCTCCATCGTGGGCTCGTTCGCCGTGAACGGCGTGGCCGCCCTCCACAGCGACCTTTTGAAGACCACGCTCTTCAAGGACTTCTACGAACTGTGGCCCGAGAAGTTCAACAACAAGACGAACGGCGTGACGCCGCGTCGCTGGGTCCGCAAGGCGAACCCCGCCATGTCCGAACTCATCACCTCCAAGATCGGCGAAAGCTGGGTCAAGGACCTCGATGACTTGCGCAAGCTCGAGAAGTTCGCGAAGGACGCCGAATTCCAGAAGGCCTTCATGGCCGTCAAGAAGCAGAACAAGGAACGCCTCGCCAAGTACCTCAAGGAAACGCAGGGCGTGGACCTCGACACCAACATGTTCTTCGACGTGCAAGTGAAGAGAATCCACGAATACAAGCGCCAGCTCCTGAACATCCTGCATGCCATCCACCTGTACATCCAGCTGAAGGACGGCAAGGAAATCCTGCCGCGCACCATCATGATTGGCGGTAAGGCCGCTCCGGGTTACTGGATGGCCAAGCAGATTATCCGCCTCGCAAACGCCGTGGCTGCCATTATCGACGCCGACCCGGTTTGCAAGGGCAAGCTCAAGATGGTGTTCCTCGAGAACTACCGCGTCTCCTTCGCCGAGAAGATCATCCCGGCAGCAGACCTCTCCGAACAGATTTCTACCGCGGGCACCGAAGCCTCGGGTACCGGCAACATGAAGTTCGCCTTGAACGGCGCACTCACCATCGGTACGCTTGACGGCGCCAACGTGGAAATGAAGGAAGAAGTCGGCGACGAGAACATCTTCATCTTCGGCCTCACCGTGGAAGAAGTCACCGACCTGCTCGCCAAGGGCTACCGTCCGCGCGACTTCTACGAGAAGGACGACGACCTGCGCCGCGTTATCGACCTCATCGGTTCCGGCTTCTTCAGCCCCGACCGTCCGGACCTGTTCAAGCACATTGCCGACAAGCTCCTCACCCACGACCCGTACATGCTCTGCGCCGACTTCCGCAGCTACGTGGACATGCAGGCCAAGGTGGCGAAGGAATACCAGAACAAGAAGGCATGGGCCGAGAAGGCTATCCTCAACGTGGCCCGCATGGGCAAGTTCAGTTCCGACCGTACCATCAAGCAGTACGCCGAGGAAATCTGGCACGCCAAGCCCTGCAGCATCAAGCTGTAAGTTAGACGAAAGGACGGACCTGCGGTCCTACAGACGAAAGATTGCAGGTCCAGCGTCATCCTGAGGGTGCGAAGCGCCCGAAGGATCCAGGCAAGAATATTAAAAGTCCCGCGAGAAATCGCGGGATTTTTTATAGGGGCACATGCAAGTCAGTTGCCCGCCAAGGCCTCGTATTCATTCGCCTTACGTTTGAGCATCCCGCCGTAAGCGATATGGGTGGCCCCTAGCCCAATCAGGGGAACAGCGATTATCATTGATGACGTTGTATTTTTTTGGGTAACGGCATAAGCCGTTCCAAGAGTTAGCAATAAACCACCCAAAGAAAAGCCCCATAAGGAAGCATTGTTATAGAGGCCTACCACACATTGGTTAAAAACCGAAATGTTTGTTTTTTCGCGACACTGGGCTTTTTTCTTAAGGCCTCTAAACATTTCGTCATTTAAAAGTTCAGTGTATGCCAGATTCACAGAAGTTGAATCTTGTCCATACTCTTGTTCATATTTGAGCTTGATTTCGTCATAACGTTCCGTAAAAAACGCTTTTCGATTCTTATACTCTTCAAGTCGTTCTGGCACCTTGCGTTGTGCTGACAACGAGGTCCATCCGGCCATAAACAAGGTCACGCCCCCAAAGATAAGCACTGCAGGAATCACTCCCGCACCAATGGCATAGCCAGCGCCACCAGCTCCCGCAATATCACTCAAAAAATAGATGCCATAACCAAGGCTGAGTCCGCCAAGGCCTATCCCCAAAACGCCCCACGATATATCTCCAACCTCAGCTTCCGTATCTTCAATTAGATTTTGATAGTAATCAATGCTATCCAAGAGGACAGCCGGGTCTACATCCTTAACTTCCAGTGAATCATTCATTTGTGCAAAAGCATTCAACGAAAGAAAAAGGCAAAGCACAAGGAATAATTTATTTATACGAGAATTCTGCATACCTTTCCACAAAATAAGAAAAAATGCACCACCGCGAGCGACAACTGTAATTAAAAAGTCCCGCGACGATGAGCCGCGGGACTTTTGGGGGTTTGGAGGAGAAAAAATCGTTTAGCGTGCATTCACGCGCATGGTGCGCGGACCGATTTTCAGTATAAACGTTCCCGTATGCGGGAGCAGCGTCGACTCGGCGGAAGTCGCCATGCGCTTGGTCAAGAGCAAGCGACCCTGCATGTCAAAAACCGCCATCGTGCTACCCTCAGCATTCCAGACCTGCAACACGCGACCTGCGGTAGAGACAGCGAACTGCGAGGCAAAATCCGTACCGCGAATTGCATCGGAAGCCGCGCTACTGCTGGAAGCTCCGGGATCGATACTCGAACTTGATTCGACAGGCTCTGCGACCTCGCTACTGCTGGACTTTGCAGAGGAACTCGATGCAGGCGCCGTGCCGTTTCCCGTCACGGTAATCGTCCCGCTCTTCGATACATTTGTCGAAGCCCCCGTGGTGGTGACCGTAAACTTGTACGTACCTGCAGCCGCATCCTGCGCGACCGTTCCGGAGATGTAGAAATCGCTACCCTTCATCGTTCCCGCAACGCCTTCGGGGAGCCCCGTAACGGTCGCACCCGTGGCTCCCGCCACCGTGAAGAAGAACTCAGCGATTGGCTCGCCCGCAGCGACAGTCTGCGTGGTACTGCCCGAGCCATGCTTCGTAAGGCTCGCCTCGCCCGCGACAGCCCCCTGCGACGAGCTAGACTTCGCAACGCTGCTGCTGGACTTCGCCGAAGAACTCGATGCCACGCTGGAGCTCGACTTTGCGCTGCTAGAACTTGCAGGAGTCACCACGGTCGATGCACCCGGATCCGGGAGCGTCGCACCTGCATACAACTTAATAGAATCGCGCAGGGCATACGCCTTCGCCTGCGTGCTCACGTCGGTGAGGCTCATGGAATAGCTTGGCTTGAACGCCGTGCCCGTACCAGCCTGCGGCTTCTTCACATTCTCTTCGTAATTTTCGATCATCTGTGCCGCCGTGATGGCACCGTCGCTCGTGT
>NZ_DGUN01000072.1 GCF_002395745.1 Fibrobacter sp. UBA4309
GCTACCGACGCCGACGCCCAGTTTGACGACGAAGTCGAAATCAACTGCGACAACCTCGAACCGATGGTTACCTGGGGTATCACTCCGGCTCAGGCCATTCCGCTCAACGGCAACATGCCGAAGATCGACGAATTCGAAGGCAGCGAAAAGAAGGTCATCTCCGAAGCCTACGAATACATGGGCTGGGAAGAAGGTTCCAAGATGATTGGCCGCCCCATCGACATCGCATTCGTGGGTAGCTGCACCAACGGCCGCCTCAGCGACTTGCAGGCCGCCGCCGAAATCATCAAGGGCCACAAGGTCGCCCCGACCGTGAAGATGTGGGTCGTTCCGGGCTCCATGAAGATCAAGGTGGAAGCCGAAGCCCTCGGTCTCGACAAAATCTTTAAGGAAGCCGGTGCCGAATGGCGTGAAGCGGGCTGCTCGCTCTGCCTCGCCATGAACCCGGACAAACTCAAGGGCCGCCAGGTGAGCGCCTCCTCCAGCAACCGTAACTTCAAGGGCCGTCAGGGCAGCCCCTCGGGCCGCACCATCCTCATGAGCCCCGCCATGGTGGCCGCCGCCGCCATCGAAGGCTGTGTCACCGACGTCCGCAAGTACATCAAGTAACGCTAAGGAGATTTAAAAAATGAATTCTATCGACATTGTTAAAGGTTCCGGCGTTCCTGTACGCGGCAACGACATCGACACTGACCGTATCATCCCGGCACGCTTCCTCAAGTGCGTCACGTTCGAAGGCCTCGGCGACAACGCCTTTGCCGACGATATCGCAGGCCTCGCCGCCCAGGGCAAGGTCCACCCCTTCCGCGATCCGGCCTACAAGAACGGCTCCATTCTCGTCTCGAACCAGAACTTCGGTTGCGGTTCCAGCCGCGAACACGCTCCGCAGGCTCTGAAGCGCTGGGGCATCCGCGCCATCATCGCCGAAAGCTACTCCGAAATCTTCTTCGGTAACTGTGTGGCCATTGGCGTGCCCTGCTACAAGGTGAGCCACGAAGTGGCAGACAAGATTCTCGCCTGGATCGAAGCACACCCGAGCGAAGAACTCGTCACGAGCACCGAAAGCCGCACGCTCAAGATGGGTGACGAAACCATCGAGCTCACGCTTGCTGACGGCCCCCGCGGTCAGTTCCTCGACGGCTCCTGGCACGCACGTTCCGCCCTCATGGCCAATGCCGACAAGGTGCAGGAACTCGCCAGCAAGCTGCCGTATATGCAGTTCTTGAAAAATGCGTAAGGCGAGAGTCGCGTTCAAGCGTGCTTGAACATGACCGAGCCCAGCATTTTGTACTTGAGCGAAGCGATAGTACCAGTGACACGAAGTGTCATCCTGAGCTAAACGAAACTTAGAACTTTAGTTCTCTAGTTGAGTTATGCCCTTTGGGTAGAAGCAACGCTAGTTGCGAAGTCGAAGGATCCAGACCAGCATTACAAAGCGCCCGGTTTAAAAGCCGGGTGTTTTTTTTGCATTATATTATACAAAAAAAAGTATATTCATTATAACAGTCTTTAGATACCCATATAAAAAAACATCAAGGGGAAAAATATGAACAAATGGATATTAATCACCCTATGCCTAACCTGTTTCATATATGCACGCAATCCATTTTGTAACCCAAGTGACATAGACGACCAACGAGATGGAAGGTGCTATACAACAGTAAGAATTGGCAATCAAATATGGATGTCAGAAAATTTAACCTATCGAGAAAACCTGCCTGGAAAAGTGTGGTTAGTTGAAGACGTTCCTAACTATTGGAAGATTGGAGTATACTATACTTGGAGTGCAGCGATGAAAGCTTGTCCTGAAGACTGGCATCTTCCCAGCGTCGAAGAATGGGAAGAATTATTCAGATATGCAGGAGGAACTGACAAAAATGGATTCACAAGATACGAAGTCGCTATCAAAAATTTAAAATCAATTGGTGACTGGGGTTCACCAAAAAACAAAGGAAATGGCACGAACAAATATGGATTCAATGCTTGGCCTATGGGCATGGTATATAAGGATGGAACATACATGAATGTTGGTGGTTCTACTCATTTTTGGACAACAAAACCGGGAACAATCGCAAATTTTCCCATGGCAAGTGAATACGGAGGATTCAATTACTACAGCACCGAAAATGGTTATTCCGTCCGCTGCATAAAAGACTAACAACAAAAAGCGTCCAGGTTAAAAGCCTGGGCGTTTTTTTTATTTACGGCAAACCAAAACGCTTGCGAACCCGTATAAATAAAGGTATATTAAGGTTGTAAGTCTTATAAAAGGATCTTTATATGAAGACTGTTTCGGGTAAAACATTTATTATTTCTTGTATCGTGCTGTTGTCCGCAATCTTTATCTCAGCATGCGGAGACGATAACAGTTCCAGCGCAGTCGCAAGCGCTAAGGACTACTGTTCCACTAATTTTCGATACAAATATAACCATGACGACGCAAACAAGAAATTCACCATATTTGAAGATCACTCGTATGACGAATGCCAACATCTAAACGGCAACTATACATTTACCCATATAGACGAAGTTCTGCAGCATAAACGGAGTTACATATTTGTCGGAGATACTCTAGTTATAATTCAGAACAAAGAAGGCGATCCCGATACTATGGCCACCGTTTTGGTGGGCGGCTCCGCGAACAACCTCCTCGGAGACTGGTCGTTCACTACATGCGACTACGAAGCAGGTTCCATTTCTTGCAACAACAAACCGAAATCATACACGATCCATTATGTTTTCGAAGCTGATTCTCAGTTCGTATATTTCACTCAAGCAGACGGAAACTGCATTCCAGCAGAATCTATAATGCCTAGCGACGGGACCTTGGATAAAGACGAAAGCTACACCGATACCTACGCCATGCGATCCCTTTATGAATCCATTATAAACATCAAAAAAGGTGACACCCACAACATAAGCATTTCACCTTCGTCATTCTTCCTTCAAGATGGCGGAATAACCGTTCCATCTGAAGTGGCTATTTCAAGTCAAAGCAAGTATGCCGTTACCTTCACTATCGGCGGTCAGGAATTTTTGACCACCCTTGGTGAAAACACTCACCGTATCCAGTATTATTCCGATTCCCAGTCTGAAGTTGATTTGGACCTCGCCTCCGGCAGCAAAGTTTGCCATCTGCATTACTTTAGAGATGCTAAGCTCACCAGTGAAACATGCAAGGCCGAAAATGCGCCCAACTTTGAATTGGATACGCATGAAGAAACCGGCGTCGAATATGTTGACTCGTATAATGTTGAAAACATCGACGAGTTTAAGGCATGCCTGATTACGCTGGCACAATAATCGCCTTATAGCAGCTCTTTATGAGCAGATGCTTTTAGCGCGTGCCCTACCCTACACCATTTCGGCATTGAGCTTTGCGGCAAGTTTCTACCAAAACAAGTTCTTATAGCTGGTCCCGAGGGCATTCGCGAGCCTGTGGGCCATCTTACGGCCAATCGGTTCCCTATCCCGCTCCATCGCAGAAACCTGCTGCTTGGTAATGCCTACCTTATCCGCAAGCTGCTGCTGAGTGTAGCCAAAAGTCGTGCGAAGCAACTTCAAGCTTTCGGCAGGCGTAGTTTCCTCCTTGATTTGTTTTGAAAGGTCAGTCTCACCCCACTCAACATACTCTTCGTCTCCATTCACGACATCTTCCACATTCGGGAATGCAGACCTGATATAAAGCAGAAGGTGTTCAGGAATGTTCGTTCCCTCAAACGTAAACATCGTTCCACTCACATCCTTACTAGTAAGGCGCATTTTCACGGCTTCCAACATAAGTGACCTCCAATTCAATTCCTTCTATTGTTTCAAACCAACACGCCACCCAATGGTAAGAAAGATGGCAATGATACGTATTCGTATCGGTGAGTTTTTTGTAGTTCGGCCAATTTGGCAGAACCGGTCCTTTTTCTTTCAAATCCTCCACAAGTTTGTCAAAAAGAATCCTTTCTCTCTTTGGCATAATTGCGACAGCCTTCACAATTTTCTTCTTTAAAATGACTCTTCTCATAATTTATATTATTTCTTTACTCCTGTCAAGATTTTTTCTTTACTTTCTATTTGAGCCATCAATCCCGCGATCAAGCAACATCCTGCGGACGGCACGATTATTGTCCACATATTCCTTTTCAATTTTCTCTTGCCTGACCACCCTTTTCACACGCATATTATGCAGTGTCATTTCATTTGCCAGATCTTTAGCCTTGGCAAAAACTGTCGAGAAAAAATCTTTCGACTTCATATAGCCTCCGTTGTTATGGTCGTATTTACGACCGGTTATTTTCGAGGCGTTATCGCAATAAAACGAAAACGCACCTCGCCTTAAAACAGCGAGATGCGTCGGGCTTTAATGTACCTATAATTCAAAAGCCTGGCAAGGGGGCTTTGAATTTTTTACAATGCCTTATTCATCCAAGCAGGTATTGACTTCGGCAGCCGCACCATAGTAGTAGGCGAAGATACCGCCGCCCTGGTCGCACTTCTTTCCTCCGGAGGGACATCCCGAACCAACTGTGGCTTTAGAGACGCCTTCTACATTTTGCGATTCACAGGTTGTCTTGAATCTGTCAATGGACGAATAGGATGTCGGAACCTCGGAACAGGACGCAGAACCGTCCCCACCGGGCAATTCTACATAGCAAGAAACGACGCTACCAGACCCCGACCCACCAGCAGAGGAGCTGTCATCGCAGCCGTAGAATGCGAAACTAGCAGCAGTCACGACCGCTACCGCCAATAAAACTTTTCTTGTTTTCATATGAGCCCTCTTTTTGATAATAGGTTTATAATTAATATATCCTTTTCTCGTCAAAAAGGATTAAAAAATTTTTCTTGGGGCGGAGCCTTTCCCCTACCCCTTATACCTTGATTTATACCCGTGATTTTCCTTGGGGCGCAAGTCGTTGGGATACATCACATCGGTGTAGATGTCTTCTTGCAGCTGTTTCACGAGTTTGTACACTTCTGCATAATTGGCGATGCTGTCGATGGAAATGCCCGCATTAGTCGACCTTCCTCGCCCGTTCAGCGTCGCCGGGTTCGCCTGGGCAGAGGTCGTGATGATATCGCCCACCCCAAACCACTGGTCAAAAACGCCGCGGTGC
This sequence comes from Fibrobacter sp. UBA4309, assembly GCF_002395745.1. Classification (GTDB taxonomy): domain Bacteria; phylum Fibrobacterota; class Fibrobacteria; order Fibrobacterales; family Fibrobacteraceae; genus Fibrobacter. Next base: position 5,109 of record NZ_DGUN01000072.1, read on the forward strand.
AAATCTACATGCGAAAGTTCCGCGAACGGTTTTGACTTGTATGTCCTGGCGAAGATACCTCCGGAAGCGTAGATGGCCTTGTCCGTAACGATGTAGGCCGTATTGCGGTAACGCCGGAACGAGAGCAGCGCCCCGCCCAGATAGAGCCAGACCGGCATCAGGTGGAGCAGCATGAAGGGCACCATGAAGAATGTCACATTTTCAGACTTGTCAGCCGCAAACGCAGCCCCCATAACGCCAAAATCGATAGCGGCCCAAATCGCCGCAAACGGGAGCAGCGGATTGAAGAAGCATTCAAAGATGAAGCACGTCTTGTCCGGCTTGCCGGCGTACAGGATCTTCTCGTCCTTCCCTATCAAAAGCGTGAGTTCGTTGTCCATGAGCACACCTCGTAAAAAAACTAATCCCCCTACTAATATAAACTATTTACCGCACTTTATAAAAAAATTCTATCTTCATAGAATAATTTTGGATTAGAAATGAAACGAATCTTATTACTCGCCCTTTTGCTCTTTCTTGCCGGATGCCATGAAGAAAATGCGTTCATGACCCCGTCGGAAAACGTTGTCGTCATCGACGTGAATTCCAGGGAGTACTTCATCAACGGCCAAAAGGTCGGCGATTCCTTCAAGGATTTCCTCCAGAACGGGGATTGGAGAGTCCAGCCCATCCTGGATTTTTTCAGCCAGTTCAAGCAAGATAGATTCAAGCCGCTGGACGAAAAGGAAGTCCACGTACACGTCGCCGGGAACTGCACCTTCAACGCGTTCGGCAAGGTGCTCACCACATTGAATTTCGAACCGCTTGTCGGCAAGGTGCTCTACGTCATCGACAAGGACTTTTCCTCCCCCATTCCTGCAGTCAATCCGGCCATGGATTCCGAAGTTCAAAGGTGCAGGAACGTCAGCAAGGGCAACATCATCAAGGTCTCGCACATGTTCAAAAGCGAAAAGGGCATGACGGATGACGAGATTTTACAGAAGCGGCTCGACGAGAAGCAGCAGGAAGCGGACTGCGCCGAAAACTTCATGATGATCAACCTAATCCTGAACCCCTACGACAAGATGAGCCCCTTCGTCGTGAGCCTGAACGAACTCGGGTTCCTTGGCGGGAATAGGACGTACAATTTTGCGAGCGAAGACGAATTCTGGCAATTCGTCGACGAAATCAGATCGCGCGAATCGCTCCAGAACAAGAAGGACCGCGACCAAATTCTTGTCGTTGTCAACAGGGAGGCTCCCGTGGCAAGTTCGAGCCATATTCTCAGGAAACTGAGCGAATACGGCTACGAAATCATGTTCGGATTCACCTCCATGTAATCCAGGACTGGACAGAACGACCTAGAACATCACCCTGTACGGGATCTGCCTCTCGAAACTGCGGCCCTTGAGGTCGCGGTAACCCTTGCGGGCGGGTGCCGGAGAATCGTGGCGAATTGCACGCGGGGCAATCGCGTCCGTTCCGCTGCTGGAACTTCCGGGCGCAACCTCGCTGGAGCTGGAAACCGGGTCGCCACACGGTGCTTGGTTGCAGACAACCTGCATCGGCTCAAAGATGAGATTCCCGAGAATCGCCTCGCCGGAAATTCCCGATGCCGTCAGGTACAGGTCCTTGATGCCGCGCAGGCCCATATCGCCCGAGCATTTCGCCGCAGACCAGCCGCCACCCATGAGAGATCTATTTGACAGGTCGCATGTGAAGACCGCAGTCCCGTCCTTCTTGCCGTCGCGAATCACGATCTTACCCGACGAAGCATTTTTCACCTGAAGGAAAACGTCGCCGATATCCCTGAGCGAATCGAGCACCACGTTCTCGAAAATCGCATAGCCGCCGTCCTTGATGGCGAACTCGTCATCCTTCGTAAGGCGTACGCGGATACCGTTATCAAAGCCGTTCGCGGGAATCGTATCGCGGACGATGCGCAAGAAGTCGACGCGGTCGAGTTCCGCAAAATTGCCGTTGGGCGAAGGCTCGATATCGATAAAGTTACCGCCGCGCTTGAGCGTCGCAGGCACCATCACGATAGACTTTTCGGGGAAAGTGCCCCACGAACCCGTGGGCGGGAGCGTCACCGTCTGCGATTTCCCGTTCACCGTCACCTTGTGCGTCGCGGCCGCATCGCCGCCGTTCGCATAACGGTAGCGCAGCAGGTAATCGCCCGCCTGCATGATGTTCATCGGCAAGTGAATCTTGGAGCCCGCCGTGTTCACGTACGCGAGGTATTCCCCGTTCGAGGCCGTATTGCTCCGCGTAATCGCGAGGTCGCCCGAAGCAGCGCGGGTCAGCACGCCGTGTTCCACTTCGGCGCTCAAATAACGGCCGAGGAAGGGCTGTCCCATCTCAGCCCAGTTATCCTCGGTGAAGACGACATCACGTATGTGAATGTGATTGTACTTGTCTCCGTTCAAATCGTAGTAGTGATGCACGAAGCGCACGCGGTTCAGGTCCTGGAAGGCCTCGCCGCCGCCCGGACCCACGTAGCGCCCGTAACGTTCCAATAAAATCGTGCCGCCGCCTGTCGCCATGTTGTAACCGGCGCGGTCCACGTACGGTCCCGTCACCTTGTCGGCACGGCCGTAAGCAGTCTTGTAGGTAGTCTGCTCGATACTTGCGCCCTGCTGGCAGCACTTGTCCCATGCGGTGAACAAGAAATACTGGCCGTTATGCTCGATAAGGCTCGGGCCCTCTTCCGCACCGCCGCTCGCGCTGCTCGTACGGCGCGCAATGTTGTAGACAGTCTTGTCGTCGCTCGCCTGCAAACCCGTTTTCGCATCGAGCTTGATCAGCTGAATGCCGAGCCCGAACGAACCGAACGCCATCCAGTAATTGCCTTCGGTGTCGCGCACCACGTCGGCATCGATGGCATTGTATTTGTCTGTTCCGTCCTTGGTATGGAAAACATGACCGTGGTCCTTCCAGCCGTAGCCCGTTGTTCCCGGCATAATCGAAGTCGTCGCCTGGTAGCCAATAGCCGAATTACGCTTGCCGAATTCCGACACGCAGTAGTAGACGCGGTACTCGCCGTTCATGTAGAAAATGTCCGGAGCCCAGATGCCCTCGGTCTTGGGCGCGTAGGTGTAGGCCCACTGCGGAACCCCGCTCACTGTAGAACGATGGTCCTTCCACGTGTAGGCGTCTTCAGACGTCCACAGCTGCAGATTGTTGTTCGTACTCATGAGGGCGTAGCCGTCCTCGAAGCGCGTCATACTCGGATCGTGCCCCGGCTGCAGGTTGTCCTTCGCATACCAGTCGGCCGCAGCGACCGCCGACGGAAGCGAAAAAATCGCCAATGCCGCAAGCGTTAAAGACTTGAATCCATTCATACCATATTCCTCACCTATTTATTTTACCACGACCTTCGAATTGACGTTGCCGGAGCGGATAAAGTAAACACCTGCACGCACCGCCATCACGCCGATTTCATTTCCGTAACCGCGACGGACGACAACGCCATTCACATCGAGTAAAGCCCATTTCGCATTTTGCGTCAAGCGAACCACACCGGTCGCATCATCGTAAATTGCCTTGCCCAATCCCGTCGTGGAACCATTTCCGGAATCCGGTGGCGGTTCGACATTCGACGAATCCTGCGGCGGTTCGACAGCCGGAAGTTCCGCCTTCACGAGCTTTATTTTTTGATTGTCCGTTCCCGTACGGACCCACGTAATTAAAGGCATCCCCACGTCCTTGGAAATATCCAATACATCGGCGAGGTAGTCGCTATCGTAGTCGGCAAACAGGTAGTAGCCCTTGGTGATGGACGCGTTCTCGATGCGAATTTCGCAGGCTTTGCCTGCTGTTTTTACAGTATCCAACAATGTTGTCGACGGGCAGTAATACTTTTTCGTCTTGAAGTTCTGGAGCGTGTAATGGCGCGCTTTTTCGCTACGCGCAAGCACCCAAAGCTGCGCCTCGTTCTTTTCGTCCGAAGTCTGCTGCACTACAAAGCCATCGCTATCTTCGAGCGCCAAATTGCTATGGGAAACGACCATGCGGTAGCCTCCCGCCTCGACAAGAGCGTTGTTGACCGGGTCCACACCGCCCGTGCGTTTGATTTTCTGGATGTTCCCGTCGCGGTCGTAATAGAGGTAGTCGATGTTCACGGAACGGCGGTACGTCCAGCCGCCCGGGGAATTCGCGCCGTGATACATGAAGTACCAGTGCCCGAGGTACTTGAAAATCGCCTGGTGGTTCGTCTCGGAATTTTCCATCTTGTCGTTGATGACGCCTTTTTGCGTCCACGGCCCGTTAATCGACGGAGCCATGGAATAGTTCGTCGTCGACGGATAACCCGACGCGTAACTGAAGTAATAATTTCCGCGGAAATAGTGCATCCACGGTGCTTCAAAGAAGTCCTTGATCTTGATGTCCTCGGGCGTGCCCGCAAGCTCAATCATGTTTTCCTTGAGCTTCACGCGGCGGCCCGCATTCCAGGAACCCCAGTACATCCAAATGTCGTCCCCGTCGTAAAAGATGGCCGGGTCGATGTTCAATTTGACATCGTTCGGCGTATTGTCGGTGACAAGTGCCTGCCCGATTGCGTCCTTCCACGGTCCCGACGGATGGTCCGCCACGGCAACGCCTATCGCAAAGCCTTCGCTCCCGTTTTCCTTGATGGTCCCGTGATGGACGGCCACATACCAGTAGAACTTGCCATTCCGGTATTCGCAGTGACCCGCAAAAGCGCTCGCGTTCGCCCACTTGAACGTCTTGACACTCAAAACCGCCCCGTAATCGTGGTAATTTTCCATGTCGTCCGTCACGAGCACGTGCCAATCGTTCATGATGAAAGCGTTATTGTTGCCCCCCTGAGGACCCTGTTCGTCGTGCCCCGCGAAAATGAAAAGGCTGTCATTGTGGACCAAAGCCGCCGCGTCGGCAGAATAGAAAGCCGTTGTCAACGGGTTGGCCGCAAGCGCACTCACCGCACCAAACGTAACAATGGCGAAAAATGCACGACAAGCGCAATTTAGTGGACCCATACGAAACTCCTAACCCATCCAAAACAACAATAGATCAGAGCCATGATTAAATATATACATTTTTTTATTAAAAGTCTACAATTTTTTGTTACCTGTCAATTTTTTTAGTCGCAACCGTGGACTGGCTGTTTTTCAAAACTGGCCATTATTAGCGTAACACACTGAAAATCGGCTGTTTTTCGCGTCGACACCCTTCTCGTAATAAAAATTACACCAAATTCCACAGATTTTTGAATTAAATGTCCACAGTTTTACTTTTTTCCCTATTTTGGGGCAAAAAAAATATTCAAGCCATGCTTGGTACGATTACGGAGACGATGCCGATGGCGGAGCCTCCACTATATACTGGCCTGTAGAAATGGCTTGGCCAGACCAATCGTTTGAAGTAGTAGCTGAAGCGTGCAACGGAATCTGCGTCACCTACGTTTCCGATATAGACATGAGACTTGAACTAGGTTTCGGGCCAGAAGTGGATTCCACGATATCCTTCGCAAACCCGGCAGTAACGCTTCCTGCAGAAAAAACTCAAGGCGCCAAGCGTCCATACACGAACATAGGCAAAAAAGTGGTCGTCAGTTGGTCCGATTTCAAGCAACCTTCATGGTACGACGGCTCTGTTAAATTCGACGGAGAAACAGCAGCAAAGCAACTCGTTTCCATCAAATTTGTACTACAAGAGGAACCTGGCGAATACGCCCGCGGAGCCATCGAAGGAGCGGCCTCGACGATTAGCCTCGCAAGCCTCGATGCAGGGACTTACCTGGCCCGCGTTGTCGGAAAGTCCGTCGATTTTACGAACAAGATTGTGTTGAAATAAAACAAAAATCCCCGCACAAAGGCGGGGACGTTTTTTTAAGTCTTTTTTAAAAGTCTTTACTTATTACGTGTGAGCGTCGACCCATTCGGCGTTCTTCTTGCAAGCGTCGACAGACTTTGCGAAGGCGGCCTTTTCTTCGTCGCTCATCTTGACCTCGAGAATCTTCTCGACACCGTTTGCACCGACCACGACCGGCACACCGCAGTAGAGGCCCTTCACGCCGTATTCGCCGTTCAGCTTGGCAGCGCAGGAGAACACGTTCTTCTTGTCGAGCAAGTAGGCTTCGGCCATGTGCACGGCAGAAGTAGCCGGGCTGTAGAAAGCGGAGCCGCGGCCGAGGAGGTTCACGATTTCGCCACCGGCACCTGCGGTGCGCTTGGCGAGTTCGGCAAACTTTTCCTTGCTCATGAGCTGGGAAACCGGGATACCGGCAACAGTCACGCATTCCATGATGGAAACCATCGTGTCACCGTGGCCGCCCATCACGAGGGCCTTCACGTCTTCGACAGACACGCCGAGTTCGTCGGCGACAAAGCAAGCGAGACGGGCAGAGTCGAGCACGCCGGCCATGCCGATGACCTTGTTGGCCGGGAGGCCGGACTGCTTCTGCATGTTGTAGACCATGGCGTCGAGCGGGTTCGTGATGACGATGACGAAAGCGTCCGGAGCGTTGGCCTTGATGGCTTCGGCAACAATCTTGATAACGCCGCAGTTCTTGTCGAGGAGATCGTCGCGGCTCATGCCCGGCATACGCGGGAAACCTGCGGTAACGATAACCACGTCGGCACCCTTGAGGTCGGCGTAGTCGGTAGAACCCTGAAGATCGACGGACGAATTGATGACGGATCGGCCTTCCATAATGTCGAGAGCCTTGCCCTTCGGCATGCCCTGAGTCTGCGGAATGTCGATAAGCACGACATCGCCAAGATTCTTCTGGGCGATAACGAGAGCCATTGTTCCACCAATTTGACCAGCACCAACGAGTGCAATCTTCTTTCTAGCCATGATTAACCTTCCTTTTAAGGTATTAAAAATTTTACGCAAGAAATATAGCAAAAAAAGGTCCACCCATCCAAGGGGGGAGGTCTCCCCCACGCACAACACTAAAAAGCTATATTTACTGCCACTATGAGCATTTCTATCCCTCAGCTGCCCAAGGGCACGCGTGACTTTTACCCGGAAGCCGAGCGCATCCAGAACTACATTTTCGATACCTGGCGCAAAGTCGCCGAATCTTTTGCCTACGAAGAATACGAAGGACCGATGTTTGAACATCTGGAACTTTACACCGGCAAGTCCGGCGAAGAAATCGTAAGCCAGCTTTATAACTTCAAGGACAAGGGCGACCGCGAAATCGCGCTGCGCCCCGAAATGACCCCGACCCTCGCCCGCCTCGTGATCCAGAAGGCCCGCGAACTCAAGAAGCCCTTCAAGTGGTTCAGCATGCCGCGCCTTTTCCGTTACGAGAAGGCACAGAAGGGCCGTCTGCGCGAGTTCTTCCAGCTGAACATGGACATCATCGGCACCGAGAGCATCTACGCCGAGGCCGACCTGATGGCCGCCATCGCCACGATGCTGCGCAAGTTCGGGCTCAAGGACGGCGAATTCGCGATTGGCGTTTCCAGCCGCAAGCTTTTGGCCACCTACCTCGAAGAAATCGGCGCCCCGAACCCCTCCCTCGTTTACCCGGTGCTCGACCGCCGCCTCAAAATCGGCCCCGAAGCGTTTGCCAAGGCCTTGGCAGACGCAGGCCTCACCGAAGAACAGGTGAAGAAGCTCGACGACTTCATGAGCTGCAAGAGCCTCGAAGAAGTCCGTGCCGCCGTGAAGAGCGAAAACGCGGCCGCCGCTCTCAAAGAAATCGAAGATTTGTTTGAGACGCTCGCTGCAGCGGGCTACGGCGATTGCGTGAACCTCGACCTCTCCATCGTGCGCGGTCTCGCCTACTACACCGGCATCGTCTTCGAAGTGTTCGACAAGGGCAAGTCCATGCGCGCAATCGCCGGCGGCGGCCGCTACGACAGCCTCACCGAGAAGCTCGGCGGCGAACGCATCCCGGGAGTCGGATTCGGCATGGGCGACGTGGTCCTCGCAGACCTCCTGGCCGAACACAAGCTGCTCCCGAGTCCCAAGCAGAGCGTAGATTTCTACATCGCGAGTTTCACGAACGACATGAAGAAGGTCTTCGAGACGGCCCAGAAGTTCCGCGAAGGCGGAAACACGGTGTCGCACCCGCTCGCCGCCATGAAGATGGGCAAGCAGCTCGACCAGGCGAACTACCAGGGAGCAAAGATCGTCGTGTACGTGGACGGCTCCAAGGCAGGCGAAGGCGAATTCGAATTCAAGGACATGCGCACCGGCGAAATGTTCGTCGGCAACGTCTCCGCAATTGTTGAACGTCTATGATGTCCCCTCTAAAAGTCCTCCTTTCTATCATCAGTCTCTTTGTCGTCCTGGCCATCGTGGCCGTCGTCTACCCCGACGGCGGAATCCACGTCGGCGACATCACGCTCCGCTACCCGAAGCTCACCGAAATATTCGAGAAGGATTCCGGCAAACGCGATTCCACCCAGGAAGACCCCGAAGAAGCCATCCGCGAAATGATGGAAGCGACCAAGAGGAAGGAATTCGCAGCCTTCAGCGATTCGCTCAAGTACTACGAGAACTTTTTCAAGAAAGGCAAGACCCGTTTCGACCTGCCGAACAACGACCCCACGTGGTTCGACCGTTTCTTCTTGCACCTCGAACTCGCGGAACTGGATTCCAACGTCGTTCACATAGTGCACTACGGGGACTCGCAGCTCGAAGAAGACCGCATATCGTCGGCCATCCGCGAAGACCTGCAAGACGAGTTCGGCGGTTCGGGCCCCGGCATGATGCCGCCCATCATGACCGTCCCCTCGCAGACCACGAGCCATTCCAGCGCAGGCGCGCTCTCGCGCTACATCCTCTTCGGACCCAAGGAAGAAGAAGCCGACCACAGCCGCTACGGGCCGCTCGCGCAGCTCGCCCAGCTCGACGGCGAGGCCTCCATCACTATCCAGAGGCGCCAGGAACGCAAGAAACAGTTTTCGCACGTGGGCGGCTACCGCACCATCAAGCTCCTCACCAACAAGAACGCCCGCATCAAGACCAAGCTGAACGTAAACCGCACCTTTATCGACACCGTGGGGACGGATACCGAAGGGAATCCGAAATTGAAGACGACCACCAAAACGGTCGAAGCCGGCGAACCGAAGGTGGAAACCTACAACAAGCTAAAAGTCTATACCTGGAAGCTCAAGGACACGACATCCATCGCCAAGTTGTACCTCTCGGGCTACGGCGAAATATACGCCATCGCAGCCGACGGCGCCTACGGCGTGGCCGTCGACAACGTCGCCATGCGCGGTTCCTCGGGCACTATATTCCACCGCATCGATTCCGAGCTCCTCGCAGAATCGTACAAGGCGATGAACGCGAGACTCATCATCATGGAATACGGCGGCAACCTGGTGCCCGGCACCAGCAAGAGCAACGTGGAATACACCAAGAAGCTCATCACCCGCCAGATACAGGCCATCCAGAAGGCGAATCCCGACGCCGACATCCTGTTTATCGGCCCGGCCGACATGGCCCGCCAGCAGGACGGGCAGTGGAAGACCTACCCCGCGCTCAACATGACCATCAGGGCGCTGCGCGAAGTCGCGCTCGACAACGGAGCCGCCTACTGGGACATGCACCGCGTGATGGGCGGCAACGGCTCCATGATCAAGTGGGTGAACCGCGAACCCGCGCTCGGCTTTACCGACCACATCCACTTTACGCGCAGGGGGGCGGCCTACATGGGCGACCTGTTCTGCGCCGCGCTCCGCATGCACTACGACTACTTCAAGTTCCGCGACCGTCACAACATCAGCGACGAGAAGCTGAAGGACATCCACCAGTGGCGCGAGGAAGCGAAGGAAAAGCCTAAAGCCGAAGAGTCCAAGACGGAAGGCAATGAGAAGGGAGTGAAGAAATAATGAAGAAAATCTTGTTGCTCTGCTCCGTATTCGCCGCAAGCCTTTTTGCCAAGGGCCCCATGCCCGCACCGGGCAGCTACGCCATCGACCTTACCAAGTACACGTTCATCGACACAGCGCTCAACACCATCCAGTTCCCCAAGGGAGACGCCTCGTTCACCCCGTTCTTCAACAAGATGGACACTCTCGTATTCGAGAACAAGGGACAGGTCCGCATTTTGCATATCGGAGGTTCGCACCTGCAGGCCGACGTGATATCGGGTCGCATCCGCGAGCACCTGATCAAGGAATACCCGGGCGCCTCCGCAGGCCGCGGGTTCATATTCCCCTATGCCGCCGCCCGCACCAACACGCCAGCGAGCTACGCCAGCTACTACCAGGGCATCTGGGACATGAGCAAGAACGTGCGCAAGGAAATCACCAAGCCGCTCGGGCTGCTCGGCATCGCCGTGAGCACCAGCGACCCGCGCGCCGAAGTCACGATGTTGCTCAACAAGTACAATTCCGAACCGGTATGGGGCGAAACAAAGTTCCGGCTGTTCGGCTACAGCGACAACAAGGACGTCATTCCCGTACTGCGCGTCGATTCGACGGACATATACGGCAAGCTCGACACGGCAAGCCAGAGCTACCTGTTCACGAGTCCGCGCCCCATCGACACCATCCGCATCCAGTTCCGATGGCTCGATTCGCTCAAGCAGGCCACTATTGCACAGTTCATCACGGATTCGCTCGTACAGGATTCCATCGAGCGCGCCAAGGCGGATTCCCTGAAAGACTCCAGCACCGCCTCCAAGCAGGCCGCCGATTCCGCGAAAGCCAAGATTCCGAACAACGTAGCGCTCCCCAGCACCGCCCCCGCCCTCGACTCCATGTTCCAGGGCGAATGCGATGTCCTCGATTCCGCCTGCCTTGCCCGCGAAGAGGCCAAGAATGCCGCCACAAACGGTGTCGTGAAGTGCTCCGACATGAAGCCCAAGGGACCGACGCCCAACTACGCCGAGGGCGAACTCGACGAGACTAACGCCGCCAACGAGCACTGCGTCGCAGAATCCGAAGTTGTCCCCGACTCCGTCAAAAAGAACGCCCGCCCGCGCTTCACGCTCACCGGCATCATCGCCGAAACCGACCACCCCGGCATCAGCTACACGAACGTCGGCATCAACGGCGCCAAGGTCCACGACTACTTTGAAGAAGTCTGCCCGCTGTTCGAAAAGGAACTCGCCTTCTACAAGCCCGACCTCGTGATTTTCGCCATCGGCATCAACGACGCGAACGTGCAGCGCTTCAACGACAAGCAGTTCAAGGACGACTACGACAAGCTCATCGCCCGCATCAAGAAGGTGAACCCGAACGCGGCCTTCATCTTCGAGACGAACAACGACATGTTCCGCAAGGTCAAGAAAAAACGCTACGTGCAGCACCCGAACGGCGACGTCGCCCGCAAGGCGTTCTTCGCCCTCGCCGAAAAGCACAAGGCCGGCGTCTGGGACAAGTACAGCATCATGGGGGGCTTAGGCTCCATGGCCAAGTGGGAAAAGGCCGACCTCGCCAAGTCCGACAAGGTCCATTTCAAGATGGCGGGATACAACCTGCTCGGCGACCTGTTCTACAAGGCGCTCATCCGGAGCTACCAGGAACATATCGCGAACCTCCCCGCGCAAACTAGACGAGATGAAAGAGGTAGCAAATAAGGATTGTGTCATCCTGAGCGAAGAACCGAAGGTTCGTAGTCGAAGGATCTAAAAGAATTATGCCGAACAGTTACTACACATACATAATGTCAAATCAAAGCAACTCCACAATTTATGTCGGAGTCACGAACAATATTGAACGCCGAGCATTTGAGCATATGGATGGTAGTGGAGCAAAATTCACTTCAAAATACAAGATAAACAAGCTTGTTTATTTTGAACGCTATACAGAAGTAAAAGACGCAATTCAAAGAGAAAAACAGTTAAAGGGATGGAAAAGAGAGAAGAAGAATAATTTAATAAGCCAAATGAACCCAGAATGGAGAGACCTAATGAAGGACTAGATCCTTCGACTACGGGCTACGCCCTCCGCTCAGGATGACACCTTATGCTAGACTATTTGATTCCTTACCTCACGCGCACGTTCTCGTTCGACCCGAACAGCCCGCTACTCTTTACGCAGTTCTACTTCTGGGGATTCTTCGCCGTCGTTTTCGCGCTCCTCACCGTCATCAAGAACCGCATCCTGATGCGCAACGCGTTCCTGTTCGCCACGAGCCTCTTCTTCTACTACAAGACGAGCGGCAGCTACGTCTGCATCCTCGCCTTCTGCGTCGTCGCGAACTTCTTCATAGGCAAGTGGATTGAAAAGGCGGAAGCGCACTGGAAAAAGAAGTTCCTGATGATCATTATCGTCATCATCGACCTGCTCGTTCTTTGCTACTACAAGTATTCCTACTTCTTCCTGGACGCCCTCTACGAGTTTACGGGCATCGAGCTGCACGTGTACAACTTCTTCGCGGCCGCAAGCAACAAGATGTTCGGCACGAACTCGCTCGTCGACACCATCATCCTCCCCGTCGGCATCTCGTTCTTCACGTTCCAGGCGATGAGCTACTGCATCGACATCTATCGCGGCAAGATCAAGGCGGTCACCAACATCCTCAACTTCGGTTTCTACCTGTCGTTCTTCCCGCAGCTTGTCGCAGGCCCCATCGTGCGTGCCGACAAGTTCGTCCCGCAGCTCTACAAGAAGTTCTTCCTGCCCCGCCGTACCTTCGGCATCGCGGTATTCTGGATTCTGAACGGACTCGCGAAAAAGATTATCCTGAGCGACTACCTCGCGACAAACTTCGTCGACCGCGTTTTCGATACGCCGTTGCTGTTTACCGGCCTCGAGAACCTCATCGCGCTGTTCGCCTACTCCCTGCAGGTTTACGCCGACTTCTCGGGCTATACCGACATCGCCATCGGCGTGGCGCTCCTCATGGGATTCCGCCTGCCGCAGAACTTCAACAGCCCCTACAAGGCGCTCAGCCCCACCGAATTCTGGCGCCGTTGGCACATTTCCCTTTCGAGCTGGTGGCGCGACTACCTGTACATCCCGCTGGGCGGTAACCGCGGCGCCTCCATCGGCACGTTCTTCTGGATGGGCTTTTTGAGCTTTGTCGCCATCATGCTTTCGGGCAGCATCTGGGTCGCCATCGCCCTCATCGCGCTCTTCCTCTACATCGGCATCTACGCCTACTTCAAGCCCGATTCACGCAAGTTCATCTCTACGAACATGAACGCCATGGCCACGCAAATCGTAGGCGGATGGTGGCACGGAGCGAGCTGGAACTTCATCATCTGGGGCGGCCTCAACGGCTTTGGGCAGGTGTTCAACAAAATCTGGGTCAAGCGCAGCCAGACCTTCCGGGCAGTCGCCTCGTTCGTCCTGTTCGCGGGTTCCGCAATCACCTTCAAGCAGACGCACATCGCCATTTTCGCCATCACCGCGGCCTATTTCGGCGTGCTCTTCGCGGGCATCTACGCCGTCTTGATTTTCCGCCTGTTCAGCGACAAGACGTACCACTGGATTTATGTCGCCTGGAACGTCTCGCTCACTTTCGTGTTCATCACGTTCACGCGACTCTTCTTCCGCGCGGGCTCCAACCTCGACCCCGCCGAAGCGAACGAAGTCGCCTGGAATACCGCGAAGAACATGGTTCAGCAGATGGGTACCGCCTGGAAATGGGGCACGCTAAGCACCATCGCCTGGGAACACATCAACATCATCCTCGTGTTCGTCGCAGGCATGCTCATCCACTGGGTTCCCAAAAAATGGAAGAGCCGCTACCGCATCATGTTCGCCTCGCAGCCCCTCCCGCTGATGGTGTTCAGCACGGCGTTCATCATCTTTGTCATCTACCAGTTCATGAGCGCGGACTCTTGCCCGTTCATCTACTTCCAGTTCTAGAGGTATGAGGTCGCAGCCTTTGGCTGCTTTGAGATTGCGATTCTCTTGAATAGTCGGCCATAAAACCTATATTTGAATCCGTGGACAGCACCCCGGAAAAAATTACAGCATTCGATAAAAGGCTCAAGCGGCAGGTTATCGGAAAGCCTCACCGCTTCTTGGCCGTTGTCCCGCTTGGGTTCGAGCAGACGTTTGTCCGCGAGATGCAAAATTCTGTTACTTTCCACGTCGTCGGGGACGGCAAGGTCGAATTCACCGCGAAACTCGTGGAAGCCTGGAAAATAGCGGCCTACAGCCGCATCGCGAACCGCGTGCTCATGGAAATTGCGCAGTTCACCGCCACAAACTTCGGTCAACTCGAAAAACACGCTGCAGAAATTCCCTGGGAACTTTATTTATTAGACGAAAGACGAAAAGCCTGCCCTGAGCTTGCCGAAGGGACGAAAGACGAAAGGCATGTTCACATCCACGTGACCTGCAAGCATTCGCGCCTGTACCACAGCGACGCCGTCGCCGAACGTTTGTACAAAGTAATTGAAGGGGGAAGCCTCCCCCTCGCTTCAGCCGCCGCCGCGTCTTCCGCTACCCCCTCTGCGGGCTCAAACGCCGCCCGCAACGCCTGCTTTTCAAAGCCTGTCCGCTGGTACAAG
>NZ_DGUN01000028.1 GCF_002395745.1 Fibrobacter sp. UBA4309
TTGCGAAAAACCCTTGACACTACCCGAAGATGCAACTGTTACCAAAGAAAGCGTAATCTATGTCTGTGCGTACAAGGATGAATCATCCATGTATCAGTGGATTAAACAGGAACTTGAGCAAGAGTAATTGATTCGTACTATAACATGAAAACATCCCCGCAAATGCGGGGATGTTTTTATTATAAGAGAAAAGTTCGGACGAACCGAGCAAAAGATTAAATCGCGAACTTGGTAGCGTCGGCAAGCTGCACGCTCGCGATGCGGGAAATACCCTTGATTTCCTGCGTCACGCCGTAGAGCATATCGGCTTCGGCCATGGTACGCTTGTTATGCGTCACCACGATGAACAAGGTCTGCTTACTGAATTCGCGGAGGAGCGCCATGAAGCGGCCCACGTTAGCGTCATCAAGCGGACCATCAACTTCGTCCAGCACGCAGTACGGCGAAGGCTTTTCCATGTAAATGGCGAACAGCAGTGCCGTTGCGGTCAGGGCGTGTTCACCACCGGAAAGTGCCTTGATGCCGCGCATCTTCTTGCCGGTCGGGCGCACGTTGATTTCGATGTCAGCATCCAAAATGTCCATGGGCTTGCCATTCTCGTCAAGTTTCTCGACAAGGTTCATCTTGGTTTCGCCATTCAGGAACAGCTTGCTGAACACGAACTGGAAGTTCTTCTGGATGCGTTCGAACGTCTCGAGATAACGGCTGCGGGCGATATCGTCAAGCTTGTTGATGGTGCGGTCGAGCGAAGCACGGGCGCGGTCCAAATCGTTGAACTGGATTTCGACTTCTTCCAGGCGCTTTTTCTCGTCTTCGTAGTCTTCCATCACGTTCACGTTGATGGGGCCGAGTTCCTTGATCTTGCCGCGCAAATCGCGGATTTCGCGGTCGGCCTCGGGCTGGCTGTATTCGACGCGTTCAAAACCTTCCGGATTGGAGAGGTCGATAGAATAATCGTTGGTGATGCGCTCGTTC
This sequence comes from Fibrobacter sp. UBA4309, assembly GCF_002395745.1. Classification (GTDB taxonomy): domain Bacteria; phylum Fibrobacterota; class Fibrobacteria; order Fibrobacterales; family Fibrobacteraceae; genus Fibrobacter. The sequence goes on from NZ_DGUN01000028.1 coordinate 976, forward strand.
AGGCGTTCAAGATTGGACTGGAGGGCATCCTGACGGCGGCCCACCTCGTTCAATTCCTTCATCTTGTCGATCATCTCGTCGCGAATGCGGTCCATGTCGTCTCGCCAGGAATTCAAATCCCCGCTCACTACTTCGTAGCGTTCACGGGCGATATCGCGGCGGCCTTCGAGTTCGCGGAGGGCGTTGTCCTGCGTCTGCGCCTTTTCGGCCAGTTCGTTCACGTCTTCTTCGGACTTGGACATGGCCTCGATATTCTTCTCGATTTCTTCTTGGCGGGAACGGGCGGTATTCTCCAGGAATTCCACCTGGTCGGCAATATTTCTCAGGCGTTCGTTGTTCTGCGCAATCTTCGCGGTCTTGTTCTGCGCAGCGCGTTCCATCTCGCGGACTTCTTCGTCTTTCTCGCGGTACATGGTTTCCTGTTCCGCAAGTTCGTCGTTCACGCGAGAGTATGTATCCTCAGCTTTTTCGGCGGCAATGGTCGCCTCGCTGAGTTCGGCATCGCTGTTCTTGGTCTCGACGGCAGCATCGATACGGGCCTGGGCATCGGAAATCTCGGCCTGCAGCTGCTGCAGGCGGCGTTCCACGCCCTCGGCTATATTTTTCTGAATCTGGATTCCCGCATTGCCGCCACGGACACTTTCGTTCTTTTCACGGATGTCGTCGACGAGGGATTCCAACGCACGGGAATCTTCGTCGACCAGGTCCTGCAACCTTGAGATTTCGGCATTGAAATGGTCCATGTCGGCCATGACACCGTCCAAAAGCTTTGTCGCTTCGGCAATCTCGTTCTTGCGGCTCAGGGAGCCGCTTCCGGCCGTACCGCAACTGACAAGCCCGCTCGTGCGGACGATCGCGTTGGGAGCCACAAAGCAAAGGTCTTCGCCGCGGAACTCGCGGGCCAGTGCCAAGGCATTCTGCACGGAATCAACAACAAAGTAACGGCTGAGCAGGGATTCGATAAAGCCGGCCACTTCGGCATCGGCTGTCACGAACTGGCTTAGGCATCCGCCGACTCCAGGACGGTCTTGCAATCCGGTAAACTTTTCCGCAGACGCATCCGTCAAGGCCATAAGGGCGCGTCCGACATTCTGGCTTTCAAGGGCAGAAACAATCTCCGAGGCGGCGCCGTCATTCAAGACCACGACAGCATCCAGGATGTCCCCAATGGCGGCCTCGACGCGCGAAGCGTATTCCGGCGAAGCCTCCAGGTGTTCCGAAAGCAACCCGGAAATCAGGTTGGAACGGTTTTCCTTAAGCCAGCGGCTGGCATCGGAACCTTCGTTCGTCACGCTCTGCAACACATCGATACGGCTCTGCAGGCGCGCTTTCTCGTTCGCCAGTTCCTGTATCTTCTGCGTCGCTTCGCTCAGTTCGCCACGTTCTCTCTCGAGGCGTTCTTCGCGGGAGGTTTTCTGTTCTTCCAAAACTTCTATTTCGCGGGTAGCTTCGTCAATCCCGTTCTGGATATCCGCGATAGCGGATTCCGCTTCGGATTTCTGGCCGAGCAAGGTCTGCATCTCGCCAGTCCACTTTTCAAGATTGCCGCGCAGCATGTCGGATTCCGCATCCATGCGTTCGAAACGGCCCTTCAGGGAATTAAGCCTGTTCGCCGCCTGCAAGCGTTCGTTGGAAAGATCCCTAGACTGGGTTCGCAGGTCGTCAAGGCGGTCGCGCATCACCTGGAGAGTCTCGCGTTCACGTTCCAGGAGCATGTTCATCTCGTCGACATCGTTGTCGCCGCTCAAAACGGCATTTTCCTCTTCGAGCCTAGATTTTTCGTTTTCGAGTTCGCCGATCTTGCCGCGGCCAATCTCGATTTCGCTGCGGGCCTTCTCGTTCACGCCCTCCAACGCCGAGATGGAGTCGCGCAAACGCATAATGTTGTTGTTCACGTCGTTCAGGGCGATTGTCGCCTGCTGCACTTCGCGTTCCAAATCGCGGAAGGCGTTTTCGTCTTCGCTGATGGCGAGTTTCTTCTCGTCAATCTTGGTCTGGAGTTCCGTACACTGGGTCTTCGCCGATTCCACCTCGTGGTTCATACGGCGGCTAGTCGTATCCAGCGTAGCCAGGCTCTCCTTGTAGTCTTCGTACTTGTCCAGGCTCACCGAAAGGTCCAGCTCGCGCAGGCGCGTGCTGAGCTTCTTGTACTCGTTCACCTTTTCGGCCTGGGTTTCGTACATGCGTACAGAACGGCGTACGCTTCTCAAGTTGTCTTCAACGCGTTCCATGTCCATCTGGACGCGTTCCAGCTGGCGCACGGCCTCTTTCCTCTGCTGACGGTACTTGCTCACGCCGGCAGCTTCTTCAAACAGAATGCGGCGGTCATCGGCCTTGTCACTGAGCACGGCCTTGATCATGTCGGCATTCATCTGGGAATACGTGCTGGAACCGAGGCCCGAGTCAAAAAGCAGGGCATGGACGTCGCGCAGGCGGCATTCCTGGTTGTTGATGAGGTATTCGCCCGAACCGTCGCGGTGCACGCGGCGGGTAACAATCACTTCGGAATATTCGGAGCCGAGCGTTCCATCGCTGTTATCGATGACAATGGATACTTCGGCAAGGCTCATGGCGGCACGTTCTTCGGTACCGCTAAAAATCACATCCTGCATCTTGCCCATACGGAGGGCAGCGGCCCTCTGTTCACCAAGAACCCAACGGATAGCGTCCGTGATGTTGGACTTGCCGCAGCCGTTCGGTCCAACGACAGCGGTAAGGCCCTTCGTGGGGAAATTGATTTCTGTCCTCTGGGCAAAGGACTTAAATCCAAATATCTTTAGCTTGGTTATCTGCACTGTAACTTAAAGATAGTATAAAAAACAACAGTTTCGTTCTATTTGAACTTGTATTCCAAGGATTCGGCATTGCCCCGGATAACGAGATAAAGGCTCCCGCCATCCAGTTCAAACGTCTGCAAATCTTCAAGCACTTCGCCCGAAGCATCGGTCGAATTCGTGTACTTGATACGCAGATGGAATTCGCCGACCCAGTCGCCTTCTTCTACACGGCTACGCTCACCCGGAAGAAGCGTTTCGTCAATCCAGGACTTGCTCGTGGAACCATCCAGGCTCACCACCTCGACAGCGACAATGGAACAATCCTTCGTGGCGTTTTCCACCTGCAGGCGGGATTCCGCCTCGACGAACCAGTGGGTAAGGCAGCCCGAAAGGCAAAGAGCGGAACAGGAAAGCAAGAGAATGCCGAGCATTCTGGAGGCATGACGTTTCAAGAAAATCATTTTTCACCTCCCGCGCTCTGGCTCTTTTCGTAACGGACCCCGGTCGCTTCCAGCGTCTTGGTCGCCGAACCGGTCGACTGATCCAGACGGAACTGGTTGTTGTCCTTCTTGATGTCCTTGTTTTTCTTTTCGAGTTTCATCGTTTCCATCGGGGCGGAACGCGGAGCTCCGCGGCCGAACAGGAATCCGTCTATTGTCGCCAGGCTAAACTTGAATTCGGCAATGAAGGTTCCCTTGGCATGGTAAAGGTGTTCGTATTCGTACGAAGAATTATAGGCAATGCGCAGGAACAGCAGGTCAACAGCACCGCCCCAGAGCAGGTCGGCGGCGCCGCTACGCACATTGCGGCGCAGGCACGTCGCCTCGAAACCGATCATGCGGGAAGCATCCGGATAGAACTTCAAGGCAGCGGAATGGAATTCCCTACTCGGGAAATCGAACGAAACTTCGCCGTACAGGCGCTGAGCAAGCAGGTTCTGTTCCCAGGAAACCCTGACGGAATCGTCACCATCTTCGCCGCCGTTGTACAGGGCCACTTCGAAATTCGGCAAATAGGTCAGCGGGCCGCTTTTCCTGCCGCCGTAGACTTCGCGCGATTCGAGATCCATCGAAATTCGGAGACTGCGCCAGTCGGTACGGTGGAAGCTCCCCTGGACGCTCGTATGGCCCCAGCGCAAGTGAGCCCAGCTGTAGAGGAGCGAATCGTTTTCATCGGGGTAGATTTCGCCGACATGTTCCACGTTCTGGTGCTGCATACCGGCCGCCAGCGTGAGGTCCATTGCCGACTGCGTATAAGAAAAACCCCATGTCATCACGGAGCGCACAGCCGAGAAACTGCTGTAGTGCGGGAACAAGAAAAAGTCTTCCCCATCCCAGCCGGAACGTTCTATCCAGGCCAGGAAACCGACATGGTTGTTCTTGGTTACTTCACCGGCACCAAAGCCGGCTGCATGGTGGCGGAAGGCAAAGCCGTCATGTTCACCATACTCGCTTTTCAGCGGAGTCTGCGTCACCAGGGGCATGTAGTTGAATCCGATATCCAGGTAGCCGCCTCGCCCGCCACGGAGAACGTCGCGAATTTCACGCAACTGGTTATCGCGCATGGTCGCACCGCCCGTCGCCAGCGCGTCTACCGATACGGCATCGGCAAGTGCCGGCACCGCCAACAGCAGCGAACAGCCCAAAGTCTTTAGGAAATAGCGAAGTTTCATATCGATAAATATACTAGAATACAACCAAGTCGTTCTTGTGGATCAGTTCGTCCGGGACATCCTTGCCCAGAATCTCGTGCACCTGCGCCGTCTTCTTGTGCAGCACGAGCTTGAGCGTCTCGCTGTCGAAGCCGGCCACGCCGCGTGCGACCGCATCGCCAGAGGGGCTCAGGACCTCGATGAGGTCGCCCTTGTCGAAATGCTTCTTCACGGCACACACGCCCACGGGGAGCAGGCTCGAGTGCTTTTCACGAAGAGCCTTCACGCCGCCCTCGTCCACCACCACGGCCCCGCGCGGAGTCGTAATGAAGCTGAGCCAGCGCTGGCGGCTGTTGAGCTTTTTCTTGGAACCCGCAAAGAGCGTGCCCTTCGCGTTTTCGAAAAATACCTGATGGGGCAAGACCTTCATACCGTTTGCAAGGAAGGCGTTCGCCCCGCTCTTGGTCACGTTGCGGATGGCTTCGAGCTTGCTGCGCATGCCACCGGTACTCACCGCGGAGCCTGCCTCGCCGGGCTTACCTGCAAGCGCCAAGACAGCAGGCGTAATCTCAGGCACAAAGCGCAACAGACGGGCGTTCGGGTTCTTCTTCGGGTTGTCGTCGAAGAGGCCGTCTTCGTCCGTGAAAATTAAAAGCAGGTCGGCATCGAGGAACAATGCCACGTCGCTCGAAAGCTTGTCGTTGTCGCCCACCTTGATTTCGGCGACGGCGAGCGAGTCGTTCTCGTTGATAATCGGAACAATCTTACGGGCAAGCATCGCCTTGATGGTGTTCTGCAAGTTCTTGTAGCGGGTGCGGTCGCGGAAGTCGTCGGCCGACAGAAGGATCTGCCCCACCGAGAGGTCGACCCAGCGGAACATCTCGCGGTAGGCGTACATGAGGTCGATCTGGCCCACGGCGGCGCAGGCCTGCTTTTCGGCAAGCACCGTCGGCTTTTCCTTGTAACCCAGCTGGCTCATGCCGGTGCCCACGGCACCGCTCGTGACAATCACGACTTCCTTGCCCGCTTCCATGAGGCGTGCGACGGAATCTGCAAGTTTCTGGATATAGCGGGTACGGACACCGCCCTTCTCGGAATCGACCAATATGCGCGAGCCGATTTTCACAACGATACGGCGGGACTCATCTAAAATATTCTTACGAAGTTCACTCATACAACTAAAAAATAGAATGTATCAGCGCGACAAAAAAAGTTGACGAAGAAAAACTAGCGGAAAACAGTCGTTTGTCCATTTTCAAACCGGACGAGTACCGGTTTACCCTGCGCCTTGAAACTTCCCTGCCAAGTACCGTCGTAGAGATACACTCCGTTCAAGTCAAATACGCGATACCGCATTCCCTGCATGACGGACTGCGCCATGAAAGTCGCCGAATCAAAAATCCGCAAAGACTTCTCGGAAGTATCCGCAAGAATCTTTTTTTGAGGGAGGCGGGCAGCATCCTCATCGGAAAGTCCGCTACTCAAACCGCCGCCATACGCTCCCCAATTAGGACACTGCGAAGGATCTGTATCACATACTTTTTTATGGGAAATATGACAATTATTCATTTGCAGCGTATCCGGCAGAACGCGATCCAATAAGCGCTGAGCACTGTCCTTCGTCATAACGATAATTCCCCATTCGACCCATTTTATGAACTCATAGCGCAATATTTCCGTCAAGGAACGCGTATTCGGAGCCGCTTGCAAGGCATAGACAGAAGCTTGTGCAATACGAGGCATAAAGAACACTGCGACAGCAGTATCCAATGTCGAGTAATAGGCTAAACCATCTTCCAGCGAGCAGTTGATATAGGACGTATCGACATTGCACGTTTTTGTCGTATCAATCTCCAAATATCCTTTCTCAAAACTAATGCCGGCATCAATAGTAAAAATATTAGACCATGCCGAAGCAGTGAGAAGCAGAATGCATAATGATATCAATTTCATACAGCCTCCCCAAACCAAACCCACACCATTTAGCCCGGCCAAAACCAGCCAGACAAAAACACACGACATTAATTTATATTCGCCGTTTACAAAATGCAAGCTCCCTAGGCCGCATTTTCATCAAAATCAGCTTTTTCGTCGTTTATCTGCAAACAAGCAAGCGAATTGCATCCAGGCGGAGCTGCGGATTCGCGACAACCTTACGGCGGTCACCCACGTTCTTGCGCATCTGCTGCAGCACCGTATTACCGGCAGCCTTGCCGCGCATCGTGAGCAAGTGGTTCATGCGCTGGTATTCCTGTTCCGAACGGGCTTCCACAAGGTCGGCCGCCTTCTCGGCATATTCCTTCGCCGAAGCGGCAACAGCCTGGCGAGCCTTGGCAAGACCTTCCTTGGCAAAGAACTTGATCGTCGCATCTACAGCCTTGTTGCCCTGCGGCACGTTCACGTCGCGGAGTTCTACCCCGGCGAGGTCCGCAAGATGTTCGCTCTGGTCGCTACCGGTAGCATCGACAAGGGCGGATACATAGCGGGGGCCAACCAAATCACTCATGCCCCATTCTTCGGGGACAGGGAGCTCTACGGCAAAGTTGTACTGCATCATCAATCCGCGCAATCCGGAGTTCGGCCAGATACAGCAGGCCACAACGCCGTGGTTGGCACCGGTCTCGTAGTCGATCGTCCCCTGCGCCAGCGGGTGTTCCAGGCTCAGGAAATCCACCTCGTCGTGCACCATGGCCACATCGCGGTCAAAGGTTGCCGTGAGGCAAATGTTGTCGGAGCCCTGCTCCTCGTCTTCGCTCTGCGCAGCGACAAAGCCGCGGCTCGGCATGCCGGCGATAGTGCCGTCCTCGATTTGCGGACCCTGCGTAATCACGGAGCAGCCGTCGATAGCGCTCTTGTCGATATCGAGACCGCGGTTGTGGAGAGACTCGAGCATCAGTTCGCGTAAATCCGACTGTGCATCGATACGCAGAATCTCGTCGGTGATTTCCTTCGCCTTCTCGGGATTTCGGGAATTGTATTCCAGGAGGCGGTCACGTCCTTTCTCGATATTCTTGCGGATGGCTTCGCAATCCTTGCGCACCTGCGGTATAATGTCTTTCACAAAGGACTGCAACGCATGGCGCGGATCGGCAAGGGCCTCGATAAGGCTGTCCGTGTACTTGAGGAACAGTTCGCCGCCGCTCATGAGCGGTGCACCAAAAGCGTTAAGGCCTTCGTTATACCAGCGGAACATCACTTCTTGGCCGGAACCCTTCACGTAAGGCACGTGGACGATGATATCCTTTGTCTGTCCAATGCGGTCAAGACGGCCAATACGCTGTTCCACAAGGGCTGCATCCAACGGCAAGTCAAAGAGGACCAGGTGATGCGAGAACTGGAAATTGCGGCCTTCCGAACCGATTTCGGAGGCAATCAGCAAATTCGCACCGTTGGGCTTGCTGAAATTCGCGGCAGCCTTGTCGCGCGCCATGATAGTCATGTTCTCGTGGAACATGGAGAACGCGCCTTCGCCGAGGTAATCCGTCAGGAGGGCTTCCAAAGCAAGCACCACCGTTATCGATTCGCAAATCAAGAGAATCTTGTCATTGCGGTGTTCCTTCAAGAATCCCTTGAGCCACACGAAACGTTCATCCAGGGCCCAGGCATCGGAGAACCGCGTACAGAGAAGGCCGTTTTCCTGGATATCCGTCGACGCTTCCAGGTCACGCTCCGCGGCAACTTCGACCATGTCGCGGTAAGTCGGATCCGGTTCCAGCGGGATTTCGTCGAGCACGCGTTTCGGGAATCCGCCCACACCCTTGCGGGTATTGCGGAACACCACCGAGCCAGTGCCCATGGCATCCACGATGCGGCGCATCCATTCACCGGCCGTCATGGACTTGGAATTTTCCTGTTCCAGCCACGGACGGATCCTGGAATTCTTGGGAACGCATTCGTACAGGTCATCCCAGCTCATCTGATGGTTCGGGTCCGTCGGGAGCTTGGAGAGGTCGTTCACCAGCTTACGGTATGTTTCCTGGTCCTTGATAAAGGCGTTGTAATCGGCAAAGCGTGCCGGATCCAGCATCTTGAGTCGATTGAACTGGCTTTCGGGGTGCAACTGCAGCGGCGTACCCGTCAACAGCAACACGCCCTTGGACTTGGCCAGGACCGCGTTCGCGAGCATGTACTCGTGGCTCGTGAAACCGTCTTCGCAAACCAGGTGGTGAGCCTCGTCGATAATAGTCATGTCCCAGGAGCACTTCAGCAAATCTTCGATAAGCGCCGGCTGCCCCATCAGGAATTCGATAGAGACGATAATGTCGTTGCTCTGCATGAAGGGATTCGGCTTGGTCTCGTCCTTGGCGACTCCCACGAACAATCCGCGCACATAGCCTTCATCCACCAGCGTAAAGAGGTGGTTGAATCGGCGCTTCATCTCGATCATCCACTGGTGCTTCAGCGTCTCGGGAACGATGATGAGCGTCCTGTCGATGCGGCCGCGGGCCTTCAGGGCGTGCCAGATCATGCCGGCCTCGATAGTCTTGCCCAGACCGACTTCGTCGCTAAGCATCAGGCGCGGCAAGTTGGACGTGGAGCATGCCCGGTAGCACAGGTAATACTGGTGCGGAATCATGCTCACGCGCGGGCCTATCATGCCGCGTACCGGCGAAGAAAGCCACTTGCACAAAAGCTCCATGGCCTTGCGGCGGCGGTCAAACGCCTTTGCCGACACATCCTTGTTCGGCTCCTTGGAACTGTCCGCGCCAATCTTGTTCAGTTCGCGGAAAAGGTCGGAGGGCCGGGCCATCTGCTTGGACGTCAAGTCCGATTCCTTCATCTCGCGACCGCCTCGGCCAACGTATATCACGAGGTCGGCCGCTTCGCGCAGCGATTCGATGACAAACGAGACTCCCTTTTCGCTCTTAGCCGTTTCACCCGTCTGCAGGATAAATCTGTCTACGGGAGCGTTATCCGTGCGGTACAGCCGCACCTGCCCCACCAGGGGAAACAAAAACTTGACAGTACGCCCTTGAACTTCAGATACGATTCCAAGACCCAAATCGGGCTCGGACTGGCTAACGTAACGTTGGCCCGGCTTAAAAATTCTCATATCATGTAAATTTAGTTTTTTTTCAAAAAAACGGCAAAGCCGGGCACCGCATTTTGCTAGATTTAGCCCGGTATGAATTGGTTTTTTATTGACGAGAGTATCACCGACGGAGAACGCAGACAAGGTCCATACTCCATCGACGATATCCGCGATTTTGTAAAACAGGGAAAGATTACAGAAAGCACCCTGGTTTGGCGAAGCGGCGAAGAAAGCTGGAAACCGTGGAATTCATACGAAGAATCCAGGGAAAAAGAGACCGCGTACCTGGAAGCATCCAGGGATGAACTTATCAGGACAACTATCGAGCAGCTCCTCCGGGAGCAGGCATCCACCCGCCATTACGCGGGATTTATCATCCGCGCTCTCGCCTACACTATCGACAACTGCATTCTCGGCCTTTTCGGCGGGATACTCCTTTTCGTCATAAGCCTCATGGGAGGCGTAGACATCGAGCTCATCCAGCAGGCGGCCGAAAACTACATTTCTTCGCCTACGTCCATGGATGCACTCGACAAATTCGTGAGCACCCCGGGAATGGGACTTTTCCTGACCGTCTGGAGTTTTTTCCAGGCTGTCTACTTTATCGTATTCCAGGCAATCTATTCTGCCACGCCCGGAAAAAAGCTTTGCCACATCCACATAGAAACCGCAGAAGGGATGAGGCTCGGCTGGCTCAATTCATGCGCCCGCTACCTTTGCAGCGTCCTCACGCAGTTCACACTTGTCTTTTACGGTCTTGGCTACCTTATCGTGTGCATCGACCCCAAACGCCGCACCTTGCACGATTGGATAGTGAGGACATTTGTCGTTTTTGACACCCGCGTCAAGGCGAACGAAAGTTCCAAGCCGGAACAGGAGAATTAGTCTATATGTACCGTTTCGAGATTCACCAGGTCAAGAAGCCCCTCGAAGGAGAGGTAAAAATTTCGGGAGCAAAGAACGCCGTGCTCGCCGTGATGGCGGCAGCGCTGCTCGCCGACGGAGTCTCCGAAATCACGAACGTGCCACATCTTAAAGACATGAAGACGATGAGCGACGTATTGCGCGTCATCGGGTGCCGCATCAGCGGTGACGCCCACCAGCTCAAAATTGACACGCACGGGGCCGACCACCTGGAAGCTCCCTACGAACTCGTGAAGACCATGCGCGCAAGCTTCTACGTGCTGGGTCCCCTCGTGGCGCGCTTCGGTCGCTGCCGCGTTTCGCTTCCAGGCGGTTGCGCGTGGGGACCGCGCCCCGTCGACCTGCACCTGAAAGGCCTCGAGGCTCTCGGTGCAAAAATCAACCTTACCCGAGGCTATGTCGAAGCCACTTGCGACGGGCGGCTCCCCGGGGGAACGTTCCATTTTCCCATTTCGAGCGTCGGCGCGACAGTGAACGTCCTCATGGCGGCAACGCTTGCCAAGGGCACGAGCGTCTTGCAGAACGCGGCGCTCGAGCCCGAAATTGACAACCTCGTCGACTACCTTATCGGCATGGGCGCCAAAATCCAGGGCCGCGGCACACGCACCTTGACGGTGCAGGGCGTCGAAAGCCTCCGCCCCGGTAAGGGCCTCACCATTCCCGACCGCATCGAGGCCGGCACTTACCTGTGTGCCGCCGCCATCACGCGCGGCCGCGTAAAGGTCACGAACATCATCCCCGAACACATCGCCTCCACGCTGGATGCATTCCGCGAAATGAACTGCAAGGTTTCCGTCGGTCCGGACTGGGCCGAAGTCGACGCCCGAGGCCAGGAACTCAAGCCCATCACTATCCAGACGCTCCCCTTCCCCGGATTCCCGACAGACATGCAGGCACCGCTCATGGCAACGCTCGTTTCTGTCCCGGGCAACAGTGTCATCCAGGATACCGTCTATAACGACCGCTTCAAGCACGTGGCCGAACTGCAGCGTCTCGGCGCCGACATCCAGGTGAACGGCAACACGGCCACCATCAAGGGCGGCACCAAGCTCGAAGGCACCGAAATCATGGGCTCCGATCTCCGCGCCACTGCAGGACTCGTATTGGCCGCTTTCATCGCCGACGGTGAAAGCACCGTGAGCCGCGTATACCATCTGGACCGCGGTTACGAAGACTTCGAAAACAAGATGGAAAAGATTGGCGCGACCGTCATCCGCCATAGCGACGACGAAGACTACGACAACTTCTAACGTCACCACATCTTTCTTTCGGCAAAAGCCTGTAAAAAAATCCCGGCGGAAGGACCGTCGGGATTTTTCAACAACCAGGGTGTCTTACGGAGCGGGATTCTCCGCAGGGGCCTCAGCAGGTTTCACTTCGGCCTGCGGACCGCTTTCGAGCAGTTCCTGCAATATCTCGGCAGCCTGTTCGAATTCTCCCGAAGTCGAACATTTCTTGCTGTTCAAGATTTTCTGCAGGTACTGTTTCTGCATATCGACATTACCCTCTTCCCCGTACAGGGCGGCGAGCTTGAACATCGCAGAACAAGTCTTCTGTCCGTCCGGGAAGGCTTCGGCCAAACTGGAGAATACCTTCTTGGCTTTTTCCACCTGGTTCGCGTCTATCAGGCAGAGAGCCATCCAGTACAGCGAATTTTCAGCCAGCTCTCCGGTTTTCATCTGCTCGTACACCTGCTTGAATCCGGTGTAGGCCAGCTTGTATTCGCCGCGATGGTAATCGGAACGAGCCGTATTGAACATCGCTTCGGCTTCGACAAGCTTTTCGGCTTCGCGTTCCAGGCTGTCCATGGACATGGGAGCCTGCGGAGCACCGCTGACCACGACCTTCTTCGCGAGGATCTTGTCAGACTTTCCGAGCAGCATGTCAAGCCGGTAGATGATTTCTTCCTGGCGGGAATCGTTCCTTTCGGATTCGTCTCCCATGCGGCGGGAAAGCATCGTGATTTCGGCCATCATGCGTTTCTGCATGGCCATCTGCGACTTGATGGAATCCAGCTCGGCGCGCAGGGAGTCGTTCTGCGCACTAAGGTACTGGACGCTTGAATCCAGATTGCTGAGCACCGCCACTTGCACGTCGGTACCCACGGCTTTCATCTCCTGCGTACGGAGCATCGTGACCTGCGAGCAACCCGTAACGGCAAGCGCTATCGCAATCAATCCTAGAGCCAAAGATTTCATATTCATTTCAGTTTGAAAGTGGTTTCTTGTTGACAGGAATTAGAGTGGCATTGCCACTGGTTAATTAGGATTTATGAATTAGGAATTAAGAATTATAAATACCGCGGCTTCGCCGCCTGATTAAATAATTCCGAACTCCGAATTCCTAATTCCAAATTGTCCAAGCTCCAATTACTGCTTGATGTTCACGCGGAAGTTCGCACGGCGGTTCTGGGAATAGGCTTCCTCATTTTCGCCCTGGGCCTTCGGAGCTTCCTTACCGTAGCTGACGGATTCCATGCGTTCGTTTTCGATACCGTATGCAGCAAGGAATTCCTTAACCTTCATGGCGCGCTTTGCACCCAGCGTGAAGTTGTAGTCTTCGGTACCGCGGGCATCGGTATGGCCTTCGATGGTCAGCGTGAAGCGCTTTTCCTTGATAAGGAGTTCACCCACCTGGGCCAGGAGTTCCTTGGCCTTTTCCGTGAGTTCAAAGCGGTCAAAGTCAAAGTACACATCTTCGCTCATGATCTGGTTGATGAGCGCTTCCAAGCGGGCACGCTCGGCTTCCAGGCGTTCCGCTTCGAGGCGGGCCTGTTCGGCAGCGAGGGAGTCGGCGTTCAGGGCCGGCTGTTCCGGAGCGGCGGCCTCGGCAGCAGGAGCCGGTTCCGTAGTCGGTTCCGTCTTGGGAGGTTCTTTTTTGGCACAGCCAACAATGGCGAGACAAGCTGCGCAAGTGATTATAGCGTATTTTGCGATGTTTTTCATTTAGCACCTTCTTTGGTTGTTTGTGAATTGTCTTCGTAGAACCACGACCACGTGGGCGACGTATTTTCGCCACCCTGTGTAATGCGTGTCACGTTCGCGCCGTCAAAGCGCATGATGTAGATTTGATAACTTCCGCTGCGATTGCTGCTGAACGCAATCAGCTTTCCATCGGGCGACCACGTGGGATGTTCGTTGTTGCCCGCATTGCTCGTGAGCTGCATGATGTCGCTGCCGTCCAAGGCGCAGGTATAGATATTCATCTTGCCGTTGTCCATCGACGTATAGACGATGCGGTCTCCGCTCGGCGACCAGCTGGCACGTTCGTTGTAGCGGCCCATGAACGTCACGCGGCGCATGTCAGAGCCGTCCTTGCCCATCACAAAAATCTGCGGTCCACCGCCACGGTCACTCGTAAACAGGACTTCGGTGGCATACGGGCTCCAGGCCGGGCTCGTCTGATTGCTCTTCAGATAGGCGAACTTACGGGCCTTGCCCGTTTCCATATTGCCCACGTACAAATCCGTCTTGCCATCCTTGGTGCTGGAGAAAAGCAGTTCTCCCGTCTTCGGGTTTACCGCCGGGCTGTACGTCTGGTCGAATTGCGTAAACAGGGGTTGCTCCGAACGGCCGAATTTTTTCGTATAGAGACGCGGGCGGTTCGTCTTGAAATTCACGTACACAAGGCCCTTATTGCCAAGAGTCCACACGGGCATCATGCTGATGCTCGAATCGCGAGTAATCTGCGTACGGTGGAAGCCGTCGTAGTCCGAAACCACGACCTGCTTCACGCCTTCAATTTTCGAGACATAGGCAAGTTTCGTGCTCGCCACGCCACGCTCTCCGCAAAGGCGCTTGGTGACCTGGTCAAAGAACGCATGCATGGCACGGCGCAAATCCTTCTGCGAGACGGTGTAGCTTTCACCCAGCATCAAGTCCTTGCTCTTGGAAACGTACAGGTAGCATTCCACGCGAAGCAGTCCGCCCGCCTTGGGTTCCACCTTACCCGTCACGTAATATTCGGCATGGTTACGGCTGAACAGCGCCAGGTTGAACTTGTCCGAAGCCACCACATCGAATCGTCCCGAGAGGTTCGCATCGCGGGTCAAGATCTGGTGCGGTTTTTCTTCATCCCACGTAATGCCCTTTTTCTCTTCGAAAGGAACCATGCCAAGCGGAATAGTCTTGAACACAGAAATTCCCACATCGACGGCAATCGTGTCAATAGCCGCGAATGCTCCTGTAGCAAGCGCACTCACAATCAAGGCCAGCAAGACAATCGTTTTTCTCATTCTCATTCCCGTAAAAACAAATCAGTTCGGAGTAAAGTTAAAGTTCAGCACCAGGCTCGGCGCTCGGTAGTTTGGCGGAAGCTCCGGCACCTTCGAAATCTGGATGGCGCGCACCGACAGGTGATCCCACGCCTTGTTGCCCGAAGACCTCTTGAGGATAACTCCCGTTATACCACCGGAGCGGTCGACAGAGAACTGCACCGTAGTCTTCGCGGAGCGGTCCACCTTCAGGTCCCTCGGCGGCTTGAAATTGCTCATGATGATTTTCTTGAGCTGTTCCAAGTAGACCTGCATCAGCGGATCCATGTACACGGAGCCTACCGGATCAAGACTGGGCGCCTCGACAGCCGTAGGCAGGTCCATATCGTCCATGGGGAAATCGTCCTGCGGTTCCGGCTCCGGCTCTGGTTCCGGTTCTGGCGGAACCTCCTCATGGACTTCTTCCGGCTTTTCCTTCGGTTCGGGCTTGATTTCGGGCGGAAGCTCCTTGTTCACCTTGGGCTTCGGCGGTTCCTTGGGCTTCGGCGGAGGCGGTTCGCTCTTCGGCGGAGGTGGCGGTGCGGGCGGCTTGGGTTGCGCCACCTGGACCATCTCGAACACCGGAATCTGTTCCGGTTCAGGCTTTAAATTCACGAAGTGAATGACGATACATACTGCGACGACAAGGAGGTGAAACACCACCGCACAGGCGATGATTTTCACGAGCGAGCCGTCCATGCTCGACGCAAAGTACTTTATGTTCTCGTCTTCCTGATTCATTTACCCGGTTTTTCTTTGGGATTCATCGTAAGGAACCCTAGTTTCGTCACACCCAACTTTTGCACCTGGGTAACCACCTTCATCACGAGACCGTAATGGACGTTTTCATCGGAATTGATCACCACGGCCATGTCGCCGTTCCAAAGGGACTTGAAAACCCTGTTGAAACTGTCGAAATCCACCTGCATGTCGGCGATATAAATTTCCTCGTCCTTGGTGATGGAAACCTTCAAAAGCTTTTCCTGCTCCATGGTCGGGGCTTCGGCCTTGGGCAGGTCCACCTTCACGCCCTGGCTCATGAGCGGTGCAGAAATGATGAACACGATCAAGATAGAGAACACGATGTCGATCATGTTCGTGAGGTTCATCTCCTGCTTTAGTTCTTTTCCGCGGCTACGCTTCACCTAGGCCTCCTAGCCGGCAACTTCTTCGAGGGCGAGCAAGTCGCCGCGCTTGAACAGGCTCAACACCTGGGAACCGAAGTTGAAGTAAGAAATTTCGTTCTGTCCGTTGCAGCTAGTAAAGTAGTTGTACCCCGCAGAAGCCGGGATGGCGACCACAAGGCCGCCCACAGTCGTAATCAAGGCCATGGCGATACCGGGAGCGACGACGCTCAGGTCGGCGGAGCCATGCTGGCCAATTTGGAAAAAGGCAATCATGATGCCCCAGACGGTACCCAAAAGACCGAAGAATGGGGCCAGGTTGGAGCAAGAAGCCAAAAAGCCGAGGTAGCGGTCTTCGGTAAGGCGCAGGCCTTCGATGGAACGCTGGATGGTATCTTCCAGGAGCGATGCACGATGCTGGATGGAGTCGTAACTCACGAAATTACTGAACTTGGAGGCTTCCTTGAGCACTTCGGCAGTCAGACGGCGGAGAGCGCTGTCGTCTCCCGTTTCACAAAGTCCCTGCAGCTGCACGAACTGCGTCACGGTGCTGAACTTGCGGAAGAACTCGGCATTGGCGCGCTTGCTCTGGCGATACGCGATGTACTTGACAATAATGATGCCCCAGGAACCCAGCGACATCACCGCCAAAATGCAAAGGACCACAATAGTGGCAATATCGGACTGCACCACCATCTGGACTATAGGAATGGAATTGTTCAAAAGAACCTCCCAAAATTTCTGTTAAACTGCTTACAACGCAATGTAGCAAAAAAATAGCGTCGAAATGGCACAGTCAACGCAAAAAAACTTGTACAAAGAGGATTTGGGCGCGACGAGCGGTTACAGGCTCTTCGGATGGAAGCTCCTGCGGTGAGCCGGGGTAAAGCCCTGTTTACGAATGGCGTCGAGATGGGCCTTGGTACCATAGCCCGCATGGACCTCGAAACCGTAGCCCGGGTAGGTTTCCGCTAGTTTGTCCATATAGCGGTCACGGAACACCTTCGCCAGGATAGAAGCCGCAGAAATGCTGGCAATGCGGCCATCGCCCTTCACCACGGGCATCTGGACTTCGGCCGGGATGCCGCGAATCTTCAAGTTGCCATCGACCGCGATGAACAGTGAGCTACGACCCGTAAGCAAGGCGTCATCCTGAGCGGAGCCGTTAGGCGAAGTCGAAGGATCCAGGCTCGCAAAGCTTCCCTTCACTTCGATGGGGATTTCGGGAGCGGATTCGGCCAGGCCTGGCATCCCAAGCGCCTGCAGCGCACGGCGCATCGCCAAGAAATCCGCCTCCAGGATGTTCATACGGTCAATTTCTTCGACGGAGGCGCTCGCGATGGCATAACAGGCACAAGCCTCCTTGACCGCATCGAACATGGCCTCCCGCTTAGGGCGCGTGAGCTTCTTGGAATCGTTCAGCGCCGGCATTATGTCCGGAGCCTTCAAGACAGCCGCACAGGCCACCACGGGGCCGGCAAGCGGACCGCGGCCGACTTCGTCGATACCGACCAGAATGACGTTTTTCTTTGTGCCTACACCCGCCAGCGAAAACAGGTCGAGAGTCTCTACCCCGCCGACAGATTCAGGGTCAGCGACAAACTTCCGCAAAAGGGTCTCCCCTTCGACCGGAGATTCGACATTATCGAGAAATGCAGGCAGCTTGAATTTCATGGTCAGTGGTTGGCGGCAAGGTTTTCCGCGTATTCCTTAATGGTTTTCCAGTACAACTCATGTTCCTGCTCGAGCACGCGTGCCGCGAGCACCTCCGGCGTATCGTCTTCCATCACGGGGACTTTCACCTGCGACAAGATCCTGCCCTTGTCGATTTCTTCGCTCACTAGGTGTACCGTAGCTCCCGATTCCTTCTCGTGAGCGGCAACGACAGCCTCGTGCACATGGATACCCCAGAACCCCTTTCCCCCGTACTTGGGCAGAAGCGACGGGTGAATGTTCAGGATTCTGTCCGACATGCGCGAAATCACGCAATTGGGCAACGCCTTCATATAGCCCGCGAGCACCAGCAGGTCCACGTCGTACCTGTTCAGCACATCCATCAAGGCCGTTTCGTACGCGGCAGTATCCGGGTGCGTTTTCCCGGAAATATGGTACACGGGAATACCGTATTCTTCGGCATGCGCGGCGGCTCCGCACCCTGCATTATTCGTAATCAGGAATTTGCATTGGGCTTCGAGATCCCCGTTTCCTATACGGTCAATAATCGCTTTAAAATTGCTTCCACCACCGGAAGCCATCACTCCAATCTTAAACATGGGCAAAAGAACACTCGCTAGGTTTCATCATTTAACACTAAAATACTTGGCTTCGGGATGCGCGATATACAAGCCGCTCACCGACGCTTGCGGGTACATGGCCCCATTTTCGGTAAGCAGAATTCCCACCCCGGCGTAGTCAATCATCTTGGCGATGGTAAATATGGTCTTCTGGTCGGGCAACGACGGGTAACCCACGGCCGGACGGATGCCTTTCCACTGGTTGTTCTGTTCCAACTGCCTGGAAAGGTATTCGGCCCCCGCTTCGGCGAGACGGTCCCCGATTGTCTGCAACAGCAATACGTCGTAGTCGCTGCCACCGAGTTCCGTCTTGAGCTTTTCAAGACGCTTGGCAAAGGCGTCGCTTACCGTACAGGCAAATGCGCCGACATAGTCCCGCATGCCGAGTTTCGATTCCGGCGCAACGTAATCGCATAGCGCGAGGCACTCCCCTTCGGGGTTGTTCTGTCGCGGCGTCGGAATCTCTATAGTCCGTTTGCAGCAAGGGCAGGCGCTTTCGTGGCCGTTCTGCCGCAGCTGAACCACGATGCTGTTTTCCGTCCCCGCGGCTGGGTAGAACGCCTGCACGGCACGCACGGCATATTCTTCCTTGCAGAGATCCTGCAACAGCTTGTCCGCATCGGCACGGAGTTTCTGTCCTTCTTCGGAATCCTCCTTCACCCGCCACGGCCAGAAGAAATACGTCCAGCTGATAAGCGGGATAAGTTTTTCAACCGGGATTGGTGAAAGCAGGAGTTCGCCGGTAAACGGCGGCACGGCGTGCCTGTAAGATTTCCAGTCGCACAGGAAACGGCGCTCGACAGGAGGAATCGCCTGAGCGGCAGCAATGGAGGCGGCTTCCTGGGCGCCTTCCTGCTTTTCGCGGATTCGCTGCTGTTCTTCACGGTTTTCGCGGATGGTCTGTTCGCTGGTTGTCGGGTCCAAAAGCTTCGCGACAAGGCCCGGATTGCTCGCGGCATCGCGCACGTGGAACACTGGACCGTCGTAGCACGGGGCAATCTTCACAGCCGTATGCGTCGGCGAAGTCGTTGCACCGCCAACGATAATCGGGATGCGCAGGCCTGCATCCTGCATGGCCTTCGCGACAGTACACATTTCTTCGAGCGAAGGCGTAATCAGTCCCGAAAGGCTCAGGATATCAGCCTTGCTGTCGATGACGGCCTTCACAATCGTATCTTCGGGAACCATCACGCCGAGATCCACCATGTCAAACCCGTTACAGGCCATGATTACCGAGACGATGTTCTTGCCGATGTCGTGTACGTCGCCCTTGACGGTCGCTATCACGATCTTGCCACGGCTCGATGCGCTGGCGTCCTTGCCGGCCTCGATGTAGGGCTGCAAGATTTCCACCGCCTTTTTCATGGTGCGGGCCGTCTTGACTACCTGCGGCAAGAACATCTTGCCTTCGCCAAATAGGCGGCCCACTTCGTTCATGCCGTCCATGAGCGGGCCAGAAATAATGCCGACAGGACTGTCACCACGGTTGATGAGTTCCATCAAGTCGGGTTCGAGAGTCGTAGAAGTGCCCTTGAGCAGCGCTAGCTGCAAGCGTTCTTCGGGAGTCTGCGGACCACTGTCCGACTGAACGCCACTGTCGCCGCCTGCGGTCGCCGTAGTGCCGACGGAGGTCGCGAATATCGCGGTCGGGTCGTATTTCGCACCCGATTCCTTCGCCGCCATCTGGGCCGCGGTCATGCGGCTCGCGATTTCGATAAGTTCCTCGCTCGCCTCGGGTGCGGTGTTGAGGACGACCTCCGTAATCGCCATGCGCAATTCCAGCGGAATGGACTTGTAGGCGACCTCGGCGGCGGGGTTCAAGATGGCCATGCCCATGCCGTTCGGGATGGCAAAATGCAGGAACGTGGAATGCATCGCCTCGCGCAGGTAGTTGTTGCCACGGAAAGCGAAGGAAAGGTTCGAAAGCCCGCCCGAAATGTGGACTCCGGGAAGATTGTCCGTAATCCAGCGGACCGCGCGGATAAAGTCCGAAGCGTAGGCGTTGTGCTCGGCCATGCCGGTCGCGACAGTCAGCACGTTCGGGTCGAAGATTATATCGGTCGGATCGAAACCCAGCCGATTCACAAGAATTTCGTAGGCACGGGCGGCAATCTTTACGCGGCGTTCGTAATCGGTCGCCTGGCCTTCTTCGTCAAAGAGCATCACGATGAGGGCGGCACCGAGCCTGCGGATGGTAAGCGCGTGTTCGACAAAAGCCTCCTCGCCCATCTTGAGGGAGATGGAGTTCACGATGCACTTGCCCTGGGCGCACTTGAGACCTGCCTCGATGACTTCGAAACGGGAACTGTCGACCATGATGGGGACACGGCTTATGGCCGGGTCCGATGCGAGCAGGTTCAGGAATTCGCGCATTTCGTGTTCGGCATCCAGCAGGCCGTCGTCCATGTTCACGTCGATGACATGGGCGCCGTCTTCCACCTGCTTGCGCGCGATTTCAAGGGCATCTTCGTAATTCTTCTCGTTAATCAGGCGCAGGAACTTGCGCGAGCCGGCGACGTTGCAGCGTTCGCCCACCTTCACGAAGAATCCTTCCGGAGAAAGCATCGGCGGGGCGACCAGCGGTTCGAGGCCGGCGAGCAACAGGTTCCCGGAAAGCTTCGCGGGCTCATGGCGCCTGTAGTCGCCGGGGAGCGCATCAAGCATCTGGCGCATGGCGGCTATGTGTTCCGGCGTAGTGCCGCAGCAACCACCGATCATGTTCACGAGGCGGTCGTCGAGGAATACGCGCATCTTGTGCACCATGTCCTCGGGAGTATCGTCATAGCCGCCGAACTGGTTCGGGAGCCCCGCGTTCGGGTGGCACGTGATGTAGCAGGGCGCGACGGCTCCCATGCGCCGCAAGTACGGGACCATCCCGTCGGCACCGAGACCGCAGTTGAGACCGATAGAAAGAGGCTTCACATGGGTCACGCTCGTGACAAAAGCCTCCACGGTCTGGCCAGAAAGCGTTCTGCCCGAAGCATCGCTCACCGTCATGGAGAACATCACCTCGACAGGCTTGAGGTCCGCGGCATTCCCTGCGGCCTTTTCCCGTGTTTCCATGACCTTCATGAACGCACTGGCGGCGGCCTTCGCGTTGAGCGTATCGAAAATCGTTTCTATCAGGATGGCGTCGACGCCTTCATCCACAAGCACCTGAATCTGTTCTTGGTAGGCGTCTTCCAGTTCGTCAAAGGTAATGCTTCGGCTGGCCGGGTCATTCACGTCTTCGCTCATCGAGAGCATCTTGCTGGTGGGGCCCACGTCGCCCAGGATATACACCTTGCGGCCATACTTCTTGAACCCTTCCTCGGCGGCCTGCTTCGCAATCTTCACGGCGGCGCGGTTCATCTCGGCGACCCGGGCTTCCTGATGATACTCGTGCTGCGAGACCCTCTGGCTAGAGAAAGTATTCGTGGTGAGGCAATCTACGCCCGCATCCACGTAGCGGCGCTGGATATCCAGAATAATCTCCGGCTTCTCGATAGAGAGCATATCATTGTTCGCCCCCTTGATGCCGTACGTCTGGATAACGGAGCCCATGCCACCATCGAGCAGCAGCATTTTACTTTCAAAAGCTTCACGAAGAGTCATAGTGGCACAAATTTAGAAAAACAGACATATGCCCGTGGAGTATCTTTCTATATTACGGCGCAAATTCAAAAAAAGGATCTTTATGAAAATCGCCGAAAAGACCGTAGTCCAGATGCACTACACCCTCACCTCCGACGAAGGGGAAACCATCGATTCCTCCGCCGGCCGCGAACCGCTCCAGTACATCCAGGGCACCCACATGATCGTGGTCGGTCTTGAGAAGGCCATGGAAGGCCACGAAGTCGGCGACAAGTTCGACGTGAAGGTCATTCCGCGCGAAGGCTACGGCGAATACGACGAACGCCTCACGCAAGAAGTCCCGCTGGACGTTTTCCAGGGAGTCGACAAGGTCGTTCCGGGCATGCAGTTCTTTGCACAGACGCCGGCAGGCCCGATGCCCATCCGCATCAAGTCCGTCGCTGGCGACAAGGCCACCATTGACGCGAACCACGAACTCGCGGGCAAGAACCTGAACTTCGCCATCGAAGTCGTGAGCGTGCGCGAGGCTACCGAAGAAGAGCTGAACCCGCAGGGCCACTGCTGCTGCGGTGGCGAAGGCGACTGCAAGTGCGGCGACGGCGAGTGCGAATGCGGCGGCGAAGGCAACAAGGAAAACTGCGACGGCAACGGTGGCTGCGGCTGCCCCAACCACGACAAGCACCACGGCAACGGCTAAGCCGTAGCCTTGAATAAACGGCGCAAGGTCTGCCGCAACACGCGCAGACCGTAAGTCACTACGTTCAAGTTGGACTTTTCGCCCGCATAGCGCGTGGGTATCGGGAGTTCCGACAGCCTGTATCCGCGGGCATCGGCGATGGACATGATTTCCAGGTCGATGTCGAAGCTCGGGCTGAGTTTTTCGAGGTCGAGCGTCTTTAAAAATTCCGCGTTATAGACAATAAATCCGCTATGGCGATCCGTGAGTTTCTGCCGAAAGGCGACGTTCTCGAGTGCGGTAAGGAACGCTCCGCCGATGCGCTTGTATAGGGGCATGTTGCCGGCTTTCGCACCACCCGCGAGCGCATGGCGGGACCCTTGGACTAAGGCCATTTCAGGCTGATTGCTCGCGGTTTCGAGATGCGCGAAGAATTCGCCGAGTTGCCCTGCGGGGTACTGGCCGTCACCATGCAGGCAGGCGACAAACTTCGCACCCGACGCAAGGCCCGCGGCAATCCCACGTTTCACCACGGCGCCGTAGCCGGAATTCTTTTCGAAGCGTTCATACTGCAGGTGGCCCGCGCAATCCGCACCCGAGACAAACGAATCAAAAGCCCCGCGCGTACCGTCCTTCGAGCCGTCGTCTATCACGAGCACCTGCGCGCGTTCCATGACCGCGGGCGAAATGCGCCCAAGCACGCCGGCGAGAGTCGCCTGCACGTTGTAAGCCGGGATGAATATGAAATAGTCCGGGGACACCGTTCGCCCCGCTATACGGAATAGTGTTTCACAAACCACGTGAGCGATTCGCGGAGACAGACATCAATGGGAGTCGAAGCGCGGAACCCGAGCAGGCGTTCGGCCTTCTCTACACCCGGCAGTCGGCGCATGGAATCGTCGTAACCCGTACCGTAGTATTCCTCGCCCGCAACCACCTGCGGTTCAGGCAACGTGGCGATATCGACACCGCGGATTTCGGCATAAATCTGGCGCATTTTCTGGGCCAGTTCGGCAATGGAAAGTTCATTGTCCGCATTCCCGACATTGAACACCTGCGAAAACACGCCTGCATTCTGCGCCGTCCCGGAACCCGCATCGAACAGGGCGAACAAGAAGTCTATCGCGTCGTGGACGCTCGTAAAGCAGCGCTTCGCCTTCCCGCCGTTCACGAGCTTCAGCGGTTCGCCCCGCAAAAGAGCCGTCGAGAAATTCGCGAGCACGCGCGGAATGCCCTCGCCATCGACTCCCGGCATATAGTCCATGTACGGACCCACGAAATTGAAGGGGCGCACCACCGTCCATTTCAGACCGGACAAGCCGGCAATATAGCGCTCCGTCAGGAGTTTCGCCGTAGCGTAGCTCCAGCGGCTCGCCGTGACAGGACCGAACACCAACGGGGTGGAATCTTCGTCCAGCACGCCGGAATCCGCACCGGTACGGCCATAGACTTCCGAAGTGGAAAAATGGATAAGCCACGAGCCCGATTTCGCGCAGGCATCCGCAAGGGCGGCAGGATGGTCGTAATTGCTGCGTATGACCGCCGGGGCCTCCCCCATGTAGCGGCTCGGCGTACAGATGGCGGCGAGGTTCACCACCACGGGGAACCTTGCAAGCCGGGCGACAGTTTCAGGATCGGCCAGGTCGGCACAGACGAACTCGCAGCGTTCGTCATTCAGGCGATGCTGGATCCTATAAAAATCGAGGTCCACGCCGAAGACGCGCCATTTGGTGCGGCAAAGCACCGCATCGAGCAAATGGCTACCAATAAAACCACCGCAGCCGACAATGGCCACGGTGAAGCTTCGGTCATCGAACCTCGGGTTCATTACTCCGTGACCTGGAAGGTGCCGGAGTTTGCGCCCTTGTTCTGGCGGCTATAGGGGTGCACGCGGATAATGGCCGTTTCGGTAACCTCGGCCACGTCGGACGTCAGGACCACTTCCTGCTTGTAGCAGGTCTTGCCATCGCCAACTTCGGGACCGGCAGAGCCGTCCAGCATATCCACGCCCAGGTCCGATTCGTCGAGTTTGAACTTGAAGCAGAAACCGCTGTCTTCAATCTTCGCACCGTATATGACCGTGATAGTATCGCCCATCTTGAACTTTTCGCCACCCTTGGGATAAACGACCTTCACGCCGTCGGCAACCGTGCAATCGTACGCCGTGGTACCATCGCTAGAGGAACTCGTCGTAGAAGACGACGGGGTCTTCGAATCGGAGGAATTTTCCGGACCGGTCGAAGAAGACGAATCGTCACCGCAAGCGGCAAGAGTAAAAATTGCGGCAAATGCAAGCATATGGGCAAATTTCATAGGATACTCCTTTGTTTGTTTAACCATTCCCAATATAGCAATATCTCTATTACAAATTTTTCACGCAGCGGATCGATATCGCGAACTTGTACTTTTCGTTGATGGTCACATGCGTGTTGAAAGTGAATTTTTCATTGTACATCGTGTACATCCAGGCGTAATTCTCGGCATAGTCGAGCGACCAGAAGAACGACGCGGAACCAAGATCTTCAAACTCTCCGGAATCGAACAGGTAGTAACCTGCAGGCAAAAGCGAAAGCCCGTACGTGTCGATGCCGGATTCCCAGAGGTAGGCGCTCCGGAGCGTAATGGGGCCGTATGTCGGGTCTTCCGTATTTTCGTCCACGATGGCAATCTTCGGAGTGCCCGTACTCGCTATGTCGTCAAGGGTATGGAGTTCGGCTGACGACGGCAAATGCCAGCCTTCCATGCAGAGCCCGCGAATGTACTTAAGGTCCGTACACAGGAGACTGTCGCCGCATTCCCGCGGGTTTTCGGGGTCGTTCGCCAGGGCAACCGAGTCAATAGCCGCGCCCCACGTATAGAGCCTGCCATATTTCACGCAGCTGTCCGGTTCGTTGTTGTAGCACCAGTTCTTTCCGAGCAGGCTCGGGGTCAAATCGCTATCCGCATAGTTCAGGTTTTCCGACATCCAGACCAAGGTGTCGATAACGACAGTCTTGTACACCTGTCCGTCGCGTTCGTCCACGACCTCGCCGTAATCGATTTCTGGATTCAGGTAGCGCCACGGGACCTTGCCGTCCATGACGCCGTTCCCCATATCCTTCAGGGAAATGCCCAGGGCATCCGCGCAGCGGGCCTTCAGGTCGGCGGCGGTACTGTCCAGGAACTCGTCTGCCGTCTTTTTCGCCATGATTTCCTGCGTGCAGACCAGGTGAAGTTCGTTGCAATCCCGCTTGAGCTGGTCAACAACCGTGCCCTTCGAGCGTTCGCACTGTTCCACGAAGGCGACGGAATCCTCCCCGCATGCCTCGTCCGGGTCGCCCGAGCCGTAAGTCTTGTCGAGACGGTCCACCACCACGGCGAACATCGAGTCTCGCTGCAAGATTTGCGTATAGAGTTCCCTTGACGAATCAAGGTTCACGGTAAGCCGAATACCGTTCTCGTCGCTGTAGCGGTTCACGGTACAGGCGGCGGAATCGGCGCCAACCTCCGTATAGGCAAAGCTGGGCTTCGGAGCGGACAGGAACACGATATCGTACCAGAACTGGTCACCGCCGTCCATATTGACCTTGGCCGAATCGACAGGGATTTCGGGTTCCCAGGTCTTCAAAAGCTTCAGGTAGGCGACCGTATCCCTGATATCCCAGGCGTTTTGCTCTTCGGTGTAGCCCGAGGCCACCTTCTTTTCGCTTTCGGAACAGGCCGTGACAAGCGTAAAAAAGAGGAGGAACGGAGATATCCAAAGAAACAACGGGAGAAGGAATTTGCGCATAGCGGGTAATATAGCTAAATGAGGAACGTTATAAAATCAGTCTTTCACGCAGCGCATATTGAGGGCGTACATGTACTTTTCTTCAAGCGTCACGTGCGTTGTCCCCCCAGAAGATATGCTTACGTCATCGTAGACGACGAACATATAGACATAATCCTCATTATAGTCGAGAGACCAAAGGTACGCCACCTGCCCGCCATCCTTGAATTGCCCAGAATCCAGCTTGTAATAGCCTCCTGGCAACAGCGAAAAGCCGAAGGTGTCGTCGCCATACGGCCAAATATAGGCACTCCTCATCGCTTGCGCCGTCACTTCCGTACTTGCACCTTTGGGCATATAGACCTTAGTAGCAATAGACATCGCATAATCATCGATTACATGGTATTCACTAGTCGAAGGGATGTGCCAGCCTTCCATGCAGAGCCCGCGAATCGGTTTCAATTCCTTACAGACATAACCGTATCCGCACTGCACCGGATTATCGGGATCATTTGCAAGGGCAAACGAATCGACCGCCGCGCCAAACGTATAGATTCGCCCATATTTCAGGCAGTTTTCCGGCTCGTTGCCATAGCACCAGCTCTTGCCGAGCAGGCTCGGAGAATTAATGCTGTCCGCATAGTTCAGGTTTTCCGCCATCCAGACGAGGGTATCGATGGCTATCGTCTTATACACTTGTCCGTCGCGTTCGTCCACGACTTCGCCGTAATCGATTTCGGGATTCAAGTAGCGCCACGGGACCTTGCCGTCGAGGCGTCCGTTACCCATTTCGTTGAGGGAGAGTCCCAAGGCATCCGCACAACGGCTCTTCAGTTCCGCAGCCGTGCTGTCCAAAAAGTCTTCCGCAGAAACCTTGGGCATGATTTCCTTGGTACAGATCAAGTGGAGTTCCGAGCACCCCAGGCCAATCTGGTCCTCGACAGAGCCCTTCGCCTTGCTGCAACTTTCCACGAACGCGATGGAATCCGCCTCGCAGACTTCGGTATCGCCGTCCTGGCCGTATGTCTTGTCCAGGCGGTCCACAACGATGGCAAACATGGAATCGCGATACAGAATCTGCGTATAGAGTTCCCTTGCCGATTCCAGATTCACGGTCAGGCGGATACCGTTTTCATCGTCATACACATTCACCGTACAGGCTGCAGAGTCGGCCCCAATATCCTTATAGCTAAAGTAGGGTTCCGGAGCCGTCAAGAAGACAACATTATACCAGGAAACCGACGGGTCCGCTTTCAGCTCGACCATTTCCGAATCGACAGGGATTTCGGGTTCCCAGGTCTTCAAAAGCTTCAGGTAGGCGACAGTATCCTTGATATTCCAGGCATTCTGTTCTTCCGTATAGCCCGACGCCACCTTCTTTTCGTCGCCGGAACAGGCCGAAACGACAGACAAAAAGGCGATAAAAGGCGACAGCCACAGGAGAACAGCAGGAAGGAACTTGCGCATACGCGGACAAATATAAAAAAACAAACATACTGCACAAATTATCACTTTTTGACACGTTTTTTTATTATATTTGACGTAAAGGGCGAACCGGGGCCGCGAGTCCGGGCGTAGCCCGCAAATCGTCCCGCGAAATTTCTTAACATTGGCAAAAATATCGTTTTTAAGTCTTTAAGGGAATAAAATGGCTGTAAAGTACGACAAGGACAGCATCAAGACTCTAGATTGGTACGAACACATTAGGCTCCGCCCCGGTATGTACATCGGCAAGCTGGGCGACGGACAGAGCCCCGACGACGGCATCTACGTGCTCGCGAAGGAAGTTATCGACAACTCCATCGACGAGTTCGCCATGGGCGCGGGCAAGAAGATTGAAATCGACATGGAAGACCACAGCTGCCGCGTGCGCGACTACGGCCGCGGCATCCCGCTCGAGAAGGTCATCGACTGCGTGTCGAAGATGAATACAGGCGGCAAGTACGATTCCGAAGCCTTCCAGAAGTCGGTGGGCATGAACGGCGTGGGTACCAAGGCGGTGAACGCCCTTTCGACCAAGTTTATCGTACAAAGTTTCCGCGACGGCAAGGTAAAGCGCGCCGAATTCAGCAAGGGCATTCTGGTGAAGGACTTCAAGATTACCTCCACCACCGAGAAAAACGGCACCGAAATCTACTTCGAGCCCGATAACGACCTGTTCAAGAACTTCCGGTTCCTCCCCGCCTACATGGAAGAGAAGATCTGGAACTACGCCTACCTGAACAACGGGCTTACGCTCGTGATGAACGGCAAGGATTACAACAGCCCGAACGGGCTCTTGGACCTGCTCCACAGCCGCACCGA